>JACTMU010000089.1 GCA_014584465.1 Pseudomonadota bacterium | reverse complement strand
CTATGGTGAAGTTCAATGAATCTTGGTTGCATGCAAAGAAGTATAATCAACTAAAATTAAATTGCAACTATGTCCCCGAACTTATGCGCGGCTGTATAGTCTATTCAGCTTGCAACACTTCGATTTAAGGATGACAAACAAACACAGCTTCCCACGGTTCAGAGGGCAGGATTCGTGATTGCTCAAGCTAGTTCCGCGATAAAGGAATTTTTATTAAATGTTGGAGAAAAGCCAAGAAGTAATCTAAAGTCGATTCTTAAATTATTCACTGATGAACTATTTGATCCAAACAAAAATCGAGAATCATCTATGCAACGTGTTTTTCGTCAAGCAGGGGTTCATTGAAAATGCCGATCACATATGATGTGATCCTGTACGTGCACTGGTTTAGAAATAGCGGTCTTGGACTTTGTTCACTTTCAACACAGTGCCACGAACGATGCAATAATGCATTGGATGAATGCATATGCTTGCATGGACAGAAATCTATTCCACTGGTATACCTGAAGAGATTAGAAACGGAGGAAATATATGACTGCATCGATCTTGGCCGAAGTGCTGATCGTCCTTACCAACTACTTTCAGCTTGGAAATATAGGAAAACCAACTAGCCACTGGCTTTCGGAGACTTCACGCGCTTATTGCGCATTTAAATCAGTAGGCTGCGAAGTCCAATCCATAAGCCCAAAACGTGGAGGGGCGTCCGTTGAACCAGGCAGTCTCGATCTCTCAGATCCAGTCCATAAGAAATACCAAGAGGATGCCGAGGCCCAGAAGAGAGTTAATTCCACACTCGTTTCAGGGAAAATTCAGCCGTTCCAACACCAGGTCGTCTACCAGAAAGGACCATACTGGCAGATGTTTGTCTCGACCCAAGACAGAAGTGTCTCGGGGCAACCTCCGGGCGCTAGCGCCGGGGTCGCGACAGAAGTGATTGCCCTCTTAAAGGAAGGAAAACGACGAAGTCATTGCTTTTGACCTTAGTTCTCTTGGGATCTTCTTCATCCGTCACCGCGGCCGCCACGAGTAAGTGGAAATCACTTCCTGTTGTGTTTCATATGACAGCAACACCTTCCACCTTCGCGCAGAAGATATTGAAATGACATAGGTTTTTTAGGCAAGTTCGATTCTACCCAAAACGGCCATAATTTGCTATACATTGTTTTAAGTCGGGAGCATGAAATAAGGAAGCCACGTGAAAGTCGTAAGTCTTTCGTAGGTGACAGCAAAGTAGCGGTTGGACTCGGACAGTTTTTTGGGCAAAGCATTTTTTTGATAACAGGTAATCACTTTTAAGGAATTTTTGTCATTTTTCAAGACTATAAAATCATTGAAATTTTTGGTATACTAGCAATTCAAGGAACCACGAGTTTTCCTATTTTTGGATTCGAGCCAATAACAGAATTGGGCATTGAGAATTGCGCCCAAGACAAAGAGTGTGTGGACGACCAAGCTTCGTAAGGTTAACTTAATTTTGAAAAGAAACAAAGAAAACCTAATTCAAACGATTCGTCAATCGTTGCTCAAGGGCTCATTCGTCCAAGCCAAGGAACTCTTGAGCCGCCTAAAGCGCCTTTCCCCGCACAATTGGACCGAATTGGCGGCCATCTCTCAATTTCATCTATGGCTCGGGGAAGTAAAAGCCGCATTTCAAGTTCTTGGTCCAGTGTACTCCAAAGAAGAGTTGGGCGAAATCACGGATTCAGCTATCTGTATTCAGATTCGTCTCGCATTTATGCTCGGCTATATTGGTGCCCACAACCTGGCTCTAAGACAGTTTGAAATTCTCGACGAGGTTATTGCCAAAAAACGCATAGATATTCAAAGAGTGTTTCCGAAGTATTTTCAAATCAGGGGCAATGCATACTTGGCATTCTTAGATCTAAATCATGCTCTATTGAGTTTTCAAAAATCACTCGAGGTGAACGTAGGAGGTTCGGAAACCTATCAGTTTTCAAAGATCGCCTTATGCGATTGTTTGGTCTATCTTGATCGTATTGACGAAGCCATCGAACACATAGATCAACTGATCGAAGAGATTGAACGAGAGAGTGCGGATGTAACCTTACTTGCAATCTCCTATCAGGCGAAGGGCGAGTATTTATTATTTGCGAATCGGTTGAGGGAAGCAAAAGAGGCTCTGGATCACTCTGCCGGTCTCTTTCCTATCGAAATCCAGACGAAGGACAAAGCAATACTTCACCGCACTCTTGGTGCTTATGATGTTCTTGTCGGAGAAATGGATCGTGCGCAACAGTCATTGGTGGATGCTTTAACAATCTTTAAGGAAAAGGGCGGCGAGGCCATCTCGTGCATTGCCACTTACTATTGGCTGGAGCAGGTGCCAGGTTTTGAGCTTCCGCTAGAATCACGAATTGCGCTTCGATGCCATCCGAATGTGACGTTTTATAGCACTCTGGTGGGTTCTCAAGTTTACTTACCTTCTCAACTGCCCAAATGGTATACTGAAAGAAAAATAGATCTACCCCTTGATTGTTGGCTGATCATTTCAGATCGCATTGAAGGTCATATTTACAACGAGGTCGCCTTTGAAGGCATGACACGTCCCGTACTGGATATCTATTCGGCAACGTTCTTGAGCACGAACGAGACGTCCACCCTGCCGATTCTACAGGCCCGCTGCCTCGCATTGATTGTGGGTTCAGGTGATCTTGGAATTTCCCTTTGGTTGCTTATGGATCTTGTTTATGAGCAAGATTTCTATACGATTGAAAGCGGAACCTTCAGGATCAAACAGCTCGTCCGAAGGATTGCTAAGCAGTTTCATATTGAATTGCAGGGCAATCGATATTTCTTCAGGCGGCCCAAAGATTGGAGTATCATCCTCCCCGCAGACTTAAGACCTCAGTAGCCGCGATATCGAAGCATTTTACAAGATGAACCGCCGTTCTGCCCGCAGATGGATTCGTGAATGGCTTTCGCTGAATATCATAGAAAACGTGGGCTCTGATAGATTGCCTCGCTATCGGTGGAAAGTTACACCATTAAAAAATCGAAAGTACCAGGGACAGTGAAGAAATTTCATGGTTAACATATGACATGTTCTCTACTATTGCATTTCTTGAATCAATCCACGAATGATATCTACGATATGACTCTTTTCTCAATAACTTCAATCATTTCTTTGTGCTCTTAGTTTGACAATCAAGATGGTTGAGCCGTAAAAACCCGGATCTGAAATTGGCAATGGAGATAAATCTCATCAAAATTGCTGCGAGCAGCAAGTAGCGAAGGGAAAATAGGTAAAGGCGTATCCCCTGTGATATGGTGGGACCTATTTCCCCGAGCACTTTGGTTCTGGTGACGGCTTTCATGGCTTTTAGTCCATTTCTAATTTTAGATTAGGGTTTAAAACAACTACATTTTTCATGGGGACAAAATCGTCTCTAGTTTTTACTGAGCCGTTACTGTAGATAGACAGAAGAAGGATCTAGAGCGAACTAAGATAGGTCTAGTGAGCTATTTGAGTTGTGAGCTTCATTATTAAGGAGGTAATGTCTATGAAAACAAGAATCTAGTTTTATCTGATTATGGTACTCATGTGCCGTCTGACAAGGTCTGAAAATCAAATCGACATACAGCTGCAAGTATTAGGATAGTAAACTTGCAAAATTAAAACATAAAACCAAAGGAGGTTTTAAATGAAAGCAATAAATCTAGCATTGGCAATCGTATTAATGGCTTCAAATGTCCTGGCGGAATCCAATAAGAGTGAAGACGCAATAGATGTTTTAGCTATTAAGCCACCGGTTAATCGCGTAAATGCTCAGTTAGTAGTAGATTCTATTACAGAGGTTGAACTTCTCGGTTTGGCCAGAATTGAAAATCCGAGAATAGTTTTTGATAGCGATATTGGATTTGGCCTTACAGTTCCATTAAACGCTTTTTACGAAGGCCCTAGGCATTTCGCCTATGTTGGCGATTGGGTATGCAAAGAGATGGGGTATGGAAGAATTATAGAAGTTGTGAATGGTCCAAAAACTGCCGAGTTCGTTGCTGACTTTAGAGGTGATCCGCGAGATTTATCTATGGGCATACACATTACAAAAGCAAATGTAGATTCGCATTTTGCAACTCGTATTTCATGCGAGATGTAATAGAGTTCACGATAATCTTCTCAAGGTCGTGCACTTGAACGACCTTGAGAAGTCAGTTTCTGGCTAATCAAAGTGAGTTCGCTCCGTGGTTGCCGGTGAGGAAATTTCGTATTTGAAATCTCTCTATTTTGCAATCTCCTGGTTCATTGAGTCGGCAAAATCCATAAGGGAAGTTCAAGGGAATTGCCTGAACCGAGGTCCCTTTGGGCGTCGGTGAGATCTCTATCCCTCATCATGATGGGACTTTCTTCTGGTGTAAACCCGTAAATGAAAACTTTCTCTTCGTTGCCATTGATATTAATGATGATAGTATCTCCAACGCTTAGAACCCTCTTTCTAGTTTCTACCATGCTAGGGCCCAACATCATATATTTGTGAAGCATTTGAAGGGAATAGGTTCGAAGCCTTGGGGATCCGTCGTTGCCTAGTTCTCTCAATGAATACCCGGCGCGTCCACGTTGCATTTCCCCGTCATTTGGTAGTGCCAAAAAGGGATCGAGGCCTAACTCAAGCAATTTTGCCTCATCAATCATATTCTTTATGAAATCTGGAAATGTCAAAATTGGGTTGAGGGCATCGATATACTTCGTGTCGATTCTTCCGCTTCGAAGGTGCTTTAACTGTGGATTAGACTCTGGCGCAAGCAAATAAGCAATTTCATAATCACGCCCCTGTTTATCTGTTTGAGGTTTTAAGAAGAATTCAGAATGCAAAATAGGTAGATAGATGTCAATAGCAGCACTGTCGTTGAGAAAGAGTCTTAGGATCTCGTGCATGTGGTGGTATGAGCATTGATAATCACTTATGTCTCCATTAACCATACCGGTGCCAAAGAATGCTTGTTTATGGTTTGTATTTGCAAAAGTATGTGTACGTAAGTAGGCACCATTGCCTTGAGACTTAACGGTCATGTGGTAGCTGTTCAGAAGAACCAGGGAGCTTTGGTCGCATTTTAGTTTCTGCAAATACTTTAGATCTTGGTTCGTCAATTGTAATTTCCGAACCAAATCATCTGAAATCGTAAAAATATCTTGTTTGGAGAAATCACTGGTGGCTTGAATATTGTTATTTACATCCGAAATGTCCACGGATTGTTCATTGTTTTTGGGATCTAGAATCGTGTCAATGTACGTTTGAATGCTGTTCGCAATTGTATTACACATTTCTTTGCGATTAACGTCAATTGCTTCTGCTTTCGCAAGTTCATTAAAACGATTTTGAATTTTGGATAACGATTCTACACAAAAATCATGTATACTTTGGCTGCCTTGTTTTGGCAGTGGGATTCCAGGCTTGAGTTTGATTTTCCGGTATTTGCCTTTGCCAACAAGCGCTTTGATTTTTTTTATTTTATTCGTTTTCAGATACGCAACACTATAGAGCGTCTTGTTTTTACCGCATCGGATTCCATAACCTGGGCCACCTCGGGTCTCTTGCCCATCATTTACCGTCTTTTCCTTAACAACATCAATCAAGTCGACAGTTTTGACTTCGCTAGTGGTCAATTCGCCCGCTTTGACGCCTCTGGAGCCATAGGACAACCAGGCTATAAGTGAAAAGATGACCACCAATCTCAGATTTCCCGATAATGAAATCATGTCGAGCCTCCGTGAATTCCTTGCCCTAACCTCGTGGATTCTAGCTGCAAGTTCAATGCCAGGACATCGACACTCTATACTCTAGTCGCTAGACTACATAAAGTGGCAGTGCCAATTTTTGGCAATCATGACGTCTAAACTATAGACTACCTGTCATCAAAAAAATGCTTTGCCCAAAAAACTGTCCGAGTCCAACCGCTACTTTGCTTTCACCTACGAAAGACTTAAGACTTTCACGTGGCTTCCTTATTTCATGCTTCCGACTTAAAACAATGTATAGCAAATTCTGGCCGTTTTTAATAGAATCGAACTTGCCTAAAAAACCTAAGTCATTTCAATATCTTCTGTGCGAAGGTGGAAGGTGTTGCTGTCATATGAAACACAACAGGTAGTCTATACCTGAGGAAAGAAATTGTTTTTAGATTTCTGACATTGATTTTTTGAATAGATCAAAGGAATGAACCTATCCATATTCAATAGGGCATGATGGATATTAACGACGTTTTGTATGTTTAAGCTGGACGTCTTCTTAGTAGAACATCACTTGCATTAAGACGTTTTTTTGACACGAGATGTTTTTCCAACACTTAAAATTACGACATTATTGGTCGGTCAATAGATGACTTATGTATTAGGCTATGATAGCTCGTGCATGTCGACCTAGATAGATGGGGGTAGTTATGGCGAGAGTGAGCTTTTGGCTAATGATTTTGTCATTCGCTCTATTCAGCAATTGTTCAAGTTTGCACAGGAGAGAGCAGATGTCGTATAAGGATTGGAAGCCTGTGATGGCTCCCGAAGATGTTTATAAGAAGTTTGTGTTCTTTAATTACCTTGAGTTTTTTGATGACCGTTTGTTTTGGGTGGAGGGGCGACCTGAAGAGGGCGGACGTTTTGTGATTGTAATGCGCGATAAGGATGGATTAACTACAGACCTCACTCCAAAAGATTTTTCGGCAAGATCTAGGGTTTATGAGTATGGTGGTTTTTCATATACTGTTTATGGCAATGATCTCTACTTTGTGAATTTCAAAGACCAAAGAATCTATTGGCAGAATATAAATAATCCGACTGAGCTGAAAGCCATGACACCAGAGAAAAATATGGATGGCACTCGTGGCAAGTCTATGGACCTTGTAGTCTCTCCTGATGGGAAGTGGCTATCATTCGTTTATGAAAAGGAGATTGATGGGAAAGAGAACTCCAACTGTATAGCTGTATTGAATGTTCAAGAGAAAAAGACATCTGAACCAGCCATCATTGCAAAAGGGGCTGACTTCTACAAAAAACCAATTTTTTCGAAAAACGGCAGCCAGATTGCCTGGATGCAATGGAATCATCCATACATGCCTTGGAACTCCACAGAACTTTTTTTGGGCCAATTTAACAATGGTCGAATCGACTCAAGTAAGAAAATAGCCGGTGGAGATAGATCTTCGATTCGTACTATTGCCTTTGGCGATGCAGAGACTCTCTTTTTTACGATGGCCGAAGCCAATCAGTCAGAGAATTCACCAAAAAACTTTTACAACATCTACAGATATCATAAAAGCAAGATAGACTCTGTTACGCAAGGGTTGGCAGAATATGGGATTATGCAAGTCCTCAATCAGGACATCATCGTCGCATCACAAACACAGGAGGGCATAACTACACTTAAAGAGATTCACATTGATACGGGGTCAGTTTCAGAGATGGATACTCCTTATGACGATTACGGATCATTGACATATAACCCGGGTGGTGATCTGTTCGCTATCGCATACAGTGCAACTTCCGCCCCTAAGATAGTTAATTTATCGAGTAAGAAAGAGATTAAGGTCGCCTTTGATGTCCCCTTTGGCGAAGAAAACATTTCCTTGCCCGAGCGGATTAAGTTTCCAACCAGTGATGGTGAGTTTGCCTATGGTTATCTCTACTTACCTAAAAACAAAAACTATGCGATTTCGTCCAACGAATTGCCACCAGTTCGAGTCATTTTGCATGGAGGTCCTACCGGAAGCACGTCAACCTCATTTTCAATGAGCAGAACGTTTTGGACGAGCCAAGGATATGCGATTTTTGACGTCGATTATCGAGGTTCAACAGGATATGGACGAAAATATAGAGATGCTTTGTTGAATCAGTGGGGAATCCTAGAAGTGAAAGATGTTAAAGATGGTCTTAAATATCTTAGAGATAAAAAACGGATCGGAGACAAAGGCTTTGTTTCTGGTGGAAGTGCCGGAGGTTATTCGGTTCAAAGACTTTTGACCTATTATCCAGAACTTTTTCAGGGCGGCGCAAGCCATTTTGGAATTGGCAACTTGGTTACGCTTCAAAAATTGACCCATAAGTTTGAGTCAAGATATTTGGTTCAACTCATTGGAGGGACTCTTGAAACAAATAGGAAAGAGTACGAGGAACGGTCACCGATCCATCATTTAGATAAGTTGGCAGCCCCCATGATCATATTTCAAGGATCAGAGGATAAAGTTGTACCACCAGAAAACTCAAGAGAGATGGCTGAGATACTCAGGAAACGGGGGATCTATCACGAGTACTATGAATATGAAGGTGAGGGACATGGGTTCCTAAAGGAAGAAAATATGGTTGATGCCCTAACGAAGGAGGCCCGCTTTTTCAAGAGGATATTGAGTGGTGAAGTAAGTGCCTCTAATTGATTCTAGTGGTTGGACCCCGAGTTGGGGCCAACGGACTTCCACTGGAGCATGCAATGGATCATGGCAGATAATTCAATTGCACTAACGCACAGAGCTGTGGACTAACCGCCCTTCAGAACTTTTCTTAGAAAAAATCACTTCAGTGAAATTGTAACATCAAAGATTGTGGCACTGAGGGAGGGACCAATCTTTTTGAAATTAAATATTTTGAAAGATCGGCATACCTTGCACAAAGCCCACAGTTTTATAAGGAACATGGTGTTGCGGCACTGGAGCGAGTCTTTGAGACAGGCCACGTTTACCGTGCTGAACCTCATGCTACAAGTCGGCATTTGACTGAATACTATTCGCTCGATCTGAAAATGGGATTCATTGATGGACCAGAAGAGGTTATGGATCTTGAGCGCCATTTGCTTTCTGAGATGTTTGAAGGCCTGAACAAGATCTACGGCGAGTCAATCCGAGTTCGTTCAGGTGAATATTTACCCGATATGTTGAAGACCCCCACTTGGGAATTCTCAGAGTGCTTGGAGAGACTCTATAAGGCATTTGGCTGTAAGGACTTGGCAGAGGATCTTGATCCACAAGCTGAACGACAACTTTGCGATCTCGCACTGAAGGATTTTGGCACGCCAAGTGTTTTTGTTGTTGGATTTCCTTTGGCATCAAGGCCTTTCTATACACACGCACGTGGATCAAACGGAGCAGCCCAAAGCTTCGACCTTTTGTTTAGAGGAATAGAAATTACAACAGGTGGACAAAGGCTTCACACAAGAGAATCACTTGAGCAAGCTCTCAAAGCCAAGGGGATGGACCCAGCTGCATTTTCAGGACATCTTCGAATGTTTGATCTCGGTATGCCACGCCATGGAGGACTGGCTATTGGGCTTGAACGTCTTACCGCGCAGGTCTTGGGACTTTCCAATGTGCGAGAGGCAACTATGTACCCGAGGGACAGAAACAGAGTAGAACCATGAGTGATTCCTTTTTAGTTTAGCGCCAGGTTTCTTCGATAATAGCGAAAGTCCTTTGTTCACGATGAAGAACTTTGTTCATTCCAAATCAATTTAAAAATGCGAAAAACTGTTGGTTGGGTTCATAAAATTAGAGATATTCAAACGCCATCTATTCCAGTTTCAGAGAATAATTTCCATGATCCGTGCTCATGTGAAGTCTTCTCTCCAATGGATCGATGGCCAGACTCCAAACATTGGAGTGACTCTCTAAATTGAGTCGAATGGGAGCCCACGTTTTCCCATAGTCGTCAGTTTTGTAGATGAAATCTTGGCAATGCCCTAAGCCAACACAATTTAATCCAACAAAGAGAGTCCCCTGTTTCAAAGGACTTGCGACAATGGAAATAGGAAAAAAAGAGCTGTTGCCATTGAAATTCTCGTTGGTGATCCCAGGAGTTCCCTTCCATGCAATCTGAGTCCACTGTCCACTATTGTACATGTAAACGCCGGCGGCCGTTGCGGAATAGACTACAGATGGATCAAATGGATCAACATCAAAATCTTTCACCAAGCCAAATGGCAATGGTTCACCTTGCAGCTCCCAAGTCGTGCCAAAATCGGAGGAACTCCAAAACGCGCTCTCCTGATTTTGGTCGGGGGCAAATGCATAGTACTGCGGGAGTCCCTCGGTCGTGACTGTAATTCCTCTCACGCTTCGATTGAGGAGAGTGCTCCAAGAGAGACCTTTATCGCGGCTAAGCCAGCCTAGGAGTTCCCCCGCCTTTGGCGGGGAGGCAACCGCAGTTTGACATTTCCTGGAATCTCCATCAGACCCCCAATTGTGAGCCGGTCAA
>JACTMU010000120.1 GCA_014584465.1 Pseudomonadota bacterium | reverse complement strand
ATCAATAAAAATAAAGCCTCACAAAGTTCAGCCAGACCTAAATTATACGATCGAGCCAACTCGGTGAAAAGTAAAAGTTATTTTGTGTAGACCCCTAACTCGAGGAGGCTCAACGAAGGTATAAGGAAAACTTATAGAAATCGGCAAAAATGGAATTACCGGACAGCCCCTATATATGAAGTGTGGTAAGGCGACTTGTTCTTGTCAAAAGAACAAAAAGGATCGTCATGGACCCTACAACTTATGGGACAGAAAAGTAAATGGAAGATTCACATCAAAAATGATATCTCAAAATCAATTCAAACAAATGTCGCAATGGATTGAACAGAGAAAACGTCTTGAAAAGTTAATGGCTCAAGCCATCGTCATCAGTCAACAGATTGCATTGGAGGAGTTTGAAACCTAGATAAAACTTGTATGTTGCTGAAAATACTCACAAATAATGCCGATCACAGATGCAACAGCGCATATGGCCCGTACCACGGACTCAAATCCTGCCACCTTCGCCAATTTCATTCAAAAACAGATCTCTCAGATCTGATAAATTCAACTAAAGGCAGGCGGCGGCCTTATTTAAGGCGTCAAGAAGTTGCTGTTTTTTAATCGGCTTCAATAAATAACGATCGAAACCTGCCTCATGCGATCTGTGAAGATCTTCACTCAAAGCTCCGGCAGAAAGCGCTAAAATGGGTGTTCGTCTTTGCCCAATAGATTCTTCATACTTTCGCAACATTCGTGTCGCGCTAAAACCGTCCATTTTTGGCATCTGAATATCCATCAATACAATATCAAATTCCTGCTTTTGAAATCTCTGAATTGCCTCTTCACCATCATTTACAATAACGGGCAAGAAACGTGATTCCTCTAAATACTTCTTAATCAAATATTGATTTTCAGGGGAATCCTCCGCAACAAGGATAGACAATTGAACCGCTTTAGGAGAATAATAAGATTCTTTCGATGACCGATAAAGAGCTTCTCTGCAGCTCGATTTCTCAGGGATGACCATGGGAAGTGCAAATGTAAATTCTGTACCCACTCCCGGAGAGCTTTTAACATCAATGTTGCCACCCATTTTTTCTACTAAGCTCTTGCAGATAGCTAATCCAAGCCCCGATCCCTTCGTTCCCCCAACATTAATTGGTGAATGGGCCTGGAAGAATATATCAAATACATTTCCAAGATCTTTCTTAGATATTCCAATACCATTGTCAGCAACCTTAAATTGTCCATATCCATTTTGAAATCGAGCTTCAATAGTGACCACTCCACCACGAGTAAATTTTACGGCATTATTCAACAGATTCAAAACTACTTGTTTGAATCGTCTCTTATCGCAAACCACATTCGAAGGAAAACTGCTTTCCACTGAACATTCAATCTTTGTCTCTTGTTCCATAGCCTGTCGTTTAACAATTGTAATGATGTCTTCTATCAACTCAACTACATCAGCTGGTTCTTCAACTAAATCTATCTTACCTGCTTCGATTCCAGAAAGATCTAAAATATCGCCAATTAAAAGAAGAAGATTTTCACTTGAACCCCGCAAAATTCTAAAATCTTCTCTATAATTAAGTCCAATTTCTCTCTCGCTAAGAAGATCGATTATACCTACGATTGCATTCAAAGGAGTGCGAATCTCATGGCTCATAACCGCCAAAAACTGACTTTTCGCCTTGTTGGCTTTTTCAGCATCTGTTTTGGCTTTGAACAACAAACGTTCGTTTTTCTTCAGACGTTCATTGGTTGTTTCCAATTCTTTAGTCCTCTCTGCCACTCGAGCTTCAAGTTCCTCGTTGGATGCTTCCAATCTCCTCCGGGCTAGGCAAAGTTCCCAATGAACGTGAATCCGAGCTATTACTTCATCCGATTCAAAAGGTCTTGTAATAAAATCGCTGCCACCTACACGAAAAGCTCTCACTCTGTCTTCAACTGCACCAAGGGCGCTAATAAAAATCACAGGTGTATTATCACATCCTTTGATGCGCTTTAGCCTTGTGCATACTTCAAATCCATCCATATCCGGCATCCTGACATCAACTAGCACCAGATCAGGAGCTGTAATGGCGGCCGCAGCTAAAGCTTCACTTCCACGTGTTGTCGGTCGCGTCGCAAATCCCGCAGGTTCCAAGATATTTGTTAGTATTCTTAGATTCTCTACATGGTCGTCTACAATTAAGACACTGGGTTTAATTATCTTAGTTCCACCTGTTGGGTCACGAACTTGTTTCACAGGCTTCTCCATCGGTGACAATTTTGTGTAAAAACGTATAGTTAAACTGGTCAACTTCATTCTCGAAAATATTTCCTAGACTAGGGTCGATACTCCATATCTCTCCCAAAGCTTCTCGAATCTTATTCATGTCTATTTCCTCTATAGCCAAACGAAATCTTTGAACAAGATCCAACGGTAATGATTTAACCCTTTCCTTTAAGTCCAATTCGACAACCGACGCCTGTATGTTTTGCTCAGAATTGCTATTCATTTTCAAATTCAAAAGTCTACACATCGTAACAGCAATGTATTTCAACCGATATGGTTTGAGTACAATTTCATCGAATATAGACTGTCTCTGATTTACTTTATTATAGATGTTGTCTGATGCCGTGACAGCCACAATCTTTGCTTTCCGCTCAGTCTCTAAATTACGAATCTCCTTGGCTGCTTGGTACCCATCAAGGCCCTTCATTCTTAAATCCATCCAAATAAAGTCCGGCCTCCTTTTCTTATACTTTTCTATGCCTTCGAGCCCGGACTTTGCTGATTGTACCTTAAATCCAATTGAGCGCAAAAATCGACACAAAACGATCCTACTCTTTTCATCATCCTCGACAACCAAAACGCAATAAGTTCTATTTCCAAAATCAATAGAAATAGGTTCACTTCTATCTACCGAGTGAATTATTGTTTGACATGATACCGACATCGGAATCTTTACAACAAACGTGGTTCCATGTCCCTTTATACTCTCCACGCCTATAGTGCCTTTCATAAACTTAAGGAGGCTCTGGCAAATCGCAAGCCCCAGTCCCGCTCCAACACATCGCTCTTCATCTGGATGAACTTGCGTAAAAGGTTCGAATATTTTCTCTATATCTTGGTGTTCTATGCCTATACCAGTATCTCTTATAACTGTGTTTAGAATCAACTCACCTTTCTCGAAATTCCTACCAGTGCAGAAAACTTCTATTTCGATGCGACCTTCCTTGGTAAACTTTACAGCATTTCCGAGCAGATTGAGAATTATCTGTCGAAACTTCTTTCGATCACCTATTAAAACGCGCGGAAGGTCAGGGTGCACAAAAACCTTCAACTTTATCCCCTTGTTTCTAAGAGCAGGTAAGATAATTTCAGACATGTCATCAAGAGTATCTACGATGTCGAAAGATTCATTGACTACTTTTATCTTTCCTGATTCAATTCTAGACAAATCCAATACATCACTGACCATGTCGGAAAGATGTTCGCAGCTACTTCTAATGGACTTCAATCCTTCTCTATTGGCCTTAGAAATTGATGGATCCTGTTCTAGTAATTCTGCATAGCCTAATATTGCATTAAGTGGAGTTCTAAGTTCATGGCTCATATTTGCCAAAAAAAGACTTTTGGCTCTATTGGCTCTTTCTGCAACACTCTGCGCGCATTCAGCGTCGGACTTTGCCCTTGCCAGCTCATACGTTCGTTTTTTTACTTGTTGCTCCATGCTATCATAAAGCCTAGCATTTTCAATTGAAATTGCCATTTGTGAAGATAAGACCTCTAGAAATTCCAATCGGTCATCTGAAAATACATCTTCCACAACTTTGTTTTCTAAATAGAGAATGCCAATTAAAGTTCCATGATAAGAAACAGGTAAGAGCACGATTGACCGAACTCTATTCTCAGAAATATATGGATCTTTTGTATAATCACCTTTTTGAAACGCGTTTCCTAGAACGACTGTCGATCGTGAATGAGTAACATAATTAAACAGTGTAAATGGAAACGTCTGATTTTGATCAATAGGTATACCTAGAGAAACACGGCACCTAATCGAATTTTCGTGATCAAACTCAATCTCAGACTCAATGGTCCATCGACCATTTGACAGCAGCAAAAGTTTCGCGCATTGAGCGCCTGTATTTTCTATCACTACTTGCATGAGACTTTCAAGAAGGCTATCAAGTACAATCTTCTCAGAAATTGTCCTTGACGCCTTTATAATAGATACGAGGTCTAACCTAGGTTGGGAGAAAGTCAGACCATCATTGTCGGTATGTTCTCTTTTAAGATCATCATAATTTGATTTATTAGAATAGATATTTCTTGATCCGCGATGCTCGACAGGTTCCATTTCTAGAATTTCATTCGAAAGCTGTCTTGACTTTGGCGTTGCGCCCCAAAGATCGTATTTTTCTGAAGCAATCTTCATTAGACCTCGCGCAATCCATACATCACCACATGATAGAAAAAATCTGCCTGCTAGTTCATAGGCCAAAGCTTCTTCGTGAAGATATCGCGATTGGGCTGCCGCTTCGATTGATTTCTTATAGTATTTGATTGCCAGGTGTGTTCGGCTCGCCATACGATGTTTTTCAGCAAGAACCAGATAATATTTATGAAGAAAATTCGTTGGGGCGTACTTTGACCACAGCTTTAGTTTTCTCTCATATTCGTGCAATCGCAGCAATCTACTCTTTGAATCTTGGAGACCCACCTGCATTAGGGCTAAGGATCCATAAAATGGGATCTGTGTCTTTGGCAGAAGCCCACCAATTGAAAGTTCATATCTTTGAGCTCGATATGAATATCTGATGCATGCCAAATAGTCCCTTTTAAAGAAGGCAAGCATTGTTTTTGCGGCAAGAAATGAATAGAGATTTAAATAGTTCTTAGAAGCAATCATTCTTTTCACATCTCTTTTTTCATTTAGGAAGTTTCCGTCTAAGATATGAAAATGCTTCGTTTCACCTAAGAGGCATTGGGTGGCTTGTGCCCAAATACTTCCATAGGTCAAAGAAAAGGAAAATCTCGTTTGACTAACCCATTCAAGATAGGGTTTTTGTTGTTTCTTTACGGTTAATAGTTTTTCTCCAGATAGTACGAGATTCGTTACATAGTTTACTGCTACATAAGTACCATACTCGATATCTCCCAAATCTCGTCCTATTCTAACAATACTTGGGAACGCATTGAGTGCCTCTTGTTCATGGCGGTGCCAATGCAGAATGAAAGAGTTGTATTGATGTAGAACGGTCGTCTTAACATCTCTTGAGTCATATCGATTCATTATCTCTATTGCAAGTTGTCCAAATCGAAATCCCAATTCCGACTTTTCATCCCCCCAACACAGAGATGATCCGTACCAAACATATCCGAAAGCTGATTTGCTGCAATTCCCATCTTTGTAGCTAAGATTAATCATGGTGTAAATTAGTGGCATCATAAGAGGAGACTGTGTCACTAACGCGCAAGATGTAATATTTACTAGGATCGCCATTGCTGCAAGACTTTCTGGATTTGTCATGCAGGGCAGTTGTTTTAACCGTGAAACGGTTGCTCCTCGACGAATAGATTTCTGTGGAGTAATACCTAATAGGCTAAGGGCTTTCAATCCAGTATTCAGTGTCTCGTCCATCCGATTCTGCAAGGTATAGTTGTAGCACATCAATCTATAGACTCTGACTTTATCTAAATCTCCACATGCTCTACTCAAGGCTTCAAAGCACAACTCCTCTGCTGTTGTATAAGAACTTGAAAGATAGTGAGATTCTATAAGACTACAAAACATTTCCATAGTCAGGCTGTAGAAGCGGTCCCAAGGAGATTCACCTAAAAGCTTGATTCCTATATTGAAGTAGCGAATGGACGACTCACAAGCCATAGCAGATTTGGCTGTATCTCCCGCAATCTTATTTAATTTGGCAACGTGAAATCTATCGTCTGGAAGATCAATAATATTAAGAGCTTTGTTGAGGTGATATGTGATTTCGAAAATCCTCCTTCTTCGTTCATCTGGATCCAGTTTCTTGTCCAACTGATTTCCAATGGCGTAGTGAACATGTAGAGTCCTATTTTCGCCAAGCAAGGAATAGGCTGCTTGCTGGATGCGGTCATGAATAAATGCATAATCCATAGATTCATGGTGACTGTTCGAGTTTGAATTTTCAACAATGAATCCATATTCGAGAGCAACTAGGGCACTGCTCTTGATAGAGTTAGGCGGTATAGTTCCAATAAGATCTAATGTACTAAGATCAAATTGAGATCCTATGCATGCGGCATTGCTCATGAAATCCTGCACTTGTCTTGGAAGTTCTCTCAATTGTTCGACCATCAGATCAACGACATTGTCGGCAATCTCTGATTTCAGAATCGAATCTATATCCCAATGCCATTCATAGTTCATGTACCAGATCTTCTTTTGATGCCATAAATGGCGAATGAGTTGAATGACAAAGAAAGGGTTTCCATTTGTATTTCTGTGTATGGCCTTTGCCAGTGGGAAAGCTCTTTTCGAAGTTACGTGAAAGATATCCACTACAAATGAAGTAATGATATTTAAAGATAGTGGTTTAACGTCTATAGTGAACAGGTGAAGTTCGGATTTTGACAGACGTTTCTGAAACGCTGTTAGAATATGATCCTTGGAGACTTCGTTGCCACGAAATGCACCAATAATGAGGAGATGATTCAGTGACTTATCCGCCAAGATCATCTCGATTACTTTGAGAGTTGCTTCATCCACCCACTGTAAGTCATCAAGAAATATAGCGAGTGGCAGATCCTTAGTGCAGAAGATTTTAATGAAATCGCGAATTGTGGTATTAAATCGATTTTGAAACACTTCGGGATCTAATTGAGGAAGTGGAGGCTGTGGTCCAAAGAGAATGTCGATTTGCGGTAACACTTGGCAAATGATTTGAAGGTTATCTCCTATTTTCATTTTAATCTTGTTTTTCCACTCAAGAAAACTTTCTTCTTTCTCACTAAGTATCTTTTGAATAATGCCCTGGAAAGCCTGAATTAAGCCCCAATATGGGATGTTCGTTTGAAACTGGTCAAATTTTCCCTTAATGAATAGACCGTCATGATTTACAATGAAATCAGATATAGATTCAACATACTTTGTTTTGCCGACCCCGGAATAGCCTGAAACGAGAACTATCGAGGGATGTCCTTGAGTGGCGTCGATCCATCTGGCTTCCAACAGCTTTCGTTCTTTAGTGCGTCCGTAAAGTCTATCTGGGATTTTCAATCGTGGTCCGCTATCATGAACTCTAGAACGAAAATGACTTGTTTTAATACCAGATTCATATCTGCTAAAGATTCTATTGAAATCGTAAGTATTCAGTGAACTGGGGTAGTCCCAGCGAGTCATTTTGAAAAATAATAAAAAAAAGCTGGCGACAAATTCTTTTTTGTAATTAAATCGATTTA
>JACTMU010000042.1 GCA_014584465.1 Pseudomonadota bacterium | reverse complement strand
GAGAAATCAGAAGAAATAAAAAAATGCTTTATGCCTTTATCCAAAAGCTGAAGACTGGAGACTGAAATCTGTAGGCTGCGGACGAAGTCCGCCTTATGAATGGATAGAAACATTGACTCAATCGGATGTAGTTCTAAGAAGAAGCAAGAGTGACACTCAAGGAAGGACCATTGAGAAAACGGATCTTGATGGACGAGAAAGTGCTATCAAATATGGCAAGGAAGGTTTGGTGAGGGTCTTCAACAGTGACAGTGAGAGTTATTCTCTGCAGTATGCTGCGGACACTAAAAGACCCATTGGCGCGGTTCTTTACAATCCGAATGGCACAACTAGGGTGGTTCGCTACCTCTATGATAAGAAAGGTCGAATTAAGGAAGTGCGCTTTGGTCATGAAGTGTTCAAACTGCAATACAATCCGGATGGTCATCCCAATTTGATTCAGTCTAAGAAAGGCTTATCATTTGAAATAAGCTTTGGGAATTTGGGTCGTGTTGTCCAGTTTAGGCAGAAGGGAGTTGGAGTCATAAGTTTCATTCGATCACCCAATAGTGAAATTGTTAGAGACAAAAGTACTTTGAGTGTAGAGAGGAAACTCAAACTGTTGGATGAAATTCAATCGATTGTGAGATTGATAAAGCCGATTTCTTCGATTGGGGCTGTGCTGTGAATTTAAAACTTGTTCTCCTAGAAATAAGTTTACTCTTTGGTTTTGCTCAAGCTTGGGCCATTCCTCCTGACGGGTACGAAAAGAATATGGATCCAAATCTGGCAGAGAAAGCACAACTGTCGGATTCAGGGATAGCCTGTGAGAATGAGATTAAGCAAGAGGCGCCACCTGTGGCTCTATTGGGTCCTAGGTCCCAGAATATGGAGAGATTCATTCCAACGGATCGATTCAAGGGAACTTAATGAGAATTTCAAAAGCTGCAGTATGCATCATGATCTCTATGACTTGTGCTGTTGCTAGGCCATCACTGGATCTGTGTATGACAGATCAATTGAAAAAATTGGATGTCGATCCTATGTCCGAATCGTGTCTCTACTCAAAACACCGAACCTCTCAGCAATCTTTCGACTGGACTGGCCGATGGCGGCATTACCATTTGGCAATTCTTTGACTTGACCGTGCATGTAAACCTCCCGTTGGTTGATGGCCAACGGTACTCGAATTCAACCTATCTCGCTACAGCACAAGATGTAGTGCTTACACTCTACTGAAGCTGAATGGCAAAGACCCCCTTACTGCCAAAGTGCACTCTAATTGCTCCTGGACCT
This sequence comes from Pseudomonadota bacterium, assembly GCA_014584465.1. Classification (GTDB taxonomy): domain Bacteria; phylum Bdellovibrionota; class Bdellovibrionia; order Bdellovibrionales; family JACTMU01; genus JACTMU01. The sequence continues at coordinate 14,782 of JACTMU010000042.1, read as the reverse complement.
GTACTCATAGGATTTGCCAATTGACCATTTACAAGGACCGCAGTGATCCCTGGATAGAAAAAGGTAACATCGACACCTGCTGTTCCAATGGAGATCTTTCCGCTTTGAGATTTGAAGTAAACAGCCACGTCCGATGTGGCTTCGAACCCAGAATTAGAAGACCCTGAAAAGAATCTCTTGGCCCTGCCAGCAAGATACTCGCCGTCCTGTTTAAAATAAACAAGACGAGCATCAGTGGTCACCGAATTATACTCAAATTCACCTATCCCGAATGGAACAAGTATCTTTCTTCCATCTCCAAGATCTGCCCCAAGGCCCTTAGAAAACCTAAACTCGTTGACAACCAGTGGCACACTAGAAAGTGTCTTTGTATGCAAAACTGCCAAGAAACGCAGAGCTGCTGTCGGGAGTGTTGAGGTGAAGTCAAGGTGGGTTGCGTATTCAACCTTGTCCTCTGGTGTTCCCGGGGGCTTATTCCATAGATAGTTGCCCGTTGATGAAACAACAGGCACTGACGAAACAAGTGCCAACTGCATCTCAGCACTTGCACTCTTTACCAAATATCGCCGGTCAGAACTCTTGGTTATTGTATGTCCAGGACTTTGAGTCATCCGCCATGTAAAGGTGTGCGATGTGGCGTCACTCAAATCATCACTAATAATGATTGTGTCAGGATGTAAGTGCAAGATATGCCTCTGAATGCGGTCAATCCCTTGCGGATAAAGAGCACTGATATCTGCCACACCATAAGCAACCCCGCTAGAATTCAAATAATCTAACATACCAGCACTGTTCTCTGAAAGAGGTGATGGAGCAGTGCCCCACGCACTATCACTACCATATTGTCCGCCATTATCTACAAGAAGAGTGCTATGGCCGCCTGTATTTTTTGGGACCGCATAGGCGTCATTGCCAACAAGATAATTCCCATGAGAAAAAATCAAAAACTTTCCACCGTCAGGATCGGAATGACCGTTATAGGAAGGTACAACGTAGCTATTACTCACCATCGTATGGCTAGTTGGTGGACCTGCCTTGAAATAGATATGTGTGCCATCTTCACTCCAGGAGCTTCGGGAAATCCAGACCTCAGAATCACTGAAATATTTGAAAAGAGGCAAAGTGGAAAGTGAAGCAGTCTGCACCATTGGATCATATAGCAGAAAATCAGTATCTAATTTATAATGAACATACCCGTAACTTTTTGAAAATACATTAAGCTCCTCAATCCCCTGTGTTTGAAGATATCCATCCTTTAAGATCCCAGCAAATCCTAGCAGACATCCATACCAAACACGCCCCGAGGGATATTTCTGTGTAGAATCGTCTCCCCAAGAAAAATAAACATTACGCGCCGTTGTGGGCACCCGAGTCTGCACCAGTGCGTCTCTTTGAGCTCTATAAAAGGGAAGAGCTGTGAGATCCGTTCCATGCTTTATTGCACTTCGAAGGTAAATCACAGCCTCGGAACACATATCTCTCATATAACTTGGTCCGCAGGCCCAAATACCATCGGTTGAAGCCTTTTGGCCAAATTTTGTATACCAGTCCTTTGCCTGAGCAATCCATGAATTTGCCTCAGAGCGTTCACCACTGAGGACATAACCACTAACTGCAACAGCTGTTGCACTCCGTGCCCGTCCACCACTCAGCGCAAACACCTTGGCGGTTTCCGCTGCTAATCGCGTCTGCACAGCTATTCGTTGAGTTGACGTCAACAGTGGATACACCCAATCATAGGTCAAAGCAACGCTTTCCACCTGATACGATTGGCCACCGTTGACGTAGCTTCCGTTCCAGTTAGAAATATTTTGCACAAAATGCATCAGCCACGATACAGCTGCTTGCCCAAAGGCGAGATCTCCGTCGATAAGATAGACTAATGCCATTTGCCTTGCTGGATAGAAATCATCGGTTGCAACTGAAATAGGAAGTGGCTTCGTCTTATGAGTCGCAGCCCTTATTTTCAAGGCATCCCACATCATTTTGCCCACACCCTCCTTAGTGCGAGCACGAATCGCTGGAATATCTGAAGCAAAAAATATGCCCTGTGGATGCTGGGCTATGCCGCTATCTGCCGAATAGTTCACGGTAAGGGCATCCGTTCTTAAATTTCCCGCACCATCTTTAGCGGTCACTGTAATCGTGTTGGAGCCACGCGTGAGTGCAATAGCGGAGATCGACCAGTTTGTATTACCACTAGCTGTGCCACCTTCTCCACTGCTCTTGCTCCACGTTACACTACTGATTCCGCTTGGGCTGTCAGAGGCTGTTCCCGCTAGATTAATTGTGGCACTAGCTGTCGTATAGGTATCAAGAGAAGTGGGACTTGTGATCGTAATTGCCGGGACAATCGTGTCTAGAACAATAGCATCGCTTGCGGTATTTGAAACATTACCTGCAGCATTCTTAAAGTGAGCGTAAAGGGCTTTTGGGCCATCTCCTTTGGGGAGTGTATAGGAGACGCTTGCAGAATAAGAGTGAGGGGCAGAAACGGCGACCCAGCCATTAGCAGAGGCCAGTGGCTTCGCAGAGCTGGTTGAGAGATAGTAGCCCGTTACTCCCACATCATCAGTGGCGCTAAGTTGCACGGTTACTGAAGCCGCCTTGGTGTAGACTGCACCGCTATTGATTTTGATGCTGCCAGTGGGCACTGAAGAGCCAGCCACTGTGACGAACGACAATTGGCTTCCATAAGTGGTGCGCTTAGAGTTCTGTGCCACGATCCGGTAGTAATAGGTCTTGTTGGCACTGAGACCACTAAGGGCAATGCTCACCGGTGTGCCACTGGTGCCACTAATACTCTTTGTGGCTGAAGTGCTACCATAAGAGCCACTGACCGTCCCGTATTGAAACCATACGGTTGTGGCAAGGCCATTAGGGTTTACCGAGCCATTAAGAGTCACCGAACTTGAAGTGATATCTGAGGCGTTAGCGGTTGTGGCGGTAGGCGCACTACTTGTTGTATTGAAAGTAATAGTTAGAATGTTGGTTTTGATGTTGTTTGCTCCGTCTTTAGCGGTGATCGTAATAATGTTATCTCCACTCTGTAAATCAATCCCGGAGGCTGACCAGCTCATAGTACCAGTGGCAGCTCCGCTTCCCCCGCGACTATTGCTCCAAGTAACACTGCTGATGTTACTGAGCGTGTCTGAGGCACTTCCACCAAGAGCAATAGGGTTTGAGGTCGCAATATGAACGGAGTTTGAGGTGGGCGTGGTGATCGCAACCGTAGGCTGCGTGGTATCAAGAACAATGGAATCACTTGCGGTACTTGAAACATTACCCGCAGCATCTTTAAAGTGGGCATAAAGGGTTTTTGTGCCATCTCCTGAGAGCAGCGTATAGACGACAGTGGCAGAGTAGTTGGCAGTAGCAGAGATGGCCACCCAACCGCTATCCGATGCTAAGGGCTTTGTGGCACTTGTAGAAAGATAGTAGTCGGTTATACCGACATCATCGGATGCAGTAAGATTTACAGTAACTGAAGCGGAGTTCGTGTAAGCGGCCCCACTCTTGAGCGTGACTGACCCAGTCGGGATGGTATTTGGGAGAAATGGAGGTGGTAATTTCCACGTGCCGGCGTGAGAGCTTATATAGACATAGCTATTATGTGGGTTAACTCCTAGTCCTTGGATATTCATATCCGCCCCCAGATTCCCATTAATGTTCGTCCATGTCATTCCATAGTCAGTTGAACGAAAAACACCGTTCGAATGGCCATACCAAGAAGCATAGGCAGCCGCATACACTACGTTTGGATTGTTTGGGTCTACCGCCACTGAATTGATATCTTCTGTACCGTATCTGCTCTTAGTAATACCGTTAACATCGCCTCTGTATATCACCTCTCCACCATTAGCGGTTGTGTTTGTTACAATATATATGCCTTTACTCCTTACCGCAGCATAGATTCTGTTTTCGTCTGTAGGGTCTATGGCAATTTGTTTAATAGAATATCCCGAAGGAATATTTAACGAAGGATAAGGGGTTGCCCATGTTCCGCCCCTATTTGTTGACTTATAGATTGTACTGCCGCTGAAAGAATATACATAATCACCATTCTCTTTCCACACGCCATAAACAGGCCGTAAACTCTCTGTAATCGTATAAACACTGGAAGTTCCTATATTATCAAACCTGTATTTGCCCGCATAAACAATGTTATCGTTTTGTGGATGAAAACTCACTAAACTGGTCACCCAATCATTTGTTTTGCCCGCTGTATCAGTTATAGCGCTAAAAGAAGCGCCACTATTTCTGGACACAGCAAGAGTGTATTCCCCATTTGTCCAATTTCCGTTAATTTCAACAATGACATTGTCCTTTATCGCCCCGCCAGCCGCACCTGCTTTTGGCTCAGCGGTTCCAATGCTCTTAAAAGTATCCTCGCCATCCGTTGTTAGCATCGGCCCGTGATCCATATGAAAAGTTGCTAATGTACTTGGACTAGCGCTATCCCATCCAAAAAGAGAGGGACTGGTAACAATGCCTGCAGAACCTGTATATCCAGTATTTGCATATTCCCATATAGCACCACCATTACTAGTCTTTCTTACAATATCTCCATGTCCACTTATTAACGCCGTATTTTCAATCGTTGGATGAAAGGCAACCGGGGCTGCCCATACTCCTGAACCTGAAAAGTCTTGCGTCCATAGTTCTCCTTCAAATTCAGAGCCGGCCACCCAGCCATCGACGTTTCTTTCGTCCAGGGTTTGCGCCTTATACCAATTTGCCCCCCCATCGTGGGTATAATAAAGATTATTAGTTGGCCATAACCCAAGAAATCCTACCATTACTTTGTCTGGGCTTACAGGACTTATTGCGATATTTTTTGCAGTGCCAGTCTTTCCATTACTAACCGGAGACGCCTTTGTTTGAGTGAAATTCAACCCACCGTCTGTTGATTTATAAACGCCATTAGTTCCTGCCGTTGCGAACATAATATTGGGGTTGTTGTGATTGATAACCGTTGCATACGGTTTGGAGGGCAACCCTGTTCCTATTTTTGTTACGGTCGCGGAACTGCCGCTATCCTCAACCTTGTACAGCCCATAGCCGGTTGATACAAACAGGATTGTATTATCAGTTGGATGCACTTTAATATCATACAATCCGTCATGCGCGTCCAAAACATACCCCCCTCCGGATTTATTAACCAGGTTCCATGTTGTGCCGCCATTGGTTGATTTTAAGAGTCCTCCTTCACTCTGCGCGGCATAAATCGTAATCCCCGCAAAAGCAAAATGAACACCACCCACGGCTTTGTATCTATGGAAATGCGCGTCTTTAACCCTTGTCCAATTATCTCCACCGTCAGTCGTTCTAAAAATTCCTTCACCAACATGCTGTTCGGAGATTGGCAAGCTGCTACTGGATGGCATCTCACTTCCAGCAGCATAAACAATGTCTGAGTTTGTTGGGTCAACAACTATAGAAGCCGCTCCATTCGCAAAGAATCCATTTGCTTTTCTTTTCCATACTATATCGTAAGGGTCTGCATTTGCATTTGTGGTTTTCCATACCTGATTTGTGTCAGTACAAAGCCATGCTATAGTTGGATCGGACGGCGCATAAGTGATCCCAAATATCATCTGCCACCCCTCACCGCCGGCAATCCCTGCCGTCTTCTGTGCTTGTGTCCTTTTGGGCACCTGGATCCACTGATTTGCAGAGCCATCGCCGATCGAAGAACACTCTTCTTCTGAGCAAAGAGAACTGCTTGTTCTGTCTGCGGAACTCAATGCGGTGAGTGATCCTCCACAGTTCTGATACGCTGTTAAGAGTAGGAGTAAAGATGAAATCGTAGAGAATGCCACAACGAAAGATCGTTTTCTCTTCATTTTATGAAACATAAACTCTCATTTGACTCTCTCTTTCATATTACACAGTCCCAACTTGAACCAACGTGATTTTCAGTGAGGCACTCTTGTGAAGCTACGGATTACAGATCATAGACGTAATTTCCAATAAGAGCATAAACCATGCCGTGCATGAGAAAATTTAGAGTGTCTAAATTGGATCCATCTGTCTATTTTATGTGCATGAGGCGATTTCTTAATATTTTCAATAATGAAGAGACGAGCAGGGGCCTTGTTGACATGAAGATTTTATGGACGTTCAGAAATGGTTCAATTTCTTGACAGTGGACAGAAAGCGGTCCAATTCTTGTGGAGATCGCTGGCCTTGTTCACTCTGTAGATGTGAGAAATTGAGTCGGTGGTTTGTTTACGGGGTGACAGACTGGAAAGGGTTCGCCATAATTTGAGACAGCGAAATAGCGGGGGTTTTATGAAACGAGACGGTTTTTCAATCATCATCCCTACCTGGAACAATTTGAAGTATCTGCGTTTGTGTTATGAAAGTTTAAAACAGAACTCATCAATGCCTCATCAGATCCTTGTGCACATCAATGAAGGGTCTGATGGCACCTTGAATTGGGTTCGAGAGCAAGGAATTGAGTGCACCTCTTCGACCACCAACGTAGGAATTTGTTGGGCAGTGAATGAGGCTGCGATGCTTGCCGACCGTCCCTACATTGTTTATATGAATGACGATATGTATGTCCTTCCTCAATGGGACACCACTCTTTATGAAGAGATTGAAGGCACTTCGAATGAAGAGTTTTATCTCTCTTCAACGATGATCGAGCCTCGCGATACCGGTAACCCTTGTGTCATTGCCAGCTCAAGATATGGAGACTCCATCGAGAATTTTCGTGAGGATCTTCTTCTCAAAGAGCATGAAGGCCTGGTCAAAGCAGATTGGTCAGGGTCGACTTGGCCTCCCAGTCTTGTTTCCAGGAGACTCTGGCACAAAGTTGGGGGATACAGCGTCGAATTTTCACCAGGAATGTATTCAGATCCCGACTTTTCGATGAAGCTGTGGAGGTATGGCGTTCGCCATTTCAAAGGTGTTGGAAAGAGCCACGTGTTTCACTTTCAATGCAAGACAACTGGGAGGATTCAGACCAACGATGGACGTCGGCAGTTCTTGCGAAAGTGGGGTCTGTCGGGTTCGCATTTCATGAAAGAGTATCTTAAGAGAGGAGAGCTCTTTCAAGGTCCTCTGGGAGAGCCTCCCTCAACTGCGATGACCCGACTTCGTCATTTCGGGGATCGTCTGAGGGGAATTTGAGGGGAGTCCTCGACTAGGGGTCCAATTTTGGCAGATTCTTGATGAGACTTCGGCCCAACTTGGTTATGATAGGTAGTGCCTGGCGCGAAACCTGCTTTCGAGCCAGGCACTACGTATGAAATTGCTTTGAGTTATCATTAAGGATTGGCACTTATGACTTCGAATCGATTGACGATTCTCATCGTAGATGACTCGACGACTGCGCGCACTCTGATTCGAAAGGCCCTTGAAGGGAAGATTGAGCTTGTGGCTCAAGAGGCCTGTGATGGAGCCGAAGGTTTTCAGAAGACTCAAGAGCAGAAGTTTGATTTGATCTTGAGTGACTACAACATGCCCAACGTCAACGGCTTGCAGTTCATCGAAATGGTTCGAAAGAGCGGCAATCAAAATTCTCAAACCCCCGTGATTTTGATTACGGCAGAGGTGGGAGATGTCAAAGCGATCAGTGGTGATCTACCAAAGGTCCTCTTCATGACCAAACCGATCATTCCAAAGGCACTCATTCAAAACATCATTGTCGCCCTTAAGATGTGACGGTGGCTTGAGCTCTCCTCAGCGATCTTTCCAGTCGAGAACCATGGCTTGTTGAACATAACCATCAAAGTAGGATCGTGCCTTCCCGTTTCTTTGAGGATCAGCGCCAATCGTCAACAGAACCTTCGACTTCTTGACACCCTCATGATAGGAGTCTCGGTCTCGGACCCTTGATACATTGTCAACAAAGAGGGCGACATCACCATTTCCATCATATCGCCCCATGATGAAATAGGGGACGTTAGGTTCCAATTGAGCATGACCTTTGTCGGCAGCATCCTCCTGGTCTTCGTCCAGTTCCGTTTCAAAGACGTTGATCTCATCATAGATGAAGCTCCCTTTAAAGTAGACTCCAAAACGTAAAATGGTGTCACCGTTTCGTGGGATGAGTTCCAATGTAAATCCGGCTTTCTGAGCATTGCTGAGGACCACTTGGGTCTTCTTCGGATTCAGATCGGAGAAACTGACAAGAGCTGTCACAAGAAATCCATTTCCTTTGGTGTTGCTTTGAGACCCTAGGTCGACCTTTTGGGATTGGCTGGAGTCAAAGGAGAGAACACCACCTGTGAATCCATCGACCCCATGGATCTCTCCAGATTCAACAAGTTGCCCCAACCAACCGTTGTTGCCCTGATCGCCAAGCCATGTTGGGTAGAAAGAGAGCGATAAGGTATCGACTGAATCTTCTTGGCCTTCCCCACTCCAATTCGAAACGTCTAAATATGCCAGCACATTGCTCTCTTGAATGACGTCCACCGTATTTGAAATGCCATAGCTCGTGGTCATGACATCGGCCTCCTCTCGAAGTGCAGCGATGTGTTCCGGCGTTTTAAGTGTAAAGTAGCCTACAAGAAGCCCTAGTGATTGAGCGTATTGAGTCAGATTCATAATGTTCTTCGAATTAGAATAGAATTCAATCAAATCGGTCGGAAGATCTGCATCATTTGCAATGGATTCTACATCTTCATTGGTTGCGTCCCAAAGAAGCTGAGAGAACTTCACATAGTCACGGTATTTCTTGAATTCCTTGGTGTTCAATTTGTCATAAACAGCCTTAAGGATTGAGTATTTGCTGGTTAGAAGAGAGGAACCCTTCTTTTGAGATTGACGAGTGATGCCTCGGATGAAAATGGGTCTGTTCGCGGTTGCATAGAAATCTCCAAGACTGCTCCCATTGTCATCCGTCGTGACAAGAAGAGTGTTTAGAAGATCTTGTGCAAAATCAGCTTCCATGTCTGGATCAATATCTCCGTCATCATCGGTCCTCTCCTCTTTGATCTCAAAAAAGAGCATTACATTGGAATTTTTAAGGGCATCAACTTCAAGAAGATCCTTGAGTTCAAGGCACCCATCCAAAAAATCATAAAGCTTACCAAAAAGATTTGCGAAAATGGATCCTAGCCAAGATCCACGAAGAACGGACTCAGCCATACTGCCTACATCGACATGAGAGACGCAAAGTTTTTCATCAGAATTGTAGAGGATATCAAACTCAATGAAGTTGGCTCCATCATCAATGGCTTTGCCAATTTGTGTGGTGGCTTCGTCAAGGGACAGTGTGTGATCCTGTTCATCAGCGTAGCAGTTGTGGCAACTGACGGCCACCTTGTGGCCAAGAGGGGTTGTGGAGAGGGTGGATCCCACATTTTGCCACCAGTCAGGTGCAGAGGCAGTTTTGGCACCTGACGTCTCGAGAATGTAAGATAGGGAGTTGGAGTTTTGAGAATCAAAGAGGGTCACTTGGTCATGATCTAGGGGCGACTCTTGAGATCTCAAGGGGCTCTCACTGCACCCTAGGCTAAAGATAAAAATGAGTGGCAACGAGCCGATGGTGCTGAGTGAATACGTTAGTTTCTGATATTTGGTCATTTGGAAGTCTCCTTTTGTTCATTCCCTAAATAGTGTCTGGCGCGAAACCTCATTTCGGCGAAGTCACCATATGTTTTTCTTAAACCTTCGTTGAGCCTCCTCGAGTTAGCGCCTCTGGCTAGCCCTTCGTCGGCCCGCCTTGGTATAAGAAAAACTTATGGCAATTCGCTCGAAAGCAGGTTTCGCGCCAGCCACTAAATAATCAAAAGAGCAAAGCCCGAACCAACTGTTCGATCATAAAGTCAAAGCATTTCAACCATTTACGATTGGAATTGGAAGAGATCTTCTAAATGGCCCAAAATGGTCCATTCAGTTGCACATAGAATGAACACTTAAGCTTCTTGGAGTGTTGAGATTTCCACATCTGAGTGGCGCAGACGGGCGGCAAGGGTTTGCGAAAGTGAGGCGTAAAAGCGAGATGCGGCTCGGGGGTGTTCTACGGTGAATTGATCAAAGGCCTTTCGCGAGAGAACAAAGAGTTGGGTCTCTTCGGTGGCGAAAGCATCTGCCGAGCGGCTTCCTTGATCCAGAAAGGCCATGTCACCAAAAAAGTCACCCTGGCCAAAGGTGCCGATGAGATGGGGTTCTCCTCCTGTCAACGGCAGGGTGATCTGAATGGACCCATGTTGAATGAAATAGATCTGATCTCCGACATCGCCCGAAGCAAAGACTCGATCTCCCGAATGAAGTTTTTGAACTGTTCCAATATTTGAAATGATCCCGATGGAATCGTCACTGAGCTGTTTGAAGGGTTCAAACTCATGAAGTTGAACAGTCGTTTGATTCTTCCCTTGAGTTTGATCCTTGAGCAATCGATCTTCAATCCAAATCAGAGCTTGGTCTAAAGTGGCAAAGACCTTTATGTTGGATTCATCTGTGACAAATCCTACCTGTCTGAAATAGTTGGCGGTGTCTCGTTCCTTCTCTAGACCTCTTGGAATTTGAGAAAGGAGGAGCTGCCCACCGGTGGATTCCAGATCCAGACGAATCTGGTCCAAGCGGTGTGTGGCCGTGAGGTCGACGGATCGAACTCGTTTCAAGTCCAAGAGAATGTACTTTACCTTCCCAACGTAGGGGGCAAGCTCCGACATCAATTGGTCTGCGGTTCCAAAAAAGAGATTGCCTTGCAACTCAAAGACCATAGCTTGGGAACGCTCTCTTTCAAGAAGATCAAGCTCCGAGGCCACGCGTCTCTTCTTGGATCGAAAGAGGTGCGATTTGCGGCGAACCACTTGACCTCGAATTTGATCCCGCAAAAAGAGAAAAAGAGAGAGAGTAAAACCGACACCGGCGGCTGCGATGAGATTCCAAACCAGAGCTGTCAGGATGACCGAGGCGGTCACATAAAAATCCAACCGTGTGGAGGGCTCCTTGATAAAGGCTAAGCTCCGTTTGTCGATCATACGATAGGCGATCACAATCAAAATGCCAGCTAGGGCAGGTACAGGAACCCACGCGACGAGGGCTCCTGCAATCCAAAGGGTCATCAAAGTAAAGAGAGCCATCAAAAGACCCGATCGTCGGCTCACGCCACCACTTGAAATGTTGACCAACGTGGGTCCCATAGTCCCGGCCCCCGCAAGGCCACCCAGAAGCGCAGAGACTAAATTCCCCGCACCTTGTGCCAGCAACTCTCGATTGGAGTTGTGCTTGGATCGTGTGAGCGCATCCACCACGACACAGGTCTTAAGTGTATCGATTGAGAGAAGGACCGCAAGTGTGATCGAAGGTACCATCACGATTTGAAGCGATGAAATTGGAAGCGTTGATGCCGTTAAAAATCTTTCCTGCAATCCTCCAAAGATGGAACCGAGACTTACCGGATCAATGGGACCCACGACGAGGGGATTTTGCAACAGCGTCTGCATTTCAGGATAAAATTGAGATGTGACGTAATAGGCCAATAAGCCGGCCAATAGGGAGAAGATGGGTGCAGGAATGGCGCGCGTGACCCGTCCTGATAGAATCATTGCACTCATAGAGGCAAATCCCACTGTGATCGAGGGTATGCTCCATGATTGGGGAGAACTTAAGCTCTCCCAAAACTTCGCACTGTGAGGTGTACCTAAAAACTTGGGGAGTTGGGAAGAAAAGATGATAAGTCCAACACTACTCAAATAACCAGCAACAACGGAGTAAGGTATAAATTTAATAAGTTTGCCTCCGCCAAGAGAGCCGATCATAAGTTGAAAAAGGGCTGAGAGAATGGCAATGATGCTCACAAAGAGGAGTATTTCATTGGGGCTCTGCTCTTTTTGAAAGGCCTCCAAGACAAAGGCTGCAAGTACTGCTGCAGCAGGAGCACAAGGTGCCGAAATGAGTCTTGGAGCTCCTCCAATGAGAGCGGCAAGAAGTCCTAATGCAATGGTTCCAATGATGCCGGATTGAGCACCGAAGGCTGCGTATCTCTGACCCATAGGAGAAAAGACCACAAGTCCAAATGCCACCGCAGATGGAAACGCGACGAGCATGGCCGAGAGTCCACCGAAAATATCACCAAGAATCTCTTTTTTCATGTTCTCTCAGTTTGAGATTGACCTACCTTCAAGTCAATCTCAATTGAGTGATCTCGATAGGCTGAAAGGAGTCAAAGGGTTCCGCGTTTTAACTTTTGCTGTTCGGTCAAGCTGAATTGAGAGTCGACCATCTTCTTCTGAACCTCTTCAATCTCAAAGATCTGATTTGAAATTCATGGGGTAGGACTTCGATTACGGGACGAGCCGCCCCTATTACGTTGATTTCCTTAGACTTTGCCTCCCGAAGAAAAGAGGGCTGCGTCCCGAGTTTGGTGGAAATTTAAGAGAGGTCTTCTCTTCGATCTTAGATCCTTTCTGCTGGTTAGAGTATTTAGCAGTTACCTGGTAAACCAGGGATAGGCAGCCATTTTCATCTGGGTGGCGGCCAATGGCTCTAAGTCTCCGACGGATCTCCTTGTTAAGACGTTCGAGTTTGTTGCTGGTTCTGATTCTTTTCCAGTGATGAGAGGGGAACAAATAGAATGTCAGGCACTGATCGAGATCCGTTTCGAAGCGATTTACAGCGGTGGTATATTTCTTAGAACCTACATTCCGCTAGTCGCCGCACCGTATCTTTTGATTAGCGACTCAATGCGCATATCTATTGATATAGGGACTGTGGCACCTCCAAAAGTTTCCCATTCTCCTCGACTTCATAACGTTCAACTTCTTTGAAGAGTCTGAAAATATCAAACATTGTAGGATAGGGACAGTGCCGAGTCTCCGGGTACATAGGAAGATGTTCAATAGCATTTCGCTTCATCGCAAGGCGGAGCTGGCGCTCTATCAGTGAAGAGACCATCAGTGCCATAACATGCACATGAAGAAAGGCAACAACTCGTTCATCTTTCTTCAACAGAACAGGCGTGACCTCCTGCCAGGTTTTTAGCTGTGAATGTCTCTTCTCCAAAAATGGTTGAAACTTGTAGATTTCAAGGACCTTCTTTGCATTGTAAGTCTGCGGATCAAGGTTTGTAATCAACGGAAATACTCCATCAGCGGAAGCTTCCAGATCCATGGCGATCTTGTCGACACTAAAAGAGATTGAAAAAATCTCTTTCCAGGTAACGCAACCTTTTTGGCTGGACTTTGGACGCCCAACCTTTTTATGGGTGGATTTGTACTCCCTCTGAGAAGCGATTTTGTAGGAAATCCATTTGGCGCATTGAAACTGCTTAAGTTCCTTTTTGATAGCCTGGTCAATAGTAGCTTTGGTTTTCAATTTGTATTTATTAAGTTTGCTCTGGATCGCTCTTAGAGCTTGAAGGGCCCTCTCTGTATGTCTTGATCTTGTTTCAGCATCTTGCTCAGCTTTTTGAGTGCTATAAATCCAGCAAAGCCGATAATCTCTGACAGAATACTCTCCCTCGGCCAAATAATATCGATCCTTCTTAAGTGTGGATTTCGGATGTCGGTTATTCTTCCGAGTCAGGATGTGCTTCCACTCAACAGACCCAGCTTTTACCTTCTCACGAAAAACCTTGTCTGCCTTCCAGGTTTTGGGCATAATGGAGACAAAAAAACCACCACAAGAACTGATCTTATCAAGATTGCCTTCGGTTGCTAATTTGCAATCAGCAACATAAATAAAATCAGTCCTACTAAGCAACCGTTGAAGTCGCCTATGGTTTTCGAGATGCAGTCGATCATCTGTTTGGCTCCCACTGTAAACTTTATGTACAAGGGGGATGTTCCCATCAGCGGTCACCGACAGTCCCAGGACAAGCTGTTTCAAATCTGGCCTGTAATCCTTATTCAACCCATGAGTCATAAATTCCTTTGCAGTCCAGCCGGCATATTTTCCAGAAAATGTGATACTTGTCGTGTCTTGATGTATCTGTGAGCAATCCAAATGAAATGTTTTTATAGATCTTAGTGCCAATCTAAAGAACACGTCTTTATGTTTACCATTGTAGAAGGACTCCAATGCCTTACCGACTCGATCGTCATTGATCAAAGAAACATCGTCAGGCCTTAGCCCCAAACTCTCTTCATCCAAGGGGGCCAGCCAATCTACTATTTCATACATAGGCATGGGTGTTGTTAGGATGTTGTGGATTAATACACAAAGAGTTTTCTCGACGGATAGTCTGAGCCGCTCATCTTGCTTGATATAGCTTCCAATAATTTCGCCGACCTGTAGCTTTTCAATATAGGTCTGAATTATCGGATGTGCTCCGATTGAATATTTTCTGTGTTCTACACCCTTTTTTAGCCCTTTTTGTGCGCGCACACTTTCTTCCTTGACATGGTATTATAAAAATATTTATATAATACCATGTCAAGTAAAAAGTTAAAGAGTCAACAAAAAGCACTGTTGAAACTCTATAAAGACAGAAAGAGGCTGCTTGCCCCATTTTTATCAGAGCATAAGCTTGTTGAAGGGAGCTATGTCCAAGTTTACCAAAAATGTGGTCGAGCGGGCTGCCACTGCGAGAATAATCCAACCCATTTGGTGACACGATTATCTCGTTGGGTAGATGGCAAGCTTAAACATAAGGTGGTCAGGATTGGGGATCGGAAAAAAATCGAAAAATTAGCTGTTCATTACAAACAACACAAGGAAGCCCTTAAACAACTCAACAGACATAACGATCAAGAAAGGAAAATAATGGAGGCCATCATAAAACAGAAGAAAAAACGCTACGAGTAAAAACGTAACCTTCTGGAATCATGAGAGAAAAAATTCCAGAGATACGGTGCGGCGACTAACGGAATGTAGG
>JACTMU010000104.1 GCA_014584465.1 Pseudomonadota bacterium | reverse complement strand
GAAAGAAGGAGTTGAATCTTAGCGAAATAGGTAGATCAGAGTCGACATTCAAGGAAAATCAAATTTACCAGAAGGGTCAGTTTTACAGAGAATAGGTGGCTCAGTTTTACTGAGAGCCATAGGTCACAAAGTAGAACAAACTGGGCTGGTGAATTTTGTCAAAATCTCCTGACAAACCCGAGAAATTGCTGAAGATCGTGATTTTGAAAAGACGAATATTCGTGCCCGCTAGGACAAAATGTACTGATTCGAAGCATGGCTGCGGACGAAGTCCGCCTTATGTATTTGGCCATAATCTCATTTTTGCCATTTTGCGAGAGTGTAGATCCTAGCCTTCAGTTCACCCCTGGCTTTTAGGGCACGCTTTTTTAATAGACCTGCAACGTCGCGTTCCAGCGTGCGGCGGGGAATATTGGGTAGCCATTCCACCACATCCTGCATAGAGAACTCTTCAGCCTTCTTAGCGTGTGCCAAAATTTTTCGCTGACGTGCCTCTGGAGTTTTGCCGGCACTCTCACGCAGGAGCTTACGGCCGTCTTCAACAACTTCTTCAGCAGAGGTTGCAAAGCATTCAGCCAAAAATTCTAGGATGGGATGCAGTGACAAAAGAGATTTGCTTTGGCGAATAGCCGTATAATAGCGGTCGCGGCCACGCATGATTGCGGTCTCACTGGGAACAAACCGCGCTATCCGCTGACCTCCAAGCAACAATAGCAAATGTTGCATAAGTCGCATGGTGCGGCCGTTACCATCGGCAAAAGGATGTATCGAGACCGCAATAAAGTGGAAAGCAAAGGCTCTGGTGAACGGGTTCATATCTTTTGTGTCATCGAGCCAGCGCCAAAGGTCATCCAATAAATCCTTTAGTTCATGGGGCTGTGGACATTCATCAATCGTCTCGCCAGTGGCGGCATTCACAATAGAGACTGGTATGGTGCGGACACGGCCACATTGCCGTTCTTCAATAAGAGTGTTGGTCACGAGCCGTTGTAGGTCGCACATATCGGCAAGTTTAATGAGCCTAGTGTCTTCGACCAAACGCTCCACGTAATCAAGGGCCTCATGGTAGTTCTGAACTTCTTTGATGTCTTTCTTGGAACCGGCCACTCTCTTACCCTGAAGGACGGCCGTGACTTCGCTCTCGCCTAGATTATTCCCTTCAATCTGATTGGAATAGGTGATCGCTCGCACCTTGGCTTTCCTCAGTAACTTTACTTTTTGGGGAGTGCCTAAATGCTCGTCGAGAAAAGGCTTAGTTTCAGCGATATGCATAAGCCATGTCACCATGGTGTCTGTATTGGTGACTTCATAAGGTATCTTGAGGCGACTGAGATGGGGGTATCTGGAGTCCATGGCCCATTATCCGCCACTTATCCGCCACTGTCAAGTTGGCGGGTAAACTAAAGGCAGCTTTTCCGCCACTTATCCGCCATCCGCCAGAATGGCGGAAAGCCCGGACTCAGCACCAACATAATCGCGCCGCAGCGAATTTATGGGTATTTATGGGTATTTTTGTGGGTATGCCTGGCGGACCAGGGTGACCTAGGTGTAATGGTTGATTTTGTAGCGTTGTTTTTTAAAAGTCTGAAGGGCTCGCGCCACTTTAATTTTTGATTTGAGTTACTGATACTTACCGAATTCAGTTCTTGTTGGCTTGGAAAAATGGGGTGGTCGACGGGACTTGAACCCGCGACAACCGGAATCACAATCCGGGGCTCTACCTACTGAGCTACGACCACCAGAATTTTGCCACAGGGTAAGGCCAAGCGCCGAATCTGGCAAGAAAAAAGTCCCGATGGGGGGTAGGGGCCCCATGGACGATTCCAGGCGCAGGATCAATTCCAACGGTGTTTCAGTCGGGTTCTAATAGTCGCAGGGGCCGACCGTGGTGCCTTCTGGTTCGCAGGAGCTGTGGTAGCTTGCGGGCAATCGAAACTCATCGGCCCACACTCCGCTGGCGTTGCACCGTCTGCGTACGCAATCGACTCCTGGAAGATCGGTCCGACATCTCTTTTCTCCCCGAGGGTTGTTTCGGCAGATCCAAGAGCATTGGTTCATAGATCCATCAGGGGTAGAACAGATCTTGGAGCCCTTCTCGCTGGCAATGCTCCTTTCATCTGCGTTGATTTCAGTTTGCTGAACGATCTTTTTGATCTCCTGCTCGCTCATTTTGAAGACGGGTGTCAGATAGCCTTTGGACACAAATTTATCGATGTCTTCGTCAGAAAACAGATCGCGATCGATTCCTTCAGAAACATAGGAGGCGTATTCGCCCTTGAGAATGTCCACCTTTTTTTGAGACTCATCCTTGCTGAGCCCAGCCAACTGGACAACACCTTTAAGAGTCTCTACCTTCATAGCGTAGTAGCCGTCAGAATTCTTCTCAAAAGTTGTAACAAAATCAGTTCCACGAACGCCTGCAACTGCCGCTCCGGTTTTGACCTCAAAGGAGTTTTTCTTCCCATCATACTGTTTTTGCACTTGATTTCGAACTTTACCATACATCAAATGCAGGAGGGTCTTGTCTTTGTCTTCAGTTGAGTCTGATTGGTTCAACACAATTTTGATCTTTGATTGTGGTGCAACAACCAGCGAGTTTTTGTTGTTAAAGACAACCTTCATCTTTCCGTTGTCACCTGTTTCAAGAATATCTTTTTCGTGAATTCGAAATCCAACTTTGGCACGACTCTTTTCACTGCCTTGACGGCTGATCCAACTGGGGCCCTGTGACACCATGATCACGCCCACTGTTTTACCTTCAGGGACGAGATCGACATACTTCAATTGAACTTCAGGCTCTGGATTTTTTGACTTCTTGGAGGTATTTTCAGTAACGGATTCTGGTTGGGTCATTTGCAATTGACATTGCTTGAGTTCCGCTCCCTCCATCGGTTCACAGCGTGGTTTCTTGCAAGAGCGGACCATGTTTTTCCCACAATCTTCTGAATAGAAATCCTCCCCGGTCTTCTGTTCACAAGGGCCACATTCCATTACAGGACATTCACAAAGTGCAGGCTTTGCCATTAGAGACCCATTTGGACCCATGAGAACGGCGCAACCAATCAATGCAAAGAGTGAGTTTCGAACTAATAACACGGGGTAACTCCTTTTTTAGATCTAACCTGATTGGACCCATTGAGGGTCATTAAAAATATCGGCTCTTGGGCTCGAACTCCTTAGCGGTCTTTGAGATTCGAGAAGATGAATTCCAAAAATAACACTATAGGTCATAAGAGCAGTTGCATTATAAGAGTGTGGAAAAGAAAAATGGCTCTCTTTGGTTGTGAGGTTTTAAAAGATGGAAACTAGGTTACAAATGAAGGGAGGAGTTGCTCCTCTCATGCTAGGGGTGGTGCTGGCTCTCCTCTTTTCAAGTCGTTCGGATGCTCAATACTCAACGATGAGTACCGGAACGCTTACAAAATCGGAAAAGACACAGTTTCTTGGGGAATTTCAGTATATTACATCAGAGCAGCAGCTCAATCTTCTCGCCCGATTTGAACACAGCATCAATCAAGACTTTGACTATCAACTTGTGGGCGGTGTTGGAGCTAGTTTTCTTGCGGCGGGTGCGTTTATGAAGTGGGTGCCCATTCCGGACTATCGAAATCAACCGGCGGTCGGGGGCCTTTTTGGGGTCTTTCTTGCCCGCTCCCAGTCGGAACGAGACTTCTCTTTGCGTCTTCATCCCTTTGTCTCTAAGAGGATCGACTCCAAGATTGGGGAATTTGAGCCTTTTGCGTCCTTGCCTGTCGCATATGCTATTCGAGGAGACGAGGATGGCTTTCCAGTTCATTTGGCATTAGGCACGGGGTATCAACACTCCGAGATGAAAGATTATCGAGTCTTTGCTGAAATGGGCATTGCGCTCAACTACGGTCATCCCTATTTAAGTCTGGGGATTGAGTATCAAATGGAACACTTTGGCGGGGGAAGTGGCCCGCTCTTCTAAACTTCAGATCCGGGCTTGAAACCTGGATCTGATTCCCAATGCTGTTAAGATCCCTCAACAGCATTGGATTCAGTAGATTTTGCCCTTCAGTTTACATCCTTATAATCTGCGTCGATCACGTCGTCATTGGGTGAACCACCGCCACTTGAGGATTCTCCACCGCTTTGCTGAGCTCCCGCTCCCCCTGCTGAGGCTTGAGAGTAGATCTCACTTCCCATCTTTTGGCTAGCCTGGGTCAAATCCTCGATCGCAGCTTTCAACTCTGCAGTTGTGGAGGAGGTGTTCGATACCACTCCTTTGGCGCGCTCAAGGGCCTGCTTCACAGGAGAGCTTGCGCTCTCAGAAAGCTTTGAACCATGTTCATTGAGGAGCTTCTCTGTTTGATAGACCAAGCTGTCCAACTCATTTCGAGCTGTGATGCGCTCCTTTTTCTCCTTATCTTCAGATGCATGGGCTTCGGCATCTTTAACCATACGATCAATTTCGGAATCCGTTAGACCTGACTTCGCGGTGATCTTAATGGCTTGGGTCTTTCCAGTTCCGAGATCTTTCGCAGATACATTCAAAATGCCGTTGGCATCGATGTCAAAAGCCACTTCAATTTGAGGCACTCCACGAGGGGCTGAAGGAATTCCAACAAGATCAAATCTACCCAAAGTCTTGTTGTCGGCAGCCATTTCACGTTCACCTTGGAGAACGTGAATCTCTACATTGGTCTGGTTGTCACCAGCTGTTGAAAACACTTGAGATTTCTTCGTCGGAATCGTTGTGTTTCGTTCGATGAGCTTGGTCATAACTCCGCCCAATGTTTCAATCCCGAGAGAAAGAGGGGTCACATCAAGAAGCAGCACATCTTTGACGTCGCCGCCCAAGACACCGCCTTGAATTGCAGCACCTACTGCCACAACTTCATCAGGATTTACAGACTTATTCGGCTCCTTATTGAAGAGCGACTTCACTGCAGCTTGAATGGCAGGAATACGTGTTGATCCACCTACTAAAACAACTTCATCAATCTCTGCAGATGAAAGACCAGAATCTTTCAGTGCCTGTCGGCAAGGTTCAAGGGAGCGCTTAATAAGATCATCAACCAACTGTTCGAACTTCGCTCGACTCAGTTTCATCTGCAAATGCTTTGGTCCTGAGGCATCTGCCGTAATAAATGGAAGGTTGATCTCGGTCTCCATGGTCGTGCTGAGCTCAATTTTTGCTTTCTCTGCAGCCTCTTTCAACCTTTGAAGAGCCATCTTATCACTCTTAAGATCAATGCCCTGATCTTTTTTGAACTCTGAAATCATCCACTCCAAAATACGAACGTCAAAGTTATCACCTCCAAGATGGGTATCCCCATTTGTGGCTTTAACCTCAACAACATTATCCCCAACCTCAAGTATGGAGATGTCAAAGGTTCCACCACCAAAGTCGTAGATCGCAATCTTTTCATCTTTCTTCTTATCTAGGCCATACGCGAGCGCCGCAGCTGTTGGCTCATTGATGATTCTTAAAACTTCAAGGCCTGCAATTTTCCCAGCATCCTTAGTGGCCTGTCTTTGAGCATCATTAAAATAGGCAGGCACTGTGATGACCGCCTTTTGAACCTCTTCTCCCAAATAGTCTTCCGCGACCTTTTTAAGTTTCCCAAGAATGGCCGCTGAGATCTCTTCCGGTGACAAAGTCTTATCGTTAATTTGAAAACCACAATCTCCATTTGGCTTCTTTGCCACCCTGTAGGGTACAAGCTGAATCTCATCAGCAAGTTCGTCAAAGCGACGTCCAATGAATCTCTTTGCAGAATAGATGGTCTTTTCAGGGTTGGTGACAGCCTGCCTCTTTGCAATCTGTCCCACAAGCTTTTCTCCATCTTTGGTAAAGGCCACAACCGAAGGAGTCGTACGCCCACCCTCTTCGTTTACAATGACAGCAGGCTTCCCACCTTCCATCACAGCCACACACGAGTTTGTTGTCCCTAGGTCAATGCCAATGATTTTCTGCATAATAGTGACTCCTTCATAATAGCAAATTAACAAATATCTACTTTTCTAATCTGAGGACAAATCCAACGACGTCAAGAACGTAAAATCAAATTAATTCAATCTGAGAATAAAATCTAACGTTTCCTGCCAAAAAACCCTGATTTCTCTTCTGTTACAATCTCCCCTTTGGATTCCGCAATCTTTCTGAGAAGCTCCTCCTCATCACGTTGCAATTTCCTAGGGAACTCGACCTCGACGACAAAGTGCATATCCCCTTTTGAACTGCTTCTCAAGTGGGGAATGCCATGCCCCTTCAGCGTCAGAATGGACTGCGGCTGAGTTCCTTGTGGGATTATTAACTTTTCCCGACCCAGCAGGGTGTGAACGTCAACTTCTGCTCCCAAAAGAGCTTGAAGATAGGATAATCTAACATGTCCAATGAGATCACTCCCTTTGCGTTCAAAATTGGGATCCTCTTTCACATGAATCTCAACAAAGAGATCACCATTAGGGCCTCCGCGGTACCCACCCTCACCCTCTTTGCCAACACGGAGCTGAACCCCTGAATCAACCCCCGCAGGCACTGTGACTTGAATGCGACGGTGGACCTTCTTGCGTCCTTGACCGCGACAGACTGTGCAGGGGTTACGATTCACTCGACCTTGGCCGCGGCAGCCGTTGCAAGTGGTGGCAACTGAGAAGAAGCCCTGGCTACGAACAACCTGACCCGTTCCACCACAGGTCGGGCAGATTTCAGGTTGACTCCCCTTTTCTGCCCCTGTTCCATGACACCCGTCACAGGACTCTTCACTGTCAAATTCGATCTCTTTATCTACCCCTCTCAACGCGTCCACCAGGGAGAGTTCACAAATGTATCGAAGGTCTGCTCCACGCCGGGGGCCATCGCTACGGCGGCCCTGCTGTCTTCGAGGTCCACCTCCCGCCCCAAAAAAATCTCCAAAAATATCAGAGAAGTGGGAGAAAATGTCGTTCATGTCGCCAAATCCCTGAAATCCTTGAGCTCCGCCTCTGACCCCGGCATGGCCAAACCGGTCATACTGAGCCCTCTTTTCGGCATCGCTCAAAATCTCATAGGCCTCAGCTGCGGATTTAAACTTCTCTTCGGCCTCTTTATTGCCAGGATTTTTATCTGGATGAAATTGGATGGCCAACTTTCGAAAGGCCTTTTTTATAGTCTCTTGATCGGCGTTTCGTTGGACCCCTAGAATCTCATAATAATCTTGCTGCATTATTTTTCCTCAATTTGGTTAATGTCGGTCAAAAAGGAATCTTGTCAAGGAGGAGCTGAAAAAACATTTTATGCTTCTCCATCTTTCGCCTCTGGATCGCCCAATGGAGGGCTCCTATTCAAATTGATTCATTCTCGCCCCCTGGTCCAGTTTGCATTAGGATTTACGGCATGGCGCAAGAGAGCTCACATCCACCATCCACAGATCCACAGATTGGCACTATGCATCAGAACAAGAGTCGATCCTCACCTCGCGCACGGGCGGTGTGGGCGATCCCAGAGAAATCGTAGCCCAATTGAGGATCTTTCATTGAGACAAAGCCCCCAGCACCCCTACCAATGTCGAGGTCTCACCTGTGAACTTCTCGTCAAGAGAGAGTGCGAGAAGCGTGGTCTAAGGGTTCTCTTTCACCGACATCGAACACCTTTTGGTGAAGTGGACCTCATTGCTCGCGATCCCAATGGAAGGATTCGACTCATTGAGGTTAAATCCCTCTCACAACAAGATTGGTCCACATTTCGAATCTCTTACCGACAGCAGCGTCGCCTTCGAAATGTTCTCAGCTACCTCTCCCACTGCTGGAATCAACCCATGACCTTTGACCTTGCATTCGTTGGACTCCATGATGAGATCTTGATGGTCGAGGATTTTTTGTTGTGAATTGCAAATGAGTGGCTGGCCCATTTTACTTTGGGGCAGATCCCATTGCGTGAATCATGTTGCTGATGCCCACGCGAATCATCATTACCGCAATGGCCATGAGAAAGATGGAGATGATCTTCCCAACCCCCTTGGTGCCCGATTCTCCAATGATTCGCACGATCAATTGAGAATGGCTAAATATGGTCCAGGTAATCAAGAGATTCAACACCAAGGAGATGATTGTTAAGGGATATCCCGTACGATCAACAAGGATCATGATCGTAGTCAACGCAGCTGGGCCAATGATCAAGGGAATTCCTAGTGGAACAACCCCAGAATCTATACTGGTTGCTCGACGAACCTCCTTCTGGGATTGAGTGACGTCCGCAATGGCAATGAGCAAGAGAAGAAGACCTCCACCAACCCTAAAATCGTCCGGTGTGATGCCTAAGAAGTTAAAGATCTTCTTTCCACCAAAGAGGATCACAAGAGAAGTTATAAATCCTGCAATGACAGCCTGCCGCAGAATCTTGGATCTTCTTGCAGGTTCAAGAGATTCCGTCATTGCCACATAGACGGGGAGCATACCGATGGCATCAATTGCAACAAAGAGAGGTAAAAATGAAGCAACAAAATCGACAAAGAAAGTGGAGGTGGTCATCCCTTCATCATATCACTCATATAGTCCGTTCGGAAAATTCTACGATGCAAATTGCGGACGAAGGACTAGCCAGAAGCTAATTCGAGGAGATCTTTGTTCAATCTGGTGAAAAAGAACAAGCAAGTTGCGTCGTAGAATTTTCCGAACGGACTATAATCCTTGAGTTTGAACTCGTCTTAGGTTTTAATCTTGAGGTTTTTCGATTTAATCCGGATCCGGGTTTAAGAGAAGTGAGCAAGTGCGTACGGTCCCGTTAGATCAGTAAGAGAGAAAGAGGAAGATGGTTGAGGCCCAAACAAAGGTCCTTGAGGCCAAGGGGATTAAGAGACACTACTCAGTCAAAGGCTCCTTTGGTAAGAAAAGGTCTGTAAAGGCACTTGAT
Source organism: Pseudomonadota bacterium (assembly GCA_014584465.1). Lineage (GTDB taxonomy): Bacteria > Bdellovibrionota > Bdellovibrionia > Bdellovibrionales > JACTMU01 > JACTMU01. The sequence goes on along the minus strand of JACTMU010000104.1, from coordinate 58,279 downwards.
GGTGTCTCCTTTTCTTTGAATCGAAAGGAGACGCTGGCCATCGTAGGCGAATCGGGGTGTGGGAAGAGCACATTGGCAAAAGTTCTCATGCAGATCGAGCCTCTCGATGAGGGAGAGCTTTGGCTTCAGGGGAGACCCCACTCGGCAAATTCGGTCCACCGAACTTCCAATCAAATACAAATGATCTTTCAGGATCCTTATTCCTCCATCAATCCAAGAAAAAAAGCTTGGAAGATTGTGGGCGAGCCTCTGATTGTGAACAGTAAGTCTTCTCGACATGAAGTGCGAAAGGCAGTGGAGGAGCTCATGGGTCAAGTTGGACTTGGACCTGAGTATATGGAACGATATCCCCACATGTTCAGCGGTGGCCAACGTCAACGCTTGGGCATTGCCCGTGCAGTCATTCTTCGACCCGACATCATCGTTTGTGACGAACCCGTCTCTGCACTCGACATCTCCATTCAAGCCCAGGTCATTAATCTCCTATTAGAACTTCAGGAGAGATTGGGTCTGAGCTATGTTTTTATCTCTCATGATCTTTCTGTGGTATCTCATGTGGCCCACCAGATCCTTGTCATGTATTTGGGGAAATCGGTTGAGTATGGGCCGCGAGAAGCCATTCTTAAAAACCCACTTCACCCCTACACTCAGATTCTTCTAGAAAGTTCTCCCTCAATTCACAGTCGCAAAGAAAAGAGCCTTTCGCTGATCAAAGGTGAGTTGCCGTCACCGCTCAATCCACCTCAAGGATGTGCCTTTCATACACGATGTCCAAAGGCCCAAGGCATTTGTCACTCTGAGGTCCCTGGATCAAGAATGGTGGAGGGTCGTTGGGTTGCCTGTCACTTTCCCGAAAAAAAGGAGAGAGGGTGATCCCTGCCACTATTGTGGGTGTTCGCCCAGACGGAAGACAAGCTCCACAGGAAAGATATTTGTGCCATCTGAGGGTAAAGAAAATTCAGAACCAACGGGAGGCTCTTCCACGCGATGAATCTCAACCCCGTGGGGCCAGTTAAAATCACGGCTGGCCAAGAAGGGTTTGATTTCATTCATGTACCGCGTCCAGATTGGGATTGCTCCTGAGGCTCCGGTTAAGCCATGGCTGCGATTGTCATCGTATCCAACCCAAGATACAGCAACATGATCCGGCGTAAACCCGGCAAACCAAGCATCGCGTAGATCGCTGGTGGTGCCTGTTTTTCCGGCTGCCGGAAGATCAAAACCATTGAGTGGAATGGAACGAGCTGTTCCCGTGCGAATGGTCTCCTTCATCATTCCAATCAAAATCGCACTGACATCTTTTGCAACAACCTGCTCGCCTTCACGATCTTGAGGTCGATAGACCACTTCGCCCTCTTGATTTTCAATTGCCAAAATGTAGGTCAAGGGCTTTTGTTCTCCCATGCGTGCAATTGTGGCGTAACTTAGAGCTACTTCCCAAGAAAAGAGTTCAAAAGCTCCAAGAGTGAGCGAGGGGAGTGGGGCAAGTTCTGAAACAATACCCAATCGACGAACCACATCGATGATGCCCTCAAAACCGACCTTTTGCCCCAGCCGTGCGGTAGCTGCATTCAGGGAAGACTTGAGCGCAAAGAAGAGCGGAACCGTACCGTAATACTTTTTCTCATAATTTTGGGGTTTCCACTTCTGTCCCTCATATCGAATCTCAAAGCTCTCATCAAGAATGGGAGAGAGCGCTTGATAGCTTTTGCCAGAGTCATCAAAACTCTCTAGAGCCGCGAGATAGACAAAGGGTTTCATGATCGAGCCCACCTGTCGATGGCCGTTGAGGACTCGATTGAACTGACTTCGTCCAAAATCTCTTCCGCCAACCACAGAGCGTACAAAACCTGTATCCACATCAACCCCAATGAGCATGCCCTCCAAGAGATCAGCTGACTCTTTTTCCGCTTTGTCGCCTCTTCGCTCTTTAAGACGTTTTTCAAGAGCCTCCAGCCCCTTTTGGACGGCATTTTGAGCTGCCAATTGATAGCGTGGTCTCAGGGTCGTATAAACTTTGAGACCTTCAAAGTCGGAAAACCCAAGCTTTTGAAGTTGGTCCTTGACCACATCCACAAAGTAGGGAGCAGTCTGCAGATTCCCTTTAGTCTTCCACTGTGGAAGACTCTGCTTGGTGGCCTCTTCAAATTGATTTTGGTCTATGAACTTCTCTTGAACCATCCTCTCAAGAACGAGCTGGCGTCGTTTGACACTCCTGTCGGGACTCTTAAAAGGATTGTAGAGTCCGGGGCTGTTGACGATCGCCGCCAGCAGAGCACAATCTGCTAGGTTCAGATCCTCGAGTTCTTTGTTAAAGTAGTGCTTGGAGGCGGCTCCAAATCCTCGCACCTGATAGGAGCCATTTTGGCCCATGTAGATGAGATTGAGATAGGTTTCAAGAATCTCATCCTTGCTTACCCGAGCTTCAATCAAGAGCGCCATAAGAGCTTCGGTCACCTTTCGCTTTAGAGAGCGCTCTCCAGTCAAAAAGTAGTTTTTGATGAGTTGCTGAGTGATGGTGCTTCCACCCTGAACCAGGCGTCCTGATGAGAAGTTGCGATAGAAGGCTCGACTGATTCCCTTGAGGCTGACTCCATGGTGTTCCATGAAGTCGCCATCTTCAATGGCAATCACCGCTTCAAGGCATTTCACGGGAACTTTCCCAAGACTTACCACTCGTCGAAGAATAGGTTCTCCCGAATAGAACTGTCCAAAGAGCTCAGGATATCTCTCAACAACTTCAACAGTTCTGATCTCATCGTTTCGTCGTTCGTAGAGTGCCAAAATCTCGTTCTTTTGATCAAATACAATGATGCTGCTGCCTTGGGATCCATGCGGCGAAAACTCAAAACAATTGAAGGAGTTTGGAGGAGTGCCATCACCTGACCATGCCTCCTCCAACCTTTTCATACAAAAATGAGAGTCCCACACGCCATAATCCCCGGCGTGAATTGGCTCACCTTCTGTTCGCTTTCTGAATCTTCGTGCAATCAAATCAGACTCAAAGATCTCTCTAGAAAAAGGTTGATGGTTACGTAAAAGCTCCGGCGCACTGTAGATCTCCAGTGGTAGAGCAAAGCGCCGCTCTTTCAAGCGTTTTACAATCGTATCATCTAAGTGAAAAAGCCAAGCCACCATCGAAATGATGGTTAGCGTCAATACGCCAGCGATGCCAATCATCCATCGTTTCACCGAAACACCCTCTCATGAACCTTGACAATAGAAGCTGATACTCGTTTAGTCAAAGTCATGAAATTAACGACAGTACAATTTGATAAATTGGCTCGCAAGATTCTTGAAGGGCTTAAGGGTGCAAATGCTGTGGAACTTCAGGCTCCCGAAGAGAAGATTTTAAAAAGAGCAGCTCAGATTTTGGCGAGTGAATTTCAGCGAGAGGCTGATCTTGATAAAGAGGTGAACCGAATGCTCGACGATCTCGAGAAGTCCAATCCAGGGGAGTTTCAGAGATATAAGATGTTTGTCATGCTTAAAAAACGCCTCGCCAAAGAGAAGGGCATCATACTATGATTTTTTCCGAAGAGAGACAGTCTCACCTTGCTCGCCAAATCATAGATGGTTTGTGGAAGGACTCCCTTGTAGACTTTCGAGACGAAGGGTTGGCGCTTAGAAAGACCAAAGAGGCCCTTGCCCAATGGGTAAGGGACGAGGACAATCTCGACGAAGTTGTGAGAAAAAAAATTGCTTCCCTAAAGAGAGCCTTGATTGAGGGCAGCTCGGAATGGGAGGTTATGTATAAAAAATATTATGAAGAGGAGATGAGGCGTCGTGGCTAAGAAGAAGAGCGTCACAAAGAAGAAGGTGGCAACCAAATCAAGAAAAACATCTACGGCTAAGGTATCTGCTAAGAAGAAGACCACGAAGACCAAAATAGCGGTCAAGAAGAAATCGAATCTAAAGAAGGTCGCTGCCAAAAAGGGATCGGCAAGAAAAAAAGCGGGCAGGGGAACAACTTCCAAACGGGTGACCATAAAGACTCCTTCAAAGGGAGCAAAACCCAAATCTGGCAGCAAGGGAGCTCCCTCTTTGAAGGCTTCGTCGAAGTCATCTAAGAGCATCAAGGAGTGGGCAGATTTTTTTACTCCAATTGACAATAGAATTTTGATCTTGATCGACGAATCCTCGTTCAAAACAGTCGGTGGGCTCTACATTCCAGAGACTGCGCAGTCTGATTCGACGGAGGGTTCTGTGGTTGCTGTAGGGCGGGGTCACAGGACTAAGAAGGGACATGTGCGACCCATTGAGGTCAAAGTTGGTGATAAGGTGATTTTTAAGAAATATGGCGGACACAAGATTCGACTGCAGGATTCCGAACTCATCATCATTCAAGAAGATGAGATCGTTGGAGTGCGTACAGCTTAAACAAGGAGGCCGTTCGGTGAAAATGGAATTACCGAAGAACTCCTAAATAGTGTAATTTTACTGTAATTTGAGGAAATTGATATGAGATTGAGGATTTTTGGGACTCGATGTTTTGTCACAATATTTTCGGTGCTTTTCTTGGTGGTAGACGGATGGAGCGGAGATCTGAACTGGACCGGCCGTTATCGGTTTGAAGGAGTCCAAATTGGAAATTCGGAGCTGAACAAGGACAATTCGGAAAAGTCCTATTTTCTTCATCACCTTGTCTTGGGCCCCAAGATCATTGCGGGTGACGGAATTGAGATTATTGGTCGGTTTGATCTCTTCAACAATGATCAGTATCCAAATTCTCAGTTAGGTCAAGTTTTGGGAAATGGACCAGGTGAAGCGACTCCGACCGATTCAACCAATTCGAATGTGCTTTCGCGAGTCCAAAAATCTGAGACCATACAAATTACGGAGCTCTACTTCCATTGGATCAATGAATATGGAGCCCTGATTGCGGGTCGAGTCCCGATTCAATTTGGACTTGGGATGACCTACAGCGCGGGACGGGGTGACTTTGACCATTGGTTAACCACCAAAGACTTGGTCGGTTATAAGATCTCTGTAGGAAACATCCTCCTTGTTCCGATGTACGGAAAGGTTGACGAGGGTTCTTTGGGAAGCAATGACGATGTCAACGATTATATGTTCCATTTTCAGTATGACAATCCTGACAGTGAGCTCTCTCTTGGGCTCTTTTACGAAACAAGGATCTCCTATTTGGATTCTCACGATCCTCCAACTTCGGGGTCCGCGTTGGGTGGAGCGAATTCGGTGAAGGGAATTGAGAGTTTCAACGCTCAAATCTTGAGCCTTTTTGTGGCCAAACGATCCACAATTTTTGGATTTTCAATGGAAGCTGCTTTCACTACAGGTCGAACCGGAGTGGCAACCCAGAGTGGATCCAGCGTGGACTTCAAGGGGACTGGAGTTGCCACTGAAACCTATTGGAAACCTAGCGGAAATTGGAATTTTAAGTTGGTGGCGGGGATGGCTTCTGGGGACAATCCCAATACAGACGAAAGTTTTGAGGGCTTCCTTTTCAATCGGAATTACAATATAGGTCTTATGCTCTTCAACCATCGGATGGGTCAGTATGATATCTTTCGAACCTCTCTGGATCAAATCAAGAACAAGAGCGCTTCAGATGACGTGGATAGCGAGACGATCAGCAACGCCATGTACTTTGCTCCTTCAGCGGAGTGGAAGTGGACTGAAAAACTTTCGTTGAATTCTCGTTTGATCTATGCTGTCCTAAGTGAGAAGCCCAACAGCGAGACTGCAAGTGATCTGGGACTTGAGTTTGATTTTGGTACTGAGTATCGTCCATTTGAACGACTCAGTTGGATCACTGAAGTTGGAGTTTTGTTTCCTGGTGGAGCTTTTAGAGGAGGAACCTTAGATTTGCCAAATGATAAGGCTTTTGCTTTGTCCACCAAAGCCACCATCAGCTTTTGAAGGCATCGTGAGAGGCATCTTTGAGACGTATCATTAGCAACTTGCAACAATGATCAGCACTGTAGAGGTGGAAAAAGCGTTGGCCCGGGAATTCATTCCTGGGCCATTTTTTCATGCGTACAAAATTGCGAGCAGATGTTGGGTCACAGCGCCCCTCACTTGTGCTTTCTTGGCGATGGTTCTTAGTCTTCTCCCTGTCATATCTAGGGCTCAACCAAATCCATCATCTTCACATGAAACATCTTCGCATGGACGGAGTTACTACCTGGTTGATACCAAGCCCTTCGTACCGGAAAAGAGAGACTACGTCGGCGAACTGGGAGGGATGTGGGAAAATGCAAACCTCTATTGGATTGGGGGAAATATTGGCTTCCATGTGGGTTCTTGCCTCTTTTCTTCAAGCCAGAGTTGCCAACAGTATGTTGACCTCATCGGAGGGGTTGGGGGCCGAGATTCGCAAACCCACACTCTTTTGCTTGGATCCCTTCGATGGCAATGGATCAACTTTCCTTCCAGCTGGTCTCCAATAGCTCGTGTTTTTGGAGGGGTGATGAACTCTCACCTTTCGTCTGGGGTTGAGAGACGCCCCACCTTTGGCGTTGGTTTTGGGACTTCAGCTTTCATGCATGAGAGAGCAGACCTGCGCTTAGAGATGCGCGTGGGGTATGCGGAGGCAAAGGAACCTTATGCTCAGCTGTTTTTTGGCATCCAGATTAAGATGAACAGGTGGGTCTCCTACTTTGGAGAAAAGATGAAATCCTTAGGGATTGACACATTTGAGACCGTGAAGGGAGCCGGAGAAGTTATCACCAAACCCTTTTTTCCTACAAAATCTGAGGATCAGGATGGTGGCAGCATTCAAGAGGGTGAAAAGGAGAGCCATACTGAGGAGCGGAGAACGAAAGAGGAGGGGCATGAGAAAGGAGATGGCCAGTAGGTTATGAAGTTTCAATTTCCTAAAGTTACGGCACGGATCGAAGCGAACGCTCAAGAGTGGACCAACTGGATTTGGCAACTTTCTCACTCATTGACGAAGGCAGGGGATTTTGAAACCTATTTTCAGTTGTCCGAAGGTGAGCGAGACCTCCTTCGTAAAGAGCCTCGATTTCCCTTTCGTACAACACCCTATTACGCAAGTCTTGCAGATCCACAAAGATGTCTCGACCCCATTCGCCTCATGCAGATTCCCCACGTCGATGAGTTGGACTCTCGAGCTTCTTTCTGCTCAGATCCGCTGGGTGAGGAGGTCCATCAGGTGGCCCCTAGATTGATTCACCGTTACTCCGATCGGGTTTTGCTTCTTGTGACCGATACGTGTGGACTTTACTGCCGTTACTGCACCCGAAAGCATTTTGTTGGCAAAAAGGAAGCCTTCATTCGTGAACGCGACTTTAAGCTTGCACTCAATTACATCCAGAAAACTCGAGGCATTCGTGAGGTCATTCTCTCTGGAGGTGATCCGCTGACACTCTCAGATTCTGCGCTTGGGAATATTCTTAGTGAGATCAGATCGATTCCACATATTGAAATCATTCGACTTGGCACCCGAATGCTCTCAGTCTGTCCGATGCGGATCAGTGAATCTACATCCAAAATGTTGAGGAGGTATGCTCCCCTATTTGTGATGACTCACTTCAACCATCCACGAGAACTTACATTTGAGGCCAAGCAAGCAATCGACCTGCTTGTGGATTCGGGAATTCCGCTGTTCAACCAGATGGTGCTTCTCAACCGCATCAACAATCACCCCGCGACCATTCAAGCCCTCTCTCGAAGATTGCTCTATTTGAGAATCAAACCCTACTACATCTTTCAGTGTGATCCCTCAGAAGGCACAGAACATCTCAAGACCTCCATAGACTCTTCCCTTTCGTTCCAAAAGGAGCTGTGGGGTCACCTCTCAGGACTTGCCATGCCTCACTTTTCTATGGACATTCCAGAAGGTGGCGGGAAAGTGCCGCTCTTCCCGAAGTTTGAGACTTCAGCAACCTCTCAATCACGAAGCTATAAAGGATTTGATGGGGTTTCTGGGACCTACTACAACCCGCCTCCAAGCATCGAGCACCCTCCCATAGATGCGGGCGACTATCAGGTGGAATGGGAGGAGCTTCGTCACTCTCGAGGCAGCAGGGGAACTTAGGCCCCTGCCTGCGACACAACCCCGGTTCAATGGGTTATTTTTAGAGCGAGGATCGATGGATCATCGAAGGTCTCACCAGACAATTGAAGTACGATTTCGGATCGATCAGGTCCTGAAGCCATCTTCGTTTTGACTGCAACTTCAACATCGGAGGTCACGCCTCCTCGCTGGTAAAGAATCGAGACCTGTTTGTCAGCTCCATCTTCTGTGCTCTCGTGAAAAAGGCCAAACTTCTGTAGGAAATCGGCCCGTACGGAAGCCGTTACCTCTCCACTTAGGTCAGAGCAAGTGGCCACAATGTTGGAGAGACCTCGGCCCACAAGAGAGTTAGGATCAGCCTCTTGCAACATCTCAATTTCACCGCGGTAACCTATTTGATTGAGAAGTTCTGGCCAAAGAACTTGGGTTACAATGACATCTTTCATCTCAAGTGGGACCTCACTCTTGTCTCCGACTTCAGGTGAAAAACAGTTGTTAGAAAATTCAACAGATCCGCCCTTCTTTTCACGAACAACAGCGCGCACGATCTCAGCGAGTCTTGTTCGAAGAGCCTTACCTTTCTCATTTGCAAAGGAGTTCATCTGTTCGAGAGTGAGTGGTTCTGAGGAGACGAGAGATCTTGGTGAGCGCAGACTTAATGAGACAATCTCCTCTTTGTCGATCAACTCCTTACCGCTTTTCGAATCGACAGGAGTCACTTTCTCAGATGTGTTGTTTCCTCCGCTCTCTTTGGTCACCTTTACGACGTTGAGGTCCGAAGTGACACTCACAGTTCGATATTGAATCAAAAGATCCGAGAGTTGAGAGCCTACATTGTAAGCAGGGTAGAGGGCAGAGATCTGCTGAAGGACGATCGTTGCCTGAACTCGGGGGGTGGCAACACCACGCTTTCCGCACCCCTGTGAAATCGTTATTTCTTGACTCAAGCTGCTTTCAGGAAGCGCTCCCACTCGATCCAGCTGGATCTCAACGGAACTCTTTCGATCGCCCATCAGAGCACTCCAATTCTTGCCACTGATCAAGTCCCACTTCAATTCAATTGGAGACTCCTGCACGCTGGATGTGGCTGGAAAGCACTCAATCTCGCTGTCCTTGATTCCATCTTTCATCAGCTCCTTACGAGCGACCGCATCGACCAAGTATCGGACCGTATTGGCCACTGAAACTGCCTCGGTCTCAACCATTTTCCGCAATTCAGAAGGCGTTGCCACCTGATCTGGGATGGGACGTTCATCCCTAACCTCTGGCTTACTGGGAGTATCCGGTGTGTCTGGAGTATTGGGAGTATCGGGAGTATCCGGTGTGTCTGGAGTATCGGGAGCATCCGGTGTGTCTGGATTATTAGGTGCATCTGGTTTATCTGGTTTGGGCTCTGGCTTAGGCGGGGTTTTCTTCTCCTTGGATTCTACCTTTCGGGTATCGACTGAGACAGGCTTCTTTCCCTTACCTGCCGTGGCATCACGGAGTCCCTTTTTGTCTTTTGTACAGCCCTGTAGAGCGAGACTGAGGGTAACTACAATTCCAATTAATAGTGAGCTCATGGTCATGGAAACTCTCCTTTTCCAAAGGAACGGATGAATCTTTTGCTCCCAAAGCTGCGCAGATCACGTGACCCGCTCAAAGCCAGGATAGTGGTTGGAATAATAGCGCATAGCATCAAATCCTGCAATAGGAAGTTTTTTTACATTGGTGACAAGTTTTGTCACAAAGCCCCCCGCAAGGAAGTCATTTTTTCCTATGGTTCCTCTTCGAGGAGCTCTTGCTTCGACTTTTTTTCTTCTCGCCAGGTACGATTCCTAATCGAGGGTCTCTTCGACGAATGTGCCTAATCAAAAGAGCGAGAACCTCCTCAAAATTTTCGGTCTGAAGTGGAAGGTAGAGCCACTTCCCTAAGACAGGGTGGGATAAGAGTTGTGGAAAATCCGTTTTAAGGCTCCCATGGTGATCGCGCAATGTTGGAAAGAGTACACCGTTCCACAGATCAAAGGAGTATTTGACCTCCTTGTAGGTCCGATCACCTGGACTTTCGCTGAGAAGTGCCACCATAAGACCATGATGATAGATGGCAAGACTGCCAAACATTCTCTTCGTTAGAAAAGAGTCAGATGTTGCAATCTCATCAAAATGTTCTAAAAGAGCAAACGCTCTCTTTTTCTTCTGCTTCATACAACTCGATGCAAGGCACAGGCGTGAAGGTCTTCCGCCAGATCCAGGGGGTTAAAGTCGTTCCAGTCGTGCATGTTTCACAATGAATTTCTTCATTGTACGATCGGAGAAGAGGACTGTGACCTTTTGCCATTCTCCCTGTCCTTCCACCGTACAAATCTGCCCAGCGCCATGATGAGGGTGGCGCACCTTCATACCTTTTTGGAACTCTTCGCCAGAATCACTCTCTTCCCTACTGCGTGGCGCCTCATCATAGTGGAAATTGGTCTCATTCTCATAATCTGGGAAAGGTTCAAATCGGCGAGCTCTTTCTGACTGAGATGGTGCGCCTGCCAGGACTCTCTTTCGATTCACAAAGTTGAGAGGTATTTCATCAAGAAAACGACTTGGTCCATGAAACCGAGTCTGTCCCCAGAGATATCTCTTCTGAGCATAACATAAGAAAAGCTTCTGTCTTGCTCGGGTCATCCCAACATAAGCAAGGCGCCTCTCCTCTTCAACTCCTCTCTCGGATTCGTTAAGAGATTGAGCACTTGGAAATAGCTGTTCTTCCATCCCCACAATAAAAACGACAGGGAACTCCAATCCCTTTGAAACGTGAAGAGTCATGAGTGTAATCGCGTCCGTATCTTCCTCCATAGAATCGATTTCAGAGACCAATGTGATCTCCTCGAGGAAATTCTGAGTTGTTGCCTCCTCACCTCTTTCTCTTTCAAATTGCAACAAGGCATTGTCAAGTTCCCTTAGGTTTTCGAGACGACTTTCAGACTCAATGGTATCTTCTGCACGGAGCACCTCCTGATATCGAGTCTTTTCCAAAACCAAATGGTAAATTTCACGAATGGTCTTCTCCTTTGCTTCACGCCGAAGGGTTTCAATAAGATTCAAAAACTCAGCAACCTTCTTTGCAGCACTGGTACCTAACAGCCCCACTTGAAGAGCCCTTTGGGCTCCTTCAATGAGATTCACGCCGCTTTCAAAAGAGATCTTTTGAAGTTTTTCTACAGTCGTGTTGCCTATGCCCCGTGTAGGGCGATTGATGATTCGTTTGACGGCCAAGTCATCGACACTGTTGAGAGTCAATCGAAGGTAGGCCAAGATGTCCTTGACCTCAAGACGATCATAAAACTTTAACCCCCCCACAAGTCGATACGCAAGGGATCTCCCTCTCAACATCTCCTCAAGGACCCGCGACTGAGCATTGGTTCGATAGAAAATCGCAAAATCACTTAAAGATAGTCCTTCAGAAGCTCGAATCTGCTCGATCATCTGAACAGTGTAGCGTGCCTCATCGTACTCATCGGTTCGCTCAGCAACCTCGATCAAACTTCCCTTCTCATTTTCTGTAAACAACGTCTTATCTTTTCTCTCTGAGTTGTTCTTGATCAAATGTGAGGCGGCCTCAACAATAACCTGAGTCGAACGATAGTTTTGCTCTAGCTTAATGACTCGACAATCTGGAAAATCACTCTCAAAACTCAATATATTTCCGATGTCGGCTCCACGCCAGCTGTAGATCGACTGATCTTCATCGCCCACAACGCATAGATTCCGATGGCTCTCTGAAAGTAACTTGACAATCAAATATTGAATTCGATTGGTGTCTTGGTATTCATCAACCATGACAAACTTAAATCGATTTTGGTAGGCATGAAGAACCTGTGGAAATTTCTTTAGGACTTCGTAGGCCTTCAAAAGAAGGTCATTGAAATCCAATGCATTGCTGCGCTTCATGTCTGCTTCATACTTCTCATAAACCTCAATGGTCGATCGGTCCATTAAGAATCGAGGGTGTTTCGTTACCTCAAGTGGTGTGAGCCCCATCGTTTTGACATGATTGATTCGAGATTGGAGTGTCTTTGGGGGGAATGCCTTTTCAGAAAGTCCGATCTGCTCAGCAACTTTTTTAATCATAGAGAGCTGATCTGAACTATCATAGATGACAAAGGTTGGCTCATATCCTAAAAAACCGATCTCAGATCTCAAAATTTTCGTGCAAGCCGAGTGAAATGTCGTAATCCAGTTTTGAACGCGAAACCCTCGATCCATGGATTCAATACCCAACAGTCGACCAACGCGCTCACACATTTCTCGAGCGGCCTTATTGGTAAAAGTAACGATCAGCATTTCAGACAAAGAGGCCCGTCCCGTTGCCAAAAGGTGAGCTGCTCGATGTGTGAGCACACGTGTCTTGCCAGACCCTGCGCCAGCAAGAATGAGGAGAGGACCATCCATCGTTTCGACAGCCTCTCGTTGAACTGAATTAAGGTTAGCTATGGAATCTAAGGTGATCATAGAGCAAGGTCACACTACACCCCCTTGCTCTGGAAAGGCAAACAAGAAAGCACTGTTGCAAAACGCCATTTTCTGAATTCAGATCTGAATTAGAAATCACCGATCTTTTGTACGATGGCCGAAGTGAGCTTGGCCTGCTTCATCAATCGCTCTTGGCTCTTCTTTGCCTCGCTGCGAGTTGAGTAGGCACCAACACTCACGCGGTACCAAACAGACCCACGAACCTTAGCCGTAACCACAAAAGCGGAAAAGCCCTGATTCTTCAATTTCTGAGCATGCTCTTCAGCCTCAATCTCTGTAGAGTAAGAGGCAACCTGGACGGTGTACTGTCCGACGACACTCGGAGGAAGGCTTGTAGGCATCCGCACACCCTCTTTGGCGGGAGGAGAGGGGTCTTTCCCTTCTGCAACTCTCTTTGCGGCCATGGAAAGATCGGTTGATTTCTTTTCGACGGTTGCGACCTCTCGATGGCCCTCTTTTTCTGATGTGGCCACTGCTTTAGGGTCCTTCTTTGAGGCTTCTTCAACGGCGTGGGGTTTATCTAAATCATCACTCTCTGCGTTTACAAACTCTTGCGAGAGTTTCTCAATGTCCTCATCGGTCAATGCTTCTTCAGGTTGGCCATCAAAATTCTTTGTAATATTCTTGCCATCGTGTCCATCTGAATACTCAGATTCTACAGAGGCCAATCTATGCTTTTTGTCACTAAATTCCTTTCCTACAAATGTACCAACTGAAAATGAAAGTAACGAGATAAAAAAGATCAGCACCAATTTCACAAGCGTATCGGTCCGCGCCCCACCTGTTTGATTCATCCTAAACTCCTATCTGTCCGTCGACATGATCCAGAACTTCTGTTCAACTGTGCCTCATCCGAGTAGAGCCTAGAGCACAATCAAACCTCACCGCAACCAGAGAAGCCATTCCTTCCGATTGCCCTTTCTGTAATTCTAGCCTAGAATGGCCCTTTACGTCAACGTTAGAAAAACCGTAAGAGGGCTCCACTCGTGTTAAAACTGAACTGCTCTACAGAGCTTCAAAGTGCCTTAGATCTTGCATACCAGGCGGCCGACCAAGGTCGGGCTATTCTCTTGAAACACTTCGGAAACTTAAAGGCAGTTACTGAAAAGGAGGGGGCAGGTCTTGTCAGCGAAGCAGATCAGGAGAGTGAGACCACAATCATCTCAACACTTCGGGCATACTCAAGGAATGTTTCGATCCTTGGGGAGGAGAGCAGTTTTTCGGGCGGAGAGGGCATAGAAAAGTTCAGGCAGATCAAGGACCTTTGGATCATCGACCCACTTGATGGTACAAACAACTATGTTTATCGGCTGCCTTTTTTTGCCATCAGCATTGCGCTCAAACTGGAAGGAACGGTTCAGCTCGGTCTTATTGATCTTCCCGTTTTTAACCAACGCTTTGTCGGCCTCAAAGGCTATGGCGCCTTTTGTAATGAACAGCGTTTGAGCGTCTCTTCTAGGACTTCCGTCGGTGACATCATGTTGGCGACGGGATTTTCCGCAAGAAGATCGCCGGACTATCTAGGCCGGCAGCTGGAGATTATGGGTCACCTTGTATCTAGGGCTCGATGTTTAAGGCGGACTGGATCGGCAGCCATGGATCTCTGCATGGTGGCTCAAGGATCCTTTGATCTCTATTGGGAGGAGTTTTTGAGTCCTTGGGATACGGCAGCCGGGATGCTTCTTGTGAGCGAAGCCGGGGGGTTGGTTACAAACTACAAGGGTGAGCCGTATGAGCCTTTCATGAATGACATTGTTGCAGGAACTACTTTTGCACACTCTCATCTGCTTCCAACGATATCGAGACTTTCGCCCCGTCAACAGGATGACTTCAGTTGATCCACGGAACGACTTTTTAAGTCAAAAAACTGACTCGCCATACATCTTCATTCGACTCAAGACAAGGCTCTAGCCTATACCATTTCCATTTCATCGCAATTCCTTCCCAAATGTCGAGTTGGCATCATCGTTGCTCTAGAAAGAAAATGGACAGTTCTCAATAAAGGATCCAAACAGGCTTACTATGGCAGATGAAAAGAAAGAGGCAACGACAGATTCAGCTTCCGCTCCAAAAAAACCAACGCTTTTTATTGCTCTCTCGGTGATCAATATGATCATTGTTTTGGGAGTAGGAGTCATGATCTACCTTGGAAAAAAGAAAGAGGCAAGTCAGCCTACGATTGACGATGTGATTCGAGGTGAACACGAAGCACAACAAAAAGATGTCCCTGAATCGGATCAATTCATCGGTCAGATGGTTCCCTTGGAAACATTTCTTGTCAATCTCGCCGGAAGTCGAGGACGAGCGCTTGCCAAAGTCAACATGGAACTTGAAGTTGAAGGTGAACAGGTTCTCGAAGAGATTGAGAAACGGAAGCCTCAAATTCGGGACATCATCATTATACTTCTATCAAGCAAGTCTTACGCACAAGTAGAAGACAAAGATGGGAAAGAGCATTTAAGAGAAGAGATACGAGATACCGTGAACGCGTTTTTGACTAAGGGAAAAATCAAAAGAGTCTACTTTACAGAATTTATTTCAAATTAGGAGCTTGGAAAACTCATGAGTCAAGTCTTATCACAAAGTGAAGTTGATGCGTTGCTCGCAGCGGTGTCTGAAGGTGAGTTGGGCGCCGTTGATGAGAAAAAGGGAATGCCTGAAAATGACGACCGGGTCGTTGTCTCCTACGATCTTACAAGCCAAGACCGAATCATCCGTGGTCGATTACCTCAGTTGGATGTTATCTACGAAAAATTCATGCGTTCATTTCGCGTTTCACTCTCTTCAGCTCTCAGAAAAATATCTACTATAAACCATGCAAGTACAGACTTTTTGAAATTCGGTGAGTTCATCAACACACTTCCTATGCCAACATGCATGAGCGTTCTAAGATTCAATGCCCTCAGAGGATCTGCATTGTTTGTAATTGAAAGCAAGCTTGCCTATGCTTTGGTCGACAGTTTCTTTGGGGGGAGTGATCGTCCCTACACGAAAGTTGAAGGGAAAGACTTTACGCCCATTGAGTTGCAGATCGTTCGAAAGGTCGTTCAGCTTGCAATCAGTGATCTCGAGGATTCATGGGAATCTGTGGAAAGAATTGACGCCTCATTTGTCCGTACGGAGGTTAATCCGCAGTTTGTGGGTATTGTTCCTCCAACAGATGTGGTCATTGCTTCCACATTTGATGTTGAACTTGAAAACGCCAACGGAACAATCACATTAGTGATACCTTATGCAACCATCGAGCCCATTCGGCAAAAACTTTCATCTGGATTTCAAGTAGAATCAGATCAAACTGACAAAAAACTTTGGACCTCCATCATTAAAGATCAGCTACTTGAAACAGAGGTCGACCTGAAAGTGGACCTTGGAAAGACGAATATATCCTTAGAAAAGCTTGTGAAACTAAAATTAGGTGATGTCATTACACTTGACCAGGACGCCACGGGAGACCTCTTTTTGCAAGTTGAGGGAGTTAAGAAATTCGCAGGTCATTACGGTGTCTATCATGGGAACATCGCCTTGCAAGTCACTCGAAAATTGGACTGAACCAAATAGGGGGAAAGATGGGAAACGACAATTTAGCCAAACTGGCAGAAGACATCTCAAAGGGGATCGACGGAGAAACAGGGAGTGCATCTCGGTCAACAACACCTGAGCAAGAACGCAATCTTGAGCTCATAATGGACATCCCTCTAAAGGTCACCGCGGAGCTAGGTCGAACAAAGATGCTCGTGAGTGAACTCCTCAATCTTGGCCAAGGAAGTGTCATTGAGCTCTCAAAGCTTGCAGGAGAAGCTATGGAGGTTTTGGTTAATGACAAGATTATCGCTAAGGGGGAGGCCGTTGTCGTCAATGAAAAGTTTGGTGTTCGACTGACGGACATCATTTCACCTAAAGAACGCGTGGAGCAACTACGATGAAATCAACTCAAAGATCTCTTTTCCTTACGATCTGTTTTGTTCTTGCATTTTCTTTTTCAGCTTACAGCGAAGATGAATCAAAGCGACCAAGTTTGCGCAGGGTTGAGGCGCGACGTACGGACAATGTATTTCTTTCAGAACTTGTCTTCAATCAATCATTGAAGGAAATTCCCTATGAGATCAAATACATCAATAGATCGATTCAAGTGGATTTTCCCAAGCTCGGTCTTTCTACCCAAAAGCTCCACTATCCCATCAAAGATGACCCGAAGGTAAGCAGCCTTTACAGTTATCAACTAAAAGACGGATCGCTTCGATTGCGCATCAACCTCAACGAAGATCTAACTGCGGAGCAATATCGAGATCTGATTCAAATCACCAACCACGATAAGGCGATCCAAATCTCTCTTGAAGAACCAGAGGCTTTGAAACTGCAACCGCCGGTTGCAGTTTCTGGCGAATCGCCACAGGAAAAGGTCGATCAAGCTCTTCAGACAACCTTTGAAAAGGCTCTGGTTGAATCTCAACAAGCCTCCCTTCCCCAAACAGGAACGTTTTCTAAAGAAAGTTCCAATGAACGCAAAGAACTTGCGGGAGCGTTGCCTGCAAATAAAAGTGAGTCGGAAACTCCTATTCACCTCAATGCAGGCTCGAAAAGTACACCGAATACTCCATCCCTTAGGAGTCTTGCGATGGCCACCATTGGACTTGTTGTGTTGATGGTTGCTCTCCTTCTTGGCTTTCGTTGGTGGACAGCACGAAGCCACAAGACCAACAATAATACCAGAATCAAGATTCTTGCTCAACACTATCTTGGTCCAAAGCGAAGCCTTGCCATCATTCGAGTTGCTGGGGAATCGATTCTTATCGGAATTACAGATCAAAATATATCTCTCATTAAACCACTATCCTTGTTGGATGAAGAGATTCCCGAATCAAGTCCTCAATCATTTTCGCAAAGCCTCAATTCTGCTGATCATGACGATGTGGATGATTTTGCCATTAAAGAGATTAGAAACCTAGTTACAACAAAGCTCAAGGACCTAAGGCAGATATAACTATGTCAAAAAAATATTTCTTCTGGGCAATGATCTTTACGATTGGAGTGTCAACGACTGCATCTGCCCAACTTACACTACCGACCGTCAATCTCGGCTTCAAATCAACTCAAAACCCTGAAGAGGCGGTCAATGTCATTAAGATCATCTTGTTGCTTACAGTTCTTACATTGGCCCCAGCAATTCTCATATTGACGACTGGATTTACGCGAATCATCATTGTCCTTTCGCTTCTTCGTCAAGCTCTTGGAACTCAACAGATGCCCCCAAACCAGCTTCTCGTCGGTCTGGCACTTTTTTTAACCCTCTTTGTAATGGCTCCATTCTTCTCTGAAATCAACACAAGTGCCCTTCAGCCTTACCTAAAGGGAACGATCACTCAAGAGGCTGCATTTGAAAACACTTTGAGGCCCTTACGCCAATTCATGTTCAGTCAGACAAGAGAGAGTGACCTGGCTCTTTTTTTCGGCTTATCAAAGAGTGCAAAGCCTGCCACGCGCGCAGATGTTCCAACCCATCTGCTCATTCCATCATTCATTCTTTCTGAGCTCAAAACTGCATTTCAGATTGGTTTTATAATCTATCTTCCCTTTTTGGTTATTGATATGGTGGCGGCAAGTGTTTTGATGGCTATGGGAATGATGATGCTTCCTCCAGTCATTATCTCTTTGCCCTTTAAGATCATGCTTTTCGTCTTGGTGGATGGATGGACTCTTCTGGTCGGATCTATGGTCAAGAGTTTTGGCTAGGATATAGACTCTAAAAGGAGAATCTTATGGAACAAGATTTGATCATTAACCTTGGGCAGGCGACGCTTAAGACCACCGCGCTCATTGCATCGCCACTTCTTATAGGGGCGCTTGTGACAGGTCTCATTATCAGTGTCTTTCAGGCAGTGACTCAAATCAATGAAGCCACACTCACCTTCATTCCAAAAATGGCCATCATTGCGATCATCATCATCCTCGCAGGCCCCTGGATGCTTGATGTTATGACAGTTTATACCACCAACCTATTTGAAAATATATCCGAGATGGTGAGGCACTGATGCTCTTTGGGTACAACATTTCTGAAAAGGAGATATTGGCGTTTTCACTTGTTTTATTGAGAATCACGGCCTTCTTTTTTTCGTGGCCGATCTTTGGTCAAACAAGTGTTCCAGTTCAGACAAAGATTCTTATTTCTCTTCTATTGGCATTCTTACTTTATCCCGTTGTAGGTCTAGATTCACAATTGAACTCAATGGAATCACTCATGATATTTGCTCTAGCCTTCAAGGAAGTGGCTTTAGGAATCGTTTTAGGATTCTTGTGCCGTCTCTTCTTCTTTGTCGTATCGATGTGTGGTGAACTTGTCAGTATTAGCATGGGACTTTCAAGTGCACACGTTTTAAATCCGACGATTGGTGCGCAGTCAACAGCAATTGAGCAGTTTCAAGTAGTTCTTGCATCTTTATTCTTTCTTATGATCAATGGGCATCACATACTTCTTGCTGGATTCGTCAAAAGTTTCGAAATTATGCCAATCACACCAAGGGGGATTCAGTGGATCTCATTTCGAAACTCTGCACTGATTCTTCAAGATCTATTGGTTTCTTCACTTAAGATCGCAGCCCCGATCATGGTGTCTGTCCTGTTTATGAATATTGCAGTTGGTATTGTGGGGCGCGCTGTTCCACAGATCAATGTGCTTATCACCAGCTGGCCTGTAAATATCTTGTTGAGTCTATTTATATTGATCATAGTTATGCCGCTCTTTGTAGATGAGCTTTCGGAAATCTTTTCTCAAGTGGCTTCACAGTTCATTTCTGTTATGAGGACCTTTTAATTTATGGCAGGAGGTGATCAAGACAACAATGAACGTACAGAGGAGCCCACGCAAACTCGACGTGAAGAGTTTCGAAGGCGAGGTCAGGTTGCTCAAACCAAAGAGCTCTCAAGCGTTCTTTTCTTATTTACAGGTGCCATTGCCATGCTCATTTTGGGCAAGTTCTTTTTTCTACAGTTTCAACAGATCTTTTCCGAGTCATTCGGTTCGTTCATTGCACATGCAAGCAGACAAGGTGACTCAATGGCAGCAGTGCGTTTTGTGTCGTTTAAGATGCTACTTCTGATTCTTCCGGTTTCTGCTATATTTTTTATAATGTCTTTTCTTTCATCCGCCTTGCAGATTGGATTCTTGTCCAATGATGAGGCCCTAAGTCCCGATTTCGAACGCGTGAATCCTGTCAGTGGTTTTAAACGAATCTTTAGCCTCAAATCACTCGTAGAGGGAATCAAAGCGACGATCAAGGTTGTTCTTGTTGGAATCATTGCGTACCTCATTTTAAGAGAAGAGATGGGAACCGTTCCAGCTCTCATTCATTTTTCAATCGGGCAAATTCTCAGTTTTACGTCTGATGTTACAGTTAGATTGCTTACTGGTGTGGGCCTATTTATGGCTCTTGTAGCAGCATTGGACTACTTTTTTATTCGTTGGGATCTTGAGAAGAAAATGCGAATGACCAAGCAAGAATTGAAAGAGGAGATCAAATCACGTGAAGGGGACCCTCTCATCAAGGCACGAATACGGCGTATACAGAGAGAGATTGCCTCCCGAAGGATGATGAACAATGTCAAGAAAGCTGATGTGGTGATCACAAACCCAACACATATTTCCGTCGCATTGAAGTATGATGCCACAATGCCATCGCCAAGACTTCTTGCTAAAGGAGCGGATCTGATCGCACTTAGAATTCGAGAGATTGCCAAAGAACATCGAATACCGTTGGTAGAAAATAAACCATTAGCTCGAACAATTTTCAAAACGATGGAGATTGGGCAGTTCATTCCTCGCGAACTCTATACTGCTGTGGCTGAGGTATTGTCTTTTGTTTATAAACTCAAAAGAAAGAGATTGGGATAGAGTATGGAATCAGTTCTCTCTTTCTTGAAGAAAATGGAGCGATATTCTCGAAATCTGGATCTGATCATTGCTGTGGCAATGATTGGAATTCTTGCGGTCATGCTCATTCCGCTCCCTCCAATCCTACTCGATCTTGCTTTAACCATTTCGATCACCTTTAGTATTCTTGTTCTGCTGGTTGCTTTGTATACAACTCAGGCTCTTGATTTCAGTGTCTTTCCAAGTCTTCTTCTCATGGCAACTCTATTTCGGCTCTCCCTTAACATTGCGTCTACACGACTTATCTTAAGTGAAGGCCACAATGGGAGTTCCTCTGCCGGAGAGGTGATCGAAGCATTCGGAAACTTTGTGGTCG
Organism: Pseudomonadota bacterium; assembly: GCA_014584465.1. Classification (GTDB taxonomy): domain Bacteria; phylum Bdellovibrionota; class Bdellovibrionia; order Bdellovibrionales; family JACTMU01; genus JACTMU01. The sequence goes on along the minus strand of JACTMU010000104.1, from coordinate 37,534 downwards.
GCAACAATTATGTCATCGGATTTGTTGTATTCGTGATTCTCATCGTCATTAACTTCATTGTGATCACCAAGGGCTCCGGGCGGGTCGCAGAAGTGGCCGCCAGATTTACGTTGGATGCCATGCCTGGGAAACAAATGTCCATTGATGCTGATCTCAATGCGGGTCTAATAAATGATGAAGAGGCTCGGCGAAGGCGGCAGGACATTGAAAATGAGGCAGACTTCTATGGAGCAATGGACGGTGCCAGTAAATTCGTACGCGGAGATGCCATTGCGGGCATTCTTATCACGGTCATTAACATTGTGGGCGGTCTACTCATTGGAGTGATTCAAAAGGGCTTGAGTCTTACGGATGCCGCGCGTCTCTACACACAGCTAACCATTGGTGATGGACTCGTAAGTCAGATTCCAGCGCTGATCGTCTCAACGGCGGCCGGTCTTGTCGTGACAAGAAACTCCAAAGCAAAGAACATGGGTAAGGAGTTTGTTTCGCAGTTGCTATGCAAGCCTAGGGTTCTTGCAATCGTTGGAGTTGTCATGGGACTTTTTTCGTTGGTCCCAGGACTTCCGACTCTGCCCTTTCTTCTTATTGGTGTGCTTATGGGAGGAACAGCCTGGCTCATGGATGTCTTTGAGAAAGAGAAGAGCCGAGAAAAGATTAATGAAGAAAAGGCTGCTTCAGAGGCTCGAGCCTCGGGGCGAATTGAGTCGCTACTCCCACTTGATCTTATTGAACTCGAAGTTGGATACAGTTTGATCAACATTGTGGAATCCGAGGAGAGTGGTGATTTACTTGAGAGAATCGTGAGTATCCGAAAACAGTTTGCTCTTGAGCTAGGGATCATCATACCAAGTATTCACATTCGAGACAATTTACAGCTGGATCCAGGAGAGTATCGAATATTGATTCGAGGGAACAAGGTTGCTCAGGGACGGCTACGAGCTGATTGCCTATTGGCAATGGATCCTGGGAATGTGACAACTTCGGTCGAAGGTGTTCCAACGAAGGAACCTGCCTTTGGTTTGGATGCGATCTGGATCGGAAAGGCGCAGAAGGAGACAGCAGAGGTTGCAGGTTATACTGTGGTCGATCTTGCCACCGTGATGGCCACTCACCTTACGGAGATCATTCGGTCGCATGCACATGAGTTCCTTGGAAGGCAAGAGGCCTCAACACTCATTGATGATTTCAAGAAACTCTATCCGAAAGTGGTGGATGAACTCATTCCCGACATTCTCCCATTTGGCACTGTTGTTCGGGTTCTTCAGAATCTTCTTCAAGAGCAGGTGTCGATTCGAGATCTTCTTACCATATTTGAATGTCTTGCCGATGAGGGTTCGAAGATCAAGGATCCTGACATTCTCACTGAATCTGTTCGAAAGTCTTTGGCCCGCACCATCACTGGAAAGTTCTCAGTGGATGATAACCAAATTCCTGTTCTCACGCTGTCGCCACGAATCGAAGAGCTTATTTCCAATTCACTTCTTCAGACAGAGCAGGGTGTTCAGTTGATCATGGATCCTTCGATTGCAAATGAGCTGATCAATGAAATAGCTAAGCGAATTCAAAAACATCCCGAAATAGCTGGGCAACCAATTTTATTAACGAACCCAACGTCACGGCGACATTTGCGCAAACTTCTTTCACGATTCATCCCTCAGTTGTTCATTCTTTCTCATAGTGAGATTTGCCATGACGTGGGTGTCTCATCCATCGATACAGTGGAGGTATTAAGTGCAGGTTAAGAAGTTTGAAGCCAAGACCATCAAGGAAGCTCTTGAAATGGTTAAGCGTCAAATGGGGCCAGATGCGATCATCCTGTCGGCGAAGGACAATTCACAGCGGTTTGGTCTGGTTGGAGAATCTACTGTAGAGGTAACGGCTGCCATTTCAGAAAAGACACTACAGAAAAAGAGATATGTTGAGTCGAAGATGACAGAAAAACGTAAAGAGCAGTTTCAATCAAGTCCAGCTTCCGTTCAAAAGCAGATCATTGAAAGGAGTATTGAGGGTGAGCAGATGACGTTTCCCGCTGCGACTGCAAGACATCGTGCTTCGATTCCTTATGTTGATATTCAGGACGAACCAAATGAATTAGAACGCAGGACTTCATCAGACAACCTCAGAGAACATCTTGAACAGAGAATCTCTAGATCAGAAGTTGCGCAACAAAGAGGCGCACAACGTGAAGTTGTTTCAGATCAGAGTTCGCAAACAATCTCGGGTCTTAGAAGTGAGGTCGCTCAACTGAAGTCCATTCTGTCTCAGATTCAAAATGAGAAGAGACCCACTCAGGGTTTTTACCCTGGGGCGGATTTTGGGATACCATTTCCACTGAGTTTTGCCTTTCAGCACTTGCGGAATTCTGGTTTAACCGATCTCATTGCTTCTGAAATCGTTCGAGCCATTCAAAATGAAATTCCCGAAAACAGGCTGTCCAACAAACCATTGGTCTTTTCGTTCATTGCGAAGCACCTGTTGAATGAGATCATGCTCGTTGAGCATCCATTTTTCAAAAAGATTCATTGTTTTGTGGGAACAAATGCTCAAGGAAAGACCTTGACTCTGGTGAAAATTGCAAGTCATCTCGTATTGAATCTTAAGAAGAGTGTCTTAATTATCTCTGTAGACAATTCAAAGATTGGTGCCCGAGAGCAGTTGAAAACCTACGCACAGCTTCTCAACGCCTCTTTTGTAGCACTTGAAAATATTGATGAGTGGGCCGATGTGGTTCAAGAGATTAACCGCGTGGATTACGTTTTGGTTGATTTTCCTGGATCGAGTCTAGTTCATGTCAATGAAATCGAATCAATGAAGCAACTCCTGCCGCCTTTTCCGAACCAAATGACAGTTCACCACGTCGCCTCACTTGCGGGCAAAGATGCGGACATTCAACGTATGGCCGAAAAATATCTTAGAATTGGGATCGATGATCTCATTTTTACGTTCTTAGACCAAACTCAGCAGTATGGAACAATCTTCAATGTTCAGCAGCGACTCGGCTTACCTGTTCATTCATTTGGAGTCGGCCCGAAAGTTCCAGAGGATTTTGAGCTTGCAACCAAAGAGAGAATTGTGGATTTAATTTTAAATGTTGAAAAAATTACCCAAACAGAAATGAAAGAGAGGAATTCGCATGGGGTCACTTCATGATCGTATCAATTCAGCGTCTACGTATACAAAATCCATCAGTATTACCTCTGGGAAAGGCGGCGTTGGAAAATCAACGATCTTGGTAAATTTGGCTTTTGAGTTTCAAAGAATGGAGAAGACCACTTTGATCCTCGATGGGGACCTTGGTATGGGAAACGTGGACATTATGTTCAATGTTAGACCCAAACACACAATTCTTGATGTAATTCAAGGTCGAGTCACTTTGTATGAGATACTGCATCGTATTTCAAGTCATATCTATTTGATTCCTGGAGGTTCTGGCCTTGGTGAACTACAAAATCTAAGCAACTTTGAGCGGCTTTTGTTGCTTGATCAGATCAATCAACTTGATCTTCAGTTTGATTACTTGCTTGTGGATACTTCTCCTGGCATTGACAATAACGTACTTTATTTGAACTCCGCAGTGCAGGAGATTGTAGTTGTCACAACGCCGGAGCCAGCAAGTCTCACAGACGCCTATGCACTCATTAAAGTTCTAAACCAACAGCATAAAATCAGTCGTTTTTCTGTTGTCTGCAATAAGGTGAGCAAGGAAAGTGAAGGTTTATCTATCTACAAGAAACTCAGTGACGTTGCAGCTCACTTTCTATTTGTAAGTCTTGACTACAAAGGATCTATTCCCCTAGACCCAAACCTTACTTTGGCGACCAAAGAGCAGCGTCTTGTCTCTCAAGCTTACATGCAGAGTCCTTCAAGTCGATCGATCCAAAATCTTGCAAAGGGACTTGCTGGAATCTCTTGTGAGCCTTTGCCTAAAGGAGGACTGCAGTTTTTTCTTCAACAGTTGGTCTCCGCGGTCTAGTCCTTTGTCCGTAGGTGGGTTGGGCTCAACGAGGATGCATTCATGGGCCAGAATGGATGAAATGGGACTTTTGAATATTCATTCTGTTTGATAGACTGAATAGAGATTGAAATTGAACTTAAAGGAAAGCGTTGAATGGCCAATAATAGCTCTCTTTTGAAGAAATATAAGGATGAACCGAATAAACTTACGACTGAGCAAAAAGATAAGCTCATTCTTGAGTACGCGCCGCTCATTAAGTTCATCGCCCAAAAGATTGCAATTCGACTGCCTGCCAACATAGAACTTGATGATTTGATTTCCAGTGGGGTCATTGGTTTGATGGATGCAATTGAAAAATATGACCCTAGCCGTGACAACAAGTTTAAGACTTATGCTGAATTTCGGATCCGTGGAGCGATATTGGATGAACTTCGGTCCCAAGATTGGGTTCCGCGATCGGTCCGAGATAAGTCAAAACTTTTGGATCGTACGATCAGTGGTTTGGAGGCTGATCTAGGTCGCACTGCAAATGATGAGGAGATTGCCAATCGAATGGGTCTTTCCATGACAGACTTCTATGAATTGGTCAATCAGGTTCGACCCGTGAGTATATTTTCTATTGATGACGCAACCACCTTTAACAACGTCGATCGAAAGTCGATCTTGAATATTCTTGAGGGATGCAAGCTCAACAATCCATTCAATCAGCTGAGCACCAAGACTGTGAAGGATGTGGTCACTCGATCCATTGAGGAGCTTCCTGAGCGGCAGCGTCTTGTGCTTTCGCTCTATTACTACGAAGACCTCAACCTCAAGGAGATCGGAAAGGTTCTTCGAGTTACGGAAAGTCGCGTCTCACAACTCCATGCTCAAGCACTCGCACGCCTGCGTGCGAAGTTGTCTCAGTTTTTAGGAGAGACAGCCAAAACAGCTTGTTAGCGAATGCCAGGCACTATTTTATGGCACTATCTTAAAAAATCGGCTTTGATTTTTTCGACAAGACGAGCCTCCATTTGCCTTACGGCTTCGCGTGTGACGCCATATTTTGCCCCTATTTCTTGAAGAGTCATAGGAACATCCGACAAGATCCTCTGGTCAAGAAGATAGAGTTCTCGTTCGTTAAGTTGTGGGCGAATTTCCTCAATTCGTTTCTTGAGGAGTTCAAGATTTTCCAGGGCACCTATTCTTTCATCCACGGGAACTTCATTGGAGTCGACTTGAAAGTCCAGATAGCTGTTTCGATTTTCGCCTCCCTCCTCAAAGGGCTGGTTCAAACTAAGGTCTGGCTGCGCCAGCCTTTGACTCATAAGGTGAACATCCTCTTCTGAAACGCCAATTTTGCTGCTGAGAAGTGCAGGGGTAACATCAAATCCCGCAGCTTCTAAGGCTTCGGTCTCCTTTTTGAGATTGTAAAAGAGCTTCTTCTGAGCCTGAGTCGTTCCAATACGAACAAGGGAGTGTTGCCTCATCAAGTACTCTTGAATGTATCCACGGATCCACCAAACCGCATAGGTGATGAGTCGAACGCCCTTGTAGGGGTTGAACTCTCGGACGGCATGCATCAGACCCATGTTCCCCTCTTGAATGAGATCAATCATCCGATTTCCAAACTTTGAATACTCTGCCGCGATCTTTACGACAAAGCGTAAATTGGACGTGACCAAGATTTCGGCAGCCTTTGAATCTCCAGTCTCATAGTATTGGACCGCAAGCTCCTCCTCTTCTTTTCGACTCAAGAGAGGATACTTGCGAAGCTCCGCCAGATACTGCGCGACTGGGTCCGTCAGAGCAAGGGCCTTGGTCTCCTTGGTCTCCTTGGCATCCTTGGCTTGCTTGCGTCCCTTTGGTGCTTCAATGATTTCGGAAATCACTCCGGTAGTTATCTTGCCACCGCCCTGTCTTTTCCTACGAACCTTATCCGCCATCTCTACCTTACGAGTGAAATTTCTCGTCGAGCTTACTTTGCAAGGTCTGACGAATTTTTTCTTTAAATGGATTCAGAAGGAAGGAGAGATCGACATCAATCTTGATGATGGCCCCTTCAGAGAGAGATTGGACTCCAACTTGGGCATCAAAACCATTGCCCTTTACATTTCCTGTAAGATTCTTCTCATTGAACTCGCACCTATATCTGGAGTCAAGTTTTCTCAATGTTTCATCATTTTCCAACATCAAACGCAGAGTTGAAAATGCCTCGCTGCAGGTATGGTCCGTTTTCTTTTCCAGTCTCACCTTTGCCATCAAGCAAAGGTAACGCTTTCTGCCGGAAGAGGCAAGCCTCCTTCCGGTTCAACTCCAGCAACCCTCGATCACCTTCAACTTAATTGGTTAAAGCAGCTTTCGCACCGGGCGCTAGACATAGGGAATCAAAGACAGGTTGACCCGAAGAGGCAAGGTTCGTAAGATAGGGTGTTCAGGCCCTTTGGCGCAGCTCCTTTGTGTGGCCTAGCAACTCAAAGAAGAATCCCGATCACTGGATTGGTTGGAACATGGCAAGGCGTTTTGTTGATGGACCGCCCACAGGATTTGAATTGAAGCTGCGCCGCCAAAATGGGTGGTGGTGGCCAGAAATCATAGAGTGGGTTCGGTGGAGTTATGAGTTATCAATCAGTTCGGGGAATGAATGACATAGGTGGCAAGGAGATTCACCTATGGCGTTATCTTGAGAATCATATTCGAAAGCTTTATGAAAATTTCGGCTTCCATGAGGTGAGAACCCCCCTGGTAGAGCCAGCAGCCCTTTTTCAAAGAGGTGTTGGGGACACATCCGACATTGTGGAAAAGGAGATGTACACTTTTGAAGATCGAAATGGAGACCTTCTAGCCTTACGTCCTGAGGGGACCGCAAGCATTATGCGGGCGGTTTTAGAACACAACTGGTTGCGCGAAAACCCGACCCTGAAGATCTACTATTTTGGTCCGATGTACCGACACGAACGCCCTCAGAAGGGGCGATATCGGCAGCACTACCAGTTTGGTTTGGAGATTATGGGGGTCAATGAGCCTACGGCCGATGCTGAGATCATCGCGCTTCAGTCGGCGCTCTTTCAACAGATGGAAATTCAGGATGTGGAGCTTCGCCTCTCATCGGTAGGGTGTGCGCAATGTCGACCTCCCTATAGAGAGCTTTTACTTGAAAGACTTCGGCCTTTAGCTCCCGAGTTCTGCGCTGATTGTCAGAGGCGTATGGAAAGAAATCCGATGCGCATGTTCGATTGCAAGTCGACCAGTTGTCAGAAGCTTTTGGAGAACATCCCCTTTCAGTTCGAGCATCTATGTAAGGAGTGTGATGGTCACTTTCAGGGTCTTTTGAAGGAGCTCAATCTATTTGGTATTTCGTATACAATTGACCCCAAAATCGTGAGGGGACTCGATTACTATCTAAGAACTTCATTTGAATTCGTTTCAACGTCACAAGATATCACTTTATGTGGGGGTGGACGATACGATGGACTTGCTGAGATTCTTGGTGGCAAGCCAACACCGGGAATTGGCTGTGGGATGGGTGTTGAAAGACTTGTGGCTCTGATGGGAGAGCGTCTTGATCGGGTGACCCCCCGCCCAGATTTGGTGCTTGTCTATGCCGACGATGCAGGAAGAGAGCAGGCTCAAAAGATATGTTACGATCTGCGCTGCAAGGGATATCATGTTGAAATCGATCTTGGCCAACGGTCTCTAAAGGCACAAATGAAGTGGGCCAGCAAGATTGGGGCTCCAAAAACAGGGATTGTAGGGAAAACGGAAGTGGACTCTGGCTTTCTTACGATCAAAGACATGGCGACTTCTGAACAAACAGCAGTTGCGTTCGTTGATTTAGAGAAAAATCTACGATAAGCTATTTTCTTTCTGTCTGTTGATGGATCAGTGCGATCTGGATCGACTTACGGGAAGGCAGAAATTGGGGCTTTTTGGTTTTCAGTGAGGCATTCCATGAATTTCGTATCAGACATTAAGAGAACTCATTACTGTGGAGATCTTTCCAAGCAGGTCGATGGATCTGAAGTCGTTCTTATGGGATGGGTTGACAGTCGTCGAGATCATGGTGGCCTCATCTTCATCGATCTTAGAGATCGACAGGGGGTTGCCCAGATTGTTTTGAATCCCAATGAGAATCGTGCTTCTGCAGCAAAGCTTCTTCGAAATGAGTTCGTTGTGGCCATTAGAGGTCGAGTTCGTTTGCGGCCTGAGGGGATGACCAATCCACGAATCAAGACAGGAGAGGTTGAGGTTGAAGCTAGCGATTGTCAGATTCTATCTGCTTCAAAAACACCTCCATTTCAAACGGCAGATCCTCATGTGAATGAGGCTTTACGTCTTAAGTACAGATATCTTGATCTTCGATCTGCTCAACTTCAGGATCATCTTAGAGTTCGCCACAAGGTTCTTCAAGTTGTAAGACAAATGCTCAATGACGAGGGTTTTTGGGAGATCGAAACACCGATTTTGTACAAGAGCACGCCTGAGGGGGCTCGTGATTATCTCGTTCCTTCGCGAGTAACTCCAGGCCACTTTTATGCACTTCCTCAGAGCCCTCAAACCTTGAAACAGCTTCTCATGATCAGTGGGATGGATCGATACTATCAGATTGCCCGTTGCTTCCGGGACGAAGATTTGCGTGCGGATCGCCAGCCTGAGTTCAGTCAGATCGATTTGGAGATGAGTTTTGTGGATCAAGATGATGTTATAGAGATCAACACGAAACTTGCTCGAAAGATTTGGAAAGAGATCCGGGGGGTCGACATAGGTTCAACCATTCCGAAACTGACCTATCAGGAGGCGATGGAGCGATATGGAAGTGATAAACCCGACATCCGTTTTGCTATGGAACTTGTGAACCTTGGGGATGTCGTCAAAGGGTGTGGCTACAATTTGTTTGAAGATACAGTTCGGCGAAGCAAAGGGGCCGTCAAGGCGATATGTGTGCCTGGTGGAGGGGCCTTTTCAAGAAGTCGAATTGACAAATTGACAGCATTTGCAAAAGGTTTAGGAACTCAAGGCTTGCTTTGGATCAAGTCGCAGGATGGTCAGCTCAACTCGCCTTTAAGTAAGTTTCTTGATGGATCCAATGTAAAGAAGATCTTTGATCAATCTGGCGCTAAGGAAGGCGATTTGGTTCTGATACTTGCCGGGGACTACGAGCTCATCTCATCGGCGTTGGGGCATTTGCGCCTCAGTCTCGGTCGGGAGCTTGGTCTGATCGATGACAGCAAAGACGCACTTCTTTGGGTTGTGGACTTCCCGCTGCTCGAATTTGACCCTGATCAGAGAAGGTGGGCTGCCAAACACCATCCGTTCACCAGTCCTTCGAATCAAGATGAGGCGATCATGCTATCGGGTAAGGAATTTGATCCAGGTAGGCTTACGGCAAAGGCTTATGATCTCGTCTGCAATGGTTATGAACTTGCCGGCGGCAGTGTTCGAATTCATAAAGGCGAAGTTCAGGAGTCGATGTTTGATCTATTGGGAATCGATAAGGAAGAGAGAGCACTTAAGTTTGGTTTTTTTCTTGAGGCTCTCAGCTACGGGACTCCACCTCATGGAGGCATTGCATGGGGAGTCGATCGGCTTCTTATGATTCTTTGTGGAACCGAGGCCATTCGCGATGTGATTGCCTTTCCAAAGACCACAAAGGCCTCGTGTCTTATGAGTGATGCTCCGAGCACTGTGGACCAAACTCAGTTGCTGGATCTGCACATACGTCTAGCACAACGCCTGTCAGAAGATGATTATCAAAAATTTCCACCTTGATCCAGTTTAGATTTGAGAAGTTCTTCCGAAGAGGAACATTGAGAGGCAGAATGCCCATCGTGCCAAAGAGAGAATCCGTTAATCTCTTTGACAGGATTGATCCAAAGCACAGGAGGTGCCCATGGACAAAATCAGTCGAATACTTCCAAGCTCCTCACGAGTGACCTCGGTTGACATGAGAGATGCCCACGCCGTTCGGCCGGGAGCCCCTTTGTTTGGGCGCCCCTCCGGTCGGTCCGCATTGGCTCAGCAGATCCGCGCGCCTCATTTTCAGCCCGAAGACATCACCTATTCAAACCCAGTAGATCAGAGAAACTCCTCAATTGTTCAAGATCTCGCTGAAAAATTTTTTGGCCGAAACCGCGTTGATGCTCCAGAACCTGAAGAAGATGGTTTTGAGACTCAGCCTGTGTTGTACGAAGAAACCAGTCAGGAATCTTCACAAGCTGATAAGCCTTTAGTTCGTCAGGCAGATGAGTTTGATCCAAATCCACAGTCTCAAGCCTTATCTTTTCCTGTATCAGAAACAGAGGCTGAATACAGTAAGGGGCAATATTTCGATCGAATGGCTTAGAAACTCAACGTCTTTAGAAGCGTTTTTCAATCAGAAAACCGCAATCATCGAGAGATGTAATGCGATAGATACCTTCTAAATAGCGTTTGCCATTTTCATCCTTATTGACGACGATGACCGACTGTAGACTCATCCAGATGAGAGTCCGAATGGCCGTCAAACTCCATTGAGGCGCCCCCATTTGAATCATCATCTCTAGACGTATGAGGGCTTGTCGGGCCGATTCTCCGTGGAGTGTTCCAATGCTTCCCGAGTGTCCAGTTGCAAGGGCCATCAGGAGATCTTTCGCTTCTGCCCCGCGAATTTCGCTCATCACGATTCTTTCTGGTCGCATTCGGAGCGTTTGGCGCACCAATTCACTTTGATCGACCTCTCGGAGAACTCTTTGTGGATCTGTTCGTGTTAGAAGCTTGGTGCTGGCCGAGTTAGGGCTGGCAATCTCTTCAACGTCTTCAATGATCACCACGCGCTCATTTGGAGGAATCTCGCCTAAACATGCATTCAGCACAGAGGTCTTTCCAGATCCCGTAGGACCGACAATGATAAAGTTTTCACGATCCTCGATCATCTTGATGAGAGCTTCGATCCCCTCTTCTGTGGACCAACCACATTGAGAGAGCAATCCAAAGTTCCAGCTTGTCTTGGGATGGTTGCGAAAGCATAGCACAGGACCATTTTTTACAATGGGTGCCCCTAAAAGGTGGAGCCGATATCCTTTCCAATGGCCATCTGCAAACGGAAGATCCAGTGTGATCTGCATTCCGCTTTCATGGCACAAGCGGCGAAAGAAGTTTTCGTAGGTCAACTGGGAACAGAAATGATCCCTAAATTCTAAGAGACGCCCGTTGCGTTCATACCAAATGGAGTCTTTTCCGTTGACGAGGATCTCTGTGATTGTTTCATCCTTAAGGAGTGGCACAAGTGGTCCGTTTCCAAAAAATTCCTCACGCAATCGATCTTGAACCTCAGAAGGTGCAGACAAAACTCTCGACTCAATCCAATCGGAGACCTCACTTCGTTCTCTTTGGTGGCATTGAGTCATTTCAGCTAAATCGATATAGGGTGCAACTTGCAAATCTGAATAGATTTTTTCGAATGCAGATTGTAAGAGATCGTTCATCTAAAATCCTTCGGGAAGCTTTCCTTCACTGTCAAGTTCCATTCCTTTCAATACCGAGGGAGTAACAAAAACCATCAACTCCGTTTGTTGATTGCGATAATCTTCGCTTGAAAAGAGTTTTCCTAGTATAGGTATATCACCAAGGAGAGGTATGCCTTGACGAGACTTACCCCACTCGTTCTTGATCAATCCTGAAAGTGCGATCGTTCTTGTCTGGTCCAGATCAAAGTGACTCTCAATTCGATTGGTCTTAAGACCAGGAACGCCATCAACCACCTGGCTCTCATCAATGGCAGAGACTTCGCTCTTGATCCCTATGCTCATTCGACCTCGAAAGTCGGCAAGTGGTTTGACCGTGAGCAAGATCCCATGTTTTTTCCAGATCACATCACGTTTTGCAAAACCTGTTATTTTGATAGGGAACTCACCGCCAGCCAAGAATTCGGCCTCCTTTCCGCTTCGGCAGAGTATGTTCGGTGATGCAAGAACTCGACCAAGCCCCTTTTCTTCAAGGGCTTCAATCATTGCAAGTGGTGACTCAACTGCAAGTTGGGGCAGAATCTCAGCTTGATAGCTCTCTTTCCACTTGATCCCCATCCTTTGAAACTCTTTTTTTTTGACCTCAGCCACCGTGATTTGAACTTTGACCATGGGTTCCAGTTTTATGTGACTGACATCCTTTAGAACGTCGATTCCGAACTTTGCAAACAAAGTCTCATATCGTTTTCTCAGATCCTCGTTTTCTCCTTCATAGATGAAGTGAAAGTAGGGCTTGTGAACCATCTGAAGTGGTGGGAGCTCAGCTTCTCCAAAAAGACGGTTAAAGTAGAGTTTCACTCTGTTGGACATTGTCGCATCGATTTGAGCACGAAAATGGTATCCATTTTCCTCAGGTGACAACTCTGCAATTCTGAGCCAATCGGAAAGACGTAGCAGCTCGCCACCAATCTCGACCTTCCCACCCACAATCTTTAGAGTTAGTCCCAGGAATTGATCAAATTCTTTGGCGAGTTCATGGTAGCTTCGATATTCATTTTTGGAAATAACAAAGACTCTCCACTCCTTTGACCCCACCGTTACCAGTGTCTCTCCTAGTGAGCGGCCCGTGATGAGTATCCGGTCGCCAAAATCTTTAACTCCAATGACTTTGCTATTTCCGACAGTCACAGAACCTGAACCCTGAATCTTTAAGAAGGTCTGATGGCCCTTCGCAAGGACCACCATCGAAGTTGATCTCTGCGAGGCCGTCGGATCTTTTGCATGGGATGTTACAAATAGGGTGAACTGGATGGCTCCCAATACAATCAAGATGAGGCTTCTCCATTTGGAGAAGATGTAAAATCGATTTGGATGCGGGTCTAAGAAAATGGACATAGGTACCTCAGCGGTTGGCTCCCCTTCCAGGGTTCTATCTCAACTGCAAGATCTCATGTTTTGTGAACGCAGACCTATTTGAATGTGATTCTAGGTGGTTCCGATCTTCGAAGATGAGTCCGGGAGACTGAATGAAACCTCAACCTTTTCGCCGCGTTTGTGGATGTGAAGTTGGGAGCCATGTCGTTTGAGAAGGGCCTGAGATAGAGGAAGTCCTAGACCCAAACCGGTCGAATGGTGGAGAACCTCTTCCAAAAGAGTAAAGGGCTTTAGTATCTTTTTAATGTTGCTTTCGGACAAATCTTGAGTGGACTCATTTTGCACTGACACTTGCAATTCGGAACCATCTTTTCGCATCACTTTGAGAGTGACCAGACTGTTGGGATTTCCAAATTTGATTGCATTTTGAACCAAAGCCTCTAGAACTCGGTTGAGAATCTTACGGTCCACATGAACTCTTTCAACTTCTATGTTGGTTGCAACTCGGATGTTTTTCTGAAGAGCAAGGTTTCGCACTGTTTCACTGAGAGTCCACACCTCCGGCCAACTGCAATCAGAGATCTCCACTTTTAACTGCCCAGTCTCTGCAGAGATGAGATCCAATACAGTCAGTATGATCTCGTGAATGCGTTCGCCGGACTGTCGGACGCGATCGAGGTATTTTCTCTGCTCTTCGTTCAAGTGAACTTCATAGAGAAGCTCAATGTAGCTGAGCATGCTGGTCAAAGGTGTCTTGAGTTCATGATTGATCAACATCATAAACTGATTCTTTGCGGAATCGAGGGTTCGGAGTTCAGCTAAGGCCGCCTCGAGTGCCCTATTTTTTTCTTTCAGTGCGATTTGAAGATCATACTTTTCAACCGCACGATCTACTGCATTTGAGAGATCTACGGGATCCCATGGCTTTGTGACGTATCGATACACCTGTCCAGAGTTGATTGCATCGATGATGGAATCTATATCTGTGTAACCAGTCAGAAGGATTCGCACGGCATCGGGGTGTGATTCTAGAGATTTTTCTAAGAACTCAACGCCCGACATTTGGGGCATTCTCTGGTCTGTGATGATCACACAGATCTGCCTGTGCGATTTGAGCACCGACAGCGCCTCAGAGCCCGAATGAGCTTTGTGAACATCATATTTCTTTCGAAAAAGACGCTCTAAGGAAGCTACGATATCGGCTTCATCGTCCACACAAAGTATGGCTGGTTTCATGAGTTGGCAGCTCCCCCATCCAGTGGCTGGTGCAAGGTGGTCAAACTTGATCGCTATGGGTATATCTTCCCATTATTTCTATGAATTTAGGATTGGACCAAAGGCCTGATTCCAACCCTATCTTCTAATGATGGTTGTGGTGGTTTGACTTGAATTTTGATAGTGAAGAAATGCGGCTCCTAGAACAAGAGCTCCAACCACAGCGTAGCTCCAAAACTTGTTTTTGGAAAAACTTGAGGATTCGGATTTGTCGTTTCGAAGTGTCTCTGCGTAGGCAATGGGTTGATCGGCAACCGCCCATTTTCCCCGTAAGCTCTCTCCCTTAAGGATGCAGTTCGGGTCAAACAGGAGTGACAAGTTTTCAGGATTTTCGGGAAGATGGAGAATCTCATGGTCACTGCATGAGCCGCGGGCAAAGGGGCGTCTCTCTTTAAAATAGAGATTCTGAAATTCTTCGTGCCGAAGGACGCCCGTCCATTTTGGATAGACATTGGAGATCAAAGTTACGCGATGCAGTCCTGCAAGAATGGGGATCTCTCGTCCGAAGTCGTTTGAAACTGCTTTGCCGTCAAGGATGATCCATTCGTAGTCACTCAAATGGTCATAGGGTTTCCAGAGGAGTTGCTTTGTTTTAGCTTGGGTAAGGAGATGATCAACTTGAGTTTGGACCTTTTTGGGAAAAAACTTAAATACATTTGCAGTGTAAAACGGCAGTGATTTTCCGTACCAGAGTGTCTGTTCTGAAGTGTCGACACTGTGGAGAGCTAGGTAGAGGAACGAATAGAACAGGATCTCTCGTGAAGGCTCATCCCAATCATCATTTAAAACTTCTTCGACAACCAGGGAAAATTTTGTTCTCCCCTCTTTTGAGCTTTCAAGTGATGCCATTTTTGCATCTTTGAACAACTGCAGTAGAAGTTCCTTCTTGACGGGGCTTGGTCGTGTTCGAACGTAGTTTTTGGCAAGAGTCTCCCACTGGCTATTTGCATCGATTGATGCCTCAAAGATGGAGCGAGAGGTTCCTTCGGGGCGGATCATGATCTCATTTCCCCATGCGGTGGTGAGGGAGAGCATGAAAATCGGGATAGATAGTCCTTTTAAAACTTGTCTTCGTCCTTTGTCTCTTTTTTCGATACGGCTCACAGATCCTCCTCACGCTTTTTTGTATCTTCATCCGCCATGTCCATATAGATGGTTCGAGCTTTCTTGGATTGTTTTCTTTTGGATAGAAACTCTGTTCCATTTCGTTTTGGGTTGTTAAGAACCGCAAAAAGGGGGCCATTGTAGCGAACGAGTCGAGGTGATTGATCCTGGGGTGCGAGAACCGCAAACTGTTTTGGATCTAGAGGTGCACGAAGAATGCGTACATTTTTTGCAAGTGTTTCAGCGAGTTGGTTGGGATTGGATGGCACTGAGAGCAGATCCACCACTCCATAGTCACCCAAAATGGCATCCAACGCCTCATAGTTTTGAACTTCAATTGGGACGAGCACAAAGCCCTCTGGAATGTGGGTGGAGATGTCTCTGAGGGTCTTTGGATCGTCACTCTTCTGTTCTTGATTGCAAGAGCGTCCCCATACGATGGTCAGTGCCGCGGCAGCCACAACAATACCTATAATTCCAGTCTTTGAAGATTTAATCATACTTCTCCTTAAAACGATGTTGACGCTGTTTCTTCTTCGAGTCCTTTGTAATGGTTACGGCCATAGTAAAGATCAAGATGGCTATTCCCGTCATCAAAAGGAGTTCTAGAAGAATTTGTCCTTTCCGAGAGTTGCGACCCATTTCCCTTTCCTTTGCACAAGAGTGGATGAGCACTGGCCTTGAAACTTGGGGGCCTCCCCCACGTGACCGAGAATCCAACGAGGCAGTATCTTGTGTATATCCCACGACCATTGAACATCTAGAGACTGAAGTTTTGAGAAGAGAGGAGCTGTGTTGTAATTGGGTGAGAGAGATGAGACGGGTGTCGGGTAGACAAGGAGTTTGATGGATCCTGATCTTACATGGGCAATCTCTCTAAAGACCCCTTCACCCATTTGGAGCCACGAGTGCTTTGTTTGAAGCTCCCTCTTGAGCTGATGTAGAATTTGACGGGCCTCGCGTTGAGAATTTTCAATGATCTTGAACTGTCTGCTTCTCAGTTGAGTTTGGCGAGCGATCACACTTAGCCAATAAGCTATTGCTGCCGCCTTCAACGGTGGTAGAAATGCAACTTGAACGGCTCTACGAGCTGTCTTTTCCTCTTTGCGAAGTCTTTCAGCTTTTGGATTGAGACTTAGGAGTTCATTGACCTTATCTGCCATCTTAATTTGGATCTCCAGAAGAGTCTTTCGGCAAAGGTGGTGACTTTCAGCATAGTAGGCGACAAGTGTGCATGCTCCAACCAGAGTCATGAGCCCTGCAAGCAACATCGGAAGTAGAATGAGAAGGCCAACCACGCCAAACCCTTTTTCAGTCATAGGGTGCTTCCTCGTGGCAAAGTGAGGAGTTCTTTGGAGCGAATTTTTATCTGCTCGGTCAGCTTGACTTCCGCAGAGCCGCTTACTTTTCGGTTGCCCAACGGATGAAGTCGTATGGAAAACTTTGTGGAAAAGGGAAAGATATCCTTAAAGCAGCGCTCAGTACGAAGTCGACAGTTGGAAGATATGGATTTCTCTGCAGCACAAATGAGACCTTCGTAAAGGCAGTGGTCGAGCCAAAGAGATGATGAGAGATAGAGTATGGCGATCAGTACCGATGGAATTGCGATCATCAGTCCAAGTAAGGCAATGACTCCTTCCACCAAGGCAGTTCCCCTCTCTTTGGTTTTTCTGGGACCATTTGGATTCATGAGGCACCCTACTTCTGACCGGCACCCTGAAAAAAGTCGCTCAGATCCTTCTGTTTGTAGTGGGTTTCTCGAATTTCTGATGGAGCCACCGATTTCGAACGTCCTTGAAGTGCATAAGTTACACTGGTGAACTTGGCAGAGAGAGTCTGGCCCAAGATTCGAATGATTCCCATGGTGGCAACTCCGACGATTGCCACGATGATCAGATATTCGATCAATCCCTGGCCACGGTCATTTTTTAGATTGGCCTCTTTTCTCATTTTGCCTCCTTGGGTCCTATCCATTTTCCAAGTTCTTCAACACATGCACTCGGGCTGCAGTTGAACCCCATTGCATCGACAAAAAGAGTTGTTGTGCAAGGAGGCTCCTTAGGCCAATGGGAAGGAGAGGCCATCTAAGAAAAAATGGTCCGTAATTCGATCGCTTTGGGGATAGGATCGATAAAATGGTTCATTCATCAGAGGAACAAGAGGAGTCTTCAAGCTAGTGACGACTTCGCGCCAATCACTACTTTTTGGAACTGCGAGCCATTTGCCGCTTCTGCAAGAGCTCATCAATGATCTCAAAAGCCTCTCGCTGAAGATCATTTTCGTGAATGAATCGGTAAAGCCCCTCGATTTCAGGGCTTTGTCGAAATTTCTTAAGCGAATTAGGGAGTTGATCCGATTGCGAGAAATCAATAGAACTTCCATCTTTGGACAACTTAACTTTGTTCACTCAATCTCCCCCTTGCATCATCGGTCCGCCCAGAGCTGGGCCAGATCTGCGGCAGACGATCACGATTCAACCGAACCTACGTGGGACTATAAGTATCTTTAGATGCTGAGTCAAGAATGGCGCTCAGCTCTTCAAAGGACGGAAGTTTATTGGATTTTTACGAGAAATGGTCCTATAGACTAGATAGTGCCCTCGAGTTAGCGCCTCTGGCTAGCCCTTCGTCGGCCCGCCTCGGTATAAGAAAAACTTATGCAAATTCACTCGAAAGCAGGTTTCGCGCCAAGCACTAGATAAACAGCTCTAATCTGAGGGAGGTTTCGTGCTTTTACTTGACGGGAAGAAAGTGGCGTTTTTTCATCGTAAGATTTTGGTGGAAAGGATTACAGAGTTTTCCAAGCAAGCCAATAGGGCCCCAGGACTTGCCGTGGTGCTTGTTGGTGACGATCCTGCCAGTCAGGTCTACGTTCGCAATAAGGAAAAGGCCTGTGGTGAAGTTGGAATCTGCTCCTTTCGCTACAACTTGGAAAATACCGTTGCTGAGACAGAGCTTCTGACCCTCATTGAGAAGCTCAATGGAGACCCTCAGGTGGATGCCATATTGGTTCAGCTCCCGCTTCCTCCCCACCTCAATACAGAACGAATCCTGGCGGCATTAGATCCAGCAAAAGATGCCGATGGTCTTTGTCCGGAAAATTTGGGACTTCTTTGGGGGGGGAGGCCAAGGGTGATCCCGTGCACGCCGCATGGCATAATCAAGATATTTGCTCACTATGAGATTGCATTGATGGGGAAGCGCGCTGTGGTTGTTGGACGCAGTCAAATTGTGGGTAAACCGATGGCTCAGTTGCTTCTTGAGGCCCATGCAACGGTCACCATTTGTCATTCGAAGACACAGGATTTGGAGGCCCACACACGTGAGGCAGACATTGTGGTCGTTGCCACTGGACGACCTCGAGAATTTGGTCGGAATATGTTTAAGCAGGGATCAGTGGTGGTGGATGTTGGAATCCATCGAAGTCCCGTGGGAAGCCCAGCGCGCCTATGTGGAGATGTTCGCTCCGAAGAGCTTGAGGATTGGGCTTACGCGGCAACACCCGTTCCTGGCGGAGTTGGCCCCATGACGATCACTATGCTTTTGGAAAATACGACCCATCTTGCTGAGTTGCGATGTCTTCCAGGATTCTGAGCATTTTGGTCACGCGTGGTTCAATGTGAACTGCCTCATTGCATTTTAACCATTTTTGTTGGATTTTGGGCTTCTAAAAAATCAGTTGGAATCTGGATTTGAAATTAGAACTGGAGATAAAGATCCTCAATGTTGTTGCCAGATCCGGGTTGGAAGGGTTCCATTATGAGTGAGTTAAAACAGACGCCGTTGCATGGCGAGCACATCCGGCTTGGCGCCAAGATGGTGGAATTTGCGGGTTGGTCGATGCCTGTGCAGTTTGAGGGGCTTCGTCCCGAGCATCTTGCAGTTCGAAGAGCCGTCGGCTTGTTTGATGTATCCCATATGGGTGAGATTTGGGTGAGGGGATCGGGTTCCCTTAAGACACTCCAGTGGATCACGAGCAATGACGTCTCAAAACTTCGCCCGGGTGAAGCTCACTACACCCTTTTGACCAATCCAGAGGGAGGGGTCATCGATGACCTCATTGTCTACTGTTTTCGAGAGGGAGAGGAGTATCTCCTCTGTGTCAATGCCTCAAACATTGATAAAGATTACAAGTGGGTGGTTTCCAACAATGTGGGTGCAGCCTCCATTGAGAACGAAAGTGATCGGTGGGCTCAAATCGCAGTGCAGGGGCCACTGGCGCCTCGCTTACTGAATGATCTCCTGGATGTTCCAATGGATCTTCCCCCATTTCGTTTTCTTGAGAGAACCTTTCAAGGTGAGCCGATCGTCATTGCAACTACAGGCTACACGGGCGAAAGAGGTTGCGAAGTTTTTGTTCCTAAACAAACCGCGGTGGCATTGTGGCAGGAGCTTCTTCAGACTGGAAAGTCCTACGAGGTTGCTCCAATCGGACTCGGGGCTCGCGACACACTTCGTCTTGAGATGGCCTACTGTCTCTACGGACATGAGTTGACGGATCAGACCAACCCCTATGAAGCGGGCCTTGGTTGGGTAGTCAAACCCCATAAGGAGTTCATTGGCAAAGAGTCGATTTTGCGCACGAAGGAGCTAGGGTTGAAGAGACGCCTTGTCGGATTTAAAATGGTTGATAAGGGGATCCCGCGGCACGACTATCGACTCTGCTCGATGGAGGGTTTAGAAATCGGCTGGGTCACAAGTGGCACCCATTCGCCATCGCTTGATGAAGCGATTGGCATAGGCTATATTGACGCCTCATTGGCCAAACAGGGAACATCGATTGGGGTAAACATTCGAGGCCGGATTGCCAAGGCGACCGTGGTTAAGACACCCTTTGTTCATCAAAAAGGAGAGTGAATATGGGATACAACGTTCCAGAGGAGAATTACTACACAAAAGATCATGAGTGGGCTCAGGTTGATGAGAACGTGGTCACCATAGGAATCACAGAATTTGCTCAGGAGTCTTTGGGTGAGATCGTCTACGTAGAACTCAAAGAGGAGGGGCAGAAGATCACACAGATGGAGCCCTTTGGGGTTGTGGAAAGTGTCAAAGCTGTAAGTGACCTCTTTGCTCCAATTTCAGGAACGATCATTGAGGTGAATACGACGATATTGGACAATCCGGGAATTCTCAACGACGACCCCATGAACGAAGGTTGGTTGTTGCGCGTCGAAATGGATTCAGAAAAGGAGCTTGCAAGTCTCATACGCGCCCACGATTATAAGAAACTTCTTGAGGCGACAGAAGAGGCTCAAAAGAACGTTTAGTCTATTTTCGACGATGGACATTCATCTTCGAAATTGATAGAAATAAGAAAATATGCCCGCCTGGTGAAATTGGCAGACACGCTAGACTTAGGATCTTGTACAAGATGACTACCGGGCGGACAGCGGATTTGGGATTTGCGAACGATGTTCGCGTGTTAGTAGAATGCGCTTGGATCAATTGGTAGACGAATTTGACGCTTGTTGGTAGACACGTCGACCAACTTTTTGATGAATGAAGGACCTCTGCGATTTCTGCCCGGGTGGTGGAATTGGTAGACACGCCAGACTTAGGATCTGGTGCCGAGAGGTGTGCAGGTTCAAGTCCTGTCCCGGGTACCACTTGATGGAGAGTGGAAGTTGGAAATCCTGAAGGGCCCTTCGAAATCAAAGAAATCAAAATCCTCTCGATCCCGCAACCCCTACGAATCCAACGACCCTTTCACTCAAGCAAAGTATCTTTATGATCTGCATATGCAGACCGGGAACCCTATCTCTCGAGCTCAGGCCTACAAAGATGCGTTGGAGATCGCGAAAGAAAACGCTGAAGATCTGAAGCGTCAAGAGTCTCGCTAGGGCGATTTACTTCTGACCGGCACCCTTCATGATTTTGTTGATCGCTTCAATTGAATCAGTCGTCAGCTCGAATCCCGTGTAATACTGCTGGCACACGGTCAATGAATTCCCAAGCGATTGAGCAACCAAACTCATTGAGACCCCGCGACTGAGAAGATGGGTGGCATAACAGTGCCTGAGGGCATGAAACGTCAGGTGCTTGCTGTCGTCGTTCGGAAAGGCCATCCGGCAATACTTTTTCATTAGATTTCTCGAGGCATGCTGCCGATTGATCGCGGCTCGCTCCTCTTTGCTCGCATTCACCCAGACATGAAAAGCGGGAATACCTTCGGGGCAAAGATAAGCTGTACGCTCCCGTCGAGTTTTCGTTTGCCGTCGTTTTTCTTCCCGATCAATCTGCTCAATAACCTTCAGCGTGCTGTTGTGCGGACGAAAACTCCTCGGTGTTAGGGCATAGGCCTCGCCAATTCTGAGGCCTGAGTAAAAGCACAGCTTGATCAGGGCATTTTCAATAGGACTCTCAACGAACACAAGAAGCTGCTCCAGTTCGTTCGCAGTTAAATATGTGACCGCTTTGTGAACTGGAGGATTTCGACGAAGTCGAACATCGGCGCGGCCAATAAACTTCAGTATCTGCATCAATCGCTGCACCGCTCGCCTTTGGGTGTTCGCCGAAAACTTCGAATCGATACATGACTGGATTTCGTCGCGGCTTGCAGAATAGACAGAAAGGAGACCGAGGCACTCGATGGCGCGCATGAATTCCCTCTTGGCCGCGTATTCGCAGACGAGCGGGCGATGGGCGTATTCCTTCCTTCCGCCAAAACTCCTCCAGAACTTTTTCGTTTTCATGGTTGTGAACTACAATACCGATTTCTCGCTGAAGATCGTCGTACATCTCGCGAATTATTTCCTTAACCTGAACCCGGCAGGTTTCAAGACTCTGACTGCCGTCACGGAACGACTTATTAATTGCGTCGAGGCGTTGATCGTCAATTTTGATATAGGAGCGGCCACCGCTGACCGATTTCACGTCTTTGTAGATCGTGAAAGAGGCACGACCATGTCCTGGCCCTTTCATCGAAAATCGAATGAGGTCGCGAGTTCGAGTCTTCATATAATTTCACGATAGATAAATTGCGGACGCTCTTCAGGGGTGAAGCGATTTGAAGTCGGACTGAACCATCGCCTGAATAGACATGCATCACACGATGGCATATCATTTCGGGCCTCTCAAAGGCTATTTAGATCAATCTCAATTGGGTCATCGATCTCTAGTGTCGTCGGTTCCTCAACCGGTTGACTGGCAAGGGCCCGGATAAATGCGATATTGAAGGTCTTCAAATAAAGAAAGGTCGCACCTCTGCGAGTGCGCTGGGTGGACATGATCTTCATCCGTTTAAATTTGCGAAAGGCGCGCTCAACAGTGGGTACGCTTAAGCTCGCTTCGCTGGCAATGCGCTCGGCTGATACATAGATCTCTTTGCAGTTCAGGTAGTCAAGGAGCAAGATCAGGGTCAGCTTCTCGGTGGCGCTGAGTACGCGGCTCGGAATCTTTCGTACGACATCAACTGGATAGAATTTCTCTTTCATCGATAACCTCACTTATAGAGGTTATACCCAGAACCCGTCACCCTGACGGATTCGACCGGTCATTTTGTAACAAACCAGCCTGTCTATAAGATAGGGAAACCATCAACAGAAACTGTCTACTAACTCATACACGGTGAGGTGGAGAAAAGAAGGATCCTCTACTTGTTTCCTTTGTAATTCCGGCCGACTTTGTCTTCAGCTCCGATTTCCACTTCTAATCTGCGGTCGTGCGCCACGTACTTCCTGAAGTTCTCTTTATTGGTCATGGCGTCTTTTAGCGCCGCCCTAACCTCTGCAATCTGACTCTCATTACACTCGACTGCGATTTCGTCATGAATACAGTTCACGATCTTGGGTCGATGCCTGAGTTCCGGCCATAGTTCTTTTGCCTTGGAGCGAAACGTAAACATCGCGATCTTACAGAAGTCCATTGAGGCGGACTGGATCCTGATTGAAACGAGATTTCTCTTGAGCTGGTCATAACCAGGATAAGCCAGATCGATTGTTCGCTCCTTGTTCCACACGAATTTAATCTGACGGTGGTTCAGCTTTATGAACGGATAGCGCTCGGCCAGGGAGACAGGTTCTAGCTGTCCGTCTCTTTTAATGTGAGGCACATGTGCGCCCAAGCGTCTGAACATTTCGTGCCCATGCCAGTTGGCTCGGATGTGAAGTGCGTCGAGTCCGCGGAGTAGGCTTGAATAGCTTCCGCTAAGTGCGTAATTGGCCAAAACGTTGTCCAGATCGGTTTCATTCAAGTCATAAACTCGATAACCGACGATTCGCTCGACATCCTTAATATCCAGCGGGACCCCGTTTTTCGTGTCAACGACAGTCAACTCATTAGCTTCTATCAGTATTCCGTAGAGGAACTTATCATCCATCTCCAAGACTCGCATTCGCACTCGGTACCACTTACCCTGAGCCAGCATCACGTCAAATGTACCGGACTCGAAGTGGGAGATGACTTGAGGGCGGCAGAGCTTGCCGAAGAGATTGTAGGTATGACCAGTCGCCTGTAAGTCATTTTCGATTGCCTTTTGGAATTTGCGAATCCCCGGGTAGGCCTCATGGAATTTCGTAAGATAAGAATCCACCTCTGCTTTCGTGTAGACCTTCGGTTCAATGACCGAAATTTCCTCCAGCAGCTTCTCTTCGCTGAGTTCCTCTTTAGCTAAATCAGTGATCTGTCTTTTGAATTCCCTAGGATTATTGAGGTTGTCCAGAAGGCTGGCTGCAGATAGCCCGTATGAGATGCCAAAATTAACTTGCTTGGCAATTTCCTTTCTTGCCGAGAGTACTCTTTCAAAATAGTCGTCGGTTTTGCCCAGTGTTCCATATGGGGCTGTGCTTGATAGGCCACTGGCGGGATCCCTCACAATGACGCTCTTGTCCTGCTCATTAACTTTCATCCAATTCGCAGGAATTTTCAGATCGGGACATACAACTTTCAACGTACTTAAATGCAGATCATCGCCCCGATTCACGCTCGACAGCATCTCACTGGTTGGGTCTATCTCCCATGTCTCGTTTGCGATCACTCTCAGATCGATTTGAGAGAAGTCCGCTATGACAAAGATATTACCGCGAGCAGAGACAATGTATTCCTTGATGCCGGTCATACTGGGCAACGAAAGCGAGTTCGGCTTGCTCGCAGCAAACCTTCCGCTTGCCGTAGTCTGACGGAAGTTCGGGTGACATCGACCAGTCCGCTCATTTAGGTGCTGGTACATTTCTCGATGCTTTTTCAGTATCTCAGTCAGCCGCTTCGCATGCATTAAATGAGATAGGATCTTAAGTGTTCGCGGGTCAGCGTGCTTTTTGGCTCCTTCGGCCCGAATGATTTTACCTAGTGTGGTGGAGTCTATCTTGCTCGTCCCAGATTTTCGATTCTTATCGAGTGAAGTTATCCGTAGCTTCCCAAATAGAATTCCTCGGAGAACATTGGGGCTGTCAAAATTGAAAGTGAATCCCACGAGTTGAAATATCCGGCGTTTTATACTCAGAAGCTCATCTTGCAAGGATGCGACTGTACGCAGACCGTAGCCGGACAGCTCATCAGAGGGCCGCAGTTGGAACCCGGATGTCATCATCTCAACTGTCGTGAAGAGATGCGGGGTTTCGATTTCGGTGAAGTATCGATGCAGACGCGGGTCAGAGCGAAGCTCTGGCAGGAACTTTTCATACAGGTGGAATGCCGAGAGGGCATCAAACGCGGCGTAAAATGCGGCGTCATCGAGCTTTATGTCTTCAAACTTTAATCCTCCAGTCACTTGCTGGTACTGAGGCTGTCGTGGTTCTGAGGCCCTACGCAAGTATACGTCATAGAGCTCCTTAAGCGAGTGATCGCTCTTTTCCCGGTCGCGGACCGGATTCAAAACATAGCTCGCAAGTAGTGTGTCGAAAATTGATGCTGATACATCGTCGGCAGAAATCCAACCACTTGCGGTCAGAATACTCAGATCAAACTTTGCGTTATGCATTATGACCGTATTGAGAGGATTCGAAAAAATCGAGTGGATCATTTCTTTGACGAATCCTTCATCATAGTTGTTGCACAGGTACTCACGTTGATGTGGACCTAGCTGTTGAAGGAGATCGTTAACCTGTACGCACTGACATGTCTCGTGGTCTGCAGGCAGTTCGCGTCTCAGATGAACACCACCGTTGATATCGAAATTTCGATGGCGGAGGGGTACCGCTCCGTAGTCATTTCCGGTGCACCAAGAAATCCAGGTGATTTCCGCATCATGAATCGAGAGACTCGTGGTTTCTAAGTCAAGCGCAATCACCAAACCTGTATTAGGCGATCGGAGCATTTGAATTTTCAACGGAGCTGCGCCGATTTGAATTTTTGATTTGTCTGGACGCATACGAACCTCTTGCAATTAGAAAAGAGGGCGCAAGATGCGCCCTCTCGCTATTGGTACAAGAAACCGCTTCGATTACTTTTTCGATTGTTCGATCTCAATGAACTTTTCGAAGAGTAACTGATCCAGTCGACCCTCTTTTTCGGCGCGTCGCTTGGTATGCTCCTCAGCCAAGATGATGCCGGCCTTTTCCAGAAACTTTTCAACTTTTTGGATATTGCAATACCATTGCATGTTCCATCGGTTGACGAAGTCGAGATACCCTTGATCGAAGTTCGGCGCTTGAATCGAGATGTTTGGAACTTTCGATCGGTCAATTTTCTCGCCGATATCTTCCGGTCGCACAGCCTTGAGGAAGGTCTCGATCTGACCGCAGATGGACGTCAAATTGTAATGGATCTCGACCACTCGAGCGATATTCTTGCGGCTGACATCAGAGAGAGTGAACTGATCAATTTTGGGTACCGTCAATGAGCCATCTCGAAAGTCCACCGGAAATCGTGGCTCGGCGTAAGCATCGTCGATATTTTCGTTACCCTCGTCCTTAACCTGCTTGATTAAGGTCACGACTTTACCAGACTCGAACTTTTTCATTTCTACGAGAGCCTTACCGCGATTATCGCTATCCTCGTGGCAAAGGCTATCTGCATAGATGTCGAAAAGCTTGAGAAGGGCATCAATCTTATTTTCGTCCTGAAGAAGCGCGAAGTCGTCTTGAATGTCATCTCGCTTAGCGATAGAGAGTGGGATTGTTTTTCCGACCTGCTCGAACAAACGGTCGTTGACTGCGACTCCCCAGAGGCGTCTTGCATTTCGATAAATCGAGTCTTCTCGCTTGATACCCACGCGTTTCATGACTTTACTGAAATCAGAAACCTTACTGAAGCCGTAGTTTTCCTTGATAGTTCTGAAAAGTGAAAGGACCGACTCATCGGTGAGTTTTGTGTTCGTCCACGATTCCGTGTGTGTCACGTTTTTAAGAGCTTCAGCGAGTAGCGCGCGTTTCTTTTCATTGGACCACTTTGCCGATTCGCCGTTAAAGAGCTCATCGAATTTGAGTACCTTCGCAGCAATTTCGGGAATGTTCGCCATTTTGACAGCCCGGAGGCGTTTCACCCCAGATGCGATGAGGAGGCCTCGTTCAGCGCCGTGATCGACGACGATAATAGGCGACAAGAGTGGAAGCTCTTCGAGTTGTCCTGATAGGTGCTCCACTTCTCCGCTATCGCCGCCCTTGTTGTCGGCATGATTGCGGCCCGCAAGACGGTAGGGATTGTCCGGCGCATCGCCAACACGATCGACAGAAATCATTTCCGAAGGGGCCTTTGCGACGGCATCGAAAATGGCGCTCAGCGGTTTACTGCTCTCTTCAAAACCCAGAATACAGTTTCTCATTGTGACCTCCTTTGGTCGGTTGATTGAAAAAACCGCCCGCAAGGGGCGGTTTGGTTTGGAACTTTGAATTTTTATGAAAGTGGAAAATGACGGCGACGGCGCGAACCGTAGGGATTAGGACGGACAGATTTTTCTGGGTAGTTGGCGCGCGATGGCGGGCAGATCGTAATTTTTCCGCCGCGCTTTAAAAAGTCTTCGACGGATTCGAACTTGATACTCTTACTACAAGCACTTTTAGTTTTCATTGGGGCCTCCTGTGTATGACCCCAGTATTCCGTCGAACTGGCTCGCTATCTGATGTGTAGCGATTTGAAGTCGATAAGGCTTGCCCGACAGGTGTCCTGCAGAATTGTCTCGTTTTGGGAAAGGTGTCTGCAGACACCTTGAGGGTAATCTGGCTGGGGCCTATGCTGCGAAACCGCCGTTCCAGTCCTGTAAACGGCCCTTTAAGTACGCATCCGAGAAAATGATTCCGATTCTGTTCTGGGCGCTCAAGACTTCTTCATCCGGGACTGATCCCATCTTTGCAAGATCATCGAAGAAGTAATCGCGAGCGAGTAACGATAGCTGACTGAGAATTCGATGAAGAATGATCTCGTCGCATCGTTTGCATGCCTTGAGGAGAGTTACGTTATCTATTTCCTTCAGGAGAGTTAGGAGGTCTTGATTGGTTAGGAAGACGATATTTTCAAATGTAAACAGACATTGATTTCCGTTCATTTATTCACTCCGAAATTATTGTGTTTGCGACTAGCGTCGCTATTGCCC
Organism: Pseudomonadota bacterium; assembly: GCA_014584465.1. GTDB lineage: Bacteria > Bdellovibrionota > Bdellovibrionia > Bdellovibrionales > JACTMU01 > JACTMU01. Next base: position 9,934 of record JACTMU010000104.1, on the reverse strand, counting down.
CTTGCACGTTTCGCTCTCGGTCGCGGTAGATCATCAAAGTGGCTACTGACCTGTGCCTTGAATGATCCATGACTTCCTCAAGCGCATAACCGTTGTTTTGGGCGACTCTGCAAGCTTCGCTTATAGAGAGATGTCGAATGCCGTGCGGCCGTGTTCTGATGTCGGCAGCTTCGCCTAGCGACCGCACCAACTCGTACAGGCCCACACGAGAAAGACGCGCTCGCTTCCGGGCGTCTCGGATTAAGTTGGTAAATAGTGGTCCTGGAGCAGAGCCACGTACCTTAATCCATTTCGTCAGCGCATCAATGCTGGTTGGAGGAATCGAAAGATATTGCCGTTCCAATCTCCCTTTTCCTTTTATTGAGATCCGCATTTGATCAAGATCCACGTGGCATAAGTCCAAGTTGACCAACTCCGAAGCTCGCAACGCGAGATCAAACAGCAGACGGAGTATGGCTTGGTCTCGGATAGCTTTCGTTGAGTTCTGCGAAGATGCGGCAATCACCATCCTCTTGAATGCTGGCAAACCGGGGCCACGTGTGTCTCTGTATGGCTCAGATTTGATATTCTGAATTTCAATAATAGCGCCGGTCTGGCCGAGCAATCGTGCGAGATTGAACAGGCTGCGAACTGCACCGAGACGCCGATTAACTGTGGCGGGACTCAGCTTTCTTCCGACAAGATGGTCCCGATACTTTATCACAACGAAATTCAACTCAGGCGAAGTGAGCTGAAACAGAGTTGAAAGAGTGGTAATTGATCCCGCACCCGCCAAGAAGCGCTCGAAGCACCGAAGATCCTGCCTGTACGCCTCTCGCGTTGCTGGACTCTTGCCGTCTAGAAACGTCATTACCAAGGCATCGCTCTGTAAAGCAGGGACCATCGCAAAAATGCTCATCGCTCCTCCTTGCCGAAACCTTGTCCATTCAGATCCAAATTTCAGGTTCCGCGCAGGGTAAAATGGATTGAAGGAGTTGCGTATGTCGAAAGGCGAGTCGTTCAATGAAGTTGCAGCAATGGAGCTTAATTTTTCTGGAGACAATCTGCTGGAGAGCGCTATTGTCGGAGGATCGTTTTATTACATCCGGGAATTCGGCCTCGCGGTATTCCTCGTGAATGAAGATACTGGCTTTGCATTATGTGTAGGACAAGGGAACTTTCATACAGGACAGACCATTCAATCTTTCAAGCGGCTCCAATTGTATGGCTCTCGGGAGCAGGCAGATGAGGCCCTTCAAGATTTTGAAAAGCTCACGCTTGATTATTTCACAAATCTCTCTACGGTTCTTGACGAGACCGCAAGAGAATCGACGAGTCAGCGGGATTCAAAAGCATGAGGCTCATCGCGTTCGCCCTACTTTTTTGGACTCCAGATGTCTTCGCGAGAGATCATATGCACAACGCATGTGACAGGTGTCGATCATGGCCAGCATCACAGACGGCGCGCCTTCTTTTGGCTCTTGACTCAGCCGGTATCGAGTATGTGTTTAAGGAATCTAATGGAGCCGTGATCCTAAGTTCGCCGGATTCCAAGGGCCATCGGTGTTATGAGGTCTTTGCTCTCTTTCTCGACAATGAGCGCTCTTGCCAGAGCTTCTTACGCAGCTTCAAAGTCAAATGTCAGTTGACCGTCACTGGCGTCACTTCCCTCAGGGACTGACACTGCTTCGCGGGTCCTGATTCGAACGCACCAGGTTGTGCCTCTATTTGATTTCTTGAAGAGGGGCCCGTGCCCTGACATCTCGAGGATTCGTTTCACGTCTCTAGCGAACTTCTGGAATTGTGGGAATGACTTCTGGTTCTGCCAGAAACAAAAGTCCCGGAAGGATTCGTATAGCTCGGAAGTTGTCAGCGACGACACTTCAAACGGCACGATTTCGCACATCTCGTCGACCCATTGCTCGACAATGTCTTTCACTCGAATCTCGGTTTCTTGAACGGCGCGGATTTCGTTGAGACACTCAAGAATCGGCGCTGGCCCGTCCTCATCGACCGACTGCCATATGGCAAAGTAGTCAATTCGATTGATGGCTTCCCAATCGATGCGGACGGCACAGTTGAGCTGCCAAAAACGCCGAGATGATGTCTGATCCTTAATGCGGTCGCGAACCGGCTCATTTGAACAACCAATAAAAGTTGCATTCTGAGGGGCAGACATGACTCGCTCAGAGCGCATGGCTCTCCATTCGATAACTGGGGCGGTGATGATCTGCTTCATTGCGTTCACGTCGGCGGTATCGCTTCCATGTAGCTCATCAAAAAAGACGATGTAATTCCTAGCAAACGCTCTTCTGCTAAATTGATCAGAGAATACACCCATGTCAGTCTGAAGCGCTACGGCCCGGAGTGGTTCGATCAATCGTGACACCGCTACGGACTTGCCCGCACCGCTAGACCCGTAAAGTACCGGCATTAAGTGATGCTCAACAGGGCGTCCAGAAAGCTTTCGCTTTACCTGCCATATCCAGTGTTTCATGACTGCGAGATCCAGTGGTGAGGTTTCTCCGCACACGGCCGTGACCCACGTGGAAACCGGGTCGTGTTGAACAGGTGTGAATCTCAACATTTCCGCGAGTCTCTTGAGTTCAACTGCCGATCGCTCGTGGCGGTACACATTCAGGGCATCGCGGATATAGGACCGAATGTCCTCGACGTCCTGCGCTCGGGCATCGAGTCTCAGGAGTGAAACTGCGAGCCCTTCTTCAACCACGGTGTCGCCCTTTCTTAGGGCATCGGTCTTGTAATCGTAGTCCAGTTCATGCTTCTGCAGGTGCTGAATAACCCAGCGCTTTGGGTCAGAGACTTTTGCAATTTGATCGTCCATTACTTTCTCCCTTCGTTTGATTGAAACGTAAAGTCAGGCTTAGTCCTTAAAAGTCAAATTACCGTCGATGCCGTCACTATCCCCATACCCAGGGCCTACCTCATGGCTACCTCGGTAGGCACTTTCCGTTCGCGACGGAGAAAACCAAGCAGCTACTTTCGGGGCACCTATCAAGCGGCGCGAGAGATGACCCGCAATTTTGTAAGGTGCTGATTTTTCGATGCGGTCGGCTGAGAAATTGGCGGGGGATGGTCCTCCTCCGTGAGGACCTTTTCGTGGGAATTCACTTCATGGATATGACAACTGACTTAGAGACTGTTGGCCGCGTCGATTCGATGATTCGCTTTGCCTCGGACTCGCCAGCCACCTGAATGAATGCATCTTTCCAAGACGGGCATCGTCGCTCAGACGTCTTGATGCTGACAGGATACCGACAGGTGATCTGTGCGCCGGCTTCAATCCGCTCGATCAGCTCAGTTTCGACTGAGTCGAGCTCGGATTCGATCTGCTCAAGGCGCTTCTTCAAGAATGCCTTGGACTCGCGCAGGTTCTGCAGCTTCGTCACATCGAGTTCGGATACGGGATCGACGCTTTGTTTGGTTACAATTCGAATGCCTCGGGTGGTTTGCATATGGCCTCCTAATACAGAGCCATCGCTTCGGGAAAAGCGGCCCCCTCTGGCCTGAGCATCCAAGGGAACCCCTATTTTCAGGAGTGGTACACACGGCGCAAACTCTGTGTCGGAGAGGTAGTGATAAAAGATGGGGCCCGCCGGCCTGTCTGTCGATTAGGGGGCCCCACAGTACGAGTGATGACTTGCTGGACGAAAGGTTTACTTTGCCAAAGTTCCGTTCAGCCTTTTGTCGCGGCGGAGCCAGTTGTTGAGAAGGCCGAGACAGTAGAGATCCATGAGCTTTGGGTCAGCCAGCTTTTGCTTGTTTGACGGCGTGTCCTTCAAAGCGATCTTTTTCGCCTGGAAACCTACTACAAGTGCGGAGCAGATCTTTTTGATCTGCGGCTCGCTTAGGAGTGGTTTTACAGCCTGGCCTTCTCCTACTGCGATCTTTTCTTCCCGAACAACTCGCATCACTTCAACATAGACTGCTTCACGCTGGGTGAGGACATCGCCGCTCGGTTTCGAATCCGCCCTCGGAGTCGCGAGGTCTCCTTGAGATGGTTTCTTTTCCAGAGTCGCCTTGATCTGGTCCATTACGGGCGTATCCGTCTTCTTCGAATCAACAAGCTTCGGCTTTTGCTTTTCCATCTGACCACTCCTTTTTTTCTGTCGCCGCGTTCATCGCGACCAACGATTCGCTCCTACTTTCGGGTAGGTGTACGAAACTCTGTCTCTTATTGAGGAAGCTGTACGGAGTTGCGTTTTTGCGATGCGCGGGGGTCCACTCAATCCCGAAACCGTTCGATTATTAAATATTATGGCGGAGATAAGAAGAAAGCGGCGGGGCACAGACAAGCTCCCGTTTGCCAGAATTTTAGAGAAGGTAATGAAAGAGCGCGGCCTCAGCGTCGGCGCGATCGCTGAGATGGCAGGCGTCAGTCGCTCGGTCGTTCAGTCGTGGACTGCGAATGCAAACCCGCACGATCTCCAGGCCGTAGCCAAGCTCGCTAAGGCGCTCAACATAGGGTTCAAAGAGCTTCTGCTTGGCGAGCCTGAATCCCGCGACTTCGAAAATCTCACTTTGTCTGACCTCTTCTCTGAACAGGAACTTTTTGAGGGAATCTGCCGCATCAAGATCGAGCGTCTTGTCCCGAAGAAAGGAAGTGGAAAATGATCGAGATAATCATAAGTGTATTGATCGTTCTCGCGTTTCTTTCCGTGCCTGTCGGCATTATCGTGCTTGCGCTCAAAGTTGGTCGAAAAAAAGGATTGGCACTTCAGGCCCAGGTTGCCGCCACAAAGGCGCTCTACGACAAAGCGCTATTTGATCTGCAAGAAGATCCCGAGAGTTCGCAAAAGCATCAAGAAGCTCTTGCCAGGGGTCGCGAGTATTACACCTATCTGCATCCCAATACTTACGACATGAATCAAAATGGCGGCGGATCGAACTTCAGGGACAACGCCGGAATAGTTGAGATGAAGGTTCAAGCCGACATTCAAGCAAGACTTAAGAAAGGAAAAGTGTCATGAGAAAGATCGCTTTACTATTGGCTCCGGTATTGATCTCGGCAGGATGTTCATCAACACCAAACAATACTGAGTCCGACGCTCTCACTCCGGAAACTGCTCCCGACAAGGTACTGGCGCGAATCAATGATATGTCGAACCGTCCTTCATGGCTGAATGAAGAGAAGCCTTTTGATCGCAGGGACGGCAGCGTCATATTCCTTGGTCAAACGACTATCCCTGGTGATCACCGAGTCGAGGCCGGATATGCAGTGGCCGAGAATAATGCGAAAGGATCGATCTGCGGATCTATTGAGTCTCGATTGGACTTTGTGTTTCAAAACGCAGAGGAAGGCACTGGCGTTGATGCGAATCAAGTGCGGCGAATCGGCGCTGAGGCCTGCAAGATCACGTCATCCTCAATTCGACCTGGAAACCGATACTGGGAGAAAGTCGCCACTACGACCGACACGGGTGAACGTGTAACCCGGTATCGCATCTTTGCCACTGTCACGATGCCCGAAGGCGACTTTAAACGCTCCATTATGGAAGCGATTAAGAGACAGCGGGGCCAGGGCGGAATCTCCCAGGACTTTGCAAAGAAAGTGGATCAACACTGGGAGCAGCTTGTTAATGGCGGTGGACAGTGAAGTCGGCCAGGCTCCTTCCGAAATCATTATTTCACCGTCTCGCGATCGCACTGATGGCTGTTCCGCTTCTCGGAATCTCAATGTGTTCAAAAAAGAACGAGGGGGAATCGTTAAAGCGCGCACAAGCAGCGTGCATTCACGCGATTCGTGGTGGTCTGCCGGAGAAGGCAAGGATTCTAGGAGCAATTGAAACGTCCATTCAGAGTCTTTCGACTCAGGAGAACTACGCCAACCTTGCTTCTGAATGGCAAAAGGTAAAGTCAATGCCGTTCATCACGACAGAGGCTGATCGAAAGCTAGAGGCGATTCTTGCAAATTCAAATCTCTCTACCGACGACAGCAACCAGCAGATCATATCAGCGGTTGAGTCCACATCCTTTTGGAAAGACGTCTGCTCAGTCCGAGTTAAAAACGAAGTAAAGAAATGCGCCGATAAGTTCGAATTCGATAGTGCCGACTGGAAAACGTGCATGGGTTCATCCGAGATTGCGAATGCCGACTGGCTCGGCGACTGGTCCCCGTTTTGGGGCGCATATCAAAAGCAGATACGGCCGAAACTCAAGGAAGCGGCGGTTGGCTTGGATGGACTATGATTCCATGCCGAGGATTTTACCTCATTCCGATTTTCATTGCATGTAGTGCCCAGGCCGGACTGCGGCCTGATTGGACGAAGCAAAATGGCCAATCCAGGAACGGCAATCTGTTCAGAGTTGTCTGTGATGGGATTGGCCCGAGCTTGGACCTTGCGCGTAGAGATGTACTTGAAAAATGTCGCCTGACTGCTGCATCTCAACTCGCAACTTCAATCCGGGCAAAGTCAATAACTGCCGAGACAGAAAAAGAAGTCGTTTTCCACCGCGAAGTCAGTGAAGAGAATGAATACGACGGCTTGATTTGCCAGCCGGGGCGCGAACACATTGAAGAAAAAAGCAATCAGACGCGTGTTTGGCTTGAATGCGCATTTGATCTTTCGAAGGCGAAGTCGAAGGCCGCATCAGCTCCGAACTCTTCTGAGAAAAAAGACTCAGATATCAGTCTCGTCTCTAACAAGGCCGATCTCACCCCGGCATCGAGCAGATCAAGCCAGAGGCCTGGTCGCTTTCTCAATTCCAATCAAGGGACCTTACTTATATCCGTTGTCCCGCAGTGCAGTGATCTTCTTATTCGGGGCAAACAGCCCGCTCGCATTTTGAAGTGTGACAGCGATCCTATGACTGTAACGATCGGACCAGACGATCAAGAGATCATCGTGCGGGCAGCTGGCCATATGCCGAAGACGATCCAGCTGTCGGGCCAACGAGGGGGAGAGGATCATGCTCAAGTCTTTCTCAATCCTAAGGATTAAGTCGCCAGTTCTATTCGCCTGTCTCTTCCTCGTTGCTCAGGACCTTCATGCTGACAGCGATAGACTGTTGATTGGTGATCCATATTTCCGACCTGAGAGCTGGGTAAAAGTTGAGTCAGCAAGTTCGGAAATTGATCCCGTGGAGTTCGCGTCCTATTGCTCTGGCGGCAAACAGATCCGGGATTTGCGGGAATCATTTTCGATCAAGCTTCCACCAACTGAGTCTGGTCTCCCAAAGAACGTCGCTCTCAAGGCGCGCCAAGCGCAGATTCAACATATCAAAGAGTTAGCGAAGAACTGGTTTCAGTTGGGTGTCCGCCCAGGACGAATGAAAATTCACGACGAATACACGCTCTTCATCCCGCCAAACTGCAAGAAGCAGAGCCATGATGCATGCTCTACTTGGGCAGTAGCTTTCGAGCCGAAGAGATGTTGGGACACAAAGGACCGGCGTGCGTGTGAAAAGGCGCCGCCCGTACCAGCGCCATCGAGAGCATTGGAATACCGCGCAGAGATTTGGCAGAGGTACATTAAGGAGTTTACGACGGTGAAGGTCTCGCCTTCGTCAGGTGGCGACACTTTCAAGTTCGAAGTGTCTCTTGATCTAAATTTGGCCTGCAGACATGCCCGACCGGCAAAGGACCTGGTTACCAATTAGAAACAGGACCTGTGACGGGTAATCATGGTGACTGGACCATCAGCGCGCCAAGTTAAGATATTCAGGAAGTGATTAGAATCGTTGGACTCCCGAAATCAAGGCCGAACGTCGGCATCTCTACTAAACAAAAAACCGTCATCGCACCTCTGATCTTGGTCCGATTTTCAGCGCCAACCCACTGTAATCTTTCAGCAGTTTTAAAAATGAACCGAGAAGACTCTACAACAGCGGATTGCATACCGGAGGCTCTCGTGTCGCGTGCCAAGGCAAAGGCTCAAAAGGTCGACTCTCGCAAAGCGGATGATGTTCTCGATTTTCTTAACTACGTCGCTCGCAAAGCAAAGAGTAACAACGTCGATCAATATCTACGGAACGGTAAGATCGAGAGCGGTGATCTCTTCGATTGTGGCAAATACTTCCTTACGCACGGAATGGGCTGCGACGAGAATGATTTCATTCCCAATTTGAAGTTCAAGGAGTTCGCCTGCTACGTGCCTGTCAGTGAGAACTACTATCCGTGGGCGTTCTTTGCTGTACCTAGCTCTGTTGAGGACCTAGATGAATTCTTTGATCATCATGGGCGGAACTATCTTCTATCTGCTGATGCCGGTAAAAAGGACTTCGCGATCGTAACGAATTTTAAGAAAATCGTGGTCTTCGATTTAAACCATCAGCTTCAGAAATACGAAACCGCTTTGGCGGACATTTATGATGCAAACAATGGTGGTGGTGATCGAAAGGTTATCGAGAGGTGGCATGCGCTTTTGGCCGACTTCGGACCGAGCCGTGCAGAGGAGAAAAAGAAATCACGTCGAAAGGAAGTGGTTGAGCATACCCACCCTAAAGAGGCCACACCGGAGCTAGAGTATGTAAGACGCTTCGGACATATGCCAAGTTTCGAAACTCCCGTTGGCTATGATGGCAAGAATTTTCAGGAGACTTTTAAAACAAAAGAACTGCCATTTCTAACCACTGAAACCATTGATTGGGATGGCGGCGCAAAAGGGATCTCTAACAGGATTATTTGGGGCGACAACTTGGCTGTGATGCGCTCTCTTCCGGATGAAAGTCTGGACTTGATCTATATCGATCCTCCATTTTTTTCTGGACGCAACTATAACTGCATCTTCGGCGATGATGACGAGATTCGTTCATTTAAGGACATTTGGGATGGCGGCCTGCCGACATATCTTGCATGGTTGAATGCTCGATTGTGGGAGATGAAGCGATTACTGAAGTCTGATGGATCTCTCTTTGTTCATCTCGATTGGCATGCGTGTCACTACGTTAAGGTGGAGTTAGATAAAATTTTCGGATATGACAACCTGGTCGATGACATCGCTTGGTGCTATTCGGGCAGCAACAACACAAAGAAGACCCTTCCGAAAAAGCACGACACCATTTTGCACTACTCTAAGTCGGCAAAGTATAAGTTCAATTACAAAGAGATATTGGTAGCGCCTAGGTCTACTGCTCGATATTACGTCGATGAGAACGGGCGGAAGTATACAAAGAAAGATGGGAAAATATATTACTGCAAGAACGAAGGAAAAATTCCTGAAGACTATTGGGTTGATATCCAACGTCTTCATCACATTTCTAACGAACGGATTGGATATCCCACGCAGAAGCCTGAGGAGTTAATAGAGCGAATCGTGAAAATGGCATCTGATCCTGGCGATGTAGTAGCGGATTTCTTCTCAGGGGGAGGAACCACCCTGGCTGTCGCAGAGAAGCTGGGTAGAAAATGGATTGGCTGTGATATTTCACGTATAGCGGTTTCGGTTGCTCGAGACCGTTTACAGAGCGCCTATTCAAATGCGGCAGGAATCAGACCATTGAAATCGAAACCTACAACTGGTTTTGAAGTTCAATATCACGGCGTGTACGAGAGAGATCTGGTCAGGGAGATGGATGAACCGGAGTACCGCAAGTTTATTTTGAAATGTTATCAGGCAGTTCCTAAGACTAAGGGTGACTATATCCATGGGTTCCGCGATGAGCGTGCAGTTTTCGTTGCTTCGTCGAATAAGAACCTTCGAAAAGACCAGATTGAAGAGTTTCACGCCGAGCTTGCTCATCTCAAAGTCCAGAACGGTGTGATTCTGGCATGGAATATCTCAAAAGAAGCAGAGAAGTATGTGGACGATCTTCGCAAGGGAGTAAACGGACCAGATATTCAGCTTGTTCAGGTGCGTCTTGTAGATATTGATAGCAACGAGTTTAGGGGCGATAATACTTGAATCTTGCGCGAAAAGTTTCCTAAATTCATAGAACCATTTCCTGTGGTCCATTACGCGGCATTAAGCCTCTGTCTGACCTGTGCATAGTGCTT
>JACTMU010000097.1 GCA_014584465.1 Pseudomonadota bacterium | reverse complement strand
AGAGATCCCTTTTGTCCAAGCGAAAATCCACACGCGTGGCGAATAAGTTATACGATCAACGGGGCCAGACTTGAACACTGGTTTATGGAGCGCTCACTTACCGGACAGCCCCTAGGTAGATATTATTTCAAAGGAGTTCGTATATGAATAAGGAAGGCCCCAAGATTGAGAAAAATAGGATTTTTGAAAAGCGAGCCCTAACGATGCAAAACAATGTGACTCACAAGTGAACGTTAAATTATCAGCAACTAGATTTTTATTCTTAATCTCCAAAATATCTAAGCGAATTTGGGTCCGATCCTTCCTTTACGCGCTCGTTGGAATTGCCACAGCTTTCGTTGCATTGTTTGTTAGGGATCTTGTTCCTGATGAAATTTCAAATCTAATTGGTGTGTCCGCAGTTGGCAATATTTTGACTATTTTGGCATCGAGCATGCTCACGGTGGCCACCTTTTCTCTCGCTATTATGGTCGCGTCATATGGAAATATATCGAGTAACGCAACGCCGAGAGCTACTAAGTTATTAATTGAAAATCAGAGTGCACAGAGAACAGTTGCCACCTTTATTGGTGCGTTTCTTTACAGCATTGTGGGTATTGTTGCATTAGCCACCAACGTTTATGGTGGCGACGGCCGCTTAATTCTTTTTTTAGTCACGATCGTAGTTATCATAGTGATCGTTGCAACTATTATAAAGTGGGTTGATCAATTATCGACGGTTGGACAAGTGGGCAACACGATCTCCGAAATAGAAAGGGTCACGCTATTGGCAATTAAAGAACGGATAAGTGAACCGTATCTGGGGGGGCAGCGATTGGAAGCGGATCCTTTTAGCTCTGATGCCCAGCAAATTGTAATTACTTCAGAGAAAGTTGGTTTTGTAGTACTCATTGATATGAAAGCGATTCAAAAAATTTGCGAAGATTATGATATCACGATTTCTTTAGCAATTCTACCAGGTAGTTTTATTTACCCGGATCGGCCTCTCGCAACGGTGAATACAAGTGTTGATCTCGAATGCCTGAAAGGTATCGCCTCTCATTTTGAGATCGAAAATATTCGAACGTTTGATCAGGATCCTCGGTTCGGTTTTGTGCTCTTGTCTGAAATTGCCTCTCGGGCCCTCTCGGCGGGAATTAACGATCCGGGAACGGCACTTGAGGTCATCAATTCCGCCACGCGCTTGCTTAAAATGCGCACTGACTTGATCCGAGAAGCTGGCGATCGACAGAATGAAGTCCGTTATTCAAGAGTTTTTGTTCCATCACTTCAAGGTAGTGAGTTGATCGCATCCGTATTTGCGCCGATTGCCCGAGATGGTGCCACGATGTTTGAAATTGGGGTTCGAATTCAAGAAACGCTAAAATCCTTAAAACTTTATGATCCTGAATATCAGATTGGTTGTGATCTCTACGCTGAATTTAATAAACAACATTCTAGCCTGACTATGAAAACTCAATTTGAAAAAGATCTCGTAACAAATGCCTGGAATGAAAATGGCATCTGCTAGTTGTCTGATAGTTTACGCAGGAATCGGTATTTGGTATCGATCGCAATAATATCTACCCTCAAAACTCTCTCGTTTTAAGACAATTTTTACAGCTTTTATCGGGCATCGTGGAGGGTTTAAACAATAAAGCAAAACTCACTATGAGAAAATCCTACGGATTTAGGCAGTACAAATGTATAGAAATAGCCTTATATCATAGTCTTGGGAAGCTACCCGAGCCTCCACTCACCCATAGATTTTACTGACGAGGCAAAATGCTTTATGCCTTTATCCAAAAGCTGAAGACTGGAGACTGAAATCTGTTTGATGTTTTTGATAACTATTTCAGACAAATTATAAAAATTGATCATGATACGACCTGAATCTTCGTGAAATAACAAGAGTTGAGAGAGTGTTTCGATGGATCACACGGAGCGATCCTTCGATCCGATGAAGGTTAAGATTAAAATCAAAATAGGAGGCACCATGAGGAAGTATCGTTTGTCGGGATCAATGTTGTTGTTGGCCACGTTTGCGTTGGGATGCACCAGTCTTTCCACCTTGCAGGATGCGACAACTGCAAAGAATGGAGAGTTCAAGTACACCGTGGCCGTGGGGCAGATGTCAGCGGAAGTTACATCTGACGGTTCTTCGGGAGCAAAGGGAACCGTTGGGACCAAGGTTTCAGTGCCATCGACGGACGTCTTGGTTCGGTACGGGATCACAGACAATTGGGAGGTGAATGGACGGACCAATGGGACGGCCTTTGGTGCGGGAACAAAGTACAAACTTATAGATCATAGCTTTAAACTCTCCTTGGGGCTCAATGCTCAGATGGTCAGCTTTAGCTCTGGAGACGAACAGAATGGCTCGAGCTCTTCGTTGACGGACATTGAGATTCCCGTATTCCTGAATTATCACTTTTCCGATGAGTTTCTTATCTATTTGGTTCCAAAGTATGTGGCACGAATGACCGCCGCAGATGTGACCACAAATTCCATTAAGACCTCGGAGAACAACTCCTACGGTTTGATGGGTGGTTCCGTGGGTCTACGTTGGAAGTTCGTCTTTGTGGAGTATACGGCCATGAATCTTAAAGTGGAGGACGAATCGATGACCATTTCACAAGGAGCCCTGGGCTTTACTTGGTAGAGGCCAAATGGCTCAGTTGTTCTGAGCCCCCTCATTGATCCAGTTGAGGAGTGCCGATTGAGCTGACGAGGGAAAATCGTTTCGATTGATGTGGCCCTGATCCGGTCGGCACCCACTCACTCCTGCAAAGTTATTTGTATTGTAACTGCCAAGCAAAACTCCCGTCAGATAGGAGTTCTTGGCGTTTCCAGCGTCAACGATCTTCACCCCAAGGCAGAGGCCTGGGTTGCTGGGGCTAGTCACCGTTCTGCTCAAGAGGGAATCATAGGCCGACTCCTGAGTGGTAAAATCAAAGAGAACTCCATCGTCATAAGCGTCGGTACCAGGAGAGTGGCACTGAACACAGGCCGATGAAAAGTAGTTTGCGTAGAGGGAGGAGAAGGTGGGCTCCACGCTGTCAGTGCCCCTTTCTCCGCACGAAGTGTACAGGATGGAAACAAGGGTCAAGCCCCCAATGAAGTTCAAAGCCCTCCAGATTTTCGACATTTCCCATCGGATCATAGCGACTCCCTTGAAGAGTGAGTGATTGCCATTTTCAACGGGTTACCCGGAAATCAGAGAAATGTCCAGTAGAGGGCCATTGCAAGTTTGGAGTTGTCGGTGGCCGGGCTTTCAAAGGGCGCCAACCAGTAGGCGGCGACGATGAACTTATGGTTGTAGTTGTATCCAATGCCGGGCTCCCAGAAGTTGTTTAGAATTGGATCCATCGTGGAGATGTAGGTCTCATAGTGTTCAATGCCAAAAAGGAGTGAGAAGGATCGCGTTAAACTCCACCCACCCTCAACATAATGGGTGTACATGGAGAGGAGCTGTCGAGGGTTCTCGACATAGTACTCATTGAAGTACCCCTTAAACCGATAGGAAACGGAAAATGGTCCTCCCAACTTCTGCCCGACATCGAATCGAGGGCGCACCTGAAAGGCCTTTGCGGCACGTAGCGAAGCTTCGCTCGTTGGCATGCTGACTCTCATCTGGCCACGGATGTGGGTTGAGGTGGCGTGGCTTCCAAAGATTGGAAACCCCAAATAAAGTGGAACATCTCCTATTACAATAGATTCATTGCCGCGCTCCGTGGCATTTCCAAACGGGATACCTGTCGCAATCCACCAGTCGGGCTGAAAGGTATAGCGGGCTTCTAAATAGTGGTTGTGGAAGACCAAGCGGCTTTCATAGGGATTCTCGGAGGGCAAGAGAGTCGGTGTGAAATACTCTCCGACGTAGGAGGTGGAGAAGTAATGTCCTTTTGCATTTTTAGAGCCAGACTTCTCCTCTTTATGAAGAGTGCTCTCCTCTTTTAGGTAGAGAGTTTCTGGGTCAAACATCGCACCACTGCGAGCTTGATCTCGTCCTTTATCTTGAATGGAAGATCTTGAATTCTGTTCAGCGGATTCTTGAGTGCCGCGTTGGCTGGTGCGTAGAGCCCCTGTTCCATTCGATTTCACGTCAACGGCCAGAGTCGGAGTGGCCACAATGGCTGTGGTCCAAGAGTAGAACCCTGAAATAATGATAGCCTTCCAGTGGATTTTTTTCATATCCATTATGACCGCCTACGTTATATTGAACTTGACGGGCCCCTTCTGACCCCTTGAACCTTTCGTGAGCAAATTGTGTTCCATAAGTGGAGTTTTCGCAAGAGGCAATCTTCCCTCATCATCGGGACCGGGTTCGAACCAGATTCCACAATGGCTGGGTTTATGGGGCTTTAGGAATAGGCTTGACGTGGCGTGAGCTTCAATATAGCTTGCTGGTTCTGCATATTCGTTCAACAGCCATTTTGATTGAGGTATTGATGCCAACGATTAATCAATTGATCCGTCAGGCACGGGTCGTACAGAAGACCAAAACCGCGTCGCCGGCCCTTACAAGGTGTCCACAGCGTCGAGGAGTTTGCACTCGAGTTTTCACCACAACTCCCAAGAAGCCAAATTCTGCATTGAGGAAGGTTGCGAGGGTGAGATTGTCCAACGGTTATGAGGTGAACTCTTACATCCCCGGGATTGGCCATAACCTGCAGGAGCATAGCGTGGTATTGATTCGAGGGGGAAGGGTGAAGGATCTGCCTGGGGTTCGTTATCACATTGTTCGAGGTGTGCTTGATACCCAGGGAGTCAACGGTCGGTTGAATGGGCGATCCAAATATGGAACGAAACGACCTAAGAAGTAGTGAGGAGATCGTAGATGTCACGTCGTAAGAGTAATTTTAAAAGAGATATTGTGCCAGATCCCGTCTACAATGACGTTCTGGTTGCTAAGTTCATCAATAAACTTTTGGAGAGCGGCAAAAAGGGAATTGCCCAGAGGATCTTCTATTCAGCTCTTGATGAGCTAAAGGAGAAGGTTCCTGGTGAAGAGCCAATTTCAGTCTTCAAGAAGGCTGTTGAGAATGTGAAGCCGAGCCTCGAAGTTCGTTCTCGTCGGGTTGGCGGGGCCACTTACCAGGTTCCTGTGGATGTTAGGCCCAGTCGGCGTACGGCTTTATCGCTCAGGTGGCTTGTTGAGTATTCACGGGAGCGTGGCGAGAAGACGATGGCACAACGACTTTCAGCTGAATTGGCTGATGCCTACAACAATCGAGGTAATGCCATAAAGAAAAGAGAGGATGTGCATCGGATGGCCGACGCCAACAAAGCATTTTCTCACTACAACTGGTAATTTCATTCGATGGATCCTGATCTTAAGTGGACTCGCAACCTTGGCATCATGGCTCACATTGATGCAGGTAAAACCACAACGACCGAGAGGATCCTCTTCTATTCTGGAAAAAGTCACAAGATTGGTGAAGTCCATGAGGGGAGTGCCACCATGGACTGGATGGAGCAGGAGCAGGAGCGTGGTATTACTATCACCTCCGCGGCGACCACCTGCTATTGGAAAGATCATAAGCTCAATCTGATTGATACTCCTGGACATGTTGATTTTACGATCGAAGTGGAGAGATCCTTGCGAGTCCTTGATGGGGCTGTGGCTCTTCTTGATGGTGTCAGTGGGGTTGAGCCTCAGACGGAGACCGTTTGGCGTCAAGCGGAGAAGTATCATGTTCCACGTCTGGTCTTTGTAAATAAATTGGACCGCGTGGGTGCCGATTTTGCCATGAATCTGGTCTCATTGAAAGAACGTCTGGGTGCTCATCCTATTGCGATCCAGTGGCCTATTGGTGCGGAGGGTGAGTTTCGAGGCGTTGTCGATCTCATTGAGCAGAGGGCGCTGATTTGGTCCTCTGAGGGATTGGGTGAATCCTATCAAGTTGAGGAGATCCCATCCGAATTGAAAGAGATCGCTCAGAATCGACGAGATGAGATGATCGAAAGAATTTCAGAGCTTGATGATCGTCTTATGGACAAATATCTCAACGGTGAGGAGATTGCTCCGAAGGAGTTGAAAGGGGCCCTTCGACAGATCGTTTTGAGTCAAAAGGCAGTACCAGTCCTTTGTGGTTCAGCTTTTAAGAACAAAGGGGTTCAACCACTGCTTGATGCTGTTGTAGACTATTTGCCAAGTCCTTTGGATGTGCCACCTATGATTGCAAAGGGTGGATCTAACTTTGAAGATAAGATCACCTGCACAACCTCTTCCCAGGGGCCATTGGCGGCGCTTGCCTTTAAGATCGCAGGGGATCCCTTCGCTGGGACGTTGACCTATGTGAGAGTCTACTCAGGAGTGCTCAGCGTGGGCATGCAGGTTTTGAATCCGCGCTTGGGGAAGAAGGAGAGAATCGGGCGATTGGTTCGGATGCATGCCAACAGTCGAGAGGAGATCAAAGAGGTACGAGCTGGGGATATAGGTGCCGTTGTAGGTCTTAAATTTGCGGCGACGGGAGACACTCTTTGCACAGATTCTCAAGTGGTGGCTCTGGAATCAATCGAGTTTCCTGATCCTGTCATTTCAATTGCAATTGAGGCCAAGTCGACAGTGGATCAACCGAAGATGGTGGAATCTCTCAAGAGGCTTGCTTTGGAGGATCCCTCGTGTCGAGTGAGTGAAGATCCTGAAACGGGTCAGATGCTTCTTGCCGGTATGGGGGAGCTCCATCTTGAGATTCTGGTGGATCGTCTTTTGCGTGAGCATAAAGTTAAGGCCAATGTGGGAACCCCTCAAGTTACCTATCGTGAAACATTGACGAAGATGGCTCGTGGTGAGAGCAAGTATTTTCGAGAGGGAACCGGGGCTCAGGGTCAGTATGGCCACTGCATTCTGGAGATTTCGCCTCGACCGTTGGGAGAGGGCTTTTCTTTTGAGATTGTCGTTTCACCGGATGTCATTGCAAAGCCGTTTTGGAGTGCCATTGAGGCAGGGGTACGCGATGCCATGGAGAATGGGCCACTTGCTGGTTTTCGCCTGGTTGATTTGAAGGTCGCACTGGTTGGCGGAAGCATGCATGATGAGTTCTCTTCAGAAGTAGCTTACCGCATCTCGGCCTCAGCGGCGTTTCGCGAGGCAGCACGAAAGGGCGGACCTCAACTTCTTGAGCCTGTCTTTGATATTGAGGTCGTAACACCTGAGGAGTTCATGGGCGGAATTATCGGTGATTTGACCGGTCGGAGGGGAAAGGTGCTCAATATGACAGCACGTCAGGATCGTCAGATCATCTCAGCCAAAGCCCCGCTTGCGGAGATGTTTGGATATGCCACCGATATACGCTCGGTCAGTCAGGGGCGAGCGACCTTTTCGATGAAGTTTGACTCATTCGAGCTAGTTCCTGAGAAGGTGGCTCGATTGGTCCTTGAAAAGATGGGCTGCGAGATCGCCTAGCCTATAGAGTTCCTTGGTGGGGAGCGCCGCCCAGAGAGGGTGTTTGAGCATTGCTCAGAATCGAGCAAAAGGTGAGATTTTCTGCGAAATTGGCCACGAAATTTCTTTGACAAGTTAGCTCAAAGCTAGGCATACTCGGCCCTTCATACGAAGCAAATTAAGAGAGTAGGTTATGCAAAGTCAGAGAATTAGAATTCGATTAAAGGCATTTGATCACAAACTATTAGATCAATCTACTCGGGAGATTGTGGAAACTGCCCGAAGAACGGGGGCTCGTGTCGCAGGTCCGATACCGCTTCCAACAAGGATCAATCGTTACACAGTTCTTCGATCTCCGCATGTGGATAAGAAGTCGCGTGAACAATTTGAAATTCGAACCCACAAGAGAATGTTGGATATTCTTGATCCAACCCAACAGACTGTAGATCAGTTGATGAAGCTCGATCTTTCAGCCGGTGTGCATGTTGAGATTGGGTTGTCGGCAGAGTGATGTGATTGGGTAAGAGGTAGGAAAAATGAGTGGAGAAAACAACGAGCAAATAGAGACATCAGGGGATTCAGCTCTTAAACTCAAAGGGCTGTACGCCTTCAAAGTTGGGATGTCGACTCTTTATGATGATCAGGGAGTTGTCACTCCCGTTACCATTTTGAAGTATGAGCCATGGATTGTTTCCCAGATTAAGACGAAGTCCAAAGAGGGTTACGAGGCTGTTCAGATTTCATGTCGGCCGAAGAGGGCGACACGTACAGGAGCTGCAGAGCGGGGCCATCTAAAGAAATCTGGTTTTGAAAATGGCGCCTATTTTGTAAGGGAGATTCGTCAGAGTTTGCCAAATGGCGTGCAGGTTGGACAGAAGGTCTCTATTGAGAGTCTGGTAGCTGGAGATCTCGTTAAGGTTACTTCTCGAACAAAAGGGCGCGGTTTTGCGGGAGTTGTAAAGCGTTACAACTTTCAAGGTGGTCCAGGGGCTCACGGTTCGACCTTTCATCGTCAACCGGGATCTGTCGGGAACCGAACGTGGCCAGGACGAGTGATCAAGGGAAAGAGACTTCCTGGTCACTATGGTGACGAGCAAGTTTCGGTCAAAAATGTCCAGATCGTGAAGGTGTTACCAGACAAAGGGGTTTTGGTTGTGAAAGGCTCACTTCCAGGGGCTCCAAACTCACTTGTAAGGTTGATAAAGGGGTAAAGTGGTCATGACGACGATCGATGTTGTAAATTGGGATAAGAAGGCAGTTCGTACGGCAGAGCTACCTGCAGAGATCTTTGAAGTGCCTCTTCGTAAAGAGTTGCTCAATGAGGTTGTAAGATGGCAACTTGCTTGTCGTAGGCAGGGGACCCATATGACCAAGACGAAAGGGCTCGTCTCAGGTGGGGGGAAGAAGCCCTACAAACAAAAGGGAACAGGGAATGCTCGTCGAGGATCGAGCCGATCTCCGCTGATTCGCGGTGGTGGTACGATGTTTGGACCTCAACCTCGTGATTACTCCTACACTCTTCCTAAAAAAGTTCGACAATTGGGTTTGAAGATGGCCCTTTCGCATCTTCTTCGTAGTGGTCAGCTTCATGTTGTGGATGGGATGGATTCATCTCAGGGGAAGACGGGGGAATTGTCCAAGCGTTTGAAGGCATTTGGAGTGAAGAAGGCCATCCTTGTGGACTCGGAAGAGAAGGGTTCTTTTAAGAGGGCAGCTCGAAATTTGTCTGATTTTCGCTATTACCCAGCCTTGGGGCTTAACGTCTATGATATCTTGAAATATGACACCGCCATTGTCACTGAGGGTGCGCTGGATGTCATTATTAAGCGTTTTGGCGTGGGGGTTTGATCTATGTTGGATGTGATTCGAAAGCCACTGGTGACAGAGAAGAACTCTCAGCTTGGTGATCGCGGAGTTTACGTTTTTGAAGTTGATCGATCTGCGAACAAGTTGGTCATAAAGAAGGCCGTAGAGAAGTTCTTTGGTGTTAAGGTTTTGAGTGTGAAGACTATGATTTGTAGAGATAAAGAGCGTTTCACTCGGGTCGGTCTCCAAAAGAAGAGATATTGGAAGAAGGCCTTGGTTAGGTTGGCACCAGGTGAAAAGATCACTCTATTTGAGGGAGCGTAGAGTATGGGAGTGAAAGAGTACAAGCCGCGCAGTCCCGGTCGACGAGGGATGAGTGGTTACGATTTTAGTGAGATCACTAAGGATCGTCCTGAAAAGGCATTGACAGTTCGATTGAAGAGGAGTGGGGCTCGAAACAACCACGGACAGATCACGATGCGACACCAGGGAGGTGGACATCGGCGAAGGTATCGTGTGATTGATTTCAAGAGGTATAAGGTTGACGTGCCAGCAATTGTTGCGGCTATTGAATATGACCCTAATCGGAGTGCTCGAATTGCACTTCTTCATTATAAGGATGGTTTTAAATCCTACATTGTGGCTCCGATTGGTTTGGAGGTGGGTCAAGAGGTTGTATCAAGTGACACAGCTGACGTACGTCCAGGAAACTCTCTCCCCCTTTCCAACATTCCAACAGGGACAACAATTCATAATGTTGAGGTACGTCCGGGAAAGGGCGGGCAGTTGGTGCGAGGGGCAGGCAGTGGCGCAACATTGGTAGCTAAACTTGGTCCCTACTGTCAGGTGAAACTTCCCTCGGGCGAGGTTCGACAAATTTTGTCTGAGTGTCGAGCCACAATTGGTCAGGTGGGAAATACAGACAACGAGAATATCACAATTGGAAAGGCCGGGCGCAATCGATGGAGAGGAAAGAGGCCAACAGTTCGTGGTATGGCGATGAACCCTATCGACCATCCACTCGGTGGTGGTGAGGGTGTAGGAAAGGGACATCATCCAGTCAGTCCTTGGGGTCAACCATGTAAAGGGTATAAGACTCGAAACAACAAGAGAACCGATGCGATGATCATTAAGAGACGAAAAGGAAAATAGGAGTCGAAATTGGCAAGGTCAGTAAAAAAGGGCCCCTTTGTGGATGAGCACCTTTTAAAGAAAATCGAGGCGGCGCACAGTTCAGGTGATAAGAAGGTCATCAAGACTTGGTCGAGAAGATCAACGATCTTTCCGGAGTCTGTGGGTATGACCTTTGCGGTTCACAATGGAAAGAAGTTTGTGCCTGTTTATGTGACTGAGAATATGATTGGCCACAAGTTTGGAGAGTTTGCTCCAACACGTACCTTTCATGGGCACTCGGGAAATAAGGCAAAAGAGGCAGTTAAGAAGTAGACTGGGGTTTTAGGGATGGAAGTAAAAGCGAGACTAAAAAATGTGCGGCTTGGTGCGATGAAAGCAAGACTCATTGCCGATTTGGTGAGAGGTCGTGATGTCAATGAAGCACTGGAGATTTTGGCATTTTCGAAGAAGAAGGGGGGCGAAATTGTCCATAAGCTGATTCGTTCGGCGGTGGCCAATGCAGATCAGAAGAAGGTGATCGACCTCGACAATCTCTACGTCAAAAGAATCTTTGTGGACCAGGGGCCTGCGATCAAGCGGTGGATGCCTCGCGCTCAAGGGCGCGCAGCTCCGATTCGAAAGAAGCTAAGCCATATCAATTTGGTTTTGGCTGAGAGGTAGAGAGAGGATTTAGAGGAATTTAAACAAGAGGATAAAGCGAGTGGGACAAAAAGTTAATCCAGTTGGTTTTCGTGTGGGTGTGATTCGTACCTGGGACTCTCGGTGGTTTTCCAAGGGTAGAGAGTATGCCAACAACCTTCACGAAGATTTTAAATTGCGTCGCTATTTGAAAGAGAAGCTTAAGCATGCAGGAGTCTCTCGCATTGAAATGGAGAGAGCTGCGAAGAAGATCAAGATCATCATATATTCGGCCCGTCCAGGTGTGGTGATTGGAAAAAAGGGGACGGGAATTGATGCTTTGAAGCTCGATGTTCAGAAACTCACACCCGATGAGGTTTTTCTCAACATTCAGGAGATTCGTAAGCCTGATGTGGATGCTCAGCTGATTGCCGATAGCATCGCTCTTCAATTGGAGAAGCGTGTCTCATGGAGACGTGTGTTAAAGAAGGCGATGGCTGCTGCCATACGCGGAGGAGTGCGTGGGATCAAAGTGCAGGTCAGTGGGCGTCTGGATGGTGCAGAGATTGCTCGTACTGAGTGGTACACAGAAAAGAGTGTTCCTCTTCACACGTTGAGGGCGGACGTTGATTATGCAACTTCGGAAGCATTGACGACCTATGGTCTCATTGGTGTGAAAGTTTGGGTTTATAAGGGAGATATCTTGTCGGCTCGTGAGGCCGAGGAGGCAGTTCGTGTTAAGTCCTAAGAGAGTTAAGTGGAGAAAGCAGCATCGAGGGCGAAGAGCTGGAAAGGCAACGCGTGGAGCTGATCTTGCATTTGGAGATTTTGCTCTTCAGGCAGCAGAGGATGGTTGGTTGACCTCAAGGCAGATTGAAGCGGGTCGTATTGCGGTAAGTCGATCGGTGAAGCGTGGTGGTAAGATGTGGATTCGAATTTTTCCTGATCGTCCAATCACCAAGAAGCCTGCCGAGACACGAATGGGTTCAGGTAAAGGAAACCCAGAGTATTGGGTTGCGATCATCAAGCCCGGACGTATTTTGTATGAGATCACAGGGGTTACGAGGGAGCAAGCGAAGGAGGCTTTTCGTTTGGCTTCGCATAAGATGCCAATTAAGACACGGTTTTTGGCAAGGGAGTAGTAGGTGAAGTATTCTGAGATCAAAAACTTAACAGTGGATGAATTGACCAAGAAGAAGATTGAGCTTCGAGAGGAGCTATTTCATCTGAGGATGAAGAATACATTGGGGCACTTAGCAAATCCCCTCGAAATTCGAGCGGCGAAGCGAAATGTTGCCCGAATCGAAACTGCTTTGAATGAGAAGTTGAACCACTGACGTGGTTGTGAGGTGTTAAAGAGATGTCGATAGGTAATAAAAAGGCAAAGAGAGGCCGTCGGAACATGATCATTGGAAAGGTCGTGAGCGACAAGATGGATAAGACGATCAAGGTTGCGATCGTGAGAAGGGTCATGCACCCCATCTATCATAAGTTCATACGAAAGACCTCAAAGTTTACGGCTCATGACGAGGGCAATGTGGCAAAGATCGGGGACACAGTTCGTATCTTTGAGACACGTCCACTCAGTAAAACTAAACGATGGAAACTAGATAAGGTGTTGCAGATCGCAGCAGAGTAGGAATTGATTATGATTCAGATGCAGACAAAACTGAAGGTCGCAGACAATTCAGGAGCAAAGATCGTCCAATGCATAAAGGTCCTTGGAGGATCTAAGCGGAGGACGGCTTCTGTGGGTGATGTGATTGTGGTCTCCATTAAAGAGGCACTTCCCAATTCGAAGGTAAAGAAGGGAGAGGTGGCCAAGGCAGTGATTGTGAGAACCACTCACCCTGTGGTTCGCCCTGATGGGACGCGCATACGATTTGATGAAAATTCGGCTGTTTTGATCAACGCAGCTAAAGAGCCGATTGGAACGCGAATTTTTGGTCCAGTGGCCAGAGAACTTCGCCAAATGAAGTTTGGGAAGATTGTTTCATTGGCGCCCGAGGTATTGTAGAGAAGAGCGTGATGAGTAGGATAGGCCGATTGGATAGGAGTTGGCCTTGATTTGGGAGAGAAAAGGTGAATCGATTAGAGAGTAAGTACAGAGAGTTGGTGCCAGCACTGCAAAAGCAGTTGGGACTGAGCAACGTGATGGAAGTTCCTCGTCTTGAGAAGATTGTCGTCAATGTTTGTTCCAGTGAAGCTATTCAGAATCCAAAGCTTCTCAACACGGTTGCTGATGAACTGAGTGTGATTACAGGGCAAAAGGCAATCGTAACCAAGGCGAAGAAGGCGATTTCGAACTTCAAGTTGCGCCAGGGGCTTCCTATTGGAGCTCAGGTGACTTTGCGAAAAGAGAAGATGTGGGCCTTTTTGGATCGTCTGATCTCACTTGCACTTCCTCGTGTACGAGATTTTCGAGGTTTGTCGCCCAAGGGGTTTGATGGACGCGGGAATTACAATATGGGATTGAAGGAGCAGATCGTTTTTCCAGAGATCAATTACGACAAGGTCGATAAGATTCGAGGGATGAACATTTCAATTTGTATGTCATCAAAATCAGATGAAGAGGGAAGGGTTCTCTTGGATATGTTAGGTATGCCCTTTCGTAAGCAATAGATAAGGATGTAGGGGAGAATTTTGTGGCTCGAAAAGCGATGATTGTGAAGGCAAATAGAAAGCCAAGGTTTCCGGTAAGAAAGTACCACAGGTGTCGAGAGTGTGGGAGATCTCGAGGGTTCTTGAGACACTTTGACCTCTGTCGGATCTGTTTTCGTTTGAATGCATCTCGGGGATTATTACCGGGCGTGACCAAGGCCAGTTGGTGAGAGGGTTTCATGGATACAATTGGAGATTTTCTAACTAGAATTCGAAATGCGGCGATGGCAAGACACGAAAAGGTGGATGTGCCAAACTCTCTTGTTCGGAAGGGAATTGCGGAGATTCTTAAGAACCGAGGGTATATTAGAGATTTTCGAATTGTAAAGGATGGGCGTCAGGGAATCATGAGGCTCTATCTCAAGTACAATCAAAAGGGTGAGCCCGTGCTTAAGGCACTTCACCGTAAAAGCCGACCAGGACGTCGTGAGTATGTATCAGTTGATCGTATTCCTAAAGTGCGTAATGGATTCGGCATGGCTATTTTGAGTACAAATCGAGGAATTTTAAGTGGAGAAGAGGCACTTTCTCAAAGAGTTGGTGGAGAACTTCTCTGTAACGTTTGGTAGGTGAGATTATGTCGAGGGTTGGACGAGCACCAATTGGATTTGATTCGAAGGTTCAGGTGTCCATAACGCCAGATAATGTGGTTGTGGTGAAAGGCGCTAAGAACACAGAGAAGGTCAAGGTACGGCCAGAGATTGGCGTGAGTGTGAATGATGGTGAGATCCTCTTTTCGGTAAAGGATGGATCGAAGGCCACTCGTGCTTATCATGGTTTGTTTCGTGCTTTGGTTCAAAATGCTGTAACGGGTGTGACATCAGGTTTTTCTAAGAACTTGGAACTCAATGGTGTTGGATATCGGGCGGCTGTTTCTGGGAAGAAGTTGGATCTCACTTTGGGATTTAGCCATCCGATTGAGTTTCCAATTCCAGATGGAATTGAGATCAAGGTGGACAAACAGACCAAGATTTCCATTACGGGATCGAACAAGGGTTTGGTTGGTCAAGTTGCGGCTCGCATTCGAGATTTGAGGCCACCTGAACCCTATTTGGGTAAGGGTATCAAATATGATACTGAGGTGATCCGAAGAAAAGCAGGAAAATCAGCAGGAAAGTAGTTCTGCTAAAGATCATTTTTTGGAGTGATACTGTGAGATTAAGATTCAACAAACGAAGTGATAAGAAGATGGTGGCTCGACTTAAAAAAAGAGTGAAGCTGCGAAAGAGAGTTGCCGGTGATCTAGAGAGACCACGGCTCTCCGTTTTTCGAAGCGCCAATCAGATCTATGCCCAGATTGTCGATGATATCAAGGGGCATACGTTGGTCTCAGCCTGTTCTTTGAAAGTAGATTCAAAGGATAAATCGAAGCGAGAGATCGCCCACCAGGTGGGTGTTGAGGTTGCAAAGAAGGCTTTGGAGAAGAAGATTTCAAAGGTTGTTTTTGACCGTAGCGGTTACCTTTATCATGGGCGAGTTAAGGCCTTAGCAGACGGTGCGCGTGAAGGTGGCTTGAGTTTTTAATGGCATATAGGAGAGATGATCGGTGAGGCAAGAGCCAATAGAATTTGAAGAGAGAGTGGTGGAGATCAGTCGTGTGGCGAAGGTAGTGAAAGGGGGACGAAGATTCTCGTTCTCGGCTTTGGTCGTTGTGGGAGATCGCGCAGGGCTGATTGGATTTGGAAATGGAAAGGCTCAGGAGGTTCCCGAGGCGATTGGGAAAGCCAGTCGAGCAGCGAAGAAGAATTTTGTTCAGATTAACCTGGTGGATGGACGAACGATCGCACACGAGGTGATCGGGACATTTGGTGCAGCAAAGGTGATCATGAGGCCCGCAGCACCTGGAACTGGTGTGATTGCAGGAGGAGCCGTTCGGGCTGTGTTGGAGTCACTTGGAATACGTGACATTCTAACTAAGTGCATTGGTACCCGAAACTCTCATGCGGCTGTCCGCGCAACTCTTCAAGGGCTCACCCAACTGGATGCATTAGATGTTCGTGGTGGGACAAAGGGGTAAAAGGTGGCTAAGGTATTTCGTGTAAGATTGAAGAGAAGTTTGATCGGGGCAACTCAGGACCAGAAGGATACGGTAAGGTGTCTTGGGCTTCGAAAAATTGGACAGGAGAAGGTGATCAAAGACAATCCTGCCAATCGAGGCCAGATATTCAAGGTTCAGCATCTGGTTGATGTGAAGGTGGAGAAGTAAGATGGGTCTTCTGTCGGAGCTTAAGGGATTTAAGGGAGCTCGAAAGAGCCGTAAACGTGTTGGTCGAGGTGATGCTTCAGGTCATGGTGGGACCTCTTGTAAGGGGCATAAGGGGCAAAAGGCTCGATCAGGAGGAAAGGTGCGACGGGCTTTTGAGGGTGGTCAAACTCCTCTTATGCGTCGTTTGCCCAAATTTGGTTTTACCAATGTGAAGTTTGAGACTCGATACAACATTGTGAGTTTGGATCAGTTGAATCAGATCGACGGAGATGAGGTGACCTCAGAGTCTCTTCGCAATGCCGGAATTATCTCTCGCAGATGGCCAGTGAAGATTTTGGCAAATGGAAAGATCAGTCGGGCACTCACGGTCAAAGTTGAGCGTGTCAGTGCAGGAGCGAAGTCCGCAATTGAAACAGCAGGTGGTAAGGTAGAGGTAATTGGGTAGTGGCAGCGATTGATGGAATTGCAAAAAATGCAGATTTGAGACGGCGAATTCTCTTTACTTTGGCGATTTTGGCAGTCTATCGAATTGGAGTTCACATCCCAACTCCCGGTGTTGATGGGAGTGCAGTGATGAAGTTCTTCCAGGCGCAAAGTGGAGGGATTTTCGGGCTCTTCAACACCTTTACAGGTGGAGCGCTCTCTCGATTCAGCGTCTTTGCTTTAGGGATCATGCCCTACATTTCAAGTTCCATTATTTTTCAGCTTATGACCTCGGTGGTCCCCTATTTGGAAGCTCTCAAGAAAGAGGGAGAGCAGGGACGTAAGAAGATCAATCAGTACACTCGCTATGGCACAATTCTTTTGGCTGTGATTCAAGGGTATGGAATCAGCAGTTGGCTGATGAATTCAACAAGCCCAGGGGGCGAGTCGCTCGTGTTGGCTCCTGCGGTTGGGATCATACCTTTTCGTCTGATGACAGTGTTGACTTTGACGGCTGGGACGGCCTTTATCATGTGGTTGGGGGAGCAGATCACTGAGAGGGGAATTGGCAACGGAGCAAGTCTCATCATTTTTGCAGGTATTGCGGCGGACATTCCTAGTGGGGCCACCTCTCTTTGGACCTTGGTTCAGAGCAATGAGCTGAGTGGCTTCTTGGCTCTTGGACTTCTTGTCTTTATGGTAGTCGTCATTGGTCTCATCATCTTTTTGGAGGTTGGTCAGAGACGAATTCCCATTCAATACTCTCAGCGTGGATCGGGTCGACAGGCGATGGCTGCTCAAACGAGCCACTTGCCGCTTAAGATTAACTTTTCAGGGGTTATTCCTCCGATCTTTGCAAGCAGTCTGTTGATGTTTCCAGCCACATTGACCCAATTTGTGCAAGCGCCCTGGCTCGTGAACATTCGAGATTCTCTGGCGCCAACAGGATCTGTCTACAACATCCTTTTTGTAGGATTGATCATCTTCTTCTGTTTCTTTTACACAGAGATTGTCTTTAATCCCACGGAGGTGGCCGACAATCTTAAGAAATATGGTGGATTTATCCCAGGGGTTCGTGCTGGGAAGAGCACATCCGATTACATTCAACGGGTTTTGGAGAGAATCAATGTGGGTGGTGCGATCTATCTCAGTGCGCTCTGTGTTCTCCCAGGCATTTTAATGCAGAGCCTTAAGGTTCCTTTCTATTTTGGTGGAACGAGCCTTTTGATTTTGGTTGGGGTGGCTCTTGATACAACTCAACAGATTCAGTCTCATCTGATCACTCAGAAGTATGAGGGATTTATGAGAGGGGTGAAGATTCGCAGCCGACGGGTTCAATATTAGGATGGTGGTGTGACGTGAATCTGATCCTATTTGGACCACCCGGAGCAGGAAAGGGCACTCAGTCAGCGCTGTTGGTTGAAAGAGAGGGGTACTCTCATCTGAGCACTGGAGATCTGCTTCGAGATGCAGTTCGACGTGGGACACCGCTTGGTTTGGAAGCGAAGAGCTACATGGACAGTGGGGCTTTGGTGCCTGATTCCTTGGTGATTCGAATGGTGGAGGAGGCGCTCACTGCCCTTAAGGGAAAGTTTATTTTGGATGGGTTTCCGCGAAACGTGGTGCAGGCAGAGACCCTTGAAAAGGTTCTGCCAAAGTGCGGAAAGAGAGTGGATCGAGCTCTGTTTGTGGAGGTCCCCGATTCGGTTTTGGCGTCAAGGTTGACGGGACGCAGAGTTTGCAAGGGGTGTGGGGCCGTTTTTCATCTGGTGAGTGCCCCGACCAAGAAGGTAGGAGTCTGTGATCGTTGTGGTGGGGAGCTCTATCAGCGAAAGGACGACCACGAAGATGTGATCGCCAATCGCTTGGAGGCCTACCATAGTGAAACCAGCCCCCTTAAGGAGTACTACGGAAAGCTGGGTAAGCTTGTGGTTGTGAAGGGTGAGGGGAAAAAAGAGGAGATCTACAACAGAATTGAGTTGGCAGTGAAGTAGTTTGAGCGATTTGAGCTGGACTGCTCTCTATGAGAGTGTTAGTTTAGCCGATCGCAGATTTGTAGGACTTTAAGTGTGGGGTTAAGTGATGAAGGTGCGAGCTTCGGTCAAGAAAATTTGTAACAAATGTAAGGTGATTAAAAGACGGGGGGTCATCCGTGTCATTTGCGAGAACCCCAAACATAAACAGAGGCAGGGATAAGAGATGGCGCGTATAGCAGGGGTTGACCTTCCCAGGAACAAACGGGTGGAGGTGGCTTTGACCTATCTATTTGGAATTGGTCGGCCAACAGCACGAAGGATTTGTAAAGAGATGGGTTTTGCTGATTCTCTTCGTACCAACGATTTGACGGATGGCCAGGTGGCGGATCTTCGTAAGGTGTTGGATCAGCAGTACAAGATCGAAGGAGATTTGCGTCGAGAGGTTCAGATGTCCCTTAAACGTCTTATTGATGTTGGGTGCTACAGAGGGATTCGACACCGAAAAGGGCTACCTGTTCGGGGACAGAGTACAAGACAGAATGCAAGGACAAGAAAAGGGCCGAAAAAGACCGTCGCCGGTAAGAAGAAGGCTGTATAAGGAGTAAGTAGTGGCGGGTAAGATTACAAAGAAAAAAGTTAAGAAGAATGTGCCAGTAGGTCGATGCTACGTGAATGCAGGTTTCGGCAACACGGTGGTAACTATGACCGACTCCAATGGGAATACCGTGGCGTGGTCGAGTGCTGGTGCCATGGGCTTTAAGGGTGGCAAAAAGGGGACTCCTTTTGCAGCCCAAGTGACTGCAGAAGATGCGGTGAAAAAGGCCCTTGAGCATGGCATGAGATCGGTCATTCTTTACCTTAAAGGACCAGGGGCTGGGCGTGAGCCAGCCATTCGCGCTGTTGCGGCAGCAGGAATGAAGATTCAAATACTTAAGGACATCACACCCATTCCGCACAATGGTTGCCGTCCTCCCAAACGAAGAAGAATTTAAGGAGTTTCTCTTGAGCTGCATAGTCAATAGTGTTTGTAAGTTTTGTCGTCGAGAAAATGCCAAACTATTTTTGAAGGGAGACCGATGCTACACGGACAAGTGTGCCTATGAGCGTCGTTCTTATCCACCAGGACAGCATGGCCAATCACGTCTTAAATTCAGTGAGTATGCGCTTCAGTTGCGTGAAAAGCAGAAGGCCAAGAGGTATTACGGAGTT
This sequence comes from Pseudomonadota bacterium, assembly GCA_014584465.1. GTDB lineage: Bacteria > Bdellovibrionota > Bdellovibrionia > Bdellovibrionales > JACTMU01 > JACTMU01. Next base: position 67,280 of record JACTMU010000097.1, on the reverse strand, counting down.
TTTGAGAAGCAGTTCAGCAGATATTTTGAGGAGGCTGATCGTCAGAGAGGCGTGACCGGAGAAAATCTTTTGTCTCTGCTTGAAAGTCGATTGGACAGCGCGGTTTACACTTTGGGTTTTGCGGCTTCTCGTCGAGAGGCTCGACACCTAGTGAAGCATGGCCATTTTCGGGTGAATGGCAAGCGTGTGAATATCCCGAGCTACATTGTTTCAGCAGGCGACACGGTGGATGTCGTTGAGAAGAGTCGAGGAATGAACAAGATTTTGGCAGCCATTGAGTCTTCCGGAAAGAGAGAGATTCCAGGGTGGGTAGAAGCAGATCATTCCAACTTTAAGGGGAAGATCAAGGAGCGTCCGACTCGTGAGATGGTGACGTTGCCAGTTGAAGAGAAGATGATTGTTGAGTACTACTCGCGATAGTATTGGAGGGACGCGTGCACATGCAGGAACACTATTACAGATTTTGGCGCGATATTATTCGACCACGAGGTTTTGAAGTTGATCGTGACAGTTTGAGTGACGACTATGGAAAATTTTTGATTCGTCCACTTGAAAAAGGTTATGGCCAGACGATTGGCAATTCGATGAGGAGAATTCTACTGAGCTCAATGATGGGTTCGGCAGTTTCTGCCATCCGAATTGGTGGAGTTTTGCACGAGTTCAGCACGGTTCCAGAGGTCGTAGAGGATGTCACCGATATCATTTTGAACTTGAAACATGTTCGGTTCAAAAAGTTCGATGCCGAACCACGGATTTTGAGGATCTCAAAAGTTGGACCTGGTGTTGTAACAGCTGCGGACATTCAGATGACCGATCAGGTTCAGGTTCTTAACCCATCTCAGCACATTGCCACCATCGGTGAGGGTGGGAAGTTGGACATGGAGATTCAGGTGACTTTTGGTCGAGGGTATGTTCCCGCCGATCAACAAGAGAAGAATCTTCCCATCGGGTTTATTCCGGTCGATGCGCTCTATAGCCCGGTTCGAAGGGTTAACTACATGGTTTCAGCGGCACGCGTGGGGCAGAGGACGGACTACGATTCGTTGACTCTCGAAGTGTGGACCGATGGATCTTTGAAGCCTGAGGAGTCCATCTCGTTGGCCTCAAAGATTTTGAAGGAGCAACTTCAGATCTTTTTGACCTTTGATGAGGACATTGAGCCACAAGAGGAGAGAGTGGAAAAGGGTGGGATTCAACTTAACGAGAATCTGTTCCGCCCTGTTGAAGATCTTGAACTCTCTGTTCGAAGTGCGAACTGCTTGAAGAACGCCAACATTCGCTTCATTGGCGAGCTTGTGGTGCGAAGTGAGTCGGAGATGTTAAAAACAAAGAATTTTGGTCGCAAATCTTTGACCGAGATCAAAGAGATCTTAACTGAAATGGGTCTTGGTTTGGGGATGAAGATTGACGGATGGCCTCCTCCCGGTTGGGATCCCAATACAGCAAGTCGGGCATTGAATAACCAGCAGGACCCAGGTGGCAATTCCTAGGATGTTTTACAGAGAGCATTGAGGTAGTAGAATGAGACACAAGAGGCATATCAGTCATTTTGGAAGGAAGTCGGGACCGCGCAAGGCACTTATTCGCGGGCTTGTGAGCTCTTTGGTTGAGCATGGGCGAATTCGTACCACGGTTGTTAAGGCCAAGGAACTTCGTCGTCATGTTGAGAGGGCTGTAACTCTTGGTAAGAAGGGGACGCTTCATGCGCGTCGTGTGCTTTTGTCTCGATATCCGAATGAGAGCACGGTAACTTCGATCATCAATGATTTGGCTCCACGATTTCGCGAACGTCCAGGTGGCTACACGCGAATCATCAAGGTAGGGCATCGGCCCGGTGATTGTGCGGAGATGGCGATGATTGAGTTTGTAGATCACAAACCCGCTGCGGCTGCTGAGGGCGATTCAGCTCAGAAAGAGGCTGCCGTTGATCAGAAGAAACTTGAGCGCAAGGCGTGGAAGAAGAGGAAGAGACTCAATCAGCTTCAAACTCAGGCGCGAAGAGTATCTTGGGCGGCTCAGAGATAGACCGGACCAGCACCTTGATCGAGAAGGCGCCCATTAGAGAATCCTATATACGTACAGCCATTTTTGTTTTGATTCTGGGGCTGATTGCCCTAGGTACCTGGTATCAGTTCTTTGGTAAGATTCCCCCCAAAGAGGGTCCACTTGAGCTCATCAAAAAGATGGAGCGTGAAGGGATCCCCGAGTTTGAATTAAAAGACATCGAGTCGAGAGTCTTTCACCTTGATCAGGTTAAAGGGAAGGTGTTGATTGTCAACTTTTGGGCAACCTGGTGTGACCCTTGTGTTCGCGAGTTTCCCTCTATGTTGAGATTGGTGGACCACTTCAAGGGTGAGGTCCAGCTGGTGGCCATATCCTCTGATACCGATCTTAATGATATTCAAAACTTTCTATCTGCATTTGACGGCCATAGAGAGAATGTTCATATTCTTTGGGACCCAGCCTTCACTGTAGCCAAGATGTTTGGAACCTTAAAACTTCCTGAGAGTTACATCGTGAACCGCGATCTTAAGCTTCATCGAAAGATCGTGGGTCTTGAGAGCTGGGACCATGAAGCTGTTCTTGATTTTATGAAGGGAGTCGTTGGGACACCATGAGGAAGCGTCTTCTTTGGATTTTTTTGACTCCACTTGTGCTGTTACCCCTTGTTGTGATTGCCTTCAATCTTGGCGACGAGGATTTAAGTCAAGAATCCCAAGCGCTCTTGAATTCAAAGGTTGCGTCTCCGCCCAAAGAAGCTGTTGAGGGATTCAAATATTTACTTGGATTCAAAGTGGGAAGGGAGAGTGATCCTCTTGTAGAGGGTTCCAAGATCCATTCGCGAATTCAAAGCTCTTTGCTCTCTTCGGAATCAGTAGAGTTTCCTAATGACGATGAGGATCTTTTCACCTTTCAAGACACAACCTTTTGTGTTGGGATGGGACTCTGTGAAGAGAGTGAGTTCAATGAGCACAAGGGGGAGATCAAGACAATCCTTGAGCGGCACAAGCTGGCTCTGGAGCGCTACAGTCGATTGGTTGAATTTGGGTCTGAGGGATCGGATCTCGTTGAGGATGATCGCGTACCATATCCGATCACCACATTGATTTTAGCCGATCGGTTAAAGCGTTTGCAGTTCAATTATCTCTTTTATGAAGGTCAATTGGGCCAGGTGGTAAAAGAACTCGTACCCATTTTTAAGTTTACCTCGGAGTCCATCAGGTACCCAGGACCTTTGGTGCGTTTATTTGTGGATCTCGTGATTCTTCATCAGCAACGTCAGTTCTTGAATGAGGCCATAGTGAAAGAGCCACGAATGCAAGACCTGTTGAAACTTGATGATCATAAGGCTCTTAGATTGAATGTGGATTTCGAGGAGTTGTTGGACGTCTCTCTTTTCTATGAAGCTCGAGCCGTAATGAATTTGTTAACGAGACCTCTTGGATTTTTGTTTAGGGAATTTGATTTGATCCAGATGGACTCCAGAACACCCTCATTTTGGGATCAGCTTTGGATTGCACTGCTCAATCGTTCTGGAGGCTTGATCTATCAACCGAATCGAACCTTGAACAGGTATCACGCTCTAATGGCAGAGATTCGCTCTCATCCTTGCATCGTAAAGGAGGAGCCGTGCACGACGCAGAAAGAGCCGTTTCATGAGTTAGGATCTTTTTTCAGGAATCCAATTGGAGAGAGGCTTCTTATTAAGCTTCTGATCAAACCCAGAAGTTTGCAAAAAGCTTATCGACACCATCAATCGTTGGTGCAGTCTATTTTCTAGTGGTTGAACCATTGGTTTCCGATCCGGGTTGTAGATTGAGATCCGAGCTGTAGAATCAGGCACATGGCGTTCTTCTGGGCTCGACCATTTCCTCTATGGGTAAGGACGTCCCTGGAGGAGTGGAGGGGGGCCAGGCAAATGACGAGCGTAAATCAAGTCCGTGCTGGGCGAAGGGGCGGTCCAAATTGACATCTAGTAACCGAGCGGATACTTATTGATTATGGCCAAGGTAGAAAAGAAAAAGAGAACCGCGGATCGAGACACGTCGCCGCGAAGAAGGGATCCAGACCGAACGAAGGCAACCCTTTTGGCCACAGCCACGAAGATATTTTCAGAGCATGGTTTTGTCGGGGGCTCCATCAGTAAGATATTGGAGGATTCTGGCGTCAACAAGAGAATGATCTACCACTACTTTGGTGACAAGGATGGGCTCTATCGAGCCGTGTTGACTCAGCAGTGGGAGGATATGCATAAGTGGATGGGAAAAGCTCTGGAGGGGAATTTTGAGGCAAGCGATGTGGATGATCGAAAGCTTCTTTTCATGACTCTGGATGGGTTTTTCGAGTTTTTAATCAGCCATCGTGAGTTTGTTAGACTTCTTATGTGGGATGGGCTTCTCGGTGGAGCAATGGGAATTGGCATTTGGGACCAGGCGCGTGCTCCGATCTTTGGGAGAATCGAAGAGCTGATTCGCGTCTCTCAAAAGCGTGGGATCATTGATTCTCAGCTTTCGCCAGCTCACTTTATCATCACCTTTATGGGGGCGGCGACCTTCTATTTTGCTTATGCCGAGACGATGAGAAAGATGATTCGTCAGGAACCATGGTCCGAAAATGCATTGAAAGAGAGAAAGGAGCAGCTCTTTTTGCAACTCAAAAGAATGCTGATCCCGGATAAAAGCGATTCTTTTTAGCTGCAGGAAAACATAGGTTGAGGGATGGAAAGTGGATGTCAAAGTAAAGATGAACGATCTTGAAAGTTTAGCAGAGGGGGAGCTCTGGAAGAGGTTGAGGTTCATTTGTGAGATTGACAAACTCAAGACTGTTTTACGCCAAACCCTAAACTATCATGAAAAACGACACGAAAACTCAGCTGAACACTCCTGGCATCTTGCGCTCATGGTTCTGGTTCTTTCGGACTGCGCAACCGACCCGATCAACCTTGAACGAGCGATGAAGATGGCCCTGATTCATGACATTGTGGAAATTGATGCGGGCGATGAGTGCATCTACGTACGGAACCTTGAGGAGAAGTTGAAAAGGGAGAAAGAGGCGGCAGAGAGAATTTTTGGGCTGTTGCCCGAGAAGGAACGAGGCCTATTTGTGGAGATTTGGGAGGATTTCGAAGGAGGAGAAAGTTCAGAGGCAAAGTTTGTGAGGGGACTTGATCGATTGCAGCCTCTTTTAAGCAATTTTTTGAATGAAGGTTACAGCTGGAGGAATCATGATGTGACTCCTGATCGAGTTTATGAGATGAATAGGACGTGGGAGAAATCATCAGCTGAAATCAGTGACTTCGCCCATCGTCTTGTTGAGCTTGCGTCCCAAAAGGGTTATTTTGGGGGGAATGTTCTTGGTAAACGCCAAGATGACTGAGAGAAACGGATGTACATTGTAACGGGTGCAAACGGCTTTATTGGTAGTGCAATTGTATGGGGTCTAAACCAAAGAGGCTTCCACAACATTGTTGCAGTGGACACCATATCGCCTACAGAACGTCCCGAACCTCTCCAGATGAGGAAGTATGAGAGCTTTTTGAAGAAAGAAGAGCTCTTGGAGTACCTTTCTTACCTTCCGGATGTGGATGTTTTGTTTCATATTGGTGCTTGTTCAAGCACCACAGAGAGAGATCGGATCTTTTTAAAGGAGAACAACACCGACTTTTCAGCACTCCTTTTTCAATGGTGTTCCGAACATGGAGTTCCTCTGATCTACGCCAGCAGCGCATCTGTTTATGGTGATGGATCCAAGGGATTTAGTGATGAGACCAATGTGCAAGAGCTTAGAGCCCTCAACCCTTATGGTGAGTCGAAACTCGAGTTTGATCGATGGGCGTTGAGTCAGTCTCAGGTTCCACCCTTATGGTATGGTTTAAGATATTTCAATGTTTTTGGCCCTGGTGAATATCACAAGGGGGAGATGTCGAGCGTGGTCTACAAGGCCTATCAGCAGATCAGTGAAAAGGGTTCCTTGAGGCTCTTTCGTTCTCATCGGCCAGAGTACCAGGACGGAATGCAGCTTCGGGACTTCATCTACATTAAGGACATCGTGGATTGGACCTTCAAGCTGATCGAAAAAAAGCCCCAGTCGGGCATTTACAATATGGGATTTGGAAAGGCACGATCATGGCTTGATTTGGCTCGATCGGTCTTTTCATCGATGGGCGTTTCAATGAAGATCGAGTGGATCGACATGCCAGATGAGGTTCGTGAACAGTATCAGTATTTCACTCAGGCAGACATGACGAAGAGTCAGAGGGTGGGAATGAACCCTTCGTGGAGTTTGGAGGCGGGCGTGGACGATTATGTGAAGAACTACCTTCTTCAGGGACCCAAGCAGATTTAGAATGGATCTTAACGTTGTTTTGGTTCGCACTAAGTATTCGGGCAATGTCGGTCGAACCTCTCGTGCAATGTCCAATATGGGGGTCAAGAGACTCATATTGGTGGAACCACAGTGCATGATTGATGGAGAGGCTCGAAAAGGAGCCGCAGGTGGAGTTGAACCACTTGAGGGTTTGATCACCTATCCAACTCTTCGTGAATTCTATGAGAGGGAGGGTGAGGGTGTTCGAATAGGCTTCTCGGCTCGATCTCGTTTGGTTGAGAAGAATTTTGAATTTGAAAGATATCTTGAAAGTGTGCCTCAAATCTTCGAGGAACACTCTTTGCCGATGTATCTCTTTTTTGGCCCCGAAGATCATGGACTTTCTGCCAATGATGTGGAGGATCTTCATGCGCTTTGCGAACTTCCTGTTTATGGAGAATTTAGGAGTTTGAGTTTGCCACAGGCGGTGCTCCTCTCGCTGTTTGTCTTTAAGAATTTTTCAATCAGGACAAATAAAAGTAAGAAAGAGGTGGAAAAGGCTTCTTCTGTGGATTTGGTGAAACGCCTTCGCCCGAAGTACTTTCCTGATGAATCGCTTCGGCAGTGGCTGGACGCTCTCGGATTTGATCTATCGGCTAGACGTATGAATGCTTTCAAAGTACTCAAACGACTCTTGTTAGGCAATCATCCTTCGGTCAAAGAGCTTCGAATCTTTCACGTTGTGGTTCGCCAAACGATTCGCAAACTCAACTATTCGACTGGATCTAAGGTTAAGGCTCCTTCGGGACGGCCGTCAGAAAAAGATCTTGATCCAGGCGTCTGAATTTCAAGTGATCAAGTTCAATGGTTTGATTGAGATCCTCCACCAGGAGTTTTTCCGTCCAGGAAAGCCCATTGACTCCCCCGAGAATTTTTGAGGCCTGAAAAAGGTAGAGTCGATGAAAAAGTCTCTCGTTTAAGAATGCCGAAAGGGTGTGACTTCCACCTTCTACAAAGAGTGAGCAAACACCCAGTCGAAAGAGTTGTCTCAAGAGTTCACGAAGGTTCAATGTTCCACCCTCTCTTTTTGAAGCACAAATCAAATGAAACGGGGCAGAGCCCTGTCGTTCACCATAACTCTTTGGATCAAGCACCACGATGACATCCTCTTTATGGTGACATGAGGTGATATTTGAGCTTTTCAAAGTGTCCAATGATTTTCCTTCAGGGTCTAAGATGACGACCTTGTTGGATTTGGAGGGAAATCGGGGGTGGCGAATGTTAAGAAATGGGTTATCTGATTCGTAGGTTTTTCTTCCAATGAGAATGGCATCGTAAAATCCTCTTAAAAGGTGGTTCATACGCATCGACTTCGTGCCCGAGATCTGACGACCACGGTGATTTCGGGTCGCCATCATTCCATCAAGAGTGGTCGCAATTTTCAGTGCGACAAAAGGAATCTGCTCTTTCATGTTGAGAAAATAGATTTCCATAAGTTCTCTTAGCTCATCTTCCAACTCAAGAAGTTGGTGGACTCTAAGTTGAGTTTTAAGAATCTCAACTCCTTGACCAGAGACCATCGGATTGGGATCAATCAGACCAAATGTCACCGAAGCAAGTGGAAGTTTTACAAGATGTTTGGCACAAGATGGGGTCCGACCCTCATGTGCACAGGGTTCAAGTGTGACGTAGAGGTGGGCTCCATTGAGAAGATCGAGAGAAGTTAAGTTACTTAATGCGTCAATTTCGGCATGAGCAGCTCCGCATTGGTGGTGGTACCCCTTAGACAAGAGATATCCCTCTCGATCTAGAATGACGCAGCCAACCGGTGGATTGGGGGAGACAAATCCAAAACCCTTCTTAGCTTCGCCAATGGCCAATTGCATGGCCTCAACTGAAGAGAGTTTCACACGGTCCATCTGTCTATCCCACCCTATGCCTTTGCATTCATTTTGCAGAAGGGTCAAAAAAAAGCAATAATATAGTGCTTGTGCACGAAACCTGCTTTCGAGTGAATTTGCATAGAAGGGCTAGCCAGAGGCGCTAACTCGAGGAGGCTCAACGAAGGTATAAGGAAAACTTATGACAAATTCACCGAAATGAGGTTTCGCGCCAAGCACTAATATAGTGTTTGTGCGCGAATGAATGGAAGTGCCAATAGGCGTATGAGGAGTGTATGAAAAATCAATATGTAAACTTTAAGAAGGCACAAGAGAACAATGAGCTTCATGGAGTCATGGATGTCTCTCCCGAGGAGGTACGTGGTGTGAGCTCCCAAGTTCATCTTGTCGATGTTCGAGGTCAGGACGAGTATGTGGGGGAACTCGGGCACATTGCGGGTTCTCAGCTTGTCGTTTTGGATGAACTGGAGAGAAAGATCGATCTCCTTCCTAAAGATCGGACCATTGTCTTTATCTGTCGTAGCGGAAAGAGATCCGCGAAGGCGACACAGATCGCACAGAAAAATGGGTTCCCCTCGGTTTATAATATGTCAGGAGGAATGATGCGCTGGAATGAACTTGGGTTTGAAAGGGAGAGTTGATTGAACGTCTACGTGAATCGAACTCTCAATCTCAAGAAGATCAAGTACATTGGTTTGGACATGGATCATACTTTGGTTCGCTATGACAGCCGTGAGTTTGAGGGTCTGGCCTACAAGATGATCATTGAAAAACTGATTACCGTAAAGGGCTATCCCTCTAATTTGAGAGAATTGAAGTTTGACTACGATTTGGCGATTCGAGGACTTGTTCTGGATTTGATCAATGGCAATCTTCTTAAGGTCAGCCGTTACTCTGCAATAAGGCTTGCTTATCATGGCACCCATGTGATGGATTTTGCGACTCAAAAGAAGAGGTACAAGAGCATCTACATCGATTTGAGTGAGTCCCAGGTCTCTTCCGTGGATACGAACTTTGCCATATCTTACGCCACACTCTTTGCTCAATTGGTGGATTTGAAGGATCATGGGACACCTCTGCCTGATTATCAGCGACTGGGCAAGGACGTACTAGACTCACTCGACGAATCGCACCGAGATGGCTCTTTGAAGGAGGCTGTTCGAAAGGACCTGAGTCGGTACATCATCTCCGATCCCGAAGTGGTGGAGGGGCTAGAGTGTTTTCGTAGGCATGGAAAAAAGATCTTTTTGCTTACCAATTCCGATTATGCCTATTCGAAACTCCTTTTGGATTATGCAATTTCTCCTCATTTGAAGGAGTGTAGGTCCTGGCTTGAATTGTTTGAATTCATCATTACTCTTTCCCAAAAACCTCGTTTCTTTTATGATAATCTTCACTTCTTGAAGATCAATCCCAAGGATGGAACGATGGTGAATCATCCGGGCCGAATTGTACCTGGAGTCTATCAGGGTGGAAGTGCGGAGAGGTTTACGACTTCTTTGGCCATTGCTGGAGATGAGATACTCTATGTCGGGGATCACATTTACGGTGATATTTTAAGATTGAAGAAAGATTGCAACTGGAGAACGGCACTGGTCGTTGAAGAGCTTGGAGAAGAGGTCGAAAAGAATCGTGCCGTCAGTTCTTTGCAGACGGAGATTGATCGCCTGATGAAGCTTAAAGAGCCAATTGAAGAGGAGCACCTTGATTTGACCACAGCACGAGTGGGGAATCCTAAAGGTGTGAATGAAAAGCGCATCGAAGAGCTTTATCAGAAAATTGGTCATATTGATCATGAGATCAGTCAACTCATCACCAAACGTCAATTGAGTTACAATCCCCACTGGGGGGAAGTGATGAGAGTTGGGAATGAAGAGAGTTATTTTGCCTATCAGGTTGAGAGGTATGCGTGCATCTACATGCCCAGACTGAGTGATTTTTTAGCGCTGTCGCCAAGAAGCTACCTGCGTGCTCGACGTCGCCCCATGGCTCATGAGGACATCTCCTCTTAAAAAAGGCTTGGGGGCCTTAGCCCCCCAAGCGAACAACCATTCGAGATTGAAAAAAGAATTTGAGACTTCAGATTCTACTACTGCTTAACCGCCGATAGCTGAAACTTGTTGGTGCGGTTCATCTCTTCATAGAGATAGTTCCCGCTGACTTGCTGAGAGCAGGCGGCGTCCGAGTTGGTCACATCAAGTGCCCAACTGATGACAACTTCAACTTCTGCTGCTGTGGCCGATGTCTGGTTGATATCCATCTTCACGTTCTCGGTGGCAACACAGGTTCGATCTGTGCAACCGCCGTTATTCTCGTTCCATTGACAAAAGTGCATGGTCTGCGTTTGTGATGAGAGCATCGTTCCAAAATTACCATTGACGGTAAGTTCACCGATGGCGTAACGAACTTCTGGACTGGTACTTCGCGTAATGTATCCGTTGGTGGTCGTCCCCGTGGTCCCATTGAATGAGGCAACTTCTGTTGCAATGTCACCAGGGCTTAATCCAGCACCTTGAGTGTAGCTGAAGTTGATGTAGTACCTAGCACGGCAACTCCCTGAGGTGTTCCAAAGGCTTTCTGCCACACACATGGCTTGGCAATCTGCATCTGAGTAGGTGATCGTGCCATTTCCCCAGCTCTGCACATTGGTCACTTGATCACACGTGGTGACGGTGGTTGGGTTGACACCACAGGTGCCGCTTCCACCCCAACTTGGGACACTCACTGAGGAGGCTGCAGGAATGGCGTCAATGGTAAAATCTGCATTCAGGGTTGCATCTACGGCCGACCAGCCAGAGGGGAGTTCAGCGTCAAGATCTTCGGTGCTACCGCAAGCTGCATAAGAGGTCGCGTTCTCCCAAACTGAGAGCCCTTTATGAACAACTGCTGAGGCATCAGTTGCCTCCATTTGATGAAGATAGATGTCAAAAGGCTCCATGCCTTCCTGAGGGCAGGCATCGTCATCAAGGACCCCACTGTCGGTTTTACAGGTCATCGTCCACTGCCCTGTCGGGTCCGTCCACGTACCTGTTACAGTTTCATGAGATGTCCCAGCTCGTGTGATTGAAGCCGTGGAGACGGTTGCGGTTCCCTTGTCAGGGTCAAATGTGATCGTGCCAAAGTTGAGGGTCTCTCCAGCGCCAGCTGAAAGAGATCCTGATTTTGAAGTCTCTCCGTTGCCGCTAGCCCCAATACCGCTTGAGCCTGAGTCAAAGGCAAAAGTTGCAGCAATGGAGCTTGATACTGTTGCGATGACAAAGCAACCAATGGGAACAGATTCTGACGATCCTACGTCGATGGTAAGACTGAAACTACCGTCAGCATTTACAGTTCCTGTCCCAGCCTTAGGTGTTCCTGTCAGTGTCGTACATCGAACTGAGTAGTCGGTGTAGGTAACTGCCTGGGTTCCGATCTTTTGATGTCCTGGCTTGGCTTGGGCTCCGCCCAGGGATCCAGCAACAGTTAAAGATGCGGTGGCTGTTGAGGTTTCATCTGTGTTGCTTGCGGTACATCCAGCAAGTATCAATCCTGTGCATGCGATGAGACCTACAATTTTCATTAACGTCCTGTTTGTAGAGTTCATTTTTTTCTCCTTATGTTATAGTTTTTCTTCTCTGACCCTGGACACGGCCACTAATTACTTGGCCGTGTCCAGAGCTCATTGAGCTTACACAGAAGTAAGACCTACTCTTACCTTGTGTTACCTCCGACTTTTTACATCGGAAGGTTGTAACTCCTCCTTTACAAAACAAATATAGCAACTTTTTTTGGGTTGAAGTTGAACTATTTTGATACTTCGGAGTTAAATTTGAACTGGCGAATAAATTTTGTGAATACGGCTAAATTACATACGCTTTTTGACTTGGTCTGAGACACTCTTTCTCGTGTTGAGACAGAAGCTCTTTGTTTAAGTCTGAATCAACTGCAACATCGTTAAGATTTTTTTCGCAATTCTTGTGCAACCCTTCATGATTCCAAGAACATCTGTAGAAAAAATTGTTTCAGTTTAAAGCCCGGAGCTGAAACTCCAAGGTTCAACGGTTCACTTCGGTTTTAAGCTCCTAATGAGGTCTGGAATCTTTGAGAGCGTCTTGAGGCCGTTTTCCGCAAGAAAGTCGAAAAAGGTCTTCCCGCCAAGTTTGATGATGTCGATATAACCATTTCGAAAGATGCGCATCATACTTCCCGGAACGGTCAGTCGAATCGAGCCCGTCATGATCTGTTTTACAATTTGAATGCCCAAAGATCCTACATCGGAAAACTCCTTCTTGCAGATCATCTCGATGGCCTCAGGCTTAAGATAAAAGATGACATCAGGGTTCTTCGCAGATCTTTGGACCAATTGAGGTTGTCCCTGCTCTTGAAAGAGGGCCAGTTCCATTGAATCGGCAACAACAACTCCAATCTCCACTCCTGTTTTGAGTAGGCCTATGGCTTTTGCTGGCGCAGATTGTTTTTCAAAAAACACTCTTAGAAGCTGGGTCGAATCCTCTGGGGTCATGCAGAAATTCCCATGATGACATTGTTGAACATCTCTTTTGATTGTGACTGGGGTCCATCTACTTTGTAAAGATATAGTTTGATGGCAAGGCCTGCAATGGCGACAAAATAGGTGGACGACGCAGGAGGTTTCATCTAAACTTTGAGATCAAGTCGAGAATGAACCCTTTGTAGGTGGTTACCCATATGAGATTGTTACCTCTTGAACCTGCACGTACCTGGAATAATCCCAAGAAGAAGGCCATTGCCAAGGATATGTTGGAGCGATACTCGGGTTGTCGTGGTGAAGAGTTCTGTTCCCATATCATCTTGACCAATTTTGAGTATTACATCGAGTCATTTTCTAAGACCCATAAGCTCAACGTAAGATCGGGTTCCGCATTACGAGTTGTGAACAATCATGAGATGGATGTTTCGCTGATCTGCTTTAACATTGGATCGCCAATGTCGGCGTTGGTGATCGAGATGCTTTCAGCGATTGAACCTACCGCCGTTTTGATGTTGGGAATGTGTGGGGGCATACATCGAGATCTTAGAATCGGAGACCTGTTTCTGCCGATGGCAGCAATTCGTGATGAGGGAACATCACAACACTTCTTTCCACCTCAAGTTCCGGCTCTACCTGCCTTTACGATTCAGAAATTTGTCAGTCAGGTGATTGTGGAATCGGGTTTAACCTACTCTGCGGGAGTCGTTCACACGACGGACTATCGATTTTGGGAGTTTGATGAGAGTTTCAAAAAGACGCTCATGTTGGAGAAGGTTGGAGCCGTCGAGATGGAGACAGCCACTCTTTTCATCACGGCATTTGCCTGCAAAGTTCCCTGTGGAGCCTTGCTCTTGGTGAGTGACTTACCATTGGAGGAGGTCAAGACACAGGAGTCGGCAAACAAGGTCTTTCGAAAGTACACAGATCTGCACTTGGAGCTCGGCGTTAAAGCAATGGCGGAGCTAGATGAACGACGTGATAAAATCCGACATTTTCAATGGTGATGGTCGATTTGAGTCTTGTGTGTCGTAAAACCTTAAGCTAGGATGTGACGTATAGTGCCCTAGAACGTTGCCCGCTTCGAGACGAGTCTTGAGTTCTCCTGACATCTGGGATTTTGCGGGACTTTGTACTAGGTGATATTCAACTTTGAAGTGAGAGAGAAGAGTGCATCGTGGGATTTTTTGACAAAGTTTCCGACTATTTTTCAAATGACATTGCCATCGATTTAGGAACCGCCAACACTCTCGTTTACGCCAAAGGTCGAGGGATCATTCTTGATGAGCCTTCGGTTGTTGCTGTACAGAAGAACTATCGAGGGATGCAAAATCGAGTTTTGGCCGTTGGAAAAGAGGCCAAAGAGATGCTTGGTCGAACGCCGGGAAGCATTGTGGCCATCCGGCCCATCAAAGACGGGGTGATTGCGGATTTCGAAGTGACTCAAAGTATGCTTAAGTACTTCATTTCGAAGTCGACAGGGCATCGCAAAGGATTCATTCGACCACGCATCATCATTGCAGTACCTTATGGGATCACTCAGGTGGAAAAGCGAGCCGTCAAGGAGTCCGCACACTCGGCAGGAGCGCGAGAGGTCTATTTGATCGAGGAGCCCATGGCAGCTGCCATTGGTGCTGGCCTACCCATAACAGAACCGAGTGGGAATATGGTGGTGGACATGGGGGGAGGAACAACAGGCGTTGCCGTGATTTCATTAGGAGGCATTGTCTATTGTAAATCCATTAAAGTGGCCGGGGACAAGTTCGATGAGGCGATTGTAAATTATGTTCGTCGGCAGTTTAATCTTTTGATTGGAGAGAGAACTGTTGAGAACATTAAGATTCAGATTGGAAATGCTTATCCCTTTGAGGAAGAGCGGACCATGGAGATCAAGGGACGCGATCTTGTGGCCGGAGCACCCAAAACGTTTGAGATCACCAGTTCCCAGGTGAACGATGCTCTGATGGACCCTCTGAGTGAGGTGGTGGATGCGGTTCGTACGGCTCTTGAGAAGACTCCTCCAGAGCTTGCTTCGGACATTGTGGACAATGGAATCGTGTTAACTGGTGGAGGAGCGTTGCTTTCCAACTTTGATATTCTCTTGAGAGAAAGAACCGGACTTCCGGTGTCAATTGCAGAGGATCCGTTGACGTGCGTAGTGCTCGGCTCAGGCAAAGTGCTTGATGAGCTTGATTTGCTTCGTCAGTTGACGACCGATTAGAAAACCGAAGAGAGGTTTGAAAAATAGAGCTTCATGAGTGCAGCTGACATTCGTTCCATTGCCCTTTTTTTCTATTTTTCCTTAATGAATGAGAAACTTGCTCAGAGTGCCTCATCTAAGGTGGTCCATCAGCTTAAGATTTTTCTAAAGAAGCGGCATGATCAGGTTTCGAAATTTGAGATGCATGCAAAAGTTGTGGAGTTGACCCAAGAACATTGGTCTCGCTTTCAGACGACGGCTAAGAGGCAGGGGGTTGTCGCGCTTTCACGTTCTTTATGGAGTCCACCCAAGCAGACAGATCTAGGGCCTTGGCGGCAGTTTTATAAGGAATCTGACTCCAAGGAGTTTCTCTCGGTGATTTGGTCCCGGATTCTAGGATACGAGGATCAAGAGATCGCTTCAGGGTTGAGACTGAGTGAAGGGACGGTTCGTCACCGTGTATCCCGTGGTCTTCGACACTTGGGAAGCATGTATCGTCTGGATCGCCTCGATGAATGAGTATGTAAACGTCGACTTTAAGCCGATCAAACATCGTAGATTGATGACATCTTTTCACTGTCAGGAGCTTCTCTATGATTATGTCTGTGGGAGACTGCCGGAAGAGTACAAAGACCTTGTAGAACGCTCGCTCAAAGAGCACGAGGAAAACCAAAACCATCTTAGATCCATTCAGTATGGCATTCATTATTGCAAAGAGTTGGCTCTCACTGAGATCTCCAACGACGTCTATGATTCGGTCTCAACGGCCTATGGGTTGCTTCCTTCTTGGCTTGATTGGCTTCGCTGGAGACACTGGCCTCACTCTTTGAGGTGGAGTTCCGAGGCTCTTTTGGTAAGTCTCACAGTTGCGATGGTGGTGACACTGGTTCCGTGGAAACGAATGTGGAAGACGATGGTCGTCTCAGACCCAAAGATCGTCCTGAGTGAGGTTGTAAAGGAGAGGTCGCAGAGCGATCAGGAGAGCCCTTTGGACGAGGTTCCCTCGAGTGTTGCCTCTCAGGTTCCTGAGGCCAACCCATCGGAGCCCGGAGCATCATCTGGTCCAGCTCCTTCGAACATGAAAGGCTCGGTGGCAGCTCAGGCGCTAGTTTCTTTGAGGGAAGAGCCCCAATCTCAAGTTGAAGTTTCACAAGAGAGACCAGCTACGACTGAAAAGCGTAAAGGGTATGTCTATCGAGGCTTTATGAGACTGAAAGGGCTTGAGCAAATTACTCCTGAAATTGTGAGGGACATTGAGGCTCTTGGTGGAGAAAAGGCAGGTAGCGTTCCACTTGGATGGCGGAAAACAAGAGGGAGCTACTTCCATTTTGCTATGGAGGAGGCCAGATATGAGGAGCTTCTCTCTGCGTTGAAGATGCGGGGTGAAATCAGAATCTATAAAGATGACCATGTCCGCGTGATGCCTGAGGGACAGATTCGAATTATTTTATGGATCGAAGAGGGCCTCAAAACGGAAACCGGTAGGTCAACGCAACCTCAAGAGGGTTCTCCTGAGGT
This sequence comes from Pseudomonadota bacterium, assembly GCA_014584465.1. Classification (GTDB taxonomy): domain Bacteria; phylum Bdellovibrionota; class Bdellovibrionia; order Bdellovibrionales; family JACTMU01; genus JACTMU01. Next base: position 50,869 of record JACTMU010000097.1, on the reverse strand, counting down.
TAAAGAAGATGGAGCAAAGGGCCCAGCCCCCGACGCGAGTGAAACTTCCTCAGAGGGATCTCCAGATTCCTTAAATGTTGAGTCAAAGAAAGAGAGTCCGGTGCCAGCGTATCGAGATGGTGAGGAGACCCCCATAGAAAGTGAGGGGGAGCCTCTTCATGAGTAGATCGTCTCAGTTTGGATTTGCTCCGAAGCGATCTCTTAGAACCTTGTTGATGGCGCTCTTCATTCTCTTTTCTGTTGCACCTCTGGGATTTTTGACCGGATTTTCCTTTGTCAAATATGAAGAGGCGATACGGGGTGAGCTCTATCAGCGGTTGCGAGGCAATGCCCGTGAGGTCGAGATCATACTTGGAGACTTTGAATCTACGCTTACTCAAAGTGTTACGACGTTGATTGAAGACCCATCTTTGGTCTTTCTCATGTCCAGTGGCAATTTTTTACAGATAGGCACTGTGGCTCGAAAGATTGCGCCTCATCAGATTGCACGAAGACTCTCATTTTTTGATCAAGATGGTCGAATGGTCAGCTCTCTTTTTCGGGGATCCGATGGAAGAATTGAGGAGGAGAAAAGAACCAAGATTTCAGAAATTTTTTTACCGGAGAAGATCGTCGCTCAAATTTTGGAGAAGAGCCCATTCAAGCTTGTCGATACCGTCGGAGTCTCTCTTTTGGAGTTGGTGATTTATGCAAAGATTGTAAACTCCAATGGGAAAGCCGTGGGCTTCGTTGAGGCTCTGGTCAGTATGGATGAACTCTTTCTGACGGGCTTGAAAAAGAGGATGAATCTTGAATTGCTGCTTTTGGATCGGGAGAGTCGTCCCGTTGTGGCCACCATGGAGGACCTCACTCGATTTCCGCAAGAATACTTTCGAAATTTGACTCAACAGGATCATGAGGAGGTCGAAAACATTCTGATTCAAAACCACTCGTTGGGTCTCTTAGTTCAGCCACTGACGTGGGGGGAAGATCGTTTTTTTGTTGGTTTAGGTGGCTATACGGGAGAATCGGATCGCATATTGAAAGAGGTCAAATACGCATTTTTCACGGTTGTGGGCACAGTGGTGGTGCTTCTCAGTATCACAAGTTTTGTTACATCTCGAATCATTTCAAGGCCATTTCGCCTTCTGCTGGATGCGATTGCAAGTGTTGAAGAGGGTAAACCTTTTAAGATGATTCCCGAGGTGAGCCACACAGAGCTGGGTTTGCTCACTGAGAGTTTTAACCGGATGAGCCAAAAGACATTGAAGGTTCAAAAGGAGTTGACTGACAAGATCAATGAAGCTGAAACAGCCTATTCGCAGCTCAAGGAGGCCCAATCGCAGCTGGTTCACTCAGAGAAAATGGCAAGTCTCGGTCAACTTGTGGCCGGTGTTGCGCATGAGTTGAACAATCCGATTGGGTTTATTTACAGCAACATGAGCCATCTTCGGGAGTATTCAGAGAGGTTGTTTCACCTCATTGGGGTGGCAAAGGCTGAACCTCAAAAACTGGAGGAGGCATTGGAGGAGGCCGAGTATGGCTACATTCTTGAGGATCTTCCAAAGCTGATTAAGTCCTGCGAGGATGGTGCACAAAGAATTAGGGATATTGTTTTAGGATTGAGGAATTTTTCTCGATTGGACAGCTCAAAGATCAGCCTTATTGATATAACTCCGGGGATTGAGGACACGCTCACTCTCTTGTCTGGCGAGATTCGGGGTCGAATTCAGATTCATAGGGAGTTTGAGTCGTTGCCACAGGTTTTGTGTTATCCGAGCCAGTTGAATCAGGTCTTTATGAACATCCTGTCCAATGCAATTGCAGCCATTGAGGGCCAAGGAGACATTTGGATCAAAACGAGACATCTCAAAGAGAGCAAAAAGATCGAGGTGCGCATTCGCGACAACGGGAAGGGAATCCCTCCCAGCGAGATTGGAAAGATCTTTGATCCCTTCTACACGACCAAAGAGATCGGAGAGGGAACAGGACTTGGTTTAAGCATCAGCTACGGGATCGTGGAGCGCCACGGGGGAGAGATTTATGTTACATCCGAAGTTGGCAAGGGGAGTGAGTTTACGGTGACGCTGCCTCTGAGAGCGTTGGAGATTGGTAAACCAGGAGTGATTGTACAAGATCGCCATTGAACCCCAATCCGAAATTAGAAATGGGTATACGAAAGTTCACATATCCGGACTCAAGAAAATCTCGATTTTGGTCGATAAGAGTCTGATGGACTCAAAGAAAATTGTGATCATCATTTTATTGCTGCTCGTTTGTCTTCTTCTCTTTGAGAGGACGAGTCAAAAGGATGCGGCGAAAAGGGGATCAGGACGATCAATGCAGGGCTCCTATTCTGGGGGGAGTCGCCCTTCTGTCAGTGGGAATGGTAAGAAGGATGTGATGAATTACATCGACTCGGTGAACTTTCATCTTCGAAAGACGAACAACGACATCGATCGAGATCGCCTCGTTATGGAGGAGGAAAATTCACGGCTTCAACGATACTTTACAGAGGGTCGAGATGCTGAGGAGCTGCCGGGTTTACCACAGGGCACCTCGTTTCATGAGAGCCAAGCTTCACCTTACGACCATGTGATGGAGGATCTTGAGGAGGGCATCTCTCATCAGTTTGAATTGAGCGCAGCGGACCGAGTTTACTTGCTGAAGGAGCAAGAAATTTTAAGGCGAGATTACAACAAGAGGTATCATGAGGAGTTCATTCGAGCCTTTAAAGAGAGTGCTCTTAAACAGGGGTATGTGGTCGACGTTGATCCTAAGACTCTCAAACTGAGCAACATACGAAAAGTACAAGCTCGTGGAGCGGCATCGGACTTCAGCTCTCAAAATCCAAATGGTCAAAGCGGTCGCTGATCTCGCCAGTTTGAAAGTTGATCCATTTTTGATCGGCGAAGCTTTTGTATTCAGTCGGTGAGACCAAGAGATGATCGAGCAGTGGAATCTGAAAGAGATTTCCTGCTTCAATGATACGTTGGGTAAATAGGAGATCTTCTCGAGATGGTGTCAGAGAGCGACTCGGATGGTTGTGTGCCAAAATGATGAAGCTTGCATTGGTGAGGCAAGCAAATCGGAAGATGTCACGAGGGTGAACGGTGCAGGCATCTGCCGTTCCTCGAAAGAGCATCTGACTTCGGATCAGAAGGAGACCACGGCTTAGAGACAAGATCCATAGCTCCTCAACGGGAGATCTGAGAAAGGTTCTTCTAAGCTGACAAAAGGCATCATAGCTGCTCGAGAGGGAACTTCGAGGACTCCACTCTTTCATGGATTTCTGTCGTCCGTTCTTTTCGAGTCGTTCTATTTGGCTGGTTTTCTGCATTGCACAGAAGGTCTATGCAAACCTTATGACGACCTGTCGAGCAAATCCACGGGTTCAGACAATCCTATTTGGCCGAATCGCGGAACCGTATAGAAGCTCGATTGGTCTTTCCTGTTGCAATCGCTTGATTGGATGGAGTTATCTGATTAGAATGAATCTCTGATTTTGAGATCATCCCAGGGTCTCGTTTCTAATTTCAGATCCGGGTTGGACTTAATAGTTGAGGGTTTTGGTGTGAGGGAGAAGACAACGAGAGGAGTGGAGATGAGATGGTGTAAGTTTTTCTTTTTGGGATTTAGCTTGTTGACGTTTTCTGGATGCGGGCCTCAAGCCTTCGTTGAAGGCGATTACGATGATGTCGCAACAGAAAATCTGTTGACCGATCAGTGGTCAGAGACCGACATGCAAAAGACAGTGAATGAGCTTGTGACCAGTATGCTCAACCACAATGCGATCTCAAGGGCAAAGCTTCCGCCCTTGGTTATGGTTACTAAACTACAAAACAAAACCAGTGAACATATCGACACTCAGAGCGTCATGGACATGGTCCAGGTGGAGCTCATGCGAGGGGGAAAGGTTCGATTTGTAGATAAGGCGGCACGTGAAGATATCGCAGAGGAGTATGAGTATCAGAATTCTGGTGTGGTTTCTGAAGCCAGCAAGAAAGGACCCGGAGGACAGGCGGGTGCGGACTATATTGTCAATGGTCGACTCGATTCCATTGTTCAAGAGGTTGGGAAAAAGAAGACCGTCTATTATAAGATCACACTCAATTTGACCAATTTGAAATCTGGAGTGATTGAATGGTCCGATCATAAGCAGATTCGAAAGAAGTATAAGAAACGATCTGTCGGAATCTGATTGAAGAGATTAAACATTTGCTCCAGTTGTTTTGGGGCCCTTCTACTTTTTTTGACAGGCTGTGCAACTTATCAGACCAAGGTTGAAGAGTCCCGTAAGTTGATCCAAGGGGGACAGCCGTCCGCAGCGGCTGAAAAGTTGAAGCCTTTGGCAGAGGTCGAAGGCGATGATCAGTTGATCTACCTTTTAGACTACGGAGTTGCCGAGCAACTTGCAGGTAACTTTCAGGAGTCGAACAAAGCATTTCTGCGAGCTGATCGGTTGTCCGAGGTCAAAGATTACCACAGCATTTCTCGGATTGGTGGTTCCCTTCTTCTCAATGAGGGAATGGTTCAATATAAGGGCGAGGATTTTGAAAAGGTCATGATCAACGCCTATCTTGCGATCAACTACATTATGTTGGGGCTTATGGATGATGCCTTGGTTGAGGCAAGAAGGCTCAATGAAAAGCTTTACAAATATAAGTTTGAAGCCAAGATGGATTATGAGCAGAATCCATTTGCACGCTATCTTTCGGCAATGGTCTGGGAAGCGGAACGGAAGTGGGATGATGCCTACATCGAGTATCAAAAGGTTTTTGAACTTCAGCCAACATTTCCATTGATTGGTAAGGATCTCCTGAGGTCTGCGATCCTTGCACAGCGACCTGAAGAGATTGCAAAGTGGAAAAAGAGGTTCCCTCAAGAGGTTGTTCAACCGGAATGGACCAGCCGTGAATTTGGTGAACTCGTTTTGGTCTATCAACAGGGTTGGGGACCTCGAAAGCGACCCCATCCAGGTGGTCATAGGCTACCTAAACTTTTTCCCGTTCACAGTCGTACATCGAGAGCCAAGGTCGAAGTTTATCAGAACAACTCAATGGTTAGTCAGAGTGTGACGGATCTTATTTATGACCTCGAAGGGGTGGCAACGAAGACATTCAATGATGCCATCGGAGCTTTGATTGCAAAACGTGTTGCTGGGATCGCAACCAAAGCTGTCGTTGCAGATCAAATTCGTCAAAAGGATGAGAATCTCGGCATGTTGGCGTGGGTTGTGATGAATCTTGCAGACCAAGCTGACTTAAGGCAGTGGTCCACGCTGCCAGAGAGTTTTCAGGTTGCAAGGCTTCGGTTGAAACCGGGGACCTACAGGGTGAACATTCGAGGGCTTGATCGATCTAAGTTCCCGTCAGGAGAGGAGAAGACCTTTGAGGAGGTTGCGATCAGGGGGGGGAAGATGGCGTTTGTTCATTGGAGATCCTTCAACTAACAAAAAAGCCTCAAAGTTTGCTTTGAGGCTTTTTGCAGAACCAATCTTTTCTCGGAGAACTTGATTAGTTGTTGAAATTCTGACTTGAGGATGTCGGAAGATCAGGAGTCTGATCTTCGTCATTATGGGCGAAGTTCTTGGATGTAGATGCGGCACCTTCGCCATGGGCAAGATTTGCTGCACTGGCTACACGCTGTTCAAGAGCCTGCTTAATGTTGTCTACGGAGGGCTTGGGCTCTGCAACAGGAGGTGTGACTTCGGTCCTAATGGACTCAGTGACTTGATCCTGAGTGAAGGCTCCAAGTTTTGCCAGGTAGCTGGAAATGCTGCCATTTCCATTCTGAATGATCTCACGAAGAGTAAAGAGTGGAGCATGTTGAGTTGCCTTCTTTTCGGCTTCAAAAATGATCTGCGTCAGTGTGGCAGCGGTGATGTCATTCTTTGTCTTATTGTCAATGACGGTCACCTCTTCGTTTGCACGGATCATCTTCGCAATATCATCAAGCGTTACATAGCAGCTCTGTTGAGTGTCATAGAGCTTTCTGTTCTGGTAACGTTTAATGATTTTGTTCTTAGAAATAACACTTGTTTCACGGTTTTGGCTCATCAAAGTTTCTCCCATGGACATGTTCCCTCACTCTTTCTATTATGCTTGAATCCTCAATTTGTATGACGATCCAAGGACCCTTCCCTCATCACTGACTTCTGTAGTCTCGACATGGTCTGGCGCGACCCTATATTCGCCGCAACACGTTGTCAAGCCTTTGTCACCGCCTTTGCCCAGGTTTTTCTACTCACATCTCACGAAAACCACAATCTGAAACAACGACGAGACGGAGGTCGATCAACCCGTTACATTAGCGCAAAAAACCTCTCCTCTACTACAGAGACGCCCAAAATAGTGGACTTGGTTAGGTTGCGTCAAGAAATAATTGAAAAATCGGTAAAATAATCCAAATGGGCCCTAACTGTCTCAAAACAGGGCGTTTTTGCCTATCAAGCAAACTCTCAAATCTTCCGATAGCGCTTCAATGAGAGAAGATTCTTTATCCTGCTTCGTGAAGTCTAGGAGGGTGTCACTGGGGAAGATCCCTTGTGGTATCTTTTTGACACTGATTTTGGGATGCAGCCACTCTGCCATTCAGGGTGATGGAGTCTATCACGAATCTGCCTTTTATGATCGTAACAGCCCGCCAAGATCCATCTCATCTCCCTCTGATTCCAGGGACGGGAGCATTTCCATCGATGAGACTCATCTGCGTTCGGAAGCAGACTACCATTTCTCGCTTGGAGAGTCCTACAGTCTTGCGGGAGAGACGACCAAGGCTTTGGAAGAGTTTCGTTTGACGTTGGTCTATGATTCCGAATCACCTCTGGTGCACCTGCGAATTGCAGTGGAGTATGTTCGCTCAGGACTCATCGGAGAGGCCATCGAGAGTTGTCAAAGATCTCTTGAGCTGGACCCTAAGTACAGTGACGGAAGAGTTCTTCTGGGAGGAATCTACACTTCGTTGCGCATGTATGATCAAGCCCATGAACAGTATCTCCTTTTAGTTCAAAATAACCCCGACAGTATTGAAGGCTACTTCTATATTGGGACTCTCTATGCAGAGCAGAAGAGGTACGACGAAGCCATTGAAATCTTTGAAAAGAGTTTGAAGATTAAATCCAATGATCAAAAGTTCATGAGTTATTACTACATAGGTCAGGTTCAGGTCCAGAAGTTGGGCGAAGAGAACAATTCAGAAGCAGAAGAGTCTTTTCGCAAGTCGTTGAAAGAGAACCCTAAGTACGTTGATGCCGTCATTGCGCTTGCACAACTGTATGAGAAGCACGGAATGGACGGAAAGCAGAGGGCAATGGCCGCGTTAGAAACCTTTCAAAATAAGTACGGTCCCGAAGTCAAAGTTGCGGAGATTCTGAGTCACTATTATCTTGAAGAAAACAAACTTGTTGAAGCACTTGAGCAGTTGGAGGTGGCGGAGGTTCAAGGCAGTCAACACTTGGGGGTTAAAGTCAAGATTTCACTGATCTTGATCGAACTCAAGCGGTTTGATGAGGCCATCCACGAACTTGAAGAGGTTCTCTCTCAAGTGCCCGATTCAGATAAGGTTCGGTTCTACTTGGGAGCTGTCTATGAAGAGACGCAGAGAAATGCTCAGGCAGTGGCCCATTTTCGAGCTGTACCGGTATCAAGTTCATTCTATCCGGAAGCAGTGATTCATATGGCCTACATTCTGGAGCGAGAGGGCAAGTTGGCCGAAGCGATCGAAGTCATTGAAGGTGGAATAAAGAACAATGGTGACATTCCTCAGATGTATATCATCTATGGCGCACTGCTTGAAGAGAAACGAGAGGTGAAGAAGGCCGTGCAAATTCTTTCGGATGCTGTAACGAGATTTCCTGGGCAGGCCCAGCTTCTCTTCTATTTGGGATCGCTTCAGGATCAAGATGGAAATCTCGAAGGGACCATTTCGAGCATGAAGCGTGTTCTTGAGATTGATGAGAAACATGTGAAGGCTCTTAATTATTTGGCATACACCTATGCGGAAAATGACCTTCATCTGGATGATGCCGAACAGATGGTGAGAAAAGCACTTGAATTTGAACCCAAGGATCCTTTTATCCTAGATACTTTGGGTTGGGTGTTGTATAAAAAGGGAGAAGTTGCAGAGGCCATTCGAATTCTTGAAAGGGCTTATGCGGAAAAGCAAGATGAGAGCATCATTGCAGAGCATTTAGGCGACGCATATTATCGAAACCAGTTGCCTGAAAAAGCCAAGATGATGTACTTGAAGGCTGTGGCGGTTGATCGTAATGAGAAGAGCATTGAAAAGATCCGTCGGAAGATTGGCTCCATCGAACGCCAGGTGCCGGTTCCATCTCAACGAGGTCCTGCCTCAAGTTCACTATCAAAGTAGTCCCGATTTAGGCCCAACCCAATTCTTAGCACAGTTGCCAGTAGGGATGTTTGCGTGGAATCGGTGAAGTTCTGTTTCCTTTTCTTTCTTTTTTTGGCAACAAGTTGTGTGACATTGCCCCCTGTTCACTTTGAAGACTTTGATCGTGGAGGGTGGGACGGAAAGGTCCTGATTCGAGATCTTAAAAGCGGTAAATCTCATGTATTGAATCTTGAGATTCTTTCAAAACGCCCCCACCGATTGCGCGTCGATGTCACTTCGACGCTTGGAGTGCATGTTGCCTCACTGGCCATGCAAGGTGAAGTGATGACTTGCCTCATTGTGCAAGAGCGAAAGTATTATCAAGGGCGTCCAGAAGCGAAGATCATGAAGGAGCTCGTTCGTTTGGAGCTAGATCCACGGGTCCTTGTGGATGTTCTTTTCGATTTGCCTCCTCAGAAGTCGGAGGGCTGGCGTTGTGAAAGAGATTCCGATGAGTATTTGACTCGATGTTTGAATTCCAAAAGCCGACTCGAAATTAAGTGGCAAAAGAGAGATGGAAGAGAACGCGTGCTCTCTTTTTCATCGCCTGAGTCTGAGGTGCAACTCCATCTTCAAAATTTCCAGTCAAAGGTCGAGGTGATTGAAGAGAAGTTTGCGTTAAAAGTTCCTGCTGCTTTTACTCGTTTGTAATCCAGATCTGGGTTGTAACTTCTTACGGAATTAGGCATAATAAAAATCAGGAAAACATGGAGGGGGTAATGTCATCAAATCAGGGCGGTATGAACTTCAAATCGTTGATCAATGAATGGCAATCGGGTCAGAAATATGAAGATTTAAACTGGAGTGGCAGTTTTGAGGATTATCTTTCCATCGTGAAGAGCAATCCTAAGGTGACGCGAAATGCCTTTCAAAGGATGTACGACATGATCCTTGAAAGTGGGACCGAAGAGTACATCGATTTTAAGAAGAAAATCGTTCGGTACAAATTTTTTGATGACAACATCAGTGAAGGAGAAGATGGGGTTTTTGGCCTTGATGTGCCTTTGATGAAGTTGGTCAATGTTCTTCGATCGGCGGCATTGGGATATGGAACAGAAAAACGGGTGATTCTCCTGCACGGACCCGTCGGTAGCGCAAAATCGACCATTTGCAGGCTCTTAAAGCGGGGGGTCGAACACTACTCGCGAACCGAGAAGGGAGCTCTTTACACCTTTGAGTGGTATGACGAAAAGATGGAGCTTGGTGATCTTTTAGGAAAAGAGGTGGTGCGCTTTCCAAGTCCGATGCATGAGGAGCCCCTCTTGCTGCTTCCCCACGAAATGCGAGGGCGTATGGAAGCCGAACTCAATCGCGGGCAAGGAGGAGATTTTCGAGTTAAGATTGTGGGCGAGTTAAGTCCTGCCAGTCGGTTCATCTTTCAGTCTCTCATGGATCGTTTTCATGGTGATCTTTCCAAAGTTCTCTCTTATGTGCGAGTGAAACGTCTGGTTCTTAATGAGGCAGATCGCATCGGGATCGGCACCTTTCAGCCCAAAGATGAGAAGAATCAGGATAGCACCGAGCTTACAGGAGACATCAACTATCGAAAGATTGCCGAGTATGGATCGGACTCTGACCCTCGTGCCTTTAACTTTGACGGAGAATTCAATATTGCAAATCGAGGCATGATTGAGTTTGTCGAGGTATTGAAGCTTGATGTGGCCTTTTTGTACGATCTTCTTGGGGCTTCGCAGGAGCATAGGGTTAAACCCAAGAAATTTGCTCAAACTTACATTGATGAGGTGATCATTGGACATACCAATGAGCCCGAGTACCGTCGATTGCAGGACAATGAGTTTATGGAAGCTCTTCGTGATCGTACCGTTAAGATTGACATCCCCTACATTACGAAGCTCAAAGATGAAATTAAGATCTACAAAAAAGATTTCAACAGTCGAAGATTGCGTGGAGTCAGCATTGCTCCTCACACCATTGAGATGGCTGCGATGTGGGCCATTCTCACTCGCTTGGAAAAACCAAAGAAGGCCAATCTTACACGAATGCAAAAACTTAAGCTTTATGATGGGAAGTATCTTCCCAATTACACTGAGGACAACGTAAAGGAGCTTCGAAAAGAGACCGAGCGAGAGGGGTTCGATGGAATCTCTCCTCGATACATTCAGGACAAACTCTCCAACTCCTTGGTCAATGCTCAACAGAGCAATCGAGGTTCCGTGAATCCCTTTATGGTTATGAACGAGCTTGAGTCAGGACTCAGGCACCATTCGTTGATCTCAAGTGATGAGATGAAGGTTGATTTTGTTGAACTCCTCAACGTGATCAAGCATGAGTATGAGGACATCATTAAGGCCGAGGTGCAGAGAGCCATCAGTGCGGATGAGAGTGCTCTTTCTCGTTTGTGTGGAAATTACATTGACAATGTCAAGGCGTACACCCAGAGGGAGAAGGTTCGTAATCCATTCACGGGGCAAGATGAAGAACCCGATGAGCGGTTGATGAGGTCCATTGAAGAAAAGATTGAAATTCCCGAATCACGGAAGGACGACTTTCGAAGAGAGATCATGGGATTTATTGGACGTTTGGCTCTAGACAATAAGAAATTTGACTATAAGACCAACGAGCGGTTGCATAAAGCTCTTGAACTTAAACTGTTTGAAGATCAGAAGGACAGCATCAAGCTCACCTCCATGGTCTCTTCGGTGGCTGATAAGGATACCCAAGAGAAGATCGAAATTGTCAAAACTCGTTTGATTAAGGATTATGGTTATGATGAGATCTCCGCTACGGATGTGCTTCAGTATGTTGCCAGCATCTTTGCTCGTGGAGATGTGAAGAATAAATAGCCAAAGCCTGTAGTCAAGATAGGACATTTTGATGAGCATTCAAGAAGATCACAGTCGGTTTAGAGACATCATTAAGGGTCGAATCAAAGAGGATTTTAAAAAGTACATCACTCACGGGGAGATGATCGGAAAGCGCGAAAAGGATTATGTGCGCATTCCGATTCCTCACATTGATATACCGACCTTCAAATATGGTCCTAAACAGAGTGGGGGCGTAGGTCAAGGTCAAGGAAACCCTGGAGATCCATTGGGAGGTGATCCCGGTCAAGGCCCTGGCCAAGCTGGGGATACACCTGGTGAACATGTCTTAGAAGTTGACATCACACTTGAAGAGCTTGCTGACATTTTGGGGGAGACGCTTGAGCTTCCGCGCATCGAACCTAAGGGAAATAAAAACACAGAGGTCAAACAGATCAAGTATTCGGGTTTGGCTCCTGTAGGACCCGAGGGGCTTAAACATTTTAAGAGTACCTACAAGAGAGCTCTTAAGAGGTACATAAGTTCAGGTGCTTACGATCCGGAAAACCCAGTGGTTATTCCCATTCGCAATGACTATCGATACAGATCCTTTAAAGAGGTGGTCAAGCCCCAGGCCAATGCAGTGGTCATCTACATGATGGATGTCTCGGGGTCGATGGGTGAGGAGCAAAAGGAGATTGTTCGGCTTGAGAGTTTCTGGATCAATGCGTGGCTTAAGCGTCACTACAAGGGACTTGAGACCCGGTTTATCATTCACGATGCCGCAGCCAAAGAGGTTGATGAAGATACCTTTTTTCGAACAAGTGAATCCGGTGGTACGTTGATCAGTTCTGCCTACAAGCTTTGTCAACAGATCATTGGGGAAGACTACCCCAGCAGCTCTTGGAACATCTACCCCTTTCATTTTAGTGACGGGGACAACTGGAGTGGTGAAGACACTCGAATCTGCATCAACCTTTTGAGATCCTTTTTCTTACCCAATGTGAATCAGTTTAGTTATGGCCAGGTAGAGAGTAAGTATGGAAGTGGTCAGTTTTTGAGAGATCTCACAAAAGAGTTTCCAAATGAAGAGCGGTTGACCGTGAGTAAGATTGAAAATCGCGATAAAATCATGAACTCGATCAAGGACTTTTTGGGGAAGGGGCGTTAGTTTATGGCGATGTTGACCCCGGAGCTTGAGAAGGCACGGCGAGAGATCGTAGGGTATGCAAAGAATTACGGTCTTGATTTCTTTGAGACCATCTTTGAGGTCATCACCTACAAACAGATGAACCAGTTTGCGGCCTACGGAGGTTTTCCTGTTCGATATCCCCATTGGCGATTCGGTATGGAGTACGAATCGCTTTCCAAGGGATATGAATACGGTCTCTCTAAAATCTACGAGATGGTGATCAACACCGATCCCTGTTATGCCTACTTGATGGAAGGTAATGCCTTTGTCGATCAGAAACTGGTTATGGCGCACGTTTTTGGTCACTGTGATTTTTTCAAGAACAATCAATGGTTTGCTCCCACCGATCGAAAGATGATTGATACAATGGCCAATCATGCTTCTCGGATTCGAAGATACATGGATCGCTTTGGGATTGAGGCGGTGGAGTCCTTCGTAGATACCTGCTTGAGTCTTGAAAACCTCATCGATCGATACAGTCCCTACCTAGGTCCAGAAAAAGGAAGTAGAGAACAGAAAGAGGAGGAGAATCAAGGTCGAGATGATCGTTATCTCCTGCCTGTGGATCGGGAGTACATGGATTCGTTCATCAACCCCCCTGAATTTGTCAAAGCTCAAAGAGAGAAGATGGCCCAACAGGAGAGGGATCAGAGAAAGTTTCCGCCAAAGCCTGAGCGAGATGTTCTGAAATTTCTACTTCACTTTGCTCCACTTTCAAACTGGCAGCAGGATGTGCTCTCGATCATTCGCAACGAGGCCTACTACTTTGCGCCACAAGGAATGACCAAGATTATGAATGAAGGCTGGGCCTCATTTTGGCACACGACCTTGATGGTGGAAAAGATTCTCAAGGCGAGTGAAGTGGTTGATTATGCAGATCATCATAGCGGCACCGTGGCGATGTCGCCGACCAGTTTCAACCCCTACAAGGTGGGAATTGAACTCTTTCGAAACATTGAAGAGCGTTGGAACAAGGGAAGATTTGGAAGCGAATGGGACCAATGTCAAGATGTGAGGGAGCGGCGCAATTGGGACCGAAAGTTGGGGTTGGGGCGTCAAAAAATCTTCGACATTCGTCGTGATTACAACGATGTGATGTTCATCGATGAATTTTTGACGGAAGAGTTTTGTATGGAAAACAAGATGTTCGTCTATAAGTTCAACCGGCGAACGGGTCAATATGAGATTGACACAAGAGATTTTCCCGCCATTAAAAAGAAACTTCTCTTTCAACTCACCAACTGGGGGCAGCCGATCATTCGCATCGACGATGGGAACTATAAGAATCGTGGAGAAATGATGCTTGTGCACATGCATGAGGGAGTGGATATGCAGCCCGACTATATGATGGCGACTCTTGAGAATGTCTTTAAGATTTGGACGCGCCCTGTGCATATGACCACGACGATGGACGGAGAAGAAAAAATATTTACATTTGATGGCAGAAGTGACGAGAAGTAGGAAGTTCGATCATAAATGGATTGAGGAAGTTGGATGGCAGAAGCAGCTAAAAAAACAGCTCTTGTCGTTGATGACGAGGAGGACATCAGAAGGCTTTTGAAATCTCTTTTGGAGAGCTCCTTTCCTGTTCGCGTGATTGAGACGACAGACGGATCCGATGCCCATGTGAAAATGACCAGACAGAAGTTTGATTTGGTCATCACCGACATTAAGATGCCAAAAATGGATGGAATGAGTCTCGTCAACGTCATTCGAGGCCTTGATTTATCTCTACGACCTAAATTGGTGATTGTGCTCTCAGCATTTCTGGAGTCGGAATACATTGGAAAGGAGCAGGAGCACATCAAATATCTGGAAAAGCCCTTTGATGAGGATCGAATCCTTATGTACGCGAGTCGAGTGTTGGGGGGCGCAGATAATCAGAAGAGTGAACCCTACAAGGTTGATGTCAATTTCATCAATCCCTTCATAAAGGCGACGCTCAGGGTCCTTTTAGAGACTTGCAGAACAGAAGCCGTCAAAGAGAATATCTTTTTAAGAACCAAGGGGCAGATCAGTGGAGATATCTCTGCGGTCGTTCCTATGAACAGTCAATATTATCAAGGAAGCATGGCAGTCTCCTTTACAAAAAAGTGTTTTTTGGGCATAATCGAGCGGATGTTGGGAGAAAAATCTACGACCATCACGGAGGAGTTTCGAGACGCGGCCGGCGAAATTTGCAACCAAATATTTGGTCTTGCCAAAACCGAACTCAATGAGATGGGCCATCAGATTCAATCGGCCATCCCCACAGTGATCTCGGGCGACAACCACGAGATCAGCCATATGATCGTGGGTCCGTGTGTTGCCGTAAGATTTTCCACCCAAGGCGGTGAGAGCTTCACCATCGAGGCCGTGATCGGACAGTGATTCAGTGATTGGCAGTGAATGGCGAACGACCCCGTGCTATCGATGCATAGAGACGCGAATGTGAAGGAGGTTGACGGTGCTCAGCCCCGATGTCGAAAAGATACTTAACCAGGCCGTAGACGAAGCTGCAAAGAAGGCTCATGAGTTTGTTTGCCTTGAGCATGTTCTCTTTGCTCTTCTAAGAGATTCTGAAGTTTGTGAAATTTTGGTTGGTTGTGGAGCCAACCTGGAGACTCTCGAGGAGGAGCTGAAAGGCTTCTTTAAAGAAAATTGTCCCAAAGTCAGTAAAGAACTTCTGGACTCCTCACCTAAAATGTGGCGACCCGAGCTGACACTGGCGTTTCATCGGCTCATTCAGAGGGCCGCAATTCAGGTGCAAAGTTCTGGAAAAGGTGAAGTGACTTGTGCAAGTCTTTTGGTAGCTCTTTTTCAAGAAGGTGATTCTCACGCCGTTTACTATCTCAACAAACAGGGGGTTGGTCGCTTTGAGGTGATTCAATACATCTCTCATGGTCGAAGAAACTCTCTTCTTCCTCTCAAAGTTGAGGAGAGGGGTGGAGATTCGGAGTCCACCACTCAAGAAAATAGAGAGAGAGGCTCGGCTCTTGAGGCCTTTGCAGTCAATCTCAATGAGAGAGCTCGATCTGGGTTGATTGATCCCCTGATTGGGCGTGAAGAGACAATTGAACGTGTTGTTCAGGTCCTAATGCGAAGAACCAAGAACAATCCGCTGTTGATCGGAGAGCCGGGTGTGGGAAAGACGGCCATAGCAGATGGCCTTGCGCTTCGAATTGTGGAGGAGAGCGTTCCCGACCCACTGAAAAGATGCACAATCTACTCACTGGACATGGGGAGTCTCCTTGCGGGTACCAAATATCGGGGGGATTTCGAAGAGAGGCTCAAGTCTGTGGTCCATGAACTTGAGAGCATCGAAGGTGCGATTTTGTTTATCGATGAGATCCACACCATCGTAGGTGCCGGAAGCACTTCGGGGGGCTCTATGGATGGGTCCAATCTGCTTAAACCAAGTCTTGCAAGTGGACGGATCAGTGTGATTGGGTCGACCACCTACAAGGATTACCGAAATCAAATCGAAAAAGATCGAGCATTGGCGCGGAGATTTCAAAGAGTTGATGTAACTGAGCCCACTGTTGAGGAGACCATTGAAATTCTAGAGGGTTTGAAGGAGCGCTATGAGAAGCACCACAAGGTGACTTTTGATTCGGGAGCGATTCGAGCTGCCGTCGAGCTTTCGGCGCGATTCATCCAAGACCGGCATCTGCCGGACAAGGCCATTGACGTGATGGATGAGGTTGGGGCTCGCGTGCGTCTTCAGTCGAAGACGAAGTCTCATCGCCGGATTCGAGTGAAGGATGTCGAGAAGGTTGTGGCCAAGATGGTTCAGATGCCGGAGCTCACTGTAAGTTCCAATGATCGCGAGTCACTGGCTCATCTGGAAGAGAGACTCAATGGGACTATTTTTGGCCAAAAGGAGGCCATTCACAGAGTCGTTGAGTCGATCAAGCTCTCTCGATCAGGTTTAGGCAGAGTTGACAAGCCCGTGGGATCGTTTCTCTTTGCGGGTCCCACTGGAGTGGGGAAGACGGAACTTTCAAAGCAACTGGCGGCACTGCTCGGCACTCGGTTTTTGCGCTTTGATATGAGTGAATACGCAGAGAAGCACTCTGTCGCCCGTCTTGTCGGAGCCCCGCCGGGATATGTGGGATATGAAGAGGGTGGACTGCTGACCGACGCTCTTCTAAAAAGCCCCTATTGTGTCCTTCTCCTTGACGAGATTGAGAAGGCCCACCCTGATATCTATAATATTTTGCTGCAGGTGATGGATCATGGAACGTTGACCGATTCGAATGGGAGAAAGGCGGATTTTCGGCATGCCATTGTCATTATGACCACCAATGCGGGATCGAGTGAAGGGATGCAGCAGAGGATCGGCATTCAGTCCGACGGTGGTCAAAACAAACGGTTGGATGCCATCAAAAAGGTCTTTACTCCGGAGTTTCTCAATCGTTTGGAGGCCATCGTTCTCTTTTCAGAGCTTGGTGAGGAGATGTTGATTCGGGTCGTACGAAAATTTGTGGAAGAGCTTCAGTTGCAACTCAAAGAGAAGAAGATCGCTCTGAATGTCACCGACGACGTCCTTCGATGGCTCTTAGTTAAAGGATTTGATCCCAAGTACGGAGCTCGCCCCCTCGGACGCACCGTGGATGAGCATCTTAAAAAGCCCTTAGCTCACGAGATTCTCTTTGGATCCCTCACCAAGGGTGGAAAAGTCTCTGCCAAGATTAAGGATGACCATCTGATCCTCGACTGAAAGGTGCCAGGTTCCGTTTGCTGGGCACAGCAAGTCAAATTCAAGATCCTGTTCGGACATTACATCTGGGTGCGTCCAGCATTCGGAACCTGGCACTTATCTGGCGATCATCTTTTTGAACTTTACGGAGTGACTGTTGTGACATTCGGTGCAGTGGAGTTGAAGTCGTTTCGGCGGTTCTATTTGACCAATGGCTTGTCGGCTCCATCCACCCATTCGCTTTCCATGAATTCCTATTTGCCAATCACGATACTTCATGGAGTGGCATCGATGGCAAAGAGGGCTTGGGTTTTGAAACGTTGCCGGGAACTCCTCTGTGTGGAGCAAGAGATTGTATTTGTTGATGTCATGACAATGGTTGCACGAGATCTCTAAACCGCCGTGGTTGAGTGATATGTTTGTATGTTTTCGCTCCAGAGTGCGCTTTTCTGGAATTTCAGTTCGGTACCTTCGCAGATGACAATCACGACAGTTCGAATCCACAGATTTGCTCGGCGGCTGAAGCTCGATCTGCTGCACTCCCAAACTGGGGCGACCCTCCTCGGCTTGGCCATTTGTGAAGGCGGCACAGAACGTGAAGAGAAGAAGTAAAAAAACTAAGGATGAGTGTCTAGTCAGTTCCATTGGCACCATGGCACTTAAGGCAAAAGGTAGAACCCCCGTTTTCTCTGATCGTATCATTGAGCTGTTCGGCATTGGAAAATGACGATCCTTCGCTTCGATGCAAATTGAGCTCTAAGTTGTGGCAGACGAGGCATGAAGTTCGTCCATATCCACCGCCGTGCTCCTCAGGATCAATCAACGAGATTCCACCGGGAGAAGTTCGAATGTCTCCATAATTTTCATATTGACGATCTTGGGAGCAAGAGAGAACGGCAAGGGTTGTCACCATCAGAAAATAGGGGAGCCAAGGCCTCCCTACCCAATTCGAAACGAGACTCATTTAGTGCCTCCTAGGTGGCACCGCGAGCAATAGGTTGGCGTGTGACAACTGTCGCACCGATGGGGTTCCATACGTGCTTGTATGGAGTGAAAAAAACGAAAGTTGCGGCCATGATTGTTCATCTCAAGATCACTCCGGTGGAGGTGGCACTTAACACATTGGGAATTGCGATGACACAAAAAACATTCATTTCCTGCAATTCGAGCCTGTGTACCGTGGTCGCTTTTCCATCCCACAATAGCATGGCTTTGAGGTTGAATGCGACCCAAATCCTCAAAACTCTGATGACACTGGTAGCAACCTGTTGGGGCGCTCTCAAATCCACGGCGTTTTTCTTTATGACACTCATGACAAATTTGACCCAGCGGCCGATTGAAGGTTGCCGTCTTGAGGGCGTCGGTTGCAGTAAGTTCACCTCCCCCTTTGCTCTTCTCTTCGACATTGTGGCAATGGGTGCAGGTCAGCGTCTGTGATACAAAAGAGTGTCTCTTGTGAAATTTGAGGTCAAAGCGCCGATAGATGGGTTCAATCTGAGAATTCGAGGTCCCACGGGACCAAGGCACCATGACGATCACCAAGACTGTGAGTATCACCTGCCAATTATGAATTCGACGAAACATCGTGGAGCGGTCCATTTACAACTCCTTCCAAAACAAATAGGTGAGTTTGGCAAGCACCCTTGCATCCGCAGCAAAGAGGTTGTTGTTGTTCAACTCGCCACCGAAGTAGAGGCGAAAGTGGTTCCAAACCCATGCATTCATGCCCATTTGCGAAGAGAAGACCCACCTCTTGGATTGAGTGATCTTTTCATAGTAGCCAACCTCGATCTTCTCCAATAGCTCAAAATCATGAATCAGGGTCTGCGAAGCAGATATCTCAAGTCCAGTCAACCATCCACCGTAACTCTTTAGATAGACCAGTTTCCCCTCATATCGATTCCGTGCAGATTGCCCTACAAAACCAACCTCCATTTTACCACCAGAAGTTGTCTTTGTTCCCTGAAAGGGATATTCATCATAGGAGATCTTCAAAGAGGGCACAAAGAATCGTCGGATTTGATAACCCATCTTCACCGAATACTCCTGCAAAACACCTTGAGAAAAAATAGAAAACAGAGTTCTCTCCTGAGAGAGAGCGTCTTGATCTTCATATCGGAGATAGCTCACCCCAATTGAAGATTGCGTGTTGGGATAGAGGTCGGCTCCAACCTCAATCTTTCTCCCCACGAGGTTTTCAAGATAGGTTTCACCCTCCACATAGACTTCAGGACTCAGATGGCCTGGGAGAGGCTGCAAAAAAGCGTAGGCAAAGAGATTGTTTGAACGAACGAGCGTCGTGTCGGTCTGACGACGTTCAAACTTGATTCGAACTCTTGGAAGATCCAAGAAGTGTGGGCGATAGTTGAGATAAAGCCCCGCAACCTGAGAACGCAGATCCGAAGAGCTGGTTTCACCTTGGGCACCTTCGTACCCCAAGAAGGTTCCAAGATAGAGCTCACGCTTGAGAAGGGCATATTCGACGTTGAGAAGATCCATGGACAAAGGCTTGACCGAGGTTTCGCTATTGAAGCTTCGTCCTAAGCTCAACTGAAGGCGATTTTCGAGTAGGCCATACCTTAAATTCATCGTATAGAGATGAAACTCTCCTTGGTTGCCAAGTGTGACGGGGTCATCATAGAGCGAAAAACTCGAATCAAAACTCAAGCCCTTTTCATCTGAAAGATAGTGAAGTTGAAAGAACTCCTCCAGAGGAGAGGCCAGATGGTCCTGTGCGTTTCTGCGAAGACCCCAAAGGCTCTCTGATTCAATGCGAATCAGATCTCCATTAGCTGTTGCCGGAGCAAGGCTCAAAACAAGTAACCATTTGCGCCAATGCATCAAATGCCCATGTTCCAATCCCCAGCGTTTCAAATGATTTGATGGTTGGACTTTCAAGCTAGATCGAACTTTTTGAGCCATTTCAGCGATCGAGAACATTGATCATCTCCTGTTCTCGATCATAGGTCAGAGTCTTATGACACATGGTTGCGCACTTGCCCCCAGTGGGGCTCCGTTCAAACAAGATTGGTACCATTTTGGTCAAGTACTCAAAGGAGGGTCGAATCAAGCTGTGATTGTTGCTTGCATGAGAGTCGTGGCAGAGGTGACAGCCGCGTTGGGCGCCTTGAAAGTGCAAATAGTGAAGGTTCTTCGATCCATTTCGAAATTGAGTCTGAGTGGTCACTCTCTCCCTGTCGATCAAGGTGCGATCGTGGCAGGTAAAACAGTGAGCCACTTCAGAGATGGGATGTTCGCCATTTAAGTAGTTGTTCATGCTGTAATTCTCTTTGAGAAGGTGAGCGAAGGTGCTCTTGTGCGGAACGTGGCATGAAGTGCAGCGTCCTTTGAGGATCGGCCCGTGGAGGTAGCTCTTCTTTAAAGCAAGACCGATAGGGGAGACCCCTTTGATGGGCTGAGCGTGGCAAGTCAAGCAGAGATCCTTCTCTTGCTCTTTGAGGAGGTTTTTGTGTTGAGAATAGTGGACGGTATGGCAATTCAAACAACCCCGCTCCTCAGAGACAGGTGAGTGCAGTGAACTCCTTTCACCCTTGAGGATGTCATGACAAGAGAGGCAAAGGTTCTTGATCGAATCTTTTCGGACAAGATAACGATGTTCTGAGCCGTGAGGGCTGTGGCACGCAATGCAAGAACGCTCTTCGATGGCCGAATGAATCGTCCAAGAGCTCTTCTGTGCAAATGCCTTCTTGAGGCCTTCATGGCAACTCAGACAGAGTTCAGTGATCTTTTCCATTGTAAAGGGTCGAACAGACGGATGGGCCCCCTTACGCCCTCGATGGGACTCATTGGTCGAATCGATTTGGTGACAGATGAGACAATCCTTTGTTTTTAGTGGTCGATGGAGGAATCGATTTTGGGTCACCGATTGATGGCACTTTGAGGTTGTGCAGTTTGTGCTTTGAGCATTGACATCAGCTAGGAAGATGAAGGAGATGATGGCGAAACCGATTCGCACAAGGCTCATGGGCGTAACTCTTTTTCGTGGTTGGATGGTCCTTTTGTTATCGATGGGAAGCTTGACCAAAGTCAAGCACCTGTGAAGACCGGAGCCCAGTTTTCGCAAGAGACTGTATCTGACGGGGAAAGCAAGATATTATTGTGATCAAAGGGGTGGTGTTGTGAGAAAGTCTACCTGGTCGGCTCTCATTCTGATGATTTTTGTTGGGGTGTCTTGTGTAAAGACCAATCCCCAGAGAGAGGGTGATCAGGAGAGAGGTGGCGAGAAAAAGACCCAGACTCAAGGATACCCTCACAGCGAGGAGTTTCGAACGACGCTTCTTCATGGGGAGCACTATCTGCAGGATCGTCAAAGTTGCACCCAGTGCCATAATGGAACGAGTCAGGCTCCTGTTTGCACCTCATGTCACCAGGCCTATCCCCATGTGGATTCGATGATTCAGCATGGAGCTCAATACACTTCCGATCCTCAGAAGTGCAAGAATTGCCACGAATCACCAAAAGGAAAGAGCCCCTCTTGCACTCAATGCCACACCTATCCTCATGAAAAGGAGTGGTCCAATCGATTGAACCACGGTGCTGCCTTTCTGAGGGATTCCAATCAGTGTCTGAGTTGTCACAAGTCGGATGGAAAGGGCTCCAAAGCAGTCAAGAGTTGTCAAGAGTGTCACTCCTATCCTCATCCCCAAGGTTGGTCTCTTGGCCCTCAACACGGGGGCGCTTTCTTGGAAAATAAGAAGAGCAACCCTGAAAACCCATTTTGTTTGCATTGCCATGATGTTCGAGAAAAAGAAGATGGCGCAGGCTTTGGAGAGGAAGAGAAGAGTGTTCCACTTTGTGTAAAATGTCACAACAACTACCCGCACGTGAACGAGTGGAGCAAAAAGGAGCTGCATGCACACAGCTATCTGCAAAACCGCAACGGATGTGTAGGCTGCCACAAAGGCGAAGGAAAGTCCTCCGAGGGAGTGAAAAGCTGTCAGGAGTGTCACCCCTATCCCCACAGCCCGGCTTGGGCGCTGCCGACCAATCACGGCAACGCCTATGTGGCAAATAAATCAGATCCAAAGGCCTTTGCGTGCACGACTTGTCATTACAACGAGACCGCAAGTGCAGAGATGCGAGGCATTCCTTATTGTGGTTCATGCCATGTGGAGATCCCCCATCCGAAAGGTTTTAGGTTTAAACATAAAGATGTCGCCGCAACCTATCAGGGTGGCTGCACCAATTGTCATGTCAATTTTGAGCGCCATATGCCGAAACGAACGACCTGCACCACTTGTCACCTCATGCATGGTGGAAAGACCATTGAAATTCATTGGATCAATCAGGAGGCCCATCTCGTTTCTCCAAAATCTTCTAAGAAGGCAACTGCCGAAGGTGGAGGGGCAAAGGAGTTGCGCCCCAATCACAAAAGCGCGACGCCTTAGAGGGAAATTCTTGCCGTTTGGTCCAAGCTCATATACAAACTTATACTTGAACCTGGATCTGAAGTTCGAAATGGGCTATAAACCAAATTCTCTTGAGTGATTCCTTTTTTAGTTGAGGGGCCGTAGTTGAAAAGAGATCGTCCAACGAAACTTTTAGAGAAACGGGAGAGTCGTCGAAATTTCTTAAAAAAATCGGCGGCCGGAGTGGCGGCCTCGCTCGTGTCAGGTTGCTCCCAGGAGAATCACTTTTTTGAGGATTTTTTCAAGAGACACTACAAGGAGTTGAGTGCCAGCGACAAAGAGCGGATTTTTCGCCGAATTGAGGAGAAGGCCGAGCGTGACATTGGCGTAAGACCTACGATCCAAGATCCACAACCGATCCCCGGAGTTAAATTTGTCTACACGCTGAGTTTGAGTTTGTGCAACGGCAATCGAAGGTGTGTTGAGGCTTGTGTCCGTGAGAACAATCAAGATCGCAGCACTCCGATTGAGTACATTCGAGTTCTCGAGATGCCCATTGGAAGCATGAATTTGGAGAGCGGATCAAGTCGCTACGAAGGGGAGGTTCCCAAAGATGGGAAGTTCTATCTTCCAATGCAGTGCTTTCAATGTGACAATCCACCTTGTGTTAAAGTCTGTCCGATCGAGGCAACGTGGAAAGAGCAAGATGGAATTGTCGCAATCGACTATGATTGGTGCATTGGATGTCGCTACTGTATGGCAGCTTGCCCCTATGAGGCAAGGAGGTTCAACTTTTCAGCACCCAAGATTTCACCTGAGGAGGTCAATCCCAATCAAGGATACTTGAGCAATCGGCTGCGGCCGGCAGGAGTCGTGGAAAAATGTCATTTCTGTATGCACAGGACACGAGTTGGAAAGAATCCTGCCTGTATGGAGGCTTGCCCAACGGGAGCGCGCAACTTTGGAAATATCTTGGATCCATCAAGCGAAGTCTTTCAGATTCTTAAATATAAGTTGGTATTTGTGTTGAAGGAGGAGCTGAACACAATTCCGAGTTTTTACTACTACCTGGATTGAGCAGCAGAAGTAGTGCCTGGCACGAAGAAGCGAGGTTTGAGACAATGGGTGTGAAGAGCTATTTGAGCTATTGGGTAAGGATCTTTGCCCACTTTTTAAGTGGCGATAAGATCTATTTTTCGTGGATCATTCTTCTTACGGCACTTTGCTCGGTGGGAGGTTATTACTACTTTCTTCAGCTTCGAGATGGGTTGATTCATACCAACATGAGCGACAGCGTGAGTTGGGGTGTCTACATCGCCAATTTTACTTTTTTGGTAGGAGTGGCAGCTTCGGCCGTTCTTCTTGTGGTTCCCGCTTATCTCTTTAAACGATCCTACGTGAAAGAGGTTGTGATTCTTGGCGAATTGTTGGCTTTTGTCGCCATTGTCATGTGCCTTTTGTTCATCATGGTGGATCTCGGAAGACCTGATCGTTTTTTGCACATACTCCCCTTTTTTGGTCGTTTGAACTTTCCCAGATCTATTTTAGCGTGGGACGTGGTGGTGCTGATGGGGTATCTGTTATTGAATCTCTATGTCCCAGGTTATCTTCTTTACAAGCGCTATATGGGAGAGCAACCCACGCCACTTCATTACTTGCCCTTTGTCTTTCTCTCGATCGGATGGGCGGTCAGCATTCACACAGTGACGGCATTCTTGTACAGCGGACTTGGTGGGAGACCCTTTTGGAACTCAGCCATCTTGGCACCAAGGTTTTTGATCAGTGCCTTTGCTTCAGGGCCAGCCATCCTCTTTCTCATCTTCTTGGTGGTTGAACGAGTTATGAATTTTCAGATTGCAAGACGAGTCTTTGAACTTATGAGGACTCTGATGACCCTGTTTTTGCCTATCAATTTTTTTCTTTTGGGGTGTGAGTTTTTCAATGAGTTTTATACGGATACTCTGCACAATCGTTCGGCCCAATATCTCTTCTTTGGTCTTCACGGTGCCCATCGATTGACCCCGATCATTTGGACGAGTGTGGCATTTTCTCTGATCTCACTGGCCGTTCTGTTTTCTCCACTTGCTCGAAGGCGACGTTGGATGGCGTTTGCGTCGATGTTGATCATTGTGGGAATTTGGATTGAGAAGGGGGTCGGACTTATTATTCCTGGTTTTATTCCAAGTCCAACGGGACTTCTGATTGAATACACTCCATCACGTGGTGAAACGGCGATCTCTTTGGGGATTTGGGCCTTTGGAGCCCTCCTGTTCACCCTATTTACTCGGATCGCAGTTTCAATTCAGTTGGGGCGTCTGCGATCCAAACATCTATAGTCCGAACGGACTGTATCACAAACTGCTTCATGAGGGGTAGAGGGATGAATGGACAGGGTGTGATGGTCAAAGTCCGATGCGCGTGAACCACGCTTGAAGATAGCTCCCCTCTTTGAATGAGATGAGAGGGGCGTGGTCGGGACTTGGCCCCTCGACGGAAAGGACGTGAAGACTCTTTCGTGCGTCGTGGGCCGCTGTCTGAAGGAGATCTTGAAAATCAGTAGGGCTGATGTTTTGAGAGCAGCAGCAAGAAACGAGAAGACCTCCTTCGCGTACGGTGTGCATGGCACGAAGGTTGAGCTCCTTGAAACCTCGGAGAGCTCCCTCACGTCCAGATCGCCCTTTCGCAAAAGCAGGTGGATCTAAAACGATCATGTCAACTTTTCGTTCTTGATCAAACTGAGAGCGTAAGAAGTCGAAGACATCTCCCACCATCGTTTGTGCCTTTTGATCCAATGAATTTCGTTCAATGTTTTTTTGGGCAATGTCAATGGCCGATGAGGATTCGTCCAGAGCGAGAACAGGAACCCCGCTTTTTGCAAGGTGCAAAGCAAAACCTCCATGATAGGTGCAGAGATCCCATGCCTCCTTGGTTTGAAGCAGTGAGGCCCACTGGGCAGCCTTAAGATGGTTTTCCTTTTGATCAAAGAAGGATCCTGTCTTCTGCTCTCCTCCGGGTTGCATAAACCATTCAAGACCGTTCCATTGGATCCATCGTCCTGGAATCTTTTGCCCCTCCGGGACCTGTTCGACGTTGAGCCCCTCTTTCAGACGCACAGGGGAGGAGCGCAGCTCGAGGATCTTTGGTGGTACTTCCACAAACTCCAGGAACACCTTCTCCACCAAGGAACGGATCGAAGGCCAAAAGAGCTCCATGGGAGCAGTGAGGATCTGTACGACGAGATGGTCCCCATAACGATCAATGATCAATCCTGGAAGGAGATCGTTTTCAGAAAAGATCCATCGAAAGCAAACCTCATCGGGGAAGAATCTCATACGACGAGCGAGGGCGTCTCGAAGAACAGTTTCCAGGATCTGGCCGAAGTATTTCAAAAAGGCGTAGGGATCACATAAAAAAGACTCGTCGAGAGAGCAGAGATTTCGCGTTGCAGGGCCCAGTCGTCGGGCCATAATCTTGCTTTGTGGGGAGAGAAGAAACCAGTGTTCGCCAAACCTCCAAAGCCCAACTTTTTTGGGAATCTTTACATTTTCACCGATGTCCCCTCGAAAGAGCCAAGGATGGCCACGTTGGATCTTCTGCCAACCTTGCGATGTGAACTTGGCTTTAGCTCCCTTATCACTCATGCTCTTCTCCTGTGGTGGTCTGTCGTTCAGGTCGATTCAATTTTCAAAATGAGATCCAAATCTGACCCAAGTTCACTTGCTAAAACAGGCAAACTCGATCTCGGTATATTCTGCAGGAAAGACCGAGTCAAAGCCCGAATCGAGATTGGGTTTTTCCATTGACCGGGAGTCGTGAGAGCTCATAATATCACGAGGGACGGATCGAGGATTCGATCGCTTTGGTTATAGAGCAGCTAAATCTTGTCGATGGGGACAGATAGGGGGAATGATGAGACTCTTTTTATTTTTTTCGTGTATCTTTTCACTTCATTGTATGTTTTCGAACTTGGGACGAGCCGAGACTTACAAGGACGTCGTTCCAAGTGAATTTCAATCCATCTTTGAAGGTAACAAGTCAAGTGGACGTGTCGTTGTGCTCGATGTTCGTACGGCGTCTGAGTTCAAAGATGGTCATCTGACTGAAGCCACAAATGTCGATTTTTTTGCAGACGATTTCAAGGAGAAGCTAGGTCAATTGGATCGAAGCAAGCTCTATTTGGTCTACTGTCGGTCGGGCAATCGCAGCGGTAAGACGCTCAAAATGATGGAAGAGCTCAAATTTGTTGAGGCCTACAACATGATCGGTGGGATTGTTCGCTGGAGGGATGAGGGACGACCCGTTACTGTGGATGGTCATTGAGTGTCACGGACTTACCAAGGAGTTTCGTACTTATAAGAAGCAGCCAGGTTTTTTAGGCACCCTTAAATCATTTTTTGTTCGAGAGCAGATTCTCAATCGGGCCGTGGACCATTTCGATCTGCTGCTTGAGCCCGGAGCGTTGGTGGGTCTTCTTGGGCCCAATGGAGCAGGGAAGACCACGCTCATGAAAATGTTGACGGGGATCATTGTTCCAAGTTCTGGAAAGATGAAGGTTTTGGGGTTTACGCCCAGTGAGCGAAAACTTCAATTTCGTCGGAAGATCGCTCTGGTCATGGGGCAAAAGAATCAGCTTTGGTGGGATATCCCTGCAATGGATTCATTTCTGCTGTTGCAGAAGTACTACGAAATTGCCGACGGAGACTTCAAAAAACGGGTGGGATTTCTCTCGGAGATGTTGGATGTTGAGAAAGTACTCCACATTCATGTCCGAAAGCTCTCTCTTGGGGAGAGAATGAAGCTTGAGCTCATGGCAAGTCTACTGCATGAGCCCGAAGTCATCTTTTTGGATGAGCCAACGATTGGGCTCGATTTGGTGGCGCAAAAGAACATTCGCGACTTTTTAAGAGTCTACCAGGAGGAACGTCAAACTACGATTCTTCTGACCTCTCACTACATGGCAGATGTCGAAGCGCTCTGTTCGAGAATCGTTCTCATCTTGGGAGGAAAGAAACGTTTTGATGACTCCATCACAAAGTTCAGTCAGATCCTAGGCCGAGAGAAGTTTGTGACCTTTACCTTTGAGAGGGGTGTAGATCAAACTTCAGAGATCTGGAAGTCGCACGATCCCAAGTGGAAGTTTGAGGGGCGACAGGTGGAGCTTCGCATCCCTGAGGAGCGTTTAAGAGAGCTGTCCGCTACGATTCTGAATCAATATCCGGTCGTGGACTTTCACACTGAGAAGATGCCCATCGAGAGAGTCATGAGCACTCTCATCTCCAATCCTCATCTGCTTTAGCTGAGAAGTTGCAACTATGAACATCTCTTGGGAAGTAAAAAAATGGTGGCAGACGATCAAGATGTCGATGATCGCGTTTATGGCCTATAAGGTGAACTTCTTTCTGATCATCATAGGTCCAGCTCTTGTTTTTTTCTTCATTAAGTACAACCTTTGGTCGGCAATCTACTCACTGAAAGAAGGGATACAGATTCAGGGATACGATTTTTCTGAGATGATCAACTATCAGGTGTGGGTTTTGATTGTGAGTCTTCTTTCTCAGGGATTTTTTAGTTCTCAGCTTGCTGAGGACATTCGCCTGGGTCGCATCTCATCGTATTTGATCTACCCCTTTCAATTTTGGCAGTTTCATTTGGCCTCTTTTTTGGGGTTTCAAACCATTCAAATGGCGGTTGCAGGTTTTACGATCCTGATTCTCTTTGGGTCCGATTTGGTTCAGGTCCCAACATGGGAAATTCTTACCTCCGGGTTGGTGATGAGCTTTGTTGTAGGGCTCATCTGGTTTTCATTTCAGTTTCTCATTGGTCTTTCTGCATTTTGGTTGGAAGAGACCTGGGTGCTTCGGGTCATTCTCATTACGGTCACCCAATTCCTTTCCGGTTCGATCTTACCGCTTGAGTTTTTCCCACTTTGGGCGAAAGATTTGTTAAGCATGACGCCATTTCCTTATATGACCCATGTTCCTGTTAAGATCTTTATGGGGGCCTACGAGGGTTCACTCCCAATCTTGGTTGGAATTCTTCTCCTTTGGCTCGGGATCATTTCGTTGGTTTGTGGGTTGATGTGGCGAAGTGGTCTTAAGAGATACAGTGCGGCAGGTATGTAGATGAGAACAGTTCGAAAGTATCTAGGGGTCTATGAACATTTTGTGATGACCTGTTTTGCGGAGGCCATGACCTACCGTGCCCATTTTGTTCTTTTGATCTCAATGAACTTTCTTTTTACTTTAACATCCATTGGAGCGGTGGGATTCATCTTTGATCACGTGGATCACGTTGGACCGTGGGACCGGAGCACCTTTCTCTTTTTTGTTTCGTTCATGCTGGTTGTGGACCATTTTCATATGAGTTTTTTTGCGGAAAGTTTTTGGCAGTTTTCCGATGACCTCAAAAGAGGGATGGTCGATTTTATTTTATTAAGACCTATTGGAGGTCCATTTATCATCTTTTTTCGCCATATCCGGCCGGGAGCAATTTTGAGCTCAATTCTGTCTGTGATCTTTCTCATCCATTACGGAATGGAGATAGGGCTTTCACCAGTGAAGTGGTTGATTCTCCCCTTTCTTGTGGGGCTCTCCTTGACACTTCTCGTGAGTTTAGAAATTCTCATTTCCATGAGCATGTTTTGGATTGTGGAAAGCTTTGGAATCAATTTTTTGAGAATGCAATTTCAGCAGTTGAGTCGCTGGCCGAACTTTGTCTATCAGTTTTGGATTCAGAAGATTTTCATCTTCTTCTTTCCAGTTTTGCTTGTGGGAAGTGCGCCGGTGCGTTTTTTGGTCGACTTTGGAGATTGGGAACTTCTCTCCTATTTTGTGATTGCGCTTCCCATGACATGGCTTTTCATTCATCTTTTTTGGAAATTGGGGTTAAGATACTATGAATCCGCATCCAGCTAGAACTAAAGCCTCTCAGGACAAGGCTACGGAATTTCTTAAAGTCGCAGATGATTTTAAGCTTGGACACTTGATCACAGAGGGGCGTCACCCTAAAACCGTCGATCTTCATCAAATCTCAAAGGATGACTCAAGAGGTGCGTTTGAACTTCTTCGCGAAGTCGATCTGGAGGCCCTTGACCTTTTGGTCCAAGAGATGGACCAACTTGAGGAGTTGGCTTTCGATGTGAATCGTACCTTTGAAGCAGGCGGTCGGGTCTTTCTGTGTGGTTGTGGAGCGACAGGGCGACTGGCAGTTCATCTTGAGTATTTGTGGCGCCTTCATTTCAAAGAGACTGCAATGGAAAGTTGCATCGTCTCTTTGATGGCCGGTGGGGATGTGGCACTTGTTCATGCTCTCGAGGGATTTGAGGATCGTGGAGATCTTGGGGCTCGCCAACTTCTTCAGGGAGGCTTTGGCACCAAAGATCTCTTAATTGCAATTACCGAAGGAGGAGAGACCCCATTTGTCATTGGTGCAGTTGAGCAGGCCGCAAAGATGGCCGCGAAGTCCTATTTTCTCTGTTGCAATCCCAGCGAAGTGCTCATGACCCTTGAAAGATCTCGAAGGGTGATCGAGAACCCGAAGATTCGAACTCAATCATTCTGTGTTGGACCTATGGCCCTTGCGGGAAGCACCCGCATGCAGGCCTCAACGGCGCTGATGCTTGCCGTAGGCTTCTCACTGTTCTATCGTAAAGATTCTTCTCGTTGGGAAGGCCTTCTTTCAACTCTTAAAAATGCATACGGATCGATCGGGTTGAAAGAGGTCTCTTCATTTTCAGAGAGAGAGTCGGCCATTTACAAAGCGGGAGATCACACGATCTATCAGGCGGACTCCTATGCAATCACAATTCTCACCGACACCACAGAAAGGGCACCGACCTTCAGTCTCCCACACTTTGATAATTTGGCGCAGGTGAAAAAGAGACCTTCCTTGAGCTACCTCATGCTTCCAGAGTGTGAGAGTGCAGATTCGTCTTGGCAAGCCATATTGGGACGTTCGCCACGTCTGCTGGACTGGCCTGAGATTCATCCAAAATCCACGCGTGAATATTTTTTAGGTTTTGATTTTGGCCGTTCGGTGATGGACTTTCGAAAACGTATCACTTCGGGGCGTAGACACCATCTCTTTCATATTTTTCAACACCAAGATCAAGTTCAATGGGAGTTGGACGATTTGACTTGCCGATGGGCTCCTACGGGGGAGCGGTTGCTGGATCACATTTTGCTTAAAATGGTTCTAAATGCGCACTCCACCATTGTTATGGGACGGCTTGATCGATATTTGAGCAATTTGATGACCTATGTCCTTCCCACCAACGGAAAACTGATCGATCGGGCTGCTCGCTATACCGTCTGGCTTGCAGAAACGGGGAACTCTCCCCTCTCTTATGAACAAGCGGTCTTTGCTCTTTTCTCTGAGATGGAGCAACTCAACGAGGGGGAGTCGGTCATCGTCAAGGTATTGCAATCTCTTGAACTTCCTTGAGTCTGAAATCGAGTCCATATTGAAGCTTCTGCGACACAACTTACAACCCGGATCTGAAATTAGAAATGGAGATAAAAATCATCAAAGGTGCTGCCAGAGCAGAAGTGCTCATCACTGGGGATACGCCTCGGCCTATTTTTTCTGCGCTTTATGCTCTGGCAGCACCTTTGATGATTTTTATCTCCATTTCTAATTTCAGATCCGGGTTACAAATTCGTGTCGCAGACTGTGCAGAACGTGGCGCCGTCGCCATTGAGGGTCTATGTCTCAATGGCGACTGTGAAATGCAGAGCCAAAGCAAGGATCAATTGATCCCGAGCTTTTCCAAGAAGGCCTTGTCGGAAGGTTCGCGTCCCAAGAAGCTCTTCAAGAGATCAATTCCATCGGCCATGTTTCCACTTTCAAGAATGGACTTTCGATATTGGCCTCCCACAATCGGACTGTCGATCCCCTCAGACTTAAAACGTGAGAACATGTCTTGAGCGTAGACCTCAGACCAAATGTAGCCATAGTAGCCAGCATCATATCCTCCCATCATATGCCCGAAAGAGGCAGGGAAGTGATTTCCTTCGATGGGATCGACTCCAATGATCTCTTTGTAGAGGTCATTGAAGGTCTTGGTCACGTCGACAGGTCCATCTTGAGTGTGGATGGTCATATCAAATGTGCCATAGAGCAGCTGTTTTGTATAAAAATAGGCCTGCTGAAACTTCCTTGCGCTGATCATCTTCTCGAGAAGATCAGGTGGAAGTTTTTGTGAATGATCCTTATAGTGCCCTGAAATGAGGTTGAGCACTTCAGGTTGCCAAACCCAATTTTCGAGCATTTGAGATGGCGCCTCGACAAAATCTCTTGCAACGCTCGATCCCGCTAGACTTGCATAGGGAGCTCGGGTGAGAGTTTGATGCATGATGTGTCCAAACTCATGAAAGGCCGTTTCAACTTCATCATGTGAAAGCAGCGAAGGAAGAGTTGAAGAAGGCGGAGTGAAGTTGGCCACAATGGAAGAGACGGGCACGGAGTAGTTCCCATCTGCCAAAGTCCGTCCTGAAATCAGGCTAAACGCAGCGGCATGATCATATTTTCCTTCGCGAGGAAAGAAATCTGCATAGAAGTAGGCGATCAACTTCTCATCTTTTTTGTCATGAATCTCAAAGAGCTTCACATCGGGAGACCAAACCTTGGCTCCGGGAACCTCTTGGAATCGGACTCCAAACATGTTGGAATAGACTTTAAAGAGACCATCAATGACCACCTCAGCGGGGAAGTACTCCCTAATAACCTCACCATCGATGCTGAAGTTCTTTTTTCGAAGCTGATTGGCTAAGAAATTGATGTCCCACATATTGATTTTGGTTGCGCTAGGATCAAGGCTTTTCTTGAACTCAAGAAGTTCGTTTAAGTCTTGTCGATTTTTCTCTGCGAGCTTTTCCTTTAGGTTCTTTAAAAATCCTTCAACGGCCTGTCGATCCTTTGCCATTCGTCCCGAAATACGATAGTCGGCCCAGACCTTATCTGAACCCAAAACAAGTTTGGCAATCTGACTTCGTAGAACGACGGCTTCTTCAAGAAGCTGAGTGTTTCTCTCTCCGGCGCGATTGAGGTTGACCTGCAGGACCCGAAAGCGAGTTTGCTCATTGGTGCAATTTTCCATAATGGCCGGGTAGTTGGCCTCATTGACGTAGACAATGTATTTGTCCTCTCTCTTTTCAAGGCGATCGATGAACTTCTCATCAAGTCCCGAAAGCTCTTCGCGGGTCACCTCAATGAAGCTGTGGTCCGAATTGAGATTTTTGCTGAACTCAACACTCTTTGAAGAGAGGAGTGAATTCAACTCAACAAATTTGGCGAGATTTTCATCATTGAGGTTCATTCCATTTTGCTCAAAGGCCAATAGGGTTTGATCCAAGAGCCTCTTTTCATCTAAGTTGCGAGCATTTTGCCCCTTGATGGCTTGATAGAGGTCCCGTCGTGCCGAGGTTTTAACGAGAAAGGTGCTGACGGACTCCTCACAGTTCATCCCCTCATCTCGGAGGTTTGGGTCAGTGGATACGTACCCCATAAAAAGAAGGGCATTGGTCTTGTCGGTGACCTCCGCAACGGTCTCCTCAAAAGCCAATAGCGTATTTTCAATATTTCGTTCTGCTGGGGACAGTTGAACAATTGCGGTAAGTTTGGACTCCGCAAGTTCAACGCTTTCACCACAAAGTTTTGTGATCTCATCCTTTTCATAATCGCTTCGGATGAGTTTTACAGATGGAGAGGCAGGCAGATCTCCAGTTCGAGAAGATTCATTAGAAAATCCTCTTTCGCCGCCCCAAAGTGTCAGCGCTGACACGAAAAGTAACCATTTCCCTGCCGATAAAGATCTTTTGTCAATTTCACCCATTTTGCCTCCAATTTTTTCACGGTGAACTTTTGTCTCTAAAAAAAATTCACCTCAGATAGATTATAAGGTCGTTTGTGTAGACAGAGGCACCAACTGCAAAAGATGTACCGTCGAAATCGGTGACATAACGCACCAACATTGTTTTCTAGCCCCCACCCAAAATGAGTAATGGAGATAAAAATCATCAAAAGTGCCGCAAGAGAAAGAGTAGAAAAGTTGGAGGCGTATCCACCGTTGATACGGTGAGATCTATTTTTTTTCGATCACTTCGGATTGAGCGGAGGCTTTCGTCCATATTGAAAATGGACCCTTCTTGCGGTAATGGGTAGCTCATTGGTTCAGATTTAGAAGGAGCATTTCATGATGGGTCGAGGGTTGGCGGTCTTTCCACTTAAGCGCGAAATGGAGTTTTTCCTCCAGGCGATGAAGAGGGAGGGGCTGACTGTGAGGAGCTTTCAGGAGGGGAGCGCTTCAGTCAAAGTCGTCGAGGAGCTTGAACTTGTGTGTGGTGTGGGTGGGCATGGCAAGGTCCAGTTCGCCTTAGGGGTTCAACGTCTGTTGCTTGAGATCGATTCTGTAACCCATCTGTTCTGCTTAGGGGCGGCGGGGGGACTTCATGAAGATTTGAACCCTGGAGATGTGATCATTGGTGAGTGGACGGTCGAGCATGATTATAAGGAGAGATTTGACCCGAGCCATGGGCTCCCCACCTTTCGAGCGGACCGAGATTGGGTCCAGGCTCTTGGGATGGTGAAACCGAGTGGTTTTTCCGCCTATGTTGGTCGGATTGCCAGTGGAGATGAAGACATTATGGAGAGGTCTCGAGCCGAGGAGCTGGTCCGGCAGACCGACGCGCTTGCTGTGGCCTGGGAGGGTGCGGGTGGGGCAAGGGCGGGACGTCTTCACCGAGTTCCTTTTGTAGAGATTCGGGGGATCACAGACACGACGGTTGGGGGTGAGAGTGTCCTGTCACAGTTTGAAAGGAATCTTAGGGTAGCGATGTCCAACGTTGCTCAGGTTGTCGGGGAGGGGATCAATTCCCGTCGGGAGAGTGGCCCGAGGCCGTGTCAAGAGGGCACAAATTCTAGTTCTCTCCTCACTTCTTAAGAAAATTGTTTACAACTCTATATAATTTGGCTAGTTAACATATCAGTAAAAGATAGCTAAATGATTCGCTCTAAATATATGCCGGTAATAGGGTCCGGTGTTTCTACCAAGCACCATAAATGCTTGTCTATTTGGGGGTTGCGATGTCGAAGTCGGCGATTCGTGCGAGTTGGATTGCATTGTGGTTGTTCATGGCCTCCTCGGCCATGGCCGGTCGTTCCTGGGAGGCTGCCTATCCCACCAAACCGGATGCTGAGTTGACGCCGGGTCAGCTTTGTGAACGTCCCGATGCCTATCGTTATCCAGAAAAAATTCCCTATTGCGAACGTAACGTTAAAGTCTCAACCAAGGTGAACGTCATTCAAACCTATGACAAGGTGTTAGGATACCATGTGGGTGAAATGAACCGAGGCGAGTTCAAGATCGACCACTACATACCTCTCTGTGCGGGTGGCAGCAATGATGCTTCCAACCTCTGGCCTCAACATGCCGAGATCTATCAGATCACCGATCCCCTCGAGGAGGCTGTTTGCAAAAAAATGGCTCAGGGAAAGTTATCGCAGAGTGAGGCCATTGACTACATCGAAATTGGAAAACAGCAACTGGAGCGCGTTTCATCGATCTTGAGAGAACTTCAGAGTTTAAATTAGGTAGTGTCTGGCGCTAGGACTCCACTTTTCCAGTGCGTAAGAGTTGTCGGGCCAGGTCGATGTTGTTTTTGGATCCAACGATGTAGGCAACATCATTTTCTTGAAATTGAAAGGTGGAGGAGGGGGCCATCGCACCCGTGGCCTCACGGTAGATGACCGCGATGCTGGCTCCAGTTTGTCTTCTAAGGTCGAGATCAAAGAGATTTTGACCAATGGCAAACATCTCCGCAGTGAGTTTGATGGGGTTGAAGATCGATAGAGCCTCCCAGGTCGGAAGGTCCACTCCAGTTCTTAATGAGGGAAAGAGAAGATTTTGAGACTCTTGAAAGCGTCTCTTTGATTCAAAAATCATCTGGTGAATTTTTTCAGAGGCCACGCCATAGTAGTTCAATGTGCGGGCTAAAAGTTCAAGACTGGTTTCGATCTCTCCTACGACAAGTTCAATCTCTTTGAGGGTTTGAATTTCATGAACTTCTCGAAGGTAGTGGGTACGAACAATAATGGGCAGATCCGGGCGTTCGTGTCGAATGGAGTGGGTGACTCTCTCAAGCATTGAGGCACCAGAGACCGTGACGACAGCGAGTCGAGCCTTTGACGCTCCGACCTTTTCAAGAATGTGCCGATCGGCTGCATCCCCATAGACAATCGGTTCATCCTTATGTTCCCCTTTTTGGATCAACTTTGGATTCATCTCAATCACATTGTAGGGAATTTTTAGGTTCTTAAGAGCCGTCGCGAGATTTTGTCCGCCAATGCCAAACCCGATGATGATGACGTGGCCCTCCTTGTGGCTTAGATCATTGTGAGAAACTTTCTTGAGAGACTCGAGCTGAGGTTTGAGAATCTCGGTCGTAAATGGAATCCACTCTCTAAAGAAATCCTTGGTGCTGATTCTTGGAGCAAATCGAAAGACAAATGGTGTTGCAACTAGAGAGATGATTGCAATGGCAAGAAAATACTGTGTTTGATGGCTGTTTAAGATTTGAAGTTTTTGTCCCTGTTCGGCCAAGATGAATGAAAATTCTCCCACTTGAAAGAGAATCATGCTGGAGACCAGTGCGACGTGGTGGCTGTAGCCATTAAGGCGGCCAAGTAGATAGATGATCGCAACTTTTATGGCGGCTGCAGATAA
This sequence comes from Pseudomonadota bacterium, assembly GCA_014584465.1. Lineage (GTDB taxonomy): Bacteria > Bdellovibrionota > Bdellovibrionia > Bdellovibrionales > JACTMU01 > JACTMU01. Next base: position 14,772 of record JACTMU010000097.1, on the reverse strand, counting down.
GAATATAAGCAACACCCAGTGAATGTGAGAGGCGGCAAAACGGATGTCCAGCAGCATGCCAATGGAGATGAAGAAAATGGCGAGAAAGGCGTCTCGAAAGGTCAAAATTTGGGCCGTGGCCTGTTTTCCGTAGGGGCTTTCCGAAAGAATGACCCCGGCCACAAAGGCGCCCAGTGAAAGTGACAGGCCAATGAGTTCAAAGGCCCAGGCAGAACCAAGTGCCACAAAGACCACAAAGAAGAAAAAGAGCTCTTGGTTCCGTGTTCGCGCAACGCGTTCAAAGAGAAATGGAATGATCCACTTGGACGCCACGAAGATACCAAGAAGAACAGCTGCGGAAATGAGGAGGCTGGCATGGGTGAAAGATCGATCGGGCCCTTGGGATGCAAGCCAAATAACCATAGGAACAATGGCGACATCTTGAAAGAGAAGAACGCCAATGGAAGTTTGGCCATAGGGTGAGATGACAGTTCGACTTTCCTCAAGCAGTTTAAGGATTGTGGCCGTAGAACTCAAAGAGGCAAGACATCCAATCAGAATTGACGCATTCCAGTTCAATTGGAAAATGTGAACCCCAATCAAAGTAAAAAGTGCGCCGGTCACAAGAACCTGAAACGCCCCCCAACCTAAGAAGGGGCGGATGAGATTTCTCAAGCGATGGATTGAGAATTCAAGACCCAATGTGAACATAAGAAAGATCGTGCCAAGCTCAGAGATGTAGTGGGCCTGAGAAAATCCAGAGACAAGACCTAGACCATTGGGGCCAACGATCATACCCAATGTGAGGAACCCAACGATGGCAGGAAGATGAAGAGCATGAAAGAGCAGAACGACCAAGATGGCTGACCCCAAAGTGATCAACCACTCCACAATTAGATTGCCTTCAATTGGAGATGTCACAAAATCAATCTTATCTTCGTATAGAACCAATTGAAAAGGGGTTTCATGTGGTAAAGATCTTGGTCTATTTTGTTTCGGTTTTGGCGGCATTGGTGGGAGTGGGTCGCTCTCTTGCTCAGAGTGTGTCAGTTGAAGAGGTCCTGATGCGGGCCTATGAGGCCAACCATGAGCTGGCAGCTTCCAAGGCGAACGTAGAGAAAGAACAGGCCCTGATCTCATCGAGCCGCTCACTCCAAAATCCTCGTTTTGGTCTCATGCAAGAGTCTGGAATGAATGCGTCACAAAATGGGATGGGCCCCATGGAATTGTGGTCGGTCTCTCAAGAGGTGATGTTTCCTACCAAATATTTTTCTTTGGGAAGGCAACAAGAGTTCAAAGCAGAAGCCGCAGAGGAGGAGTATCGATACAAGCGACTTGAGATTCGTCAGAGAGCACTGACCTCCTATTTTCATGTTTACGCTCTATCTCGCATTTCTGCGCTTTTTAGAGTTCAAAAGGAGACTCTTCGAGAGATTTCGCGGATCGCTGAAACAAGACGTGCCACCGGTGCAGTCCCCCAGCAGGATGAGATGAAGGCTCATGTCGAGTTGACCAAGATTGAAAATGAGATTCTCTTGACTGAGCAAGAGCTTGTGGAGGCCCAGGCTGAATTGGCAGCTTTGTTGGATCAAGATATTCATTCTCAAGTGAAGTTTGACGCAGAGGATCTTAGGCTGCCAAAGCTGAAGTACTCTCCTGAAACTGTAAGTCGTCGGGCGCTTGATCAATCAAGGATGATTTCAGCAGAGCGAAATCGACTGGCTGAATCTGAGGAGAGATTGCGCTTTTCGCGTTTGAGTTATCTGCCAGACTTTATGCTCACCTTTCGTAAACCTTTGGGTGAATTCAGTCAGGGGTATGCGATGGGGATTGATCTTTCAATCCCGCTATGGTTCTTTTCGAAACAAAATTCAGAAGTCAACGGTGCCCACTTTGAAAGTCAGAGGGCTCGTCGTGAATTGCAAAAGGTTCAGAGGCAGGTTGAGGCTGAGGCCGCAAGTTTAGGCCAAAGGGTCCAGACTCTCTTACGTCTACTGCAGATCTATGATAAAGCTTTGATCCCACAATCAAACAGCGCGTTGAACTCTTCGCGGGCAGCCTATCGCGCCGGACGGGTGGGATTTCAGGATCTTCTCGATGCAGAGAGATTGCTCTACTCAATTCGAGTCGAATACTATCGCCATGTTGAAAAGTTTGTGGAGACGTTGACGAAATTGGAATTGATGGTGGGTGAAGGTCTGAGTGATTTGCCGTTTGATGAAAACTAGTGCCTTGTCAAAGCTTTATGCCAGACACTAAGTAGTGTGTTGGGTGGGCTCATTTGGATCGAGCAAAGATGTCGATTTACTTTTGGAGGATGAGTTGAGAATCACAATGAGAACTGTAAAATGGACGCCAAAGTATGTAGGAGCTCTATGTGGGATTGCTCTTATTGGTATGATCGGTTGCGATCGTCTTCTTAATTCCGATCAAGTGACCAATGAGCCAGCTTCACGGAACACTTCAGAGTCGAAGACCTCTGAGCACATTTACGCGGAGATATGGACCTGTCCTATGCATCCCCAAGTTCGAAAAGATGGCCCAGGGAAGTGTCCGATCTGTGGAATGGACCTTGTAAAAGCAGAGAGTCTTGGCACCGCGGGAACTGTTAGGTCCGATTCTCCTGAAGGTCACGCGCCCTTTCGTCTCTCTCAAAATCGAATACAGATGATCGGGGTTAAATATGGCACAGTTGAAAAGCGTTTGATTTTTAAGTCGATTGAAGCATCCGGCAGAGTGGCCTTTGATCCAGAGCTCTACACGGCTCAAAACGAGTACGTGGAGGCCATCAAGCAGCTCAGTCGAGTTCAAGATGCTCCTATTTCAGAGGTCAAACACTCAGCCTCGCGAATGGTGGAGTCGACGAAACTCCGCCTCAAGATTCTTGGCCTTTCAGATCAGCAGATCTTAGATCTGCGTAAAACTGCAGGTTCGTCGTCCACGGGGTCCAATCTACTGATCACCTCGCCAGGTGAGAGTTTGTGGATCTACGCCGACATTTTTGAGATGGACCTTCCGCACATCTCTCAAGGGCAGAGCGTACGAATCTCAGGACCTTATCTAGAAAAAGAGCTTCAGGGTAAGGTTGTATCTGTGGATCGAGTGATCAATCCCAACACCCGCACGGCCAAAGTTCGCATTCTTGTGCCCGACACCCATGCGCGGTTGCGACCGGAGGCCTACGTTGATGTGGCCATCCTGTCGCCACTGGGGGAGAACGTTGTTGTTCCTTTTGATTCGGTTTTGGATTCAGGGAAGGAGTCGTGGGTCTTTGTGGTCCATGAGGATGGCCATTTTGAACCACGTAAGGTTGTGATACGAGATTATGTTGGTGAAGAGATCTCGATCGCTTCGGGTCTCCACGCAGGTGAAAAGATTGTGACAAGTGGGAATTTTCTCATCGACTCAGAGTCGCGGTTGAAGGGAGTCCTCACCTCTCAAGCTGAGAGTCGAGACTCATCCGATCTAAAAGAAGGTGATCCAAATCATGCGCCATCGGTTCCGGAGTGTCCAAAGGGACAGGTTTGGCACGAGCAGATGAAACACTGCATGACCAAAGTGGGAGAGTGACATGATTGAAAGGATCATCGAGTTTTCAGCTCGAAATCGTTATCTGGTCTTCGTTCTGGTTGCAGTGTTGAGCGTGGCCGGTTGGCACTCGCTCAAGTCCATTCCAGTGGATGCGATTCCGGATCTCTCTGAGACCCAGGTCATTATATTTTCAAGATGGGATCGATCGCCTGATATTTTAGAGGATCAAGTGACCTATCCGATTGTGAGTGCAATGCTTGGAGCCCCCAAGGTGAAGGACATTCGTGGTTTTTCTGATTTTGGATTCTCCTATGTTTACGTCATCTTTGAGGATGGAACAGATCCCTACTGGGCACGGTCCAGAACCTTGGAGTATCTCTCTAAAATCTCTCCTCAACTTCCCACGGGTGTACAAACAGAACTTGGCCCTGATGCAACGGGAGTGGGTTGGATTTTTCAGTATGCTTTGGTTGATCGGACGGGAACGCGATCACTTGCAGACATAAGATCCTATCAAGATTGGTTTTTGCGATACGTTCTACAGACGGTTCCTGGTGTTGCTGAGGTTCCTGCCATTGGTGGATTTCAGAAGCAATATCAGGTTCAGGTCAATCCAAATGCATTGTTGGCCTACAATATTTCTTTGCCGAAAGTCGTCGATGCGATTCGAAGTGGCAACAACGATGTCGGTGCTCGACTCATTGAAGTGTCAGGCACTGAGTACATGATACGCGGCCGAGGGTATGTCAAAAATCGCGAAGATATTGGCAACATTGTTGTGGGATATGACCGTGGAACTCCAATCTACGTGAAGAACGTGTCGAAGGTGACGGTCGGTTCTGACATGAGACGAGGCATTGCGGATCTGGATGGTCAGGGAGATACCGTCGGCGGGATCGTGGTGATGAGGTATGGTGAAAATGCCACTCGCGTCATTGAAGCGGTAAAAGCCAAATTGTCCGAAGTTAAGGAATCCATGCCAGAGGGGATGGAATTGGTTGTGACCTACGATCGATCTGATCTCATTGAGCGTGCAGTTTCTACGTTAACTCACGAGCTTTTGTTGGAGATGATCATTGTGAGTTTGGTCATCTTGATCTTTCTTCTGCACATTCCAAGCGCCATGATTCCGATCGCCACGCTGCCACTTGCGGTGCTGTTGAGTTTCATTCCTATGTACATGATGGGAATTTCATCCAACATCATGAGTTTGGGTGGGATTGCCATTGCGATCGGTGCAATGGTGGATGCCGCCATCATCGTGGTCGAAAATGCCCATAAACATATTGAAGATTGGGAAAAGAGGGGAAAGAAGGAGGACGTCAAGGAGGTTGTCATTGAGGCCATCAAGGAGGTTGGGCCAGCAAGTTTTTATTCATTGCTGGTCATTGCGGTTTCGTTTGTTCCGATCTTTGCATTGGAAGCTCAAGAGGGTCGCCTCTTTAAGCCGTTGGCCTACACTAAGAATCTCTCCATGATTGTTGCAGCAGTTTTAAGTATCACTCTGGATCCAGCGTTGAGAGTTATGTTGACTCAGTTTTCAGTCAAGACGTTTCGGCCTCGTTGGCTCAGCCGTCTTCGCAATGCGGTTTTGGTCGGAAAGACCTTTTCTGAAGAGGAGCATCCGATCAGTCGTTTTTTCTTTCGACACTACGGTCCGATCGTAGATCGATGCGTAAAATGGAGATGGCAGGTCGTCATTCTCGCAGTGGTTGCCTTTTTTTCAACTCTTCCTGTCTTTTGGAAACTTGGTTCTGAGTTTATGCCACCTCTCAACGAGGGAACGATTCTCTACATGCCCACCACCATGCCTGGGATCTCTGTGGCCTCGGCACAGGACCTATTGCAGAGACAGGATCAGATTTTAAAGTCCTTTCCTGAAGTTGAGCGTGTGTTTGGAAAGGCAGGGCGAGCAGATTCACCAACGGATCCTGCCCCATTTTCGATGATGGAGACGACGGTGATCCTTAAACCTCAGACTGAGTGGAGAGTGAAAGAGCGGTGGTACTCCTTTTTGCCTGAGATTTTGCAAGGTCCACTTGCTCTGATTTGGCCGAAGTTCATGAGTTGGGAAGAGTTGATTACGGAGATGGATTCGAAGATGAGATTTCCAGGTACGACCAATGCCTGGACGATGCCAATTCGAAATCGAATCGACATGTTGACCACAGGCATTCGAACTCCCGTTGGCATTAAGGTTTTGGGGAATGATCTTAAAGAGGTTGAGAGAATTGGTGTGGAGATTGAACGAATCTTGCCAGAGGTCAAAGGGACTCGAAGTGTCTTTGCCGAGCGAATCGCAGGGGGTTACTTCTTGGATTTTCGCTTTCATCGAGAGAGACTGGCGCGTTATGGGATCAGCATTGACCAGGCCCAAGAGGCCTTGATGACCGCCGTTGGCGGTGAGCCCATTACCAAGACCATTGAGGGTCGAGAGCGTTACACCGTCAATGTACGCTATTCTCACGATTATCGATCAAACCTTGACGCCTTAAAACGGGTTTTGATTCCGACTCCTGAGGGTCATCAAATTCCGATGGGACAGGTTGCTGACATTGAGATGGTTCAGGGGCCTTCGATGATCCGAAATGAAAATGGGCTCCTTTCGAGTTATGTCTACATTGATGTGTCGGATCGAGACATTGGCGGATACGTTGAAGATGCAAAGCGTGTTGTGAGTGAGAAGCTCGCTCTGCCTGCAGGGGTTGCTCTTCAGTGGAGTGGTCAGTATGAAAACATGATCCGTGTAAAGGAGAAGCTGAAGGTGATTGTTCCCATCACTCTTGTGATCATCATTCTTCTCCTCTTTGCAAATACGAGGTCTTGGATCAAAACCTCCATCATCTTACTTGCGGTGCCCTTTTCGGCGATTGGCGCAGTATGGCTTCTCTATCTTTTGGGCTACAACATGAGCATCGCAGTGTGGGTGGGACTCATTGCGCTTTTAGGAGTCGATGCGGAGACGGGAATCTTCATGCTTCTCTATCTTGATTTGGCCTATGAAAAGGCCAAGAAGGCGGGAAAACTCAAAACATTTGCAGATCTCCAATTGGCCATTCATGAAGGGGCTGTCAAGAGGGTCCGGCCAAAGGTCATGACCGTGGCAACCCTTGTTATGGCGCTCTTGCCCATTATGTGGGCCAGCACAGCATCGGCTGGAGCTGATGTGATGAAGAGGATTGCAGCCCCCATGCTGGGAGGGATTCTGAGCTCCTTTTTGATGGAGCTTGTGGTCTACCCGGCACTTTTTGCCATTTGGAAATCTCGAGAGTTACCTAAAGAGTGTCACAAAGAGAGCTAGAGGCTCGTATTACATCTTGATGATGTGGAGGTGTGGAATGGTTTGTTGCCAGCCACAATCTATGGAGATGATCGAAGTGATTTTCAATCGAGGAGGTAGAATCAAAATGAAACAGTTGATGTCCATTGCATGGATCTTATTGGCTCTCTTTGCTGCGCCCAACGGATATGCAGGAGAAGATGAAGCTATAAAGAGCTTGTTGCCGGTTTATGTGGAGGTTCAGGAGGCCTTGGCAAAGGATGATTTTGGTCTAGTTAAGATAAAGATCGGGGAGCTCAAAGCGAAGGCTGTGGGTAAAGAGCACCATGGTCTCAAGAGCCCGATGTTGGATGAAGTGAAGGCGTCGGTGGGTTCGATGGAGAAGGCTTCCGACTTGGCTTCGGCCCGCAAGGAGTTCAAGAAGTTGTCGAGCCCTTTTGTGAGGTGGATGGAGAAGCACCATGAGTCAGGTTTTGAGGTCTTCTATTGTCCCATGGCAGGGTCAAAGTGGATCCAGAAGAGTGGAGGAAAGGCGACAAACCCCTATTTTGGCCATGAAATGCTTCACTGTGGAGAGAAGGCATCGTAAAGTGAATGGATGGGAAAGCAGGAGAAAGATTTAAGTGATCAGGAGTTGATGATCCTCTATCAAAGTGGAGAGGAGAGAGCTTTTGAAGAACTGTATAAGAGGTACAGTGGTCGAATTTATGCCTATTTGCAACGCAGGATTCACGAACGAATTTGGGTGGACGATCTCTTTCAAATGGTCTTTATCAAATTGCATAGGAGCCGACACCACTACAGTCCAGACTATCGATTTGATCAATGGATCTTTGTGATGACCAAGAGGGTTTTGTTGGATTTTTGGAAGACAGTTGGAGTGAAAAATCAGAGGTTTTTTTCCCAATCTTTTGAAGAGCATTTGATGGCGGACGGCCAGGTGGTTGAAAAAGATGAAGGTGCGCTTGATCGAAATGAACTTTTGAAGGGGTTGAGTTTGGCTCAACGAGAGGCGATTGAGCTACGTTATTTTGACGACCTTGCATATGAGGAGATTGCGCAAAAGATGGGTCGGTCCGAGGAGAGCATTCGGCAAATGGTGAGCCGAGCGATTCGAAAAATTCGAGGAAAGAGTGGTTCCTCGGGAGGTGCTGTGTGAGCTCAAAGTTTTTGGATGAGACCAATCGTGAGTTTGAAGAGTTTTCAAATGGTGAGTCGGCTCAGGTTCCTTTGGCCGTAACTGAACGAATTTTTAAAAGGGTTCACGATGATTTAAATCCCAATTCATTTCGTGTTTTTGGGAGAATTTCTCTGGTGCATCTGGTTGCAGCTGTTTTGACGTTGTCACTTTGCCCTCAGTTTGGTGTTCGACTCTTTGGTGGTGGTTTGGGGCTCATGCGTCTCTTTCTCCCTTTTGGGACCTACGGATGCACGGCGCTTTGCGGAGCTTTCTTTGTAGGGACCTCTCTACTTGTGTCGGGTTTGGTTTTGCGTCCTGAAGAGATTCGTGTGTTGAAGAGCCATCGATGGCTCCAGGTTGCGGGACTTACTTTGCTCTCACTGGGGGCTTTTGTGATGGCCGATGCGGAGATTGTCTTTGGCTTTGCAATCACTTGGATCATCGGCTCTCTTTTTGGTGGGATTTCGATGCTGGAGATTGGTTCTTGGCTTCGATCCAAAGTGCATGGTGCTTAGGATCTGTGACTAAATGTCAAGGTTGTTTGGCCACAGATCCTAAGGTGGTGGCGAACTCTTTGACAGATGGATCTCGACGGAGGTCAAGCGCTCGGATCGAAATCTCGCGCTTTGCCTAATGCTACCAGCCTAAGAGGTAGGCGAAGATCAGCGGGGCCACGATCGTGGCGTCCGACTCAATGATGAACTTCGGAGTCTTGATCTCGAGCTTTCCCCAGGTGATCTTTTCGTTCGGTGTAGCACCTGAGTAGGACCCATAACTGGTTGTCGAATCGCTGATCTGGCAGAAATATCCCCAACGTGGAATGTCGAGCTTCAAATCCTTTTCAAGCATAGGGACAACACAGATTGGAAAATCTCCGGCAATGCCCCCTCCGATTTGAAAGAAGCCAATCGAATGGTTCTTCGTGGTCTCTTGATACCATTGGGCCAGACGAAGCATCGTTGGAATGCCATGCTCCACAGTGGTTAACTTCTTGACAATGCCCTTAATCAGGGCTGCCGCAAAAAAGTTTCCAAGGGTCGAGTCTTCCCACCCAGGGGTGAAGATCGGGATGTTTTTCTCCATTGCCGCCACCATCCACGAATCCTTGGGGTTGATTTGATAACCCTTTTGAAACTCCTTCTCTTTCATGATGGACCAAAGGAACTGGTGGGGGGCATAGGACTTCCCTTGAGAATCCGCAGCAGCCCACTTTTCGTTCAGAAATCTTTGGACCTTTCTCATGGCCTCTTCTTCAGGAATGCAGGTGTCGGTGACACGATTCAATCCGCGATTCATCAACTCAGTCTCTGCTTCACCACTGAGCTCTCGGTAGTGAGGAACACGCTCGTAATGTTCATGGGCTACAAGATTAAAAATATCCTCTTCGAGGTTGGCCCCCGTACAGCTGATTGCATGAACAAGGTCTCGTCGAATCATCTCAGCCAGCGATTGGCCAAGTTCTGCAGTGCTCATCGCACCCGCCAGAGTCACCAACATTTTACCACCGTTTTGTAGATGGCTCTCATAGGCCTTAGAGGCGTCCACGAGGGCAGCGGCATTAAAATGTCGAAAGTGTTGCTGGATGAACGACGATACAGGCCCCTTATTCATGGCTCTCCTCCTTCAAAAGCGGCAGCCTAGCACTAAGAAATGTCAGGTGCCAATCCAAATTTTGGGACCTTTGCCAGACGCGACATGGCTTTGATGGTTCGACAGGTGTCAAGGAGATGACCACCTCGGGACCAAAATTGTTAAGCGACTGTCAAGTCTCCTTTCGGCCCTTCTCAATGAGATTGGGCCATGGCCATTGGTATCAACATTGCATTGATATCCTCTCGAGATTCTCAAACTGCCATTGGACACCCGTAAGGGTGGGCTCGCGACGGGATATGCAACGATCGATATGGTATCAACTCTAGGGATTGGGCAAACGGAAACTAGGGCCTTAGCTAGTGGCTAGCGGAAATCGCAGGACGGCATAGGAGGAGATATTTTGAAGATCAATCAGGCAGTTCACAATGGCAGAGGCAATCGGCGACACTGGGCTCTTTTCATTTTGGGAATTGCTCTTTTGAGTTGGAATGGATGTAAGACTCGTGACAAGAGTTGGATCAAGATCTCTTACGATGAGTACAGTGATCTTAAGAAGGCCGCAGACAAGAAAAACAAATCAGATGGTGTTGAAGATCTTTCGGTCGATTCTGAGAGATCTGGGGTGGTGGATGCAGAGAGTGAAGATTCGCAGAGCACATTGCTTGCGACCGATGGACCAAGATCAAAAGCCTCCAGGAACCGCAAAGATTCAAGGAATTCGGACGCCTCCAATCCAAATGGGTCAGTTGATTCTGCGATCTCGTCCTTTCTGTTCAAGCGTGACAATGGGTGTTCTTGCGACGCCTTTGCAAGTGGACATTCGAAATGGGCATCGGTTCTTAAAGATGGTGGTGGAGCTCTATTTAAGGGCATTGAGTCCCTTAAGGATGAAAAGGGTCAGGTCGTTTGCTCCTCCAACATGATTGTGCAGTTCAAGGTCGAAGATCGAGAGCAGATGGAAAGAGAGGTTCAAGATATCTTTGAGTGCAGCTTTTCGATCTCCAAGATCGAGAGTGTTAAGATCGGCGGAAGGCTCATTCTCTCACATCAACAGCCACAGGACAGAGAGGAGACAGGTGAAGTCTCTCTCAATGTGAGAAAGAAGATCGAAATCAGTCAACTCAAAACCATAGATCTTGGTTACGAAAATCTGCGTCGCCGTTACTTTGATGCGGGAGCCGGTTGTGGTGAACTCAACAGCGAGTGCCTGGCACTTCTTTTGGATGAGGGGATCGTTTCATCCGAGGGGAGGTCGCTATTGGTTGAGACATTCTTGCAAAAGACGCGAGAACCTATCCAACAGCTCCTTGAGGACGCTCCAGCGCGAACGAAGCTCGAAGATCTGAACTACTTTAAACAGATGAATCTTCGTTTTGGACTTGTATTTCATACTGATCAGGGTGAAGAGGTCGAGCTCTTTGGAACGGGTGAGGGCGAGAGGGGAGTTTTCTTCCCTGTGGCCCCTTGGAAAGTCTCCGAAGACGATGATCTTCAGGTGCGACTTCAAGAGCTGCAGTCGATTTTTGATCTACTGGATCTGCATCGCTAGGGCGGGCCAGCCATTACCCGACGAAGGGCTAGCCAGAGGCGCTAACTCGAGGAGGCTCAACGAAGGTATAAGGAAAACTTATAGAAATCGGCAAAAATGGAATTACCGGACAGCCCTTACATAGCGCAAGGCACTAAATAGAGTCAATGTTGAGACTGATGGATTGGGCCATATTGTTGAATCCTTCGCTTTGATCATAAGAGGCGGCCATGGTCACAATGCCCAGTCGAAGTTCTACGCCCATAGTAAAGTGAAATCGAGAGGAGTTCATGGCAAACCTTGGCGGTTCGGTATAGCCGCCGCCTCGCCACACAAATTCAAGATCGCGTTGATTGACGATCTCAAGCTCGTAACCTCCATGAACGATGGTGGCTTGTTGCTCTACAATTTTATGGGTGGAGTAAGAGCTTACATCGTAGATGAAAACGGCATCGGTCACAGGCTGAACAAAATCAACATCCAAAACCCAAATGAGTTTGTCGTGGGATTTGAAAAATCCACCAACGGTCAGTTTTGCAGGGATCACAATGTCGCGAATGAAGGTTGTTCCGATCTGAGTGTTTCCACTTTCGTCGAGATCATATCGTCGCTCAGGTGAATAGACAACGCCAAACCCCTTTCGACGTGAATCCCTATAGGTAAGACCTACCGTGGGATAGGGTTTGCTCTGCTCTGTTTCAAAGTCAATAGAGCTCCATGAGTTTGAGTACTTCATCGAGGCACGCTCTTGATGAAGCGTAACGCCTAAGGAAAAGTGTTCAGAAAACTTATAGGCAAGAAAGAGTTCATAACTTTCAATGTGAAGAACATCTTCGCTGGATGTGGACTCGTTGAGATCGAGTTGAAAGGGCTGACTGAAGCCACCTCCGAAGGCTAAGGAGCCACTGCGAAAGGCCGCAGAATAAAAGTTGAAGTTGTAGGGTACGCCGATCTTTTGGCCAGTGCCCCAAATGTCGAGCTCTTTATTGACGATTCGATTGGATCCAGAAGCAAGATCATACTTGAATCGAGTCATGGCCAGTCCAGCAGGGTTAAAATTGATGGCCGAGGCATCATCGCTGAGCCCCGCAAAGGCGCCGCCCATACCGAGGACGCGTGTCGAACCGACGGGGTAGAGTCCATACACGCCGTAAGCCGAAGCGAGAACTCGAGGGTTTGATGCCCACATGAGCAAGGTAGATGCCAACATAATTTTCGTCAGCGTCATTATGAATGTCCAAGGGAAATTTGAGCAAGTCATGTAGACATTGTAGGTTGGAGTGGAGGATAATGGCAACAGGACCCGATGGCGAAAATTTTCTTTTTTATTCTTCTGTGTTTGTTGGGAATGCTTAAAGGCTCCAATGCCATTGGAGCAAGCATGAACATCTTTATCGAACCCTACCTTGGGTACTCTCAACTTAGTTTTACCGACGTGTACGGTGATGGAACTCCTCTGCCTAAAGACACCGCAATGGCAGCCGTACTGGGTGGCAAGGGCGGACTTTCACTCAAGGGCGGGGCTGTGCTGATGGGCCTCGACTATCATACGGGAGGGGTTTACTTCTTGGAAAATGGACGCAAAGAGGTGACTCAAAGAATGTTCGGCGCTGGGCTTGGTTTTCAGAAAGGCCGCCTTCGAGTTTGGGGTGGTTACTATCCACTCAATGAGATCGAAGATGCCAACTTGTTTACAAAATATGTTGGAACTGCTTTGAAACTCTCTCTTGGATTCGATTTCAATCAGAAGATCTCAGTCAACCTTGAGATCATTCCGTGTGATCTTAAAACGACGGAATCAACTATTTTTCCCGATTCCGTGCCAACTCAAGCAAAGGCATCGGTGGTCTACATTAGCTTTAGTTCGCTTTTGAAGTTTTAGAATTGCCAATCAAGTGTCATTTTTGGTCACCCGTTTTGACATTTTTACTTACCCAAACCTGACACGAGACCTGTCCTCCCATCTATGGTATGCTGATGTCGTCGATGTTGCGGGATGCGGATTTCGAGACATTGACTGCTTTTGAGGCCGTGTGCCTTCGTTGAGGTCACTTGTGCCGTGTGCTTGGCAAAGGAGAGTTTTAATGAAAAATAAGTTTTTTAGCGCTCTATTTCGATCTGTAACGCTTGTCGTAGCGGCATTTCAACTCTCTGGATCAATAAGTCACAGTGCAGAACCAATCTCGGTTCAGGCCACCTGGATCGTGCGGATCTTCGATGGACTTGCGATTGAACATGACTACTATGGCAACCTTCACCGCATTGAAACTCTTGAATCTGAAGAGCGTGACCAGTTTGTCAAAGAGGCAAGGCTCAAGCGCGTTGAGATTTCTCAAGAAAATCCTGATGTCACCTCTGTGGCTTTTTTTGGTTCCTACATTGAGGGATCGACAAGTTCCGATGAGAAGAAGCTCTTGACAATGACTCTTGCCGATAAAGAGCGGGTAAGAAGTCTTCTCGACTTGCTGAACGATTCCAACAGTCGACTTGATCTTTTCATCACAAAGTCAGAGATTGTGACTCCAGAGAGAGTTCGAATTTACAATAAGAATAAGCGAAACGACTATCTCGAATACATGAGTTCCTATCTTGATCAGGTGAAGAGATTGGGCCTCTATGCCCAAGTAAAAGCTACGACCCATTGATGGGACTTCGATGAGGAGCTCGTGGTTCATCCACTCTTTTCTCTGGCTTAGCTCTGGATCGTACTGTAGAGTGGGCCCACCTTATGAAGGTGCTTTTGGTTCAGCCACCCATTCAAGATTTCTATGAGACCGACCTGCGTTTGCAACCCATAGGGTTGTGCTACTTAAAGGCGGCAGCCAGGAGATATCACCCTGATGTGGAGGTCCAAGTTTTGGATGCGCATCAAGGCCATGGGCGTCGCACGATATCGGTGCCACAAGAACTCGAGTATCTAAAGCGATATTATGGATTTCGCGATCGAACTCCCTTTTCGACTTTTCACAACTACTATCACTTTGGAATGGACTTTGAGGAGTTGGTGGAGAGAGTATTGGTGGCTCGACCTGACGTGATTGGAATTTCAGCGCTCTTTTCTCCCTATTTTCGAGAGGTGGTGAAGATTGCGTCACTCGTGAAGAAGGTGCTTCCACAATGTGATGTTCTATTGGGAGGATCCCATGTCTCTGCGATGAAGGGGGAGATTCTCGAGCTATACAATGATGTCGATTACATCATTGTGGGTGAGGGAGAGAGGGCCTTTTGTGAGTTTCTCTCATTTAAGAAGGGTCTATGTTCCATTGAGAGTGTCTCGGGGCTGGGTTATCGCAGTCAGGGTCGGGTGCATCTTAATGAAGTTCAGCCGACCTATGATCTTGATGAGATGGAGATGCCGGACTTTTCCGATTTGAATTTGAGCGACTATCGAGTTGGCACAAAACCCATGTCATTTTTAATTTCTTCACGCTCATGTCCCCATAAATGCAGTTTTTGCTCCGTTCACTTGACCTTTGGGAACCGTTACCGTCGTCGCACGGTCCAGAGCATTCTCGAGGAGATCGAGCTTCGCTACCGGCAGGGAGTTCGAGTTGTGGATTTTGAAGATGACAATCTCACCTTTTATACAGCCGCGCATAAGTTCGGGGACATAGCGTTAATGAAAAGGTTTGAGGTATCCAGTGATTGATTGGGGAGTTTTTTGGATTTTACCAAAGACAT
>JACTMU010000056.1 GCA_014584465.1 Pseudomonadota bacterium | reverse complement strand
AACCCCAATAACTGCAGGTCTTTCACGTGTTCATAAACTGGAAAACCTTGTCAGAAATGGTGTTCATCAGATTTTTCGAAAATTCACGCAAGATTCAAGAGTCATATAATCTTTCCGACTCAAAGTGCATCAAATCTTTTGACCGTTTTGGTTGGAGACGAGGAACAAACTAACGATGAGTTGGATGTCGTTCGACAAACCACTTTGATGGAAGTTGGAAATATCGTAATGAATTCGGTCCTTGGCAGCATCATGAACGTCTTCAAGAAGCGGATTGACTATACGATTCCGGAATATGGAGAGGGTTCGTTTGAGATTCTCTTCAAACAAGGTCTTGATCTAAAGAGCGATAAGGCTGTCTTTGCTAAAACCCAGTTCTCAGTAAAGGATATGGAGATTAAGGGTGATATTCTCATTATCTTTGATATTGACTCCATCGAGTCCATTTTCTCTCGAATCAACGAGATGATTGAGGAAAACAAGCAGTGATTGGAGTGGAGCAGACCATCATGGTAGGTGATCTATGGTAAAATCCCATAGCTTCGCCATCTTTGACTCAGTACCATCGGGGATCTGTATTGTGGATGTTGATTTTCGGATTGTCTATATGAACTCAATCCTACTTGATTGGATTAGATTGTCCGAACGGGAAGTCTTAGGAAAAGAACTTTTTTCGCAGTTTCCTAATCTCAACCAGGATGGTTACCGAGAACGATTTCAACAGGTTCTTAAAGGAGGGCCTCCCGCCTTCTTCTCTGCAGAACTGCATCGCTACCTTATACCATGCCCTCTTGGCGATGGGAAACATAGGATTCAACAGTCGAGTCTCGCTGGATTTACCGATTCCCTTCATATTCGCTATGGAGTTCTCGCCATTCAAGATGTGTCGCTCATGTACGGAAAGATTCGAGAGTTGCGAGAAAACTATCACATTCTGAATCGATTTCTTGCAGTTTGTTCACATGATCTTAAGACTCCACTTAATGTGATCATCGGTCTTTGCCAATTGATGGAAGATGATGAGAATCTTAAGGAATCTCTTATTCAACAGATCAAAGATTCAGGTTGCAATGAGTGCATTCATAAACCATTTACACGTGATGAACTCTTAAAGGTGATCAATAGAACCTAGATTCGAGATCGAGGAATCTCGGGTTTTACATTTCCACAACTCAGCCGATCCAAGGAGGGTTTTTCGTGAGTCGACTGCTGAGAGATCGAAGTCAGAAAGTTGGTAAACCCCCGGGACAGCTGATCCATATTGGTGACTATTCAACCACCGATGTGGAGATCACACTCGTGGAATTTGATCAAGAGCGAGTTTCAGTTAATGAGGTGGATTCCGTCGATGTCTGTCTCGCCTCGGCGAAAAAGAAGGACATTGTCACCTGGATCGACATTCGAGGCCTTAGTGATCTTAAAGTGATCGAAGACATTGGGCAGATGTTTGGAATTCATAGGCTCTGGTTGGAGGATGTGCTCAATACGGATCACCGGCCTAAGATTGATGTGATTCAGGACACATTGTTCATCATTCTAAAGGCGATCGATCATGTGAACACCTATCCTCGTATTCAAGCCGAACAGATCAGTCTATTTCTTGGAGAGACCTACGTAATTTCATTTCAGGAAAAGAATGTGGATGTCCTTTCCGTTGTGAAGGATAGGCTTCAACAGAGTCGCGGAAGAATTCGCCATGAAAGGGCGGCGTACCTCTTCTATTCTCTGATCGATGCGATTGTCGACGACTACTACCGAGTCGTCAATGACTTAGGAAACGTGATTGAAAACATGGAGCTCCAGTTCGAAGATCAGGGTGAAGATCTATCCAATCAAATTCGTAAATTGAGAGTCGAGTTGCTATTACTCAATAAGATTGTGACACCGGCCCGCGATTTTTTGGCGACCATTGTAAAGGGTGACCACCCTCTGATTCACACGAAGATCAAAATCTACTTTCAAGACGTCTACGAGCATGCCAATCAAATTAACGATGCGCTATCCCAATACCGACAACTTTTAACGGACCTTCATGACGCTCATCTTGGGCTCATCAATCAGAGGATGAACGAGACCATGCGATTTTTAACCATGTTTGCTTCGATCTTCATTCCGCTGACCTTCATTGTGGGTGTCTACGGCATGAATTTTGAGAACATGCCGGAGCTCAAATGGGAATATGGATACTTCATCATTATGGGTTTTATGCTTGCGATCACTTTAGGAATGATCATTTTTTATCGAAGGCGAAAGTGGATCTAATGTTGTGGTCACGATTCATTTTGATTGTACATCATCAATCGTGCTAGAGTCACGTTGATGAAGCTGGCACAACTCTTCTCTATCTTTCCCCATCTGAAATTTGGATCTGATCCAATGCGACAAGTGAAGGGGATTTCGGCAGACTCTAGGTCTTTTCAACCCGAAGAGATCTTCGTTGCCATTAAAGGCGAGAAGTTTGATGGACACAGTTTTGTTCCGGAGGCTTGTCGAAGAGGAGCTGCGGGGATTGTGGTTGAGCGTGCGGAGACTGTTCCTGACTCCTTCCAGGGAGCGATTGTGGTGGCATCGGACACACGAAAGACTTTGGGCGCTTTGGCCAGCCGATTTTATGGTGACCCTGGAAAGGATCTCTTTTGTGTCGGGGTGACGGGAACAAATGGAAAGACGACCATCACCCACATGGTCGAAGCGATCTTTAACTCCTTTGGGTGGTCCACCGGAGTCATGGGGACCAACAACCACCATTTGGGTTCTCACTATTGGACGAGCGAGATGACCTCACCGGATGCCTTGACCATCCATCGACGAATGGGCGAATTTAAGGCTTTGGGGGCTCGCGCCGTGGCAATGGAGGTCTCTAGCCACGCGATCCATCAACATCGCATCGAAGGTGTCCCATTTGATGTTGTGGTCTTTTCCAATTTGACTCAAGATCATTTGGACTATCATGGGACGATGGAGGAGTACTTTAGGGCAAAGTCTTTACTGTTTGCCGATGTCTTAGATCGATCCTCTAAGAATGATGTTTTTGCCATCATCAACAACGATGATCCTTATGGCCGTAGATTGGTCGTCTCTTCGCGGGCCAAGGTGTGGAGATTTGGGGAAGGTGCCTCTGATTTGACGTTTCAGATTCGCCATATGGATTTTCGTGGAACACTGTTTGAGGTGCGCACACCCTACGGAATTGGCGAGGTTCATCTGCCGATGGTGGGGATTCACAACCTCTACAATGCACTTGCCGCTGTGGGCGTGGCACTTGCTGCGGGAGTAAGTCTCGATGTTGTGGTATCAGCACTTGAGAAATTTCCTGGAGTGAAGGGGCGCCTCCAGCCGATCTACAATGAGCAGGGTCTTCATGTTTTTGTGGATTATGCTCACACAAGTGATGCCTTAGAGAAGGTTCTCGAGGCATTACAGTCGGTACGTCGCGGACTTAAGACGCAGAGTAGACTCATTACAGTTTTTGGATGCGGTGGGAATCGAGATAGGGGGAAGCGCCCTCTTATGGGAAAGGTCGCAGAGGAGGGTTCAGATCTCGTATTTGTGACCAACGACAATCCTCGAAGTGAAGATCCCGGTCGAATCATTGAGGAGATTCTTCAGGGAATCACTGACAAAGAGAGTATTGATCAAAGAGTCTTTGTGGAAAAGGATCGACGTCTTGCCATTGCACGTGCGCTTCGAGTGGCGCAAGAGGGTGATGTGGTCTTGATCGCGGGCAAGGGGCATGAAGAGTATCAGATTGTGGGTGGAACAAAGAGTGATTTCAGCGATGCAAGTGTTGTTAAAGAGGTGTTGAGTGACATGGCAAATGGATCTTGAAGATGTGATCAATGCAACACAGGGAAGAGTCTTGCAAAAAAAGGAGACCAAGTTTAGTGGTGTTGGAACCGACACGCGAAAGGACCTATGCGGACAACTCTTTTTTGCTCTCAAAGGGGACCAATTTGATGCCCATGCCTTTGTAGGACAGGCCTTTTCGAAAGGTGCTGCGGCGGCCGTGATTCATGGTCCGATTGAGGGCGCTCTGTCCGAATGCGGTACAATCATTGAAGTTTCAGACACGCTTGAAGCTCTCAAGAGTTTGGCTCAGTATTGGAGACGGAAATGGGGAGGACGAGTCTTTGCGATTACAGGCACAAGCGGGAAAACGACGACCAAAGAGTTTGCCTCAGTCTTATTGAAGGAGAGCTATCGAACCCATTGGAGCCATGGAAGCTTCAACAACCATTGGGGAGTCCCACTCACCTTGCTCGGCATCGATCGTGAAGATGAGGTTGCAATTGTCGAAATGGGTATGAATCATCCAGGAGAGATCTCGGAGTTGGTACGAATTGCTGAACCCAATGTGGCCCTTGTGACGATGGTGGGAAGGGGGCACCTTGAGGGGTTGACTACGATTGAAGCTGTGGCCAAAGCCAAGGAGGAGATCTATGAGGGATTGAAAGAGAGAGACCTTCAGATCTTCAATCTTGACAACAGCCACACACGAAGGATGTGGGAGAGACGAAGAGGAAAGCTCTCAACCCGAACATTCTCTTCATCGAAGATTTCCAATGCCGATGTCTCTTTAAGGGTCATTGCACGAAGTATTGAGGGGTTTCGGGTGAAGGGTGAAATTGGTGGAGTCTCCGGCGAAGTTGCACTCAGTTTTTTTGGATCTCACCACGTCCACAATCTCATGGCGGCCAGTGCCATTGCACTCACGGCAGGCGTTTTGCCAGGAGATATTTGGAAACGTCTTTCTCAGTGTCAATTGACTTGGGGACGAGGGCAGATTCTTAGGGATCGCCCGGGGATTACCATCTTGTTTGATGGATACAATGCCAATCCTGAAAGCATGGAGGCCCTCTTTGCAGAGGTGGCAGCGATTTCTCGTGTGGGTCGAAGGATCTTCATTTTGGCCGATATGTTGGAACTTGGTGCAGCTTCCCGTGAGATGCATTTTGAACTTGGAGCACGGATCGTAGAGGCTCAACCTGAACTTGTCTGGTTCTATGGATCACAGAGAGAGGCCATCTCTGAGGGACTTAAAGCTTCGGGCTACAAAGGGGAGCTTCTCTTGTCGTCGGACTTCAGCCCTGAGATTGCGCAGAAGATCAGCTTGGGACTGGAAAGGGATGATTTCGTGGCACTTAAGGGCTCACGAGGGATGAAGATCGAACGAGCTCTCCCCATTTTGCTTAAAAATGCCGAGTGTCGCGGGAATTAGTTTTGTGAACATCGATTTGCTCATCTTGTCCGCTTGGAGAAGTGCCATCGAACTTTAGTTTAAACCTAGATTCAATGGGCCCCCCGCCACCATCACAGATTGTGATCTATGATGGTGGGGTGAACCCGCTGTTTCATGTCAGGAGATCGTGACCTCTACAAGAGAGAGGCCGGTGGATCGGTTGGTTCACCACCGCCTGATGGGGGCGCTGGTGGAGCAGGGGGTTCTGGAGGCGGAGGAGGACCATCTTTGATGCGCTTCAAACGGGCGTTGATCGTCGCAGATGTATGGTCGTAACCAAAATGGAGGATTTCATCTTGAGAATCCTCAATGGGCAACTCATCGGGTGTGGAGACAATCACCACCTTGGTAACTCTTGATGGGAGATTCACCTTTTCCACGCCGGAGCGCCACACGTTTAAGGCTTTCTGACCTTGATCGAGGGCAACGTCAGAAGCTAACACCACCAGAATCTGCAATTTGCTTTTGAGTTCCCGGCGCAGCTGCTCATTGTTGATGTGGGCTAAGAAAAGAGCTCCTTCCACATTGAAGCCGATTTCAATCTCTCTTTCTTGGCTCATGCCATTTCCCAAATGATCCGGAGTTCGAACGAGGTTGATCCTTCGAAAATAGCTAGGGATCTGGTTGGATGGAATATCTTTCCATTTCGCAAGTGCCATCTCCCTTTCGTTGATCTCCAAGTCGGCAATGTAGAGAACGATACCAAGTTTTTCCTCAATTTTTGCATGGAGGCACTCAATGTTGAAATGGCGTAGGAAATCCTGAGACTTCCAATTGAAACCAATGCGGATCTCTCCGTTGAGAAGAGTGCTGGCCTCATTGGGGCGATCCACCACGGTCACGCGTTTCACACACTGGGGAATCTCTCCCGCTTTAAGTGCATCAAATTGATGGATCATTTGATCTTGATCCGCCAAAGGAAGGCCTCCAATGCGAAGCTCAACATTGACCCCCAACCTTTGAGTCAAATCTCTCTCCTTTTTTCGTAAATAGGAGGGTCTTACATTTTCAGAGGTCGGAACGTCACTTCCATCGGTAACCAATGGCCCCTCAGTGAGTTCACGAGAAATGAGGATCAGTTGTTCATTGTTGATCGTTTCGCTGTAACTTTCAAAAATAGGAGTGCCGCCACAGATCTCATTTTCAATCGAGATGATCGAGTTTGAATAGAGAGCCACACTCTCTGAAAGCCTTGTTTCAATGGTCCCACCACATTTGACGGATCGACTGATCTTTTGAGCGACTCGTCGAGCTTCAATCTCGGCTCCTGAACCTAGCTTGTATTTGCCTGTCGATTGTGTCCGCTCATTGGTCACTGAACCTGGTACCTCTTCGCAGTTCTTATGACGAAGATCAAGTTCAGCAGAAAAGTCGATCAACCAATCATCAACAGAAGTTCCATGAAAGCGATCACTTCTTCCTGATCGAGAGTAGAGCCGCGAAAAAGTTTCACCTGCCTGCAAACGGCTGCTGCCCTTGGCCTGTTCAACGAGGGTCACTACCAAGAGATCTTCACCCGTGATATGGTCCGAGCTATCATATCGAAGCTCCTTCGTAGCCTCTTGTTTAAGAATGACCTCAAATTGACGACCTTCGTAGGCCCCAGAGATGGACTCTCGAATTTCCACTTTATCCTTAAGGCGCTCATCGATATTGACTTTCGCCCTTGTACTTCCATAATCTGCGCATCCAGCCGTGTTCAAATAGAACTCTTCCGGGATTCGATCCACCACTTTCTCGCCTTCCTTGAAGGATCCCTTAGAGTGCACTTTGGGAGCGTTGTCCCCTCCGCCTTGACCCGGATCATCTTGATTTTGACATCCCATCTGCACAGCCTGGAAGGTCAAAAGTCCGGCAAAAAGAAGAATCTTTTTCATTGCGTCCCCCTCTTCATTTGGTTGCTCCCCACGAAAACACATTTCGCAACGGCAACCCTTTGTGTTGTTGCATCCCGAACCCGGGCTAGAAGATGAATTTTTCTCCATGCCTCATCTCAGATCCGGGTTCCAAACCAAACCTTAGCTCCACGCAATTCTGAATTTGCAGCAAAGCCGATAATTTGGTCGCTATCAGTCTAAAGTCTAGTTTGAGTAAGTTCAGGTATTCAACGAGTAAACTGAAATGATGAAGTGCGTGAGTCTTCCTGTGTCAATATTTGCATTTCCACTCCCTATTTTGAGCAAAGATCGTGGCATCAATAAATGCAACCTAGAATCACGAAGAACATCACTGAACGATGTGGGGGGAGCTATCAGAAACACGGCGCCGACCTGACATCCAAGGTCTCTTCGATGAACTCCATTCTATGGCTCTCGACAGAATTTTTGCATCATTTTGCCTTGGTCTTTTCACCAGGATCTTCGTTGCTCCTTCTCCAGTTAGCCTTTAGCTAGCTGTTCGTCGTCGCGCCTTGATCCAGGTTAAAATCCGCGGCGGCAAAATGTTGCATAATGTTCTAAATCGTTAAGATTTTCTAATCACCACTTTTGCTTTGTTGATTATCCGCGACGATTTTAGAAAAAAATATAGAAATAGCTTGACGTTGTTTTTGCCCTCTTAATCCTCTCTTTACGACTTATTTGGAGTTCATCTTGAAAAAAAAGATGGAACACTCCTCAACGCTCTCTCTGAGAAGCCCTCTTATGCTTTATGGACGATCTTGAAAGTCCACTTAGGACGACTCAATAGAGTGCCTTGAAAAAGTTGTGGTAGAGTTGCCTGAACCTCACAGACAGGAGAAGATATGAATGCACTTCAAATCAATGAACACCTGATTCAGCTTGTAAG
>JACTMU010000010.1 GCA_014584465.1 Pseudomonadota bacterium | reverse complement strand
TAAGATCACAAGCTGCTGTCTCAACATAAGATTCTCACAAAGGATCGAACGAACGCCACCACGCGTGGAATACATCACCAGCAATCGAATCGTGGACAAGCTCAGATTCAAAATGAGTCTCATAAAATCCATTCTAGGGAATTCTCACGATTTTTCAAGACTGCAAAATCATTGGGTTTTTTGGTATACTAGGAATTTGAGTAGGCACAGGGTATTGCGAAAGAAATTGAAGGATCAGAGCGATTGATAGCCCCCAGTAAGAAGCAAATATCAAGCATCATGGCCGCGGTGTGTGATAATACATTGGCAGTTGGTGCGACCATTGCAGCAAGATCTGTTAGTGAGATCTATTATAATGATTTCACAACAGGCAATCACTGGTTCTGCGGTTTCTGCAGATCTCTGGCCAATTCCAGGATATATTCGAGCTCATTATCTTTGACGCCGAGCTTTGTCATTTCCTTTAATGAATTCAAGAGATAATCGAAATTCGAGCCTGATCGACCTTGTGCATAAGCCACTCGGCGAACGATTTCAGCCACCGAATGGTTCTCCTCGTATTCTCTACAGTCGGGATTGATCACATAGGTCAACGCAGTTTGGATCGTGCCATTTTCTAGTTCAATAGGCAGTTCCTTTTCTAGATATACGTCCCTGACTAGTTCCGTTTGGCGAATCGCTGAAAGGGCGGACTTTAGATGGTTCTCGTCAATTCTGTTGGCAATACCTGTGCACACACCATCGTTTACCGGTGCAACCCCAAAGACTAGACCGGGAAATTCTGGCGTCCCCCGATGCACCATGGATTTAACACAAAGTGATCGTTTGTAACCGTGAAGGGATGCGCGATGTTGTTCGGAAAACTTGAAACACGGTTTCCACATCAATCCGCCGTAGGCAAATATCCACATGCATTATCCCAACGCCGCCAATGCGGCTTGCAGATTTTCTTCCATTTTTCCCAAAAGGATATTTTGAGCAAAATCGGATTTAAAATTCGTCATCTTTCCTGAAAGGTGAAAGGCTGAATACAAGCTAAACCATAGTTGACTATTTTGATCATTTTTAGTTTTTCCAATCCAATGAAACCGATCCATGAGATCCGAAAGCAGAGCGCCCTTGACTGAATTGAACGTGTTGTATCGAATTTTAAATAATAAAGCCGATTTACCCTCATATTCATAGACAATGCCGGCAGAATCAGTCCAATGATGAAGCCGCGACCAATCATAAACCCAATCGCCAGGGGACCGGCCAGAGCCACCTAAGGGATCAATAAAGCGGTGATTTCCGTCAAGTTGAATCATAAAGTTACCGCTTTGGGCGTCACCATGCAGTATTGAAGCGTTGATGCGAGTGGGCGTCGCAAAATCTGTTTTTTTTAGAAGTTCATTTATTAGGGGTCTCAGTCGGTTTTGTGCGCTTGTGCTGATCTTTTCCAAACGCGTGCAAAAAGTTTCAACAAATGCGCCAACATCTCGTGTCGTAGATCCATAGTCGCCGATCCAGGTGTTCATTTTTTCCAGGGAATCAAGAACTTTTTTAAAAGCACTTCGCTTCGTCGAATTGTCCAGCTGAGGCAAGAACAGAAAGTCATGAAGGGAATATCCATCTATTTGTTCCATCATCATAAGGCCATAGGCGTGGTGTTTTTCTATGGAAAATATTTTAGGAAAAAGAGACTTTAATTCTGGTGGCAGACTTTCTACATACTCGCTTTGGCGGGCAAATTCTTCATAGTCACCTTGCTTGGCAATGAACTTCCCTGAAACACTGTGTTCCTTGGTTGTGCATCTTAGGCCGCCACTCAATTCTTGTGAACCGGACACTTTGAGAAATTCGGATATATTTTCGGTTAGCGTTGGCAAAATGTTGTCCATCGATTTATTTTCCATATATTTTACATATTCGAACGCGCATTGGTATTCGGGCTTTGTTTATCGAATACGGAAAAAAACTGTAGTCCCTCGGTCAACCATTCGAAACCTAATGACGAAGCAAAGCTCATGACGGAAATTTTGCGATCTATGGCATTCACAGCTGTTCGTAAGGATGCGGCACCTGCCCCGACGCCGTAAGGATGGCCATGCGTACCTCCGCCAGCAAAAAGCGCCACCTGGCTGCCGAGGGATTCAACTAGAGGGCGCAGCGATAGCGGATCAAGCCCAGCTCCGCAAATCGGCAAACAGCCTTTTATGTTCTCAGACCTCCAATCCATAGTGAGCCCTTCATTCGTGCGATCATCGCGAACGATTGAGCAGATCTGCTCGACGTAACTTTTTGTAGCTGACATGACCCCTAAGCCCGGGGTTCCGGTGTGAATTTGGTCACCGCCAATCATTCGATAAAGCTTTGCCCACACTTTGTAGTCGATGCCAAATTCGGAAGACCTCTGCAGTGCCGCAAAAAGTGTTCTGTGGCCGTGAATGATAAGATTGAAGTCTTGATTGCGTATTGTATTTAAAAGGGAGCAACCGCTCATGACAAAGTCAATCATAACGGCATCGCCACCCATTTTTTGCACGAACTCAGCGCGCCGAATCGATTCCAATGCATCAGAGTGAGTGATGTTGGGAATATAAATCTTCTTTTTCCCAGTTAAGTCTTCAGCTCGTTTCTGGGCAATTATTGTTTTTTTGACCCGATCATAGTAATCGGAATTGAAACTCTTTTGTGACGCAAGGGCCTCATCATCCTTAATCATATCTACGCCATCAATACCGCTTGTGGAATGCATACCAACCCAAGCATCATACGCGATTTTTGCAAATTCGTCCGAAGTCAGACCGCATTTGGGCTTCATAATGGCACCAATAACAGGTGATGTTTCAGCTTTGTTTAGCCTCGAGTAAATTCCTTGAATTCCAAATTTGGGGCCCCTGAAAGATTTTAAGTAGGTAGGCGGAAGATATATATCCAACAACTTGAGCGCAGACACATCGGCCAATCCAAAGGCATTGCCAGCAAAAACAGTTAATAGTTGTGATACGTTACCCGGTTCGAAAAGTTCAATTGGATAGGCAATTTTAGCAATGTGATTCAAGGGATCATAACTGTACACGGTACCTGAAACATTGATTTGATTTTTCGATTTGTAATTCACTTCAATCCATGTGCCGGTGGAACTTTCGGCCGCAATAGAACCCAGGAAAGCTAAGCCTTCTAAGGTTGAATCTTCATTCTTACGAACATAATATTGGCCAATCAAATGAGTTGCCAAATTGGGTTCAAAGTCCAAATCAACATATCTGTTGTATGAATTCGATGACTTCATTTTATTCCTACTAAAATGGTTCCTAGAATTGCGACGACGATCAACGAAAACTGAGATAGTTTTAGTTTTTCTCCCAGCGCTAATCCACCAAGTGCAGTGAATAGGAGACTCATGTTTCTAAGTGTTACTAAGTGGGCGGCACCTTCAAAGTTCATTGTATAAAGAAAGACTCCAAAGGAACAAAAGCTGGCAGTGGCCATGATGAAAATCGAAGAGAACTGCCTTTTATAAAGGGTCTTCACTCGTTCAACGCGATTATCTTTAAGAAGCACAAATGCAATCGCAACGCGGAACGTATCTGACAGCCCTAGAACGGCCAGAGACTTGCCGCCACCAGATATAGCCAGTTTGTAGCACACACTATAGCCAACGATGAAAATGGCCCCGATGGTTGCCCAGATTAAACTTTTGTCTATTGATAGCTTTAGCTTCGGCGTCACTACAAGCGAAAGGGATATTGTCAATACCAATACGCCAATGATATTTAGGCCCGTGACGGATTCATTTAAAAAATAGATCGATATTGGCCATAGTAAAAGTATGGATCCTGCCCGGTTGACCGTATAGGTCAGTCCTAAGTTTCCTCCGCGAAATGAGTGACCCTGAGCCCAAAGTGCGCAGCCTGCGAAAATGCCCGAAAGAATTGTGGGTAATAGCACAGGATGCAACGAACCCATGTCCTTAGCGCCAGCAATCAGGGCAAAGAGACAGGCTAAGATGGCCAAAGCCACAGCTCCAGCCGATGTGTCTTTTTGATTCTTCAGCAATACATTCCATAAACTGTGGAGAGCTGCTGAAATCAATACAAGTGCAATAATAAAAGTATCCATATTCAACCTACGCCTAAATGATAAATTTCATGGGGTTTTCTGGGATCGCTCCTGAAAGTGTGACCACCGAGCGAAACCTTAGTTGCTTGAGTACCTCTGCAAGATCCGTGCTATCCCTAAATCTGTCAGAAACGATTAGAATAGCGTTTGATGCCTGAATTGAGTCCTTGATCGAAGACAATTCCGAAATATTGGAATAAACTTGTGTCTGGTAACCCGCTGCTTCAATGTCAATTTTTAGGATTTCGGACGAAATCATGTCATGATTCAAAATATATACGGCCTTTGGTTTGTCCTCATTCAAATCAATATCGACATTTTGCAGTGCAGTGGAGGAAGACTCTACCATAATCTTCAACATCTGAGCCTCTGATATCGGCTTTGGTATCAGCCAGTGGGCACCGCTTTTCACGACTTCACTTTGTGCGTGGGGTCCTATGTCATTGGAGTGAACACAAATGCTAACATTGGGAAACTTCTCTTTATATTCCCGGATAATATCAAAACCCGACTTATTTTCGCAGAGATTGATATCCACGATTAACAAATCAATTTCAACCTGGCCGTGTTTGATAAAATCAATTGCATCCTTGTATCCCGTCGAGCTGAAAAACTGAATGTAATCCCTATCTATTCCACTTGAATCGATTGTTTGAAGCGCTAATTCTTTGTAAATGGGCTCGTCATCTACAAACATCACATTGAACCGCCGTCTGAGCTTTTCGAATAGCTCTAGATCTTTCAATGGGCGTTCGCATTTCTTGTGTAAAAACCTAGGGGGAGTGATTTCTAATTCAGATCCGGATTTGAATTCAATGACCTCCTGCGAGTATTGGTAAGTCCATGAAGCACGCAGCGCCGGGCTTTTAGCGAGGGGAACTTCAATGATAAATTTTGTTCCAAAATCTGGATGCGATTCACACGAGATTTTCCCTGAGTTTAGTTTTACAATATTGTAAATCACCTTGGTACCAATTCCAGTGCTTCCTCTTCTCGAGAATGGCTGATCGAAAAGTTTCTTTAAATCTTCCGGATCGATATAGGAATGATCATTTCCAACTTCAATTCGAGCAAAATCTGGTTTTGACTGAGTGCAATTGACCCAAATCGTGCCTTCAATCTTCATAGCTTGGATAGCATTCTCGAAAAGGTTGACGAACACGCGAGTCCATCGGTCACTTGCTCCAACGATTTGTCGATCAACCTGGATGTCAAATCTGAACAGAGTATTCTTCGAATGTGCTGGGCTGTCTTTCAAAAAAAAATTCAACTGATCAATGGAAGATTGCAAGCACTCGGTCAAATTTGTAGAAACTGACACTTCGGATTGCGTGGTTTCCCCAAGATACATGACATCTTTAAGCATGGATTCAACATGATGGTTGGCCTTGGAAATATTGTTTTTAAGCATCGGCAACAACGAATTGACTTGATCCATATTTTTCGTACGATGCAATAGTTCAAAGCCAGCGGTGGCTAACGTAATAGGACGTTTAATATCGTGTGCCAGCATACGAACTAACATAGCAATAGTTTCATGCCGGCTTTTGCTCTCGATCTCACACAGCAAGGGCTGAAGAATTTGACTTTTGAGTCTGTTTAAAAGATAAATATGCAACAAAGAAAGCATTAGACAAATGCCCGCGGCAATCACAATATTCTCCAAGATTTCCGTCAACCAAAACTGCGGCAGAATTGAGATTTGAGCACCAATAGTAGCGATTTTTACATCACCAATGCGCAGAGGAATTGATAGGGTTTGTGCTTTTGAATCCACACCCAGCCTGCAACTTTTTGGCTGTGCGGTTAACAGAACGTCATTTACTTCCGTAACGATCAAACAAATCTGTAAATGCTCCTTGGAAATTTCATCGAGACTTTCAGCCATCTGCACCAGCCTGTTTTCAATGGCTTCCGTTTGCCGAAAATAAACTTCTTCAGAGATAAAACTGAGCTGATCTTGAATCTGGCCGTCTACGATCTTGGTGATATGATCTTTGGTTTGCGAAAGATTGCGATAGGTTCGAAGTGTAACGACAACAACAGCGATCAAGGCCACGATTAGTATTGGAGTCAGGGTAATAGCGAGAATTCGTTTGTCAAAATCAAGTTGGCTATCGTTTTTCATCGGCCTGCCCCAATAGAATTGGATCTTGATCCGTCAATTTAAACATATACACAGGATGCTGGGATTCATGGGATTCTTTGCTATAGGCAATAGGCCCAATTAAGCCTTGAAACTTGGTCTTTTCTAGAATGTCTCGAAGAGAGGCATATTTGAATTTTTGCTTGAAGAAGGTGTTGATGGCGGAAACAACCAACTCTGCAGAATCAAAGGCTGCAGCCATTTGCATGACCGGCGCGGCAGAATCACAGTAGTGACGACGGAGATATTCAAATTTATTCGCCCGAGGTCCCTTGACAACCATTGACCATTGACCGGAAAAATAGAAGGGCATATCCGGGCTAAGTCCACCCAACATATCCCGGTAAAGTTGATAGCCACCGGTCGAATCTGATCCAAGTATGGTCCCTTTGTAGCGGGCTTGGACCAGTGATTTATATATGGGTACTAGCTGTGGGTGATAGAGTGGTACAAAGACCGTATCCATTTTCTCTACCACAATCTTTTTGGCTATGATGTCGTAGTCGTTGGTTCCGGAAATTATATTGAAAACGTGGATTGAAGCGTTTGAATTTTTGAGCTGCTCAAATGTTTTTTGGAACTCATCGGATAAGAAGGATGAATAGGGATCTGAAATATTTTTGATGATAGCAATTTTTTTGGAGTTCAGTCGGTTATCGGCAAAGAGGGCAAGATGCATAGCTTGTTTGCGATCAGAAAATGCAGTCATAAACGCATATTCGTTGTTGGCTGTGACCTCCGGATTGGATGCGATCGGGGCCACAAAGGGAATCTTTATTTTCTTTAGCTCCGTGCCAACGAAGATGGCTTCTTTCGAAAAAATTGTTCCTAAGACAAGATCCGCTCTTTCTTGACTTACAACTTTGATGGCATTAGCAGCAGCGGAAAGATGTTGCTCATAAGGCGCAAATTTATACTCAAAGTTGATGCCCTTTTTCTTGTATTCCTCAAACACACCGCGGGTCATGCAACGTAGTTCTTTGGCACGATTTTGATTGTTTTGCGTTTCCGTCGGATAAAAAACTGCCAATTTGATCTTGTCGGAATTTATATTTTGATTGGCATTGGCAACAACCCAAGGGCAAATAAGTGCTGTGCAAGAAATTGAAAAGTTCGAAATGGTTTTGTACATCTGCTTCATGATCATTCTCGGCCTTAGCGATGCTGCAATTCGTATGCCATGCTATGCCGTGATGGGCGATGCTTAATTTAGATTTTGGAGTATTGCTGTAGATCTTGGGTGTCAATCGGTTAGACAACCGGCGAATATTGGCCCAGATTGTCCATTCCGATACCTTCGACCACTGATATATGACTTAGGGACATCGCCGCTCACCTTAGCAAACATCTTGATCTGCAAATAGCGCCAGCGGGCGCTCACATTAAGATGAGTTACAAAATCTGATTCGACTTCAACAATTTTTTGCCAAAAGTCCTCAATCCATTGGTCAACGACATTCCAAATGACATGAAGTTTTGTACCAACCTGGTGTTCATTTCCACAACGCTATTGCTTCCATCCAGCGTCAATGAACAGACTGTCGTGAACCTTGATCTCGCTGGAGTCAACCGTTTTGGGTTGTCAAAAGTCACCAGAGGTTAGGATCTTTGGCAAGGTTCTTAGAAAGTGAGTTACCGGGACAATCTGGACGCCTTCGAATATTCGAGATTCGTTGCCAAGATAGATGATTCCGGTTATAGACTACCTGTTGTGTTTCATATGACAGCAACACCTTCCACCTTCGCGCAGAAGATATTGAAATGACTTAGGTTTTTTAGGCAAGTTCGATTCTACCAAAAAC
>JACTMU010000075.1 GCA_014584465.1 Pseudomonadota bacterium | reverse complement strand
CATCAGTGTCCTGATCAAAAGATAGGAGACCTTCTGGAGATTCTCTGTGACTTCTATCTGAGCAAGAAGAGTCCAGAAAGAGCCACAAAGTCTTGCCCTGAAAAAGAGGTAGAGGGCCCAAAAAGGCAAGACTTGAAAACGGCGCAATGTTTCATGGAAACCAAGAAGCCAAGTGTCAAAAAGCCTAATGCCACTTGCTCGCGTTACATCTCAGTTGAAATCAAGAGGTGCGCGAAACCTGCTTTCGAGTGAATTTGCATAAGTTTTTCTTATACCGAGGCGAGCCGACGAAGGGCTAGCCAGAGGCGCTAACTCGAGGAGGCTCAACGAAGGTATAGGGAAAACTTATGACAAATTCACCGAAATGAGGTTTCGCGCCAGGCACTACATAAGCCATGAGGGAGTGCGCTGTGGAAGTGAATATCAACTGCAATATGATCATGCCAAACCTCTCGCTCAAGGGGGACTCACTGAGGCTGGTAACATTCGTATTCTCTGCAGAGTTCACAATTTGAGTGAAGCTTCGAAAATGGGAGTCGGATTTGAAACAACCTCCTACTTTCGAAGAGAAAAATGAGTATTCTGTTAATTCTTCAGAGGAGCCGAAAATTTTGCCTGCATTTGCCGCTCAGGTAAAGCCAGAGATGATTTTTATCTCCATCAAATGAGAAACTGACCGTCCTTATAAAAGAGTTCCCCGTCTGCAAATATTTGGCCGCCTTCACGCATGTTGCAAAGAAGGTCCCAATGGATTCCAGAAGAGTTCTTCCCTCCAGTTTCCTGAAGAGCTGCACCGAGTGCCGCGTGGATCGTGCCACCGATCTTTTCATCAAAGAGCATGTTTTTTGTGAATTTGGTAATTTCGTAATTGGTGCCAATGGCGATCTCACCCAAACGGCGAGAGCCCTCATCTGTGTCCAAGAGGGACATCAGAAAATCATAGCCCTTGTCCGCAGTGGCATTCACCACAGCGCCATCTTTGAACTCGAGCCAAATGTTTTCAATTTCTCGACCTCCAAAGATCCCAGGATAGGAAAATCGAATGGTGCCATGGACGCTCTCTTCAAGAGGAGTGGTGTACACTTCTCCATCAGGGAAATTCATGCGCCCATCGCAATTGATCCAGCGTTCTTACTCCTCGGTCAACCTCACAACCCGTCATTAGAGGCAGATCCGAAGGCTTCGTAAGGAGCTTCAGTGAGCCGTTCAGTGAAGCCGTATGGCTCATCAATTTATTCAGTAATTTCAATAAGATGCAAAGATCTTCTTGCATTCTAAAGTGATATTCGTTAAAAGTGTTGAATGCTTTATCAATGGCTCTACTCGATTGCGGATCAATATTCGTTTTTGAATGTTTTTCGATACATTACCTTTCGAACGTTCATCTCCTTCTTTACAGCCTTCTTTCTCTGCTGGTTGTGGGGGCCGCATTTCATTCGAAGACTGGTTCTGAAGCAGGTCGGACAGCGAGTTCGAGATGATGGTCCTCAGTCGCACAAGAAGAAAGAGGGGACTCCAACCATGGGAGGTGGGCTCATTCTGGTAGGCATGGTGGTCCCGACGCTCCTGTGGATTGATCTACAGAACCACTTTGTTTGGGCCGTGATCTTTGTGACCCTGGGATTTGGAGCTGTTGGTTACATGGATGACTGGCTGAAGGTGAGCAAGAAGAACACCAAGGGTCTTTCAGGAAAACTTCGTCTTGTGACCGAGTTTTTAATATCAGGGGTCACAATTGGAGTCTTGATGGCCTTGGGGGATCTGGATGGGCATCTTACCATCCCCTTTTTTAAAGCAGTCTCGGTGGATTTGGGTTGGTTCTATATTCTCTTTGGATCTTTTGTGATCGTGGGATCGGCCAATTCTGTGAATTTGACCGATGGACTTGATGGGCTGGCCATTGTGCCGGTCATTATTTCTGCGGGAACCTTGATGCTTCTTGCCTACTTGGCGGGCCATGCAGGTATCGCAAACTACTTACAAATTCCTGCGGTTCCAGGGGCTGGTGAGCTTGCCCCTCTTGCCGCCACGATTGTGGCGGCGGGACTCGGTTTCTTGTGGTTCAACACCTACCCGGCTCAGGTCTTTATGGGTGATGTGGGAAGTCTGAGCTTAGGTGGTTTTTTGGGGATTATGGCCGTCGTCACACGCAATGAGATTCTGTTGGCTCTTCTAGGTGGGGTTTTTGTGGTTGAGGCACTGTCGGTGATGACCCAAGTGATCTCCTTTAAAACCACAGGCAAGAGAATTTTTAAGATGGCTCCAATTCATCACCATTTTGAACTTAAGGGTCTGGATGAGACCAAAATCATTGTGCGATTTTGGATCATATCGATCTTGTTGGCGATATTGAGTTTAAGCACATTAAAATTGAGGTAGATGACGTTTATGATGGAACTTGAAGGGAAGAAGATTTTAGTTGTTGGATTGGCGAGAACGGGAATTTCATTGATCAAGTTTTTGACCAAGAGGGGTGCGAAGGTCACCGTCAGTGATCACAAATCAAAACCTGAGCTGGTTGAGGCTTTAGAGCAAATTGAAGGGTATGATGTTCAGCTTGATTTGGGTGGACATTCGCCGAAGCTCTTCTTAGAACAGGATCTTATCATTTTAAGTCCTGGTGTGCCTCCGAACATCAAAATCTTTGACTATGCTCGCAACAATGGAGTGAAGGTCACTGGTGAACTTGAATTTTCCTCGAGCTTCATTAAGGAGCCCATAGTGGCCATCACTGGAACCAACGGGAAGACGACCACAACTCATTTGATTCATCACTTTCTCACTCAATCTGGAATCAAAGCATGGGTTGGAGGTAATTATGGTCCGCCCTTGGTCGAGTATCTTGAAGAAGAGGAGAAGGCGAAGGTCGTCATCGTGGAGGTCTCAAGTTTTCAGCTTGAGTTGATCAGCAAGTTTGATCCACGTCACATCGTCTTTATGAATTTGGCTGAGGATCATCTGGACCGGTACAAGTCGATGGAAGACTATGTAAATGCGAAGCGGCGTATTTTTATGAACACCAATCAACATACAACCAGCATTCTCAATGCGGACGACAATGCCGTCGTCGAGTTGGCACGAGACCCATCAGTGCAGAAGGGGCTCATTCTCTACTTTTCGCAGAAGCCATCTCTGGAGCCTCAGATTATGAATATTGGTGGGGCAGTTGCAATTGGAAAAGAAATTCGTGTTCGCACCGGTCCAGAGATTGAGCTCTTCAACATTTCGAACATGAAAATGAGAGGGTCCCACTCAACGGACAACATCATGGCGGCTCTTTTGGTTGCGCGTCACTATGGGGCGACTCATGATGTGATCCAAGAGGCCATCGACAACTTTCGTGGACTGCCCCATCGTCTAGAATATGTGAGAAAAGTTGGGGGTGTGAAATTTTACAACGATTCAAAGGCCACCAATGTCCACTCCGTCATAAGAGCTTTGAATGCTTTTGATGAAAATGTGATCTTAATTATGGGTGGCAAAGATACCAATTTGAACTATACTGTTCTTAAGAATTTGATTCGACAGAAGGTCAAAAATCTCATTCTTACGGGTGAAGCAAAAGAGCGCATCAATCGTGAAATCGGAGATTTCAGCGAGACCTTTTTGATAGGGACCTTTGAGGAAGCGGTCTTGGTGGCCTATCAAAAGTCTCGAATTGGCGACAGCGTACTGCTCTCACCTGGTTGTTCGAGCTTTGATCTTTTTGATAACTATGTCGAACGTGGCAATTACTTCAAGGAGATTGTAAACAACTTCAGGTGATGAAACTAGAAAGGCCTCTCGATCGTAAGATCATCATGGTAGTCTTCTGTCTGCTGGGTCTTGGGCTGATTCTTGTTTATAGCGCAACCTACATTTATGCCATTGAGAAGTTTTCCAGTGGTCTCTTCTTCTTTCGAAAACAGCTTCTATTTGCCGTTCTTGGAATGGTCGCTATGTTGTTGGTGGCAAAGATTCCCCAGAGATGGCTTGAGGTGAGCAGTTATCCCATTTGGTTTTTAGCTGTTGGGGCATTGGGGTTGACGCTCGTCCCAGGTATTGGTGTTAAGGTTGGGGGTGCGTCAAGGTGGCTGGAGCTGCCGTTTGGATTTCGATTTGAGCCAGCAGAGAGCTTGAAACTCGCCCTATGTCTTTTGCTTGCGACATTTTTTTCCAAGAAGAGTGAAAATTCAATTGGGAAGGGGCTTTTGTTTCTTGCTCTCGTTGGCGGACCGTTGGCACTTGTATTACGTCAGCCTGATTTTGGGACCTTTGTGATTTGTGTGTTGGTTCTCTTTTCGCTCCTTTTCTATGCTGGTCTTGCTTGGAAGTACATCATTGGAGGTGCGTTGACTCTGCTTGCCGTTTTGAGTGGACTGGTCCTGAGTGCTCCCTACAGAAGGGCGCGTGTACTTGCATTTCTCGATCCATGGTCCGATCCTGCGGAGAAGGGCTTTCAGATGATTCAAAGCCTCTTGAGCTTTTATGCGGGTGGAATCTCAGGTTCAGGTCTTGGCCAGGGTCAGAGCAAGCTCTATTTTTTGCCCGAAGCTCACACCGACTTCATCCTTTCAGTTTTGGGCGAAGAGGTGGGATTTCTTGGAGTCGTCATGGTCCTGGCGCTCTTTGGATTTCTGATTTTTCGCGGTTTTCAGATTTCACTTCGTTGCACGTCTACCTTTGGCAAATATCTTGCGCTGACCGTGACCATGACTCTTGCTTTCTCTGTCTTTGTCAATGCAGGTGTTGCATTGGGGTTGTTGCCGACCAAGGGGTTGGCGCTTCCTTTTTTGAGTTACGGTGGGAGCTCCTTATTGGCATCATGCATTGGAGTTGGATTGTTGCTCAACATCGATTCTCGGTTTGGTCGAGTCCATGTCGGAAAATAGGGGTGGCAGATCTCCTACCGTGTTGATTGCAGCAGGAGGGACAGGAGGTCACATCTATCCTGCGCTTTCGATTGCTCGGGAGATCTCCAAACAGGGGATCAAGGTTCACTTTGTTGGATCAACTTATGGACTTGAAGGTAAAGTTGTACCTCAATCGGGTTATCCGCTTCACCTGCTCCCCGTTGGGAGGCTTCACGGGAGTGTCCCAACTCTTGAGAGAGTGAAGACGCTTTTTTTACTTCCGATCTGCTTTTTTTTGAGTCTTGTGATTCTTTTGCGGCTTCGTCCAATTGCGGTTTTGGGTTTTGGAGGTTTTGCATCAGGACCCTCCGTCTTTGTGGCGGCACTGTTGGGTTTTAGAACAGCCATTTGGGAACCTAATGTGATGCCGGGTTTGGCCAATCGTTTGCTGAGCCCTTTTGTGAAGATGATTTTTTTGGTGTTTAAGGATGCTCGTCACCATTTGAAGTGCTCAAAAATTGTGGAGTCGGGAATGCCCGTGCGAGAGGAGATGAGACCGGGACGCGAGGGGCGTTCAAAAAATGAATTTCATATCTTGGTCTTTGGAGGCAGTCAGGGTGCTCGAGGAATCAATGAAGTTGTCGTAAAGGCCGTGAAGGAGGGTGGAAAGTGGTTGGACGGAGTAAAGATAGTGCACCAGACAGGGGTCAAGGATTACGACGTGGTTCGTACGTCCTACGAAAATCGAGAGTATGTAGAGGCTAAAGTCTACATCGAGGATATGCTCACAAGGTATCATTGGGCTGATCTGGTGATCTGTCGAGCAGGAGCTTCAACTCTTGCAGAGCTTGCAGCTTGTCAGAAGGGCTCGGTCCTTGTGCCTTTACCGACTTCGGCGGATGATCATCAACTTAAAAATGCTCAGTCACTCCAGAGGGCCGGTGCTGCGCATTTGGTGGAGCAGAAAGATTTTACGGTTGATGTTTTCAAGGAGCTCATAGATAAATACAAAAGCCATCCCGAACTGATTGTTTCCATGGAAAAGAAAGTAAAGAGCTTTTATCACAAGGAGGCAGCGGCTGAGATTGTAAGGAGGTTGCTCGAAGGTGTTAGCTAAATTGATTCAGTCACGAATTCATTTTGTTGGGATTGGCGGTATTGGAATGTCAGGTCTTGCGGAGCTTCTCTTTAATTTGGGGGCCAAAGTCCAAGGAAGTGATCAAGGCGAGAATGAACAGATCCGACATTTGCGAGAGCTTGGGATCCAAGTGTTTGTCGGTCATAGTGGCGGGAACATTCAGGGAGCCGATGTGGTGGTCTTTTCCAGCGCAGTTCCTAGAGAAAACCCAGAGATTCAAGCTGCCCGTGCCTTGAAAATTCCAGTGATTCCGCGTGCTGAGGCTCTTGATGAGATCATGAGACTGAAGCGAAGCATTGCAGTGGCAGGCACTCACGGTAAGACCACCACCACCAGTATGGTGGCATCGGCCTTTATTGAAGCGGGGATGAAGCCGACAGTTGTGGTTGGTGGAAGGCTGGATTTGATCAAATCCACGGCTCTCTTAGGTGAAGGAGAGTGGTTGGTCGCTGAGGCTGACGAGAGTGATGGGCGATTTGTGAGACTCTCACCGGAACTGGTCGTGATCACCAACATTGACAATGATCATTTGGATGCATTTGGAACATTTGATCAGCTTAAAAGAGCATTTTACGATTTTGCGCTTAAAATTCCCTTTTATGGAACAGCGATTTTATGTGGGGATGACCCCGTGATTCGTGAAGTCTTTAGGGATTTTCCGAAACGCACGGTCTACTATGGATTTTCAACAGAAAATGATCTTGTGCTCTCGGGCGAAAAGGGTGTCTATACGGTCTCTCGGCTTGGAGACAATCTGGGTCTTCTTCAGCTTTCTGTTCCCGGTAGGCACAATGCTCTGAATGCTCTTGCGGCCCTTGCGGTTGGGCTTGAGGCTGGGGTCAAACTGAAATCTTTGACTCGTGGTTTGGAGAAGTTTGCGGGTGTGGATCGAAGGCTTCAGTTCAAGGGTATTTGGTCCGAGGTGGAGGTCTACGATGATTACGGCCATCATCCCACGGAGATCCGAGCGGTCTTGGCTGCCTGTCGTGAAAGACATCCCAAAAAGAAGATTGTGGTGCTTTTTCAACCTCACAGGTTTACTCGAACACAAATATGTTGGAAGGAGTTTACGAAGTGTTTTGAGTTGGCCGATCAGCTCTTCCTGTTGGACATCTATCCTGCAGGGGAAACACCAATTCCTAATATTGAGAGTTCTCGTTTGGTCCAAGAGATGAATCATAAAAATTGCAGCTATTTGGCTCCGGGACCAGATGCCGTTGGGGAGATTGTCCGACAGCTGAAGCCGGGTGATCTCTTTTTAACTTTGGGAGCAGGAGATGTGACCAAGTGGGGAGAGAGTGTGTTGGGGGCACTTAAGGAGTCGTGAAGATCTTCACGGACCACCCTTTGGCAGCTCATTCCTCTTGGAGAGTTGGGGGTGTTGCCGACTCCTTCCTGATGCCCGAGTCCCTTGAAGATCTTCAAAAGGGCCTTGTGTGGGCCCAAGAACAGGGAGTTCCTGTCACCTTCATCAGCGGTGGAACCAACATCTTGATCAGTGATCGTGGTGTTCGGGGTCTGGTCATCAGCTTGAGAAAGATGACGGGAATCGAAGAGGAAGAGAGAGGCGGTCGCCTCCTATTGAACGTTTGGGCCGGGACCTCCAAATCTGAACTTCTCAAGTCCTTTCTCAAGCGAAGAGTTGCTCCTGCCCTCTTTTTAGCGGGACTTCCGGGAGATGTGGGTGGCGGAGTGGTGATGAACGCGGGCGTGAGTGAGTCCATTGTTCCGCGCGAGTTTTGTGAAATCGTGGATTGGATCGAGGTCATTTCGTTTGGGCACTCTGGAGAGCCCTACCAGCTCGGGAAGGGGATTTTGATTTCATCCCATGTAGATGTTCAAAATGCTGTTCGTCTCAATCGCGATCAACTTCAATGGTCCTATCGTAGATGTGGTGGGTGGCGGCCGGGGGTGATTGTTCGAGTGGGATGTTCGTGGCCCTTGGAGGCCGATGCGTCCATCTTAGAAAAGGTGAAGGTGGCCAACCAGAGGAGATTGAGCCTTCAACCTTTGGAGTTTCCCAATTGCGGATCTGTTTTTAAAAACCCTTCGGATCGCCAGAGAGCCGGCATGTTGATCGACCAATGTGGACTTAAGGGGCTCAGATGGGGTGATGCACAGATCTCGGAGAAACACGCAAACTTCATTGTCAATCTGGGTCAGGCTAAAGCCATGGACATTTATGGTTTGATGGAACATGCTCGTAAGAGAGTCAAAGAGAAGTTCGGTCTTGAATTGGAAAGCGAGATTGTTCGCGTAGGGGATTGGGACGAGATCCATGAAGCTCGGTAGATGGGTTAAGAAGATCACCATTTGGATCGCTGTTTTGGGATGTCTAGGAGGTCTTGGCCTTTGGATCATGGATGAGCTCATTTATAAAAGCGATCTTTTTTTACTTAGAGAGCTTCAAATTGCAGAGATCGAGGGCGAAGAGCAGAAGTTGTCCTCCGATGTAAAATTGGCGGTTGAGTCTCAGCTCAAGGATCTCCTGAATCATCCAATTTGGTCTTTTGATCTCTTGGAGGTGCAGGCGCGCCTGGAGGGTCTGGAGTGGATCTCTGAAGCCACAGTGCAGAGATGGTTTCCAAGTGGCCTTAAGATTTTTGTGAAACAAAAGCGCGTGGTTGCAAACTACCTTCGCGATCAGCGACGGATCATTCCTGTCGCTCAAGATGGTTCTTTGATGTCCGAAGTGAAGATCACCCAATTTACGGACCGTCCGTTTCTTCGAGGAGAAATCTTTGAGGATTTGGCGATTCGAAAGAGGGCCATTGAGCTCGTGGAGCTATTTCCCAGGGAGGGCTCGTTAACTTCTCAGGAGATCAGTGAGATCTTTTTTTCCGAAGAGAGGGGGTTTGAGCTTCAGCTGGTGGGGGGGCTGGGCCGAGTCCTTATGGGGGTTGGGGACTTTCAACTCAAGGCCACCCGCGTGGGAAAGGTGGTCGAAGAGCTGCAACGTCAAGGAGTCAAAGATCGAGTCATCGATGCGAGGTATGCCTCCAAGGTGATTGTGAAGCAGTAAAAAAATTAATATTCTGCGTCAGATTCGTGGCGGTCTCATTTGGATTTCAACTTGCCAATCCACTGCTTTATTTTATGATGGCGATGGGTTGAACCGTGTGCAAAATTGTTTGAAGGAGTTGAAATATGGCCCTAAAGATTACCGATGACTGCACCTCGTGTGATGCATGTGTTTCTGAATGCCCCAATGAAGCGATTTCTGAAGGGGATGACTACTATGTGATCAACGCCAGCCTCTGCACAGAGTGTGTGGGATTTTATGACACCCCTCAGTGTGCCGAGGTTTGCCCCGTCGATTGCTGCGTTGATGATCCTAGTCATAAAGAGTCAAATGACGAGCTTCTTGCAAAGGTCAAAAAACTTCATCCAGGTGATGATTTTTCTGAAGACTCTCCTTCTCGTTATAAGTAAAATCAAGCTTTACAACTCTTCATTTCTCCAATAGGAAATGCAGTTACACTTTAACTGCGAGAGAGAGAGAAGTTATGGGTCCAGAAAACAAAAAGGGCTCACTGAAGACCGACCGGGTGACCATCCGCTTTGCGGGGGACTCTGGTGACGGGATTCAATTGACAGGTGAGCGATTCACAACAACCAGTGCGATCATGGGACAAGAGGTGGCAACGATCACCGATTTTCCTGCGGAGATTCGAGCTCCTGCAGGTTCTCCGGGTGGAGTGTCGGGATTTCAACTCACCTTTGGTTCGACAGATGTCTACACAGCGGGAGATTCACTCGACGCGCTCTTCGTAATGAATCCAGCGGCTCTTAAGGTGAACTTAACTCGACTTAAGGAACATGGGGTTTTGGTGGTCAACACCGATGGGTTTGGCCAGAAGAATCTCGAAAAGGCTGGCTACCAGGTAAACCCTCTTGATGATGGAAGTCTTGATCGATTTAAAATCTATAAGGTCAACATATCAACGCTTACGAAGAATGCTGTGGCCGAGCTATCGCTGAGTGGGAAAGAGGCCGAGAGGTGCAAGAACTTCTTTGCTCTTGGGATCAGCTACTGGCTCTATGAGCGAGATTTGGACTCTACGATCAAGTGGCTTGATGCCAAGTTTGCCAAGAAACCAGAGATTGCGCAGGCAAACAAGTTGGCTCTTCGTGGCGGGTACAACTTTGCTGCGGCCACAGAGATGTTTCCCACCTCTTACCATGTGGATTCGGCACAGAAGTGGGCGCCAGGTGTCTATCGATACGTGACGGGGAACAAGGCAATGGCATTGGGTTTGGTTGCAGCTGCCAAGAAGGCGGACCTTCCTCTCTATTTGGCAAGCTATCCCATCACGCCGGCAACGGAAATCCTTCAAGAACTTTCAAGTTTGAAACATTTTGGGGTGACGACCTTTCAAGCCGAAGATGAGATCGCCGCAATTGGTGCCGCAATTGGTGCGGCATTCGGCGGAAGTCTTGCTGCGACCTCCACCTCTGGGCCTGGTTTTGCTCTCAAGAGTGAGGCACTCAATTTGGCGGTCATCACAGAGCTTCCGTTGATTGTCATTGATGTGCAACGTTCAGGGCCATCCACGGGGATGCCAACCAAGTCCGAGCAATCGGATCTTTTGCAAGCTTTGTGGGGACGAAATGGAGAGTCTCCTTTGGTCGTCTTGGCAGCACAATCCCCGGCGGATTGCTTTGATGTGGCGGTTGAGGCTTGTCGAATTGCCGTAAGTCATATGACTCCTGTCGTGATTTTGAGCGACAGTTATCTCTCCAGTGG
This sequence comes from Pseudomonadota bacterium, assembly GCA_014584465.1. Taxonomy (GTDB): domain Bacteria; phylum Bdellovibrionota; class Bdellovibrionia; order Bdellovibrionales; family JACTMU01; genus JACTMU01. Next base: position 59,981 of record JACTMU010000075.1, on the reverse strand, counting down.
ATCGCAGGTCTTTAAGGTCCCTAACTACAAAGAGCTTGCAGATATCAAACCAGGTTTGGTCCTCGACACGCTTGAGAATTTCAATGCCTATCAGAGAGACCCCGAAACATTGGTGCGACCCTGGATTGTGCCCGGTACAACGGGTGGAACTCACCGGATTGGTGGTTTGGAAAAACAGATTGTCACTGGTCATGTTTCATTTGAGGCCGAGAACCATCACAAGATGGTCAGCATTCGTGCCGAAAAGGTTGCCCGAATTGCAAAGGAACTTCCTCCACTTAAGGTCTATGGAGACAAGAAGGGCGAGCTGCTTGTGATCGGCTGGGGCAGCACCTACGGGACCCTTCGAAGAGTCGTAGAGGGGCTTCATCGGCGCGGATTTCCAGTTGGCTTTGTCCATTTGAGGCATCTCAATCCTTTACCCAACGACCTCAAATCGATCATGGACGCCTATCCGAAGATTCTCGTCCCTGAAAACAACTTGGGTCAGTTGGCCATTCGTCTGGGTGAAATTGCGGAGCGACCGTTGGAAAAGTACAATCGTGTGACTGGAACACCCTTCCGTGAGGATGAGATTGAGAAGAAGATTCTTGAGCTTTTTGGGAGGTCTTTATGAGTGAACCTCTTTCGCGAAAAGATTTTTTGAGCGATCAGGAGCCTAAATGGTGTCCTGGATGTGGATGTTTCCCGATTTTAAAGGCCGTTTCTTCCACGATGGCGGATCTAGGAATTCCTCGTGAAAAACAGGCGGTGGTCTCTGGGATTGGATGTTCCTCGCGATTTCCCTATTATATGAACACATTTGGATTTCACACGATTCATGGGAGAGCTCCGACCATTGCGATGGGGCTCAAGATGAGTCGACCCGATATGAATGTTTGGGTTGTCAGTGGAGATGGGGATGCCCTTTCCATTGGAGGAAACCACTTCATTCATATGATGCGACGAAATCCCGACATCAATTTTCTGCTCTTCAATAACGAGATCTATGGACTGACGAAGGGGCAGGCCTCTCCCACTTCCAATGTGGGAACGGTGACGAAGACAACTCCGCTGGGCTCATTTGATCAACCTATGCGTCCAGTGACATTGGCATTGGCGACGGGGGCGACTTTTGTGGCGAGAGTTTTGGACTCAGATCTTAAGGGAATGCAAGAGGTCTTTACGGCGGCCACCCAACATAAGGGGATCGCCATGGTGGAGATCTACTTTAATTGTGTGACCTTTGCCGATGGAGTTTTCGATCCCTTTTCGAATAAGAAGAGTCGTGCGGAGAACACAGTGGATTTGGTGGCCGGAAAGCCACTGATCTTTGGAGTAGACCGAAAAAAGGGTCTGCGACTGAAAGGGCTCAAGCTTGAGATTGTGAATGTGGATGAGGTCTCCGAAAGTGAACTCCTTGTTCATCGACCGGAGGAGGTTGATTCGACGCAAGCCTATCTACTTTCACAGTTGAGATTCCCCCAGATGCCTCTCCCACTTGGAATTTTCCGGCAGATCAAAGCGCCCACCTACGGAGAGATGGTCGATCGACAACGTGAGGAGGCTAAGAAACGGTATGGTGAGGGCGATATTGAAAAGCTTCTTAAGGGCTCAGATTCGTGGGTCGTTGAGTAGATCTGTCAGGCACAGTAGATGAACTATCTCTTTGTTCTTTCGTTCATACTACTTACGATTCTCTTTGTTGGCGGTGGCCTTATTGTGTCGCGATGGGTTGCCCCTCGATTTCCTGGTGGAATTAAAAACGATCCCTATGAGTGTGGTGAAAAATCTTTTGGGTCTGCCTGGGTTCACTACCATATTGGATACTATCTCCTGGCCCTTCTCTTTCTTGTCTTCGATGTGGAAGCGATTTTTCTTTTTCCATGGGCTTTGGCGATGAGAGAGCTTGGTTTTGTAGGACTCTTTGAAGTGGGGCTCTTTATTTTTGTTCTTCTTTTGGCTCTACTCTATTCTTGGAAAAGGGGAGTTCTCGAGTGGCGGTAGAGGAGAATTCTTTCTTATTGACCACTGTGGATGCTCTTGTGAATTGGTCTCGAGCCAACAGCCTTTGGCCCTTAGCCTTTGGAACCAGCTGCTGTGCCATTGAGATGATGATGGCATCCACAGCAGCTCGTCATGACATTGCCCGTTTTGGGGCAGAGGTTGTGCGCCCCTCACCTCGTCAGGCGGATCTTCTTATTGTTGCCGGCACCATTGTCAAACGGATGGCCTCGCGTCTTAAGCGGCTTTACGAACAGATGCCCGAGCCTCGCTATGTTATGGCCACAGGCTCTTGCACGATTGCGGGAGGTCCCTTCTATTACAACTCCTATACAACGGTTCGAGGAATTGATGAGATCATTCCGGTCGATGTCTTTGTGCCGGGGTGCCCGCCGAGACCCGAGGGACTCTTTTATGGTCTTTTGGTTCTTCAGCGAATGATCAAAGAGGGAGAAAGCGTGGCTCAACCTGGTGTGCGACGAAAACCGGTGATGGCGGCACTTCCTCCGGCCATGACCCTTAAGGACATTCAAAAGGAGATTGCAGCCCTTTTGGTGGAGCGATCTGAGGTGAAGACAAGGGGTGTAAGTCCCAACCGAATTTGGGAAGAGAGAGCCTAGGATGAGCGAACGGGAGGCCACCATTTTTTCCTTGATTCAATCTTGTTGCTCCGAAGTGATTTTGAATGAAGGAAGTGGATCATTTTCAATTCAGGTTCCATCGGAAAAACTGGTTTTTGTGATGGAGCATCTTAAGAAGAGCGAATCGTTGGCCTTTGTGATGTTGCTGGACCATCTGGCAGTCGATTGGAAGGAGATGGGAGAGTTTGAACTGGTCTATCAACTCTACTCCTTCAAATTGGATCAGAGAATTGAGGTCACAACCAAAATTCCGAGAGCCATTCCCAATGCCCACTCGGTCAGTCGCATTTGGCCCATTGCCGAGTGGCAAGAACGAGAAGTTTATGATCTTTTTGGAATCTATTACATCAACCATCCCGATTTAAGACGCCTCTTTTTGGAGGACGACTGGAAAGGCTTTCCCTTACGGAAGGATTATGAAGATCCCTTCATGTTGGAGTTGGTGAAAGAATGATTGAGGTCGGATCGTTAAAAGCCAGAATGGAATCCACCCCTGGTGGTCTCAAGACCGAAGAGTATTTTGTCAATATGGGGCCACAACATCCCTCCACACACGGAGTGCTACGTCTGGTTCTTAAGATGGATGGTGAGACGGTGCGAGAGGTGATTCCTGTTTTAGGATACATTCATCGAAGCATTGAAAAGATCGCAGAGCATCTCAATGGACGTCAAATAGTCCATTTGACCGATCGAATGGACTATTTGAGTTCGGCCATGAACAATTGGGCGGTCTCTTTGGCTGTGGAAGAGGCTCTTCAGATTGAACTCAATCCTCGGATCGAAACGATTCGAACCATCGTTGCAGAGCTTGAGCGCATTCAAAGTCATCTCCTGTGGTGGGGGGTTCTCGGTATCGATCTGGGAGCTGTGACCACCTTTTTTTATGGTTTTCGTGATCGAGAGATGATCACCGACATCTTGGAGGAGACCACAGGAGCTCGTCTCACTTTAAATTACATTCAACCTGGAGGATTGATGTTTGACATCCATCCCCATTTTGTAAAGAGAGTGAAAGAGGTTTTGGCTCATCTTAAGATCAAGATCTGTGAATATGAGACACTCTTAAGTGAAAATGTGATTTTGCAAAACCGACTCCGAAATGTTGGAATTCTCACATCTGAAAAGGCCATCTCCATGGGATCAACGGGGCCTGTGCTCCGAGGTTCGGGTGTGGCTCTTGATCTTCGAAAACAAAAACCCTATGGAGTTTATGGTTCGGTCGAGTTTGATGTGCCCGTGGGGAGCGTTGGAGACTCGTGGGATCGTTACTGGGTTCGAGTTGAAGAGATACGTCAGTCCATGAGGATCATTGAACAGTTGATCGACAACATACCTGAAGGAAAGTTCATGGTGATGAAGCCTGCCAAGAAACTCACACTTCCAAAGAAGAGTTACTTTGGTCAGGTTGAGACGGCGCGGGGGATTTTGGGGGTCTACATTCAAGGATGCGAAAAGGAGGAGCCCCACCGAGTTCACTTTCGCAGCCCCAATTTTAATAATCTCTGGGTGATCACACAGATTGCACCTGGTGGAAAGATGGCCGATCTCGTGGCAACGCTCTCCACCTTGGATCTTGTGATCCCCGATATCGATCGTTAGAGGATGCAGTAAGACCCACAAAGAGGAGTGGAACCGAAATGAGTTGGGAGATTCAAACGATTGCAGACCGAGCCGCGGGAGCCACTTCCATGGCGGAGGTCGGAGCCTATCTTGTTCTAGGGGTCGTTTTGGGTCTTGCCATTGTAAGTCTTATGGGACTGATTTTGAACTATTCGGAGCGAAAGATCTGCGCTCACATTCAGTGTCGATTGGGCCCGATGCGAGTGGGCTTCCATGGTCTGCTGCAGCCGATTGCCGATGGGGTGAAGTTGCTTTTCAAGGAGGACATTTCCCCTCGCAATGCAGATCGGTTGGTCTACATTATGGCGCCCTTCATTTCGCTATTGGCGACTTTTCTTATTGTGGTGACGGTTCCATTTTCTCCACTCGTACAGATTGCCGATCTCAACATCGGAGTGGTCTATGTGGCCGCTGTGAGCGGTTTTGGAGTCTTGGGAGTTCTTCTGGCGGGATGGAGTTCCAACAACAAGTGGTCGATGATGGGAGCCATGCGTGCAGGGGCACAGATGGTCTCTTATGAGCTCTCGGCCGTTTTGGCCTTGCTCACCGTGGTACTTCTTTCGCAGTCGTTGAAACTCTCAGAGGTTGTTTTGAGTCAGGAGCAGGGGTGGTGGATTTTTCGAGCTCCGGTTGTAGGTCTTGTGGCGTGCGTGATATTTTTTGTGGCCTCGTGTGCTGAGATCAATCGAACACCGTTTGATTTGGCAGAGGGTGAGAGTGAGTTGACCGCTGGATTTCATACAGAGTATTCGGGCTTACGGTTTGCACTCTTTTTTCTTGCGGAGTTTGTCAACATGTTCTTGGTCTCAGCCATGCTGGTTACATTTTTCTTAGGTGGTTGGATGCCCTTTCACCTTGGTGGGCTCACCGGATTTAATGAGGTGATGGATCTTCTCCCCCCAGGAATTTGGTTTTTAGGTAAGGTCACAGTGGTGGTGCTCCTTTTTATGTGGGTGAGGTGGACCTTCCCACGTTTAAGGATTGATCAGGTGATGAATCTTGAGTGGAAGATTTTGCTTCCGATTGGTTTTGCCAACCTCTTTTTGACTTCGATTGTGGTTTTGTTGGATCTCTATCTCTTTTGAAGGTAAGTGTTTGTGGGTTTTTTGAGCCGAGAAAAGATCAGTGGTACTCAGGTGGTGGGAGATAAGAGAATCTCCACGGTGCAAGCGCCTCGACCTCAAAGAAAGTCCTTCTTTTTTAATCTCTATTTTGGAACGCTCTCACTTCTTAAAGGTATGAGAGTGACGGCAAGATACTTTTTTCGACCCTCAACGTGGGTGACTCAACAGTATCCTGAAAACCGTCAAGAGTTGAAGATGTTTGAACGGTATCGAGCCGAACTTACCCTCAAGTACGATGAGAACGGATATCACAACTGCACAGGATGTAAGATTTGCGATTCAGCCTGTCCCAACAACTCCATCAAGGTGATCGATCGAGAGGGCCCTTCAGGAAAGCAGGAGATCGATCGTTACATTTGGAGAATGGACACCTGCACCTTTTGCAACCTCTGTGTGATGGTCTGCCCTCATGATGCCCTTGAGATGACAGGGCGCTTTGAATCAAGTGTGCTGGATCGGCGTCTTTTGGTTTATCAGCTCAACCGTTACGCGGGAGCTACAAAGAAGAACATTGAAAAGTCCAAGGATTCTGAGTCCAAGGACCTTTTACTTAAATCTTTCGAATCAAGAACCTTTTATGAGGGGGCGATCCCCTTATCAACTTCCGATGAGAAGGGGATTTTTGATGGAAGAATCTAAAGCCCTGGTGGAAACCCTCTTCTTTTATGGATTTGCTGCTCTTTCGCTTCTTTTTGCTCTTGGTGTCGTTTTGATTCGACGAGTGATGTGGGCCGTCTTGTCACTGATGTCGGTGCTTCTCATCAGTGCTGCATTTTATCTGATGCTGGGTTCGGAGTTTTTGGCAGGAGCACAGGTTTTGGTCTATGTGGGAGGAATCGTCGTCCTCATCGTCTTTGCCGTCATGCTGACAGGGATCCATACCGATGAGAGGCCCTCTTTTCTTAAACTCTTTAATGGGTTTTTGGTGGCCACGACCTTCTTCATCTGGTCCTCGTGGGCCCTTTGGGAGAGTCCCTTTTTTAGAAATTCCAACGGCATGGAGCAAGGAGGTCTTTCAGAAGTGGGTGAGGTGCGTGAAATTGGGTTGAGACTTATGGATATGGGATCTACCGGTTACATTTTACCCTTTGAGTTGATTTCGATTTTGCTCCTGGCTGTTTTGATTGGAGCTATTGTCATTGGCCGAAGGAGTTCTTCATCATGATGATAAGACCTGAACTTGCTCATTGGCTTATTTTGGCGATCGCACTCTTTTCGATTGGGCTCTTTGGTTTTTTGACTCAAAAGAGTGCCATTCGCATGATCATGAGTCTGGAGTTGATGTTGAACTCTGTGGTCCTTTCGCTGGTGGCCCTGAATTCATTTCAGGCGACCGAACGTCTTGATGGAAAGATCTTTGCCCTTTTTGTGATTGCCGCCGCCGCGGCCGAAGTTGTTTTGGCACTTGCACTTTTTGTGGCGATTTACAAGCAGCAGGGGACGTTGGACGTGACTGAGATGCGTGAGCTTAAGGAGTAATTGTAGGTGAACGAAAGTTGGGTGATCGAGCAGAGCTGGTTGATCTTAGGTGTGCCTTTTGGCTCCTTTCTCCTGATCTCTCTTTTTTTGAGGAACCTCTCAGAGAAGATGTCAGCCCTCTTGGCCACCCTGTCGATTTTTGTAACGTGTGGCCTCTCGTTGCTTTTGATTCAAGACTATTTGTCTCTTGAGGGAAGACCGACCCTTGTTCCTGTGGCCTTGGAATGGCTGAGATTTCAAAAGGATCTGGGAATCACAATGGGGGTTCTGCTGGATCCTCTGTCGGTCTTGCTGGTGGGTGTGGTGACGGTGGTCAGTGCACTGGTTCATCTCTACTCTCTAGGTTACATGAAGGAAGAGAAAGAGGGACTCGGTCGCTACTTTTTGGTTCTCAATTTCTTCACCTTCTCAATGCTGGGTCTAGTGGTGGCGCCCAATCTTTTTCAAACATTCCTCTTTTGGGAACTCGTGGGTGCAAGCTCCTTTTTTCTCATTGGTTTCTATTACAAAAAGGGCTCGGCCGTTGCTGCTTCGAAGAAGGCCTTCATTGTGACTCGATTTGCAGATTTGGGCTTTCTTTTGGGCATCGTGATGTTGGGGTACTGGGCTTTTCAATTTCATAGTGGGATGAAACTTGACGGTGCCTTGAGCGTCTTGGACTTCTCCTTTTTTCTTAAGCAGGAGTTTTTGAGTTTCGCCTCTGAAAATGGTGTTCCCTTAGCACTTTCTTTGATTTTGATCTTTTTGGGAGCAGCAGGAAAGAGTGCCATGTTTCCACTTCACATTTGGCTTCCCGATGCCATGGAGGGTCCAACTCCCGTTTCTGCTCTCATTCATGCGGCAACGATGGTGGTGGCTGGGGTCTATTTGGTGGCGCGTCTCATTCCTCTTTATCTGGGCGTGCCTTGGGTTTTGTCGATCATCGCAGTGGTAGGGGGCTTCACCGCACTTTTTGCCGCGGTGGTGGCCTGTGCACAGATGGACATCAAACGGGTTCTGGCCTACTCGACCCTCTCTCAGCTTGGCTACATGATGCTCTCCCTGGGCGTGTGCACGCTCTCATTTCCTTTGGGATTTGGGGCTTCTCAGTTTCATCTCTTCACTCACGCATTTTTTAAGGCACTCCTCTTTTTGGGCGCAGGCTCCGTGATTCATGCGGTCCACACCAATGAGATCGATCAAATGGGTGGACTTGCGCGAAAAATGCCTGTGACTCACTTGACCTTTCTTGTGGCAACATTGGCGATTGCGGGATTTCCTCCGCTTGCGGGATTTTTCTCGAAGGATGAGATTCTTCTTTCAGCACTTTTAGGAGGACGTCCTGCGCTTTTTGGTCTAGCTCTCTTTGTGGCAGGCCTCACTTCGTTTTATATGTTTCGCATCTACTTCATGACCTTTTGGGGAGAGCCTCGCTCCGAACATGCCCAGGGTGCTCATGAGGCCACTTGGTCGATGACTCTGCCTCTTGGTGTGCTTGCGATCTTCTCCATTTTTGCGGGCTTTGTTCCAATCACATCCTTTGTGAGTGTGGTGGCAAGTCCCTCTCACAGTGAGATGGTTCATCCCCACACGCCCGTGTGGTTGCCTCTTCTGGCAACTGGGTTTGCCGTCTTTGGAGCCTTGGTGGCCTATTGGCTCTATGTCAAGGAGAAGGGGCAGGTCGAACGCATTGTGGACTCTCTTGGTCTATTTTATAAGTGGACTTTGAAGAAGTTTTACATTGATGAGATCTATCTTTTTGTGACCCACAAAGTGATCTTTATGTTTGTGGCAGCTCCAATTGCGTGGTTTGATCGCCATGTGGTGGATGGTTTTATGAATCTGATGGCGTGGGTCACCACACGTTTGGGGTCGCTCTTAAGATATCTGCAGACTGGTCAGACACACACCTACAGCATGATCTTTGTATTGGGTGCGCTTCTTCTTTTTTTTGTGATGACCATGAGGTCGTAGGGGAGTTCAGAAACAATGGGTTTATTGAGTTGGATTGTCTTCTTACCACTGATGACCGCTGTGGCTTTGGTGCTCTTTCCGGGAGCGCGCTGGCAGAGGAGTCGTTGGATTGCACTCATTGGAACGGGCATCCATCTGGTTTTGACGGGCTGGATGACTTATCTCTTTTGGATGGATTTTTCCACTGACCTTTCAGTCACTTCCCAGAGTTTGACGAGCAAACTCTATCTTGTGGAGCGCACTCCTTGGTTCTCTTTGATGGGTGTGGATTACTTTGTGGGTGTCGACGGGATTTCCGTAGCGATGGTGGTGCTCACCTCATTGGTCATCTTCACTGGGGTCTTGGCCAGTTGGGAACTTCAAAATCGCGTGAAAGAGTTTTTTGCTCTCCTGTTGGTGTTGGTGACGGGTGTCTTTGGGGTCTTTGTCTCATTTGATCTCTTCCTCTTTTTTGTCTTTTATGAGGTGGCAGTGCTGCCGATGTATCTTCTTATTGGAATTTGGGGGACAGGCAAAAAAGAGTACTCGGCCATGAAGCTCACGCTCATGTTGATGGTGGGATCGGCTTTTATTTTGGTGGGAATCTTGGCCATCTATCACCAGGCCACTCTTGGAACATTTGATCTTCTGAGGCTTGGTGAGGTGAACTTTCCAAAAGAGTTTCAATATTGGGTCTATCCACTCCTCTTTCTGGGATTTGGAGTTCTGGGTGCCCTTTTTCCCTTTCACACCTGGTCTCCCGATGGCCACGCCTCAGCCCCAACTGCGGTGTCGATGCTTCATGCAGGAGTGCTGATGAAGCTTGGTGGTTACGGGATTTTGCGAGTGGCCATCTATCTGTTGCCTCAAGGCGCGATCGATTGGGCCCCGCTCTTTTTGATTTTGGCAACGGTGAACATTGTCTACGGAGCCTTCGGAGCCATTCGCCAAAAAGATCTTAAATACTTCACAGCCTACTCTTCGGTGAGCCATTGCGGTTTTGTTCTCTTTGGACTGGTCACTTTAAATCTCATTGGTCTCAAAGGGGCGGTTCTGCAGATGTTCAGCCATGGGGTGATGACGGCCCTCTTTTTTGCTTTGATCGGTATGGTCTATGGGCGAACCCACACACGAATGATTCCGGAGATGGGGGGACTTGGGGCCTCTCTTCCTTGGTTTGCGGTTGCCTTCTACATAGGGGGGCTTGCCTCACTGGGACTTCCGGGACTTTCAGGATTTGTGGCAGAGTCTCACGTCTTTATGGGTGGATTTTTTGGAAATTCGTGGCACTCCCCCGTGACCATGAGGATCTTGACGATCCTTGCAACAACTTCCATTGTGGTGACTGCGGTCTATGTACTGAGGGGTTTGGGAGCAGTTTTTCAAGGGCCCTTGACCCACATAGAGTTTGAAGATCTTCCGCATGCAACATGGGCAGAGAAACTTTCTACCGGAATTTTGATTGCCACTCTGATTGTGGTCGGCGTGATGCCCTTTGCGTTGATTGACTTGATCGAGGGACCTTTGAAGCCGTTTATCGAGAGGTTGATCTATGCTGTTGCTTCCTGAAATTGTTCTCATGTTCACTGCGCTGACCATTTTTCTTTTGGATCTATTCATCCAAAAGGAGGAGAATCGAAAGCTTCTCTTTTCAGGAGCTCTCTTTGGGATTCTGCTCAGTGCTCTTGCTCTTTGTGTCATTCCCGAAAGTGGATACCATTTTGAGGGGCGCTTTGTGATGGATCCCGTGATCTGGTGGTTCAAACTGATCTTTCTCATTGCAGCCTTTATGGTGGTTGGCATTTGTGGAGATTTTAAGCGAGATGTTGGGGAGTTTCTTCTTGTATTTCTATTGTCGTTGGTGGGAATGCTCTTTTTGGTTTCAGCTCAGGATATGGTGACTCTCTACGTGAGTCTGGAACTTACTACAATGCCTCTATTTGCACTCACTGCTTGGAAGGGTTGTCGGGTCTCCAAGGAGGCCGGGCTTAAGTATCTGATGTATGGGGCACTTGCCTCAGTCTTTATGCTCTATGGTTTGACGCTGCTCTATGGACTTACAGGTGAAACTTCGCTTGTGAATTTGGCGGGAGCTTTGTCCTTTTCTCCTGCGCTGGTTTTGGCCTCTGCACTGATTGTCGCGGGACTTGGATTTAAACTCACACTGGTTCCCTTTCACATGTGGGCACCCGATGTCTATGAGGGTGCACCCACGGTGGTGACCGCCTATCTTTCAACTGCTTCCAAGATGGTGGGAGTGGTCCTCTTTTTTCAACTTTACTCCCGTATTTTAGTCCACCACGTGCCCCATTCGGATCTCTTGATCGCTGTTCTCTCTGTGGTCACCATGACTCTGGGAAATCTGGTGGCCATCGTTCAAAACAACATCAAACGCTTCATGGCCTTTAGCGCGATTTCGCAGGCTGGCTACATTCTCATGGGATTTCTAGGATCTACGGGAAATGGGCAGCGAGCCGTTCTATTTTATCTTCTCGTCTACGTCATCACGAACCTTGTGGCTTTTGGAGTGGTGATCTTTGTGGAGCAACATTTGAAGAAGATACGGATCTCCGACTACCGAGGGCTGTCCAAGACCCATCCACTGTTGGCACTGACCATGATGCTCTCTCTTTTTAGCTTGGCGGGGATTCCGCCACTTTCAGGTTTTGTAGGGAAGTTCTTTCTCTTCAGCGTAGCCTCAGAGCAGGGTTACCATTGGTTGGTCTTTGCCGCCGCGGTCAACTCAACGATCTCACTCTACTATTACCTTCGAGTGGTCCGACAGATGTACATTGGGGCCCCCGAGGGTGTGGCCAATGCGGCCGATGCGGCCGATCGGGGCATGGGGCTTTCTGCAAAACTTACCCTTTCTCTTGCAACCTTGGCCATGATTGCTCTTGGTGTGGTCCCCTACTTCTTCAACCAGATCCCAAATTGATTTCAGTCTGGATCTGGATTCGAAAGGAGTTGAATCCTGATTTTCTAGGATGTTATAGTGATTGGGTGACCTTTATTGGAATTAGGAGTCTGATTTGAATTTAGAGTTGAAAATAAAGAGTTTTGGAGATCGTCTGATCTCAAGGCCTGAGGGACGAGATGCTGCACTTGTGGTCAGAAATCAGTTCATGAAACAAGGGACATTTGCGCAATTGAGTGAAAAAAACTATGGAAATTCGCTCGAAAGCAGATTTCACGCCAGGCACTAGATGGACATTGGGTCAGCTCGTACCGCGCGCTAAATTGAGCGGTACAAACATTTAAGGTCGTTTGTGAAGGCCTTCCCACCCACGGTGACTTGGACGTAAGAGGGGTCTTCATCCGAGATCCAAAAATCCATGCCAAAGTTGTTGTTGTGCACGTGGGGATAGCCACCATCACTGTCGTGGTAGGAGATGTCGGTGATGCTCATTCGATAAATCGTGTCCGTACCGCTCTTTTCTGAAAGAAAAATCGTGCCATATCGAGCTTGAGTGTGTTGAAAGATCACAGCTTCAATATTGCTCCTTTGGTCAAGACTCTTTCCTGTGCACTCAGCCATGACCACAAAATCTTCGGCTGATGAAATTTGTAAAAAAAACAGGGATACAAGACCCATTGCAAGGGTAATAAGTAAAGTTCGTCTCATTTTCCGATCCTCCGACGCTGGTTCTATCAGAAATCGCTGCAAGGGTAAATGGTTCTTGTGACGATTGAAAACTTTTCGTGGGAGCGACAAAAAAGAGCGGCTCCTGTTTGAGCAGGAGCCGCGAAGGGTCTGTTTCGAATTTTGTTGAGGAGATCAACTTGAGTGACCCCCTTTCCTACGAAGATGAGTCCTTACGAACACTCGGCAGAGGCCGTCTCCGAAACGCTGTCATATTGGCAGCCAGCGTGGTCGGGTTTCGACGTTGAGTTGTTCGAAGGTGTGCGCGAAGCTGAGGTTGGAACCGCAGAATCTGGAAGAGCAAGGGAGAGACTTGCACATTGCTCATCGGCTACGGCCGGCAACGTCAAATCCCCGTACATCGCTTTGATTCGATAGTTGACCGAGTTGTTGACGAGTTGGATGTCATCATTGAGCGAAATCTCCGGGAACCACATATCGGACTGACCATCGCCGTCGCGGTCGACATCAACCCAAGGGAATCCCTCCATATGCCCCTCGCCATGATAGCGAAGATAGAACTTTTTACCGTTGTACTTGGAATCACCGTTTCGATCATTGGCTGTGGCGTGAGTGTAGTCAAAACCAATGGGTTCATCAAAGCTCAGGTAGGTTGTTCCGCCGTCCGCCGAGACAAGAATGGTCTTATCCCAATTGTTGGGACCCATACGGTATTGGTAGTAGGTTGCACCCTGCTGATTGTAGATGTCCCATAGATCGGTCAAATCACCATAAGCGGTCGATGTTATCATGGCACCCGATTCTACACCCCAGCTGTACATTGTGTTGTCATAAGCGGAACTGGACGAGACAGTGATCTGATTTGTTCCGACGCTGGTTCCCTTGTAGAGCGCAAGATTAGATCCATCCACAATGTAGTCGAAGGCCTCACTCTTCGTTGTGGGATCGGTCTCATAGGCACCATTCCATGAGCCGAAGTCAGTGCTGGTAAGCCCACCACTTACATATTTGAGGCAGCGGCCTAGACACTTGAGTTGAAGATTTCCTCCCCCAAAGTCGCTATGACCAATTCCTATCATGGTTTCTGCGCGAGCTGTGATGTTGGATGCACCACCAATGTAGGTCATTCCACCCATGGCATCAGACCAGAACCAAACCCATTCGCCGTTGGAAAATGAGAGAAGTCGTGTCGAGGCATCTGTCGTGAGTTCAGTCTTAGATGGTGGACCGTTGTTGCTCCAACTCATTGTTGCAATTTTATAGAATCCAGCTGTATTGTTATTGAGGTCCGTTCGATACTGAACTATAAACTCAGCGTTACTGGAGTTGTCCCAATAGCGGATGTCCATACCCTCAATTTCACTTAAAGTGTAGCTTTTGACTTCATACTTCATGAGCTTCCCTTCCGAAACGAAAAGGGTCAGCGTGCGGCCATTGTTTGCGGCATCTGAGCCCCAAGCCTGCTGGGTGACGGTGTCACCATTTGCAAAAGTATGTTCGGTGCCATCACTCTCACGGTCAAACCATGCTCCATAGCGACCGATGTGACAGTGGCGGCTTGCACTTGAAGAGTCTGTATACTGACAAGAGACTCCTGTATTGAGTGTCACCTTCTCTCCGTCGGCTTCTGTGTAGAGTCCATACCCGTGCACCCGATACTTAAAACTTGCCTTATTCAGACACTTTCCGCCATTGAGGTCCACTTCTGAAACGCTTCCTGCCGCAGCATTACCGGAGGTCTTGCTATTGGCTTTGATGTTGGTCGCATTGGAGGCCACAACCCATGCAGAGTTACCCTCCCAAGGATTCGAGGATTCGATGGCCGCTTTCAAGTTGCTTCCATCGGCGTCCATTGCAACAGAGGCACCTTTGACTGCGGACTGGCCTTGCTCGGAGAAGCTCTCATAAAAGGTAAAAGCGATCGCGCTGCTCGCACTTGCACTACTGATGAGCTGTCCTCCTCCGCCCATGACTCCACTCATATACATTCCAAAGGCGAGATCAAATCCGCCATAAGGTTTTGCATCGGAGGGCTCTGTGGTCACATCGATGCTTGCCCGAATCTCCATGGGTTGGCCACCGGGACCGTCAGCTTCGTTGAACCAAATCTCCGCACGCGGATAGCCACCAGTTGCTTCGCGACTCAGGCGTACAGTGACCATCGTAAGCTGAGCTGCGGCGCTAGATCCGCCATCCCCTCCGGTTGAGGCTCCCTGGGACGGTTGTCCTGAACTGCTGTTGCATTTCTTTTCGTCCACTCCCACGAGGTAGACTCTTGGAAGCTTAGTCTCATCCCACATCTGGTCGATGGCCAACTGCCCAATGAAGCAGGTGATCTCCGATGTGGTAGAGAGAGCCTCTCCCACTGGATGGTTAACACGGAAATGCTGAGGTTGGTTGCTGTAGTCTGTGCCTGCGTCACTGTAGGCTAACGAACTGATACTGCTTTGTGAAGCGGTATCGACTTTGAGGACATCAACGCTGCTTGGGAAGCTGAACTGAACAGAGGATCCACCTCCGCCGCCTCCACCTCCAGAGTTGTCACTTACTTGAGCACTACATGCTGTAAGAGCTATGGCACTCGAAGCAAGCAAAAGTTGAATCAACGGTCTTTGTCTTTTCACTTGTTCTTCTCCTTTCAAACAAATTTCTTTGTTTGTCTTTTAGTTAATAAACTCTTTGTTTCCTACACGAACCATTTCGCGTAGAAACGCACCCATACTTTCGGCGGGCCCTCTGAAAACTTTATGCAGGGCAATGCTCCACTTTGGGAATTCTCTCTATGAGATAGGGAAGCCAAGTAATTTCAAGCAGTTAAAAATGATTAAGATTGAAAAATTTTTCTGTCTCAATTGGAATCGCTTTGATTTTTTAATTGAAAACATCTACTGTGCAAATGGACTTTGCAAAGAGTTAGGAATTTACAGACCCAGTGGATGGAAATGATTAAGAGCCGAAACCAAACAACACACACCTACAATCAGTCGACTGCGGACGATATTGTCGATAGGACGATCAATGTCTATTTTCCATTATTTCAAGATTTAAAATCCACTATGGTAAGTTTGAAGGCAAAGTGAATATTGCGGTTTCATTCGGCCTGACGGATCAGGTGATTCAAAAAATCAACTCAATTTTTCAAAAGCACACCAATATAGAAAAAGTAGTCCTTTATGGATCTCGAGCGATGGGAAATTTCAAGCCTGGTTCTGACATTGATCTCATGGTGGTAGGACCAGATTTGATGACGTCGGATCTTCTCAAATTGGAAAATGAGTTGGACGATCTTTTGCTACCATACAAGATAGATCTTTCATTGCATCATAAGATCGAAAACAAGAATCTCCTAGATCACGTTTCTCGAGTCGGCACCCTATTTTTTGAGCGCGACTCCCAGTAACATGAGAATCTGAAATTAGAGTTCCGCTGAAGATTCAACAGAATGCTCATTTTTTTCTCTTTAAAAGTAGGAAGGGAGTTCAAGAGGGACTGCAAGTTTCAAAGGCCCTCTCCAACAGGCATCTTAAATGGCACGGGAAGAGACTGACAGTGAATGGAGACTGGCCCAAGATCTTAGCACCCGCCTTGGAGGATATTTTCTCCATTTCTGAATTGGGATCCGAGTTAAAATCCTCTCATTGACCGAGGTTCTTTCGCATGACAATCTATGTTATGCGGATCTATACCCTATTTTTTCAATCGAATTTCGCGTTGAAAATAGAAGGGATCTTCTTGGAGGTGTCGAACATGATAAGAACTCTCTTTGCCTTGCTTCCTTTTTTCGTGCCACTGGTCGTTTACGGTGAATCCTCAAATAACTCGCAGTTATTGGGAATTGCGCAAGGAATCTCCTCACCCTCCTCGACCTCTTCGATCAACTACTCAAATGGTTTTACCTTTGAAAACCCTGTGGGAATCATCTACCAAAAGGAGATCTGGGTTTCTGCACTTTATGACACTGGGGAGAGCAGCACAAGTTCAAACACGACAGGTTACGGGGCGGAACTTGGAATTGGAAATGGCACCTATGGTGTAGGAGTTGGTTACTACAAATCCTGTGATGCTTGCACAGAGAGTGTGACCGGGGCTCTTGGAATTGAGTTGGGTGATTTTGGCATAGGGTTTCGTTTTCGAAATCGAGTCTATTCTGTTGGATTTCTTTTGAGCCCCAATGGAACTCACCGGATCGGTCTTCTCGCCGAATTTCAAGATCCTGAAGGTGAAAACAACAACCTCTCTGCCTTGGGAGTCGGATATTCATTGGTCAGTTCTCAGTTTACCTTGTCGCTCGATGCTTCGAAGCTTGATTTTGAGAATTCGGCTCTAAGTGATGACGTTATTCTAGTAACACCAGGGATTGCGCTTCGGTTTGATTTTTTGGCAGTTACCGTTTCTTATGATCTTTACGTCAATGATGAGGCCAATGCGAATCGCAATGATGATCTGTGGTGGGGCATCGGTATAGGTCGAGGTGAGAGTTGGCATGTGGCAGTCTATAATGACTATGTGAACAAATGGTCTGTGGTTGGAACTCTATTCTTTTGAAAAACCTATGACAAATTCACCGGAATGAGGTTTCGCGCCAGACACTAAATGGTGGGATTTAAGGAGTGACAGAGTCCCTGTTTGGTGAAAAGACGACGGAAGCACTTCCAAGATTTCCCGTTACGATCAAAGTGGCCGAGTTGGCCTCAGTTGCAGAGGTTGGAACAGAGAAGCGAGCAACGTAGGGAGTGCTCCAGCGGCTGTGATAGGGGTAAAATTGCTGAAGCTCCTCAACAACTGTTCGGTCCTCCGTGAGGTCCGCCGTGTATCGATGCCCATCAACATCAAGAAAGACCTTCCAAAGCGATTTCCTATTGGCCAAGTTGTTGTGTTTGCGGTTAGGGGTAAAGAAACTCAGAAAGACCTCTGTGGAGGCGTTTCGAAATTGTATGTCTTTCTCCTCCTCTTTTTTTCGAGTTGGCTCATCCCATTTGAGGTTGTAGGATTTTAATTCGAGTTGCAGATTTCGAAGATGCGAGTTCAAAAGAGTTGCGTGTAGGTCCATGGTGTTGGCAAGGCCGTCATATTGAATTTGAGACTCTGTGGTCTCTTCGATCACACGTAGATATTCATCACTTTTGGGACTTTGACTGGACGTAGCGCATGCACCAACGATCATACCTAAAATCAAGACTCTAAACATAGTTACGAATGAACCTTTCGAAGTCGGCGGTCGCCTCTTCCTTGCAAATGTCGTTAAAGATCTGATGATAGCTCCTCTCATAAAGGTACTTGTGTTTCACTTGAGAAGCAATCAGGTCAAAGAATTGTTCTGACCTTTTGGTGGAGACAATTCGATCTTCACCGGCGAGTTGAAACAAAATAGGGAGTTTGATCAGGTTTGCTCTCTCAAAGACCCACTCCATGGACTCAACCATTCCCAAATAGAGCTGCGCAGAGATTCGATCGTGGCGAAGTGGATCAGCCTCATAGGCTGCAACCAACTCTTCAAAATGGGTCAAATCGTGATAATCAATTCCATTGGAGAGAGTCAGCCACGGAAGATATTTTGCAAGTATGTGGGAAGCCTGCTCCTTGATCTTAGGCACTTCCATGGACACTCCCAAAGCAGGGGCGTTCAAACAGATCGCCTGTATGGTTTCATCCCCTCGTTCCATCACATACTTTAGGGTGATCAATCCGCCCATGGAATGGCCGAGAAGTAAGAGTGGGCCGTGGATACTTTTGGTTTCTCTCAGCGAACGAACGAAACACTCCATGTCCTTGATGTAGTCTGAAAAACTTCCTACGACTCCTCTTTTTCCCTCCGAACGCCCATGCCCGCGTAAATCCCAGCCGTGAATGAGCCACTTCGGATCCTTAAGAGACTCGATAAAATCGACATAAGATTCTGAGTGTTCGCCCAATCCATGAGTGATGATGAGCGTGCCCTCACTCTTTTGAGGCACCCACGATTGATAGTAGAGGTCCAGTTGATCATGGCCTAAAAAGGCCCCTTCCATACGTTGATACATAGTGCCTGGCGCGAAACCTCATTTCGGCGAATTCACCATAAGTTTTCCTTATACCTTCGTTGAGCCTCCTCGAGTTAGCGCCCCTGGCTAGCCCTTCGTCGGCCCGCCTCGGTATAAGAAAAACTTATGGAAATTCGCTCGAAAGCAGGTTTCGCGCCTGGCACTACATAACCACTTCTGCTCTTCGATCTTTTTCTAACACCACGCTCTTGCTCGGCTCTTGATGTCGACAGAAGCGTGGTCTTTGTTCCCTATGATTCATGAAAAACAGCGGGTGGGCAAGCTCGAAGATTTCATTCACTCTCTCCGACAAAGGCCCAGGCACTAGTTACCACAGTCTCTGTGGTCCAACTTGGAGCTGAACCGATGATTTTGACTCAAATCGGTGAGATAAAAGACCGAAAAGAGGTGAGAATTAAGGAATAGATAAAGAAATGAAGTGCTTTGCAGTAATTTTTGTTCTCCTGTTTGAATTTCATCTTGCCCAAGGCCAAGAACCGGCTGAGGGCGAGCAAGAAGAGGAAAAGATCAAGAACTATGGGATCGAATGGAGTCTGCACACAGGCCCTCTGCTTCCCAATTTGATTGAAGGAATGGATGAAATTCTCATGAGTTGGGGTCCTCGCTTTGGATGGCCCACCTCTCGTGGACGGCTGGAAATCAGTTTGCTCTCTGGACGTGGCGAAGGAATTGAGTATATGGCGGCGTCCGTCAGCCTTCGTGGTGATCTCCGATTTGAGGATCTCACAGGAATTTTTTATCTGGGGGCGGACGGTCATCAATATACCTATCCGGCCATCGCTCCTACCACTATTTTCGTTGCAGGTGGACACGTGGGGACAGGAATTCTTGCTCACATTGGTGGTGATGTCTGGTTTCGTTCCGACATGAAGTTCAACCTCAATCCGGGGACAGCTCTCTATTTTGGGTTTGGAATCATGATTCGTGCTCCTGCTGGGGGCGGGGCAGAAGGCTCCCAAGAGAGAGTTAGCGCCTCTGGCTAGCCCTTCGTCGGCCCGCCTCGGTATAAGAAAAACTTATCAAAATCGATCAAAAAGCGAATTACCGGACAGCCCCTAACTACAGAACAGTGTCCATAGGAAGAGTGCCTTCGTCCGTCTCTGGAAAATCAATGTTAAAGTGAATTCCGCGTGACTCCTTTCGCAAAAGCGCACAGCGAACGGTCAACTCGGCCACGGTTGCGATGTTGCGAAGTTCCAAGATGTCAGGGTGGAGGGCAAAATTCCAGTAGTACTCCGAAATCTCTGAGTTGATGTTCTCCAGTCTCTTCTGGGCACGAAAAAGACGTCGGTTGGACCTCACAATTCCCACGTAGTTCCACATCAGTTGTCGGATCTCATCCCACATGTGCCGAATCACAATCATCTCATCCTTGTCCTGATTTCCATAGTAGATCCATCCGGGGATCTCCACATCATGAAGGAGGTATTGATCGGCATGGGTTCGAATCCACTGCGCTCCATTTTGTGGAATCGCCAGACATTCCAAAAGGGAGTTTGAAGCCAGGCGATTGGCTCCGTGCAAACCCGTGCAACCACTCTCTCCAAATACAAAGAGTCCCTCAATTTCTGTACGTCCATGAAGGTCAGTTAAGACCCCTCCACACAGATAGTGGGCCGCAGGAACGACCGGAATGGGTTCCTTATCCATCGAGATTCCCAAGCCTGCACATCGCTCATAGATCACAGGAAAATGGGTCTGCAGAAAATCTTTGGATTTATGAGTGATGTCGAGAAAAACGCATTCCGCTCCAGTCAATTTCATCTCATTGTCGATGGATCGCGCCACAATGTCACGAGGGGCAAGGCTCCCTTTGGGATGATACCTTTTCATAAAGGTCACACCCTTTTGGTCCACAAGCTTCGCACCCTCTCCTCGTAGAGCTTCCGAAATAAGAAAGTTTCTTGCCGAAGGGTGAAAGAGACAGGTTGGGTGAAACTGCATGAACTCAAGATTGGTGACACGGGCGCCTGCACGACAGGCCATGGCAATGCCGTCGCCCGTGGCTCCGCTCCAGTTGGAGGTGTAGAGGTAGGCCTTTCCTGCGCCACCGGTCGCCAATGCGGTCACCTTTGCTTGAATGGTCAAGACTCTGCCAGAGGCAAGGTTTAAAGCATAAATGCCAAAACACCTTAGGGGTTCAACAGAGTGTGGATGAACCTTTCGAGAGGTGATGAGATCGATTGCAAAGGTGTTTTCCAATACCTCTATGTTGGGATGTTCCAACACTCTACGATGAAGAGCCTCCTGGACGGCAAGTCCAGTGTGATCTTGAACGTGATAGACTCGCCGCTGAGTGTGGCCCCCCTCAGTGGTAAGTTCTGAATCGAAAACCACGCCCCATTTTCTTAGGTCATCGATGCAGTTGGGCGCTTGATGGACAATCGCCTCCACAACTTGCTTTCGACAAAGACCCGCGCCGGCAATGAGTGTATCTTCAACATGTTGGTCAAAACTGTCCGACGTAAGTCCCACTGCAGAGATACCACCTTGAGCCAATTTCGTGTTGGACTCATCGGCCCTCTTCTTTGAAAGAAGGGTGACATGACCAAAGTCGGCCATCCGGAGCGCAAAACTCATCCCCGCAAGACCAGTCCCAACGACTAAAAAGTCTGTACGCAGTGATTCCTGGTTTTCACCAACTTGATTCACATCTTCCTCCACGACCTAAGGCTCCATCTCGCAGTGGCGTTCCTGCTCAACGATGAGCTTGTGCGCTGTGTTATGCATCAAAATCGAGGTCTTGTCTATGACTTATTGGAATTAGACGTTAGAATCGTAAATGTGAGCTGATTTACGCCTCTGTTGTCCCATCTCATACTGATGACAGGATGGCATTGACCAAGGAAGGTAGGAATGAAGACCTTTTTTCAGAGATTCTCTCGTTTGACGAACCACTCCAAAATATTTCTCTTTGCCACACTTCTTGTGGTCACTATGGCCTTGGTCCTAGCTATTCGTCAAAAAAGCTTGTCAGAGGTTGCGATTTCGCAACTCACCAACGATTCCCTCAACCGACAATCTCTGCTTCTTGCCCAAGTTGCCGATCAACGTCTGGAGCTCTTTAAGGCCCATCTAGTGGAACTGGCCTCATTTCGAAACTCCTTTTCGGGGACCAAGGAGTTTCGGCAAACGATGAAAGATTTTCAAATCGACGATCGAATGGCTCCCTTTGGTTGGGTGGCGCTTGTGGTCTTTGAGAAAGATCAGTGGCAAGCAAAGTGGATTCTTCAAAATGAAAAGGCCGACCAAATGAGTTGGGATTTAAACTACACAAAATCTTTGCTTCAAAGCGTGAGCTACAATGAGCGCATGGAGAATGGATTTACACTGGAGCGCTTGAGTGCCCCTTCTGGAGAGGCACTTTTTGCACTCAGCTTTGCAGTTCGAATTCAAGACTCTCGAGGCACGCTGGTTGCAATCTCGGACTCTCATTTGTTCAACGACCTCATGGTCTCTTACAAAGGTTCAACCGACACAGGTTTTATCATCAATGAGAGTGGATTTGTGGTTGCCCATCCGACGACACGTTATTTTGGAAATCTACTCACTGAGCACACGGTCGTAAAGGCTGTACTTCACCAAGAGGATCCCTCCAAATCAGCAAAAGAGCACTATGATCTCTCCAACAGACCTGTTCTTGGAGCCTCTCAGCGCATTCCAAACACAAACCTCTATGCAGTGCTGACCACTTCAAAAGATGGTGGCTACGGGTTGAACTCGGATCTTTTGGCCAATCTGTTTGTTGTGGCTCTCGCAATGATCCTTTTTAGCTATGTGATCTCCTTTCTCCTCTCCTTTTGGTTTAGGTGGAATTCAGCAACTCCCATCCGTGGGATCGAGGAGGGGGATGACCAACAAGAGGGGGCCGATGCTTTTGAGCCCCCGAGTGAAGGTCGGATCGAAATCGATGGCCTTCATGGGCCAACAGTCAAGGAGGAGAGGCACAAATTGGCTGCTCTTCCAGAATCTCTCAGTTTTGACCTCCCGGACCTTCTCTTTACGGACGACCAAAAGGAAGATCGAAAGAGAGACCATCTTGGGAGTCCAACGACAGAATCTGCAATTTCTAACGAGGCTCAAAGTGCAAATGAGATGAGCTCTTCAAATCATGATTCATTGGATTCCAGTTCTCAAAGGAGAGAGGGAATTCAAGATGACGAAGAAGATCTCGAAGTCATGCTCAACCAACTTGTAGAACAAATGGTCAACCCTAAGGCTCAAGTTGCGCCTAAGAAATCATCGCCATTCAAGGTTCAAATTCGTAAACCTAAAGTGGGAGTTCCTCATGATCACTAGATTCCCAAAAGAGCATCGAAATCAGTTCCTCATTGGCATTGGAGACTCTGACATTGACGTGGTGTCGAAAATCGCCCTTGTTCTGGAAAGAGAGGGATATCAAACTGAAACCTACCCCAATTTTGAGGAGGCTCTAAAGCAAATTGAGAAAACCCCTCCCCATATACTCATCACCGACTGGCTTTGGGAAAAAGATACTCCACACCCGTTTTGCAAAAAGCTTAGCTCTCTCCACCCGGAGACCCTCATCATTTCACGTCTTGAAAAGGGAGCGTCATTTCACGATCTCCTTTCTCGTCTAGGGGGTCTCTCGTTGGAACTTTATGGGTCCATCTCTCGAAATCCAGATGGAATTTCAAGTCGGGAGGTGACTCACATTGTGAACCAAGCGGTGCAAACCCTCTACTTTTACTACGAAAATGAGCAGCTTCTCGAAACGGTCAACAAGTCTCCCAAGGGTTCTGAGAGTGTTGCCGAACCAGCTTTGGAGATCAAACCAAGAGTAAGACTTTCAGATCTCGAGCTTGGGCATCTTTCAAGTTTCTTTGAAGAGGTGATCAAGCCCACAAGTCATGATGCACTCATTGAGATGAGCGTCGGATATCTAAGTGAACTTCTTGAGGATAAGCCTGTCATCTACCTCAAGTATCTTCCAGCCTTCTCATCACTGGTGTGCTATCGCAGTGCTGCCATCTCCTTGGAACAGATTCGAGGAGTTGGACTTAAACTGGATGGACATTCACCTCGAGATCAAGAGAGAATTTTACGCGAACCTCGCTCTTTGGATCAGTTTGGCAAACTGGTGCAGAGGCTTTTAGGTTCGAAAGAGTGTTCGACTTTCACTTTGGAAGAAGATGGAGCCATTCGCGGCCTTTGGCTTTTTGCCGAATCTACCTCTCAGACCGAAAAGTTGAAGCTCTATCTCGATGCAGTTGCACTCTCTTATCGTATGATCTCTCACCAAAAGATTCTTCATGATCTTAATCAACTTGATCCCGTCAGTCGAGCCTACCATCGAACGGCCTTCATTCATCGCATTGAGGCTGAGGTGAGTCGATCGCGGCGGATTAAGATGCCAGTGTCGCTTGTAACCTTTGAGATTGATCAGTGGGACGAGTTTCTTGCACTTAAGGGAAAGCGATTGAGCGATGAAATGTGTAAAATCCTCACAACGATGGTTTTTCAGACCAGTCGTCCAACCGATCTCGTGGGTCGATTTGGCGAGAATCAGTGGGGTCTCTTGCTTCCACATACAAACAAAAGAGGTGCTGCGCTCAAGGCAGAAAAGCTCAGGCGGATCTTTTCTGCCACGAAGTGGCCCCATGCGCACACGCTTCCTGGAGGGAAGATGAGTCTCAGTGTAGGAGTCTGTGAATATCCCGCTCTCAGTCATGATGCAACCCATCTTATGAGGCTCTCATTTGAAGCCCTTGATCAAGTCAAACAGGTTGGTGGCAACCGCGTCTGTCAGGCCCGTCCGCCTTCGAGTTTTACACCTGATTTTGTGATTGAGCCATCGCTTTCTACGTCTTATAAAGAGAGGCTGTGACTCCAGAACTACGTCCCGCTTTCATTGAGCTCTCTCTTTCGAACTTGAAAAAGAATTTTCAACTTCTGAGAAGAATCTCTGGGACGTCCAATTTCTTTTGTCCCATGGTGAAGGCCAATGGCTATGGTCACGGAGCTTTGGTGATCACAAGAGCCCTTGAAGAGTTTGGGGCCAAGCAAGTTGGAGTCAATCTTCTTGAAGAGGGCATCGAACTGCGAAATGGTGGAATCCGTCTTCCGATCTTGACCTTTGGATCATTTGAGAGGAGCCAAGTTGAGATCTTGCGCCAGTTTGATCTCACACCCGTGGTCCACTGTATGGATCAACTTACGGCACTGGATGCTCTAGGACGTCAGAACATGAAGATCCATCTGAAGTTCAATACGGGTATGAATCGACTTGGATTTGACGAAAACGAAATTCCAAATGTTCTTAAATTTCTGAAGTCGCGATCTTGGTTGCAGGTCGAAGGTGTGGCGACTCATCTTCTTCAGGGAGAAGATGCTCTGCACAGCGACGGCCACACTGCCCGACAGATTCGACGCTTCCATCAGATCCAAGAGGCCCTATCTGCGCACCTGAGTCCTACCTACTTTCACTCCCTCAACAGTGCAGCGCTGATCAACTACGGAAGTTCCCAAAAAGATCTTGATCAAACTGGATG
Source organism: Pseudomonadota bacterium (assembly GCA_014584465.1). Lineage (GTDB taxonomy): Bacteria > Bdellovibrionota > Bdellovibrionia > Bdellovibrionales > JACTMU01 > JACTMU01. The sequence goes on along the minus strand of JACTMU010000075.1, from coordinate 35,045 downwards.
GCGAGGAGAATTGGGCTCTCGTCCGGGACTCTCTCTCTATGGCATCCATCCCAATCTTAAGACTAAGATCGAGCTTCTTCCGGTCATGCAGGTCAAATCACGTCTGGTGGCCATCCGAGAAGTTCGACGAGGAGAGGTGGTCTCCTATGGCGGGACATGGTCCCCTCCCTCTGACGCTCTCATTGGAGTTGTGGGCATCGGTTACTCAGACGGATTTCGTCGAGCTTTGTCCAATCGCGCCTCAATGCTTTTTCGAGGTCGACGGGTCCCGGTAGTTGGAACGGTTTGTATGGGCTTAACGTTGATCGACCTGACATCAATGAAGAGTGGGTCTAAAATGGAGCTGTTTGAAGAGGTGGTCGTGATCGGACAGCAGGGTCCGGAGTGCATACGGTGTGAAGAACTCGCCGATCTTGCGGACACAATTCCCTACGAGATTCTCGTTGGACAGAGTGAACGTTTACCTCGTAAGATTCTTGAACCAGGTTAAAAGGTCTTAAAAAGAGTGTGCGATGAGTGAAGTGGTTGCATCCCCTATTGAAAACAGAGATAGATCTTGGTCTGTCTCCAATCTGATCTTGCATCTTTGGGAGCTCCTTCTGTCCAACATCAAAGAAGCAGGCAAGATCTCTCTTTTTACCGCCTCCTCAATTGCCTGGTGGTTTCGAAAGCCCTTTCGCATCAAAGAGACTCTGGAACAAATGGAGTTCATTGGCAACAAATCGGTGCCCATCATCATTCTCACAGGTGGTTTTACTGGATTGGCCATGGCCTACGAGATCTACTTAGGATTTCTCACCGTCAATGCTGAAAATTTGGTTGGTCCTACCGTTACTCTGGGGATCACCCGAGAGCTCGGTCCTGTTTTGACAGGATTGATCGTAGCGGCACGTGCAGGAGGCTCCATTGCAGCTCGTCTCGGTACCATGAGGGTGACCGAACAGATCGATGCCCTCGATGTAATGGGGGTCCATCCGCTTCAGTATCTCGTTGCGCCTCGAATTGTTGCCTCTGTGATCGTTATGCCTCTTCTCACGATCGTCTTTGACATACTTGCCATTCTTGGTGCCTATTTTCTCTGCATCTATTTGGTGGACCTGGATCCAGGAATCTTTTGGCAAAAGATCGCCGATTTGGTCGAACCTGAACACATCAATGAGGGCCTCTTTAAGTCGGCTGTCTTTGGAGTCTTCTTTGCGATCATCTGCACCTACCGAGGGTTTTTCTCTCAAGGTGGAGCCAAGGGGGTTGGTGAGGCCACAAATCGGGGTGTGGTCACAAGCATGGTTCTCATCATCGTCAGCGACTATTTTTTGACGAATCTTGTAAGAATCTATTATCAGGTCAAAGAGCATGCATTCTGATTCGGTGATCTCAATAGAAAATCTAAAAAAAACCTTTGATGGCAAAGAGTACGTTTTTGATGGACTCAATGTCTCTTTTCCACGTGGGAAAATCTGTGTTCTTATTGGGTTTAGTGGAAGCGGGAAAAGCGTGATGTTGAAACACATCTTGGGTCTGATGCGTCCAAGCTCCGGGAAAATTCACGTTCTTGATCGCGACATCACTTCACTCAATGGCAAAGCACTCACCGAGTTTCGTCTGGAATTTGGAGTGCTGTTTCAAGATGCAGCTCTATTTGACGACATGACTGCACTTGAAAACGTCTCATTTCCATTAAAGGAACATCGGCGTCACATGACCAAAGAAGAGATTCGAGAACATGCACAGACCCGACTGAAGTGGGTTGGATTAAGTCCCACCAGTTTCGACAAATTGCCCAGCCAACTCAGCGGAGGTATGAGAAAGAGAGTGGGGCTAGCCCGTGCGTTGGCCTTAGATCCAAAAATCATGCTCTACGATGAGCCAACTACGGGATTAGATCCCATTCGCACCGAAATGGTAGATAATCTAATAGTAACCACTCACAAGGATCATCCTGGCTTGAGCACCATTGTTGTGACCCATGACCTATCGGCAGCCTTTCGCTTTGGTGAATTCATTGCGATGATTCACAATGGACGGATGTTACTGAGCGGGACCCCTGAGGATTTTCTGAAGAGCGAGAATGATCTCGTCAAAAAGTTCATTCACAAAGGAGTTCCTCGACCATGAGTTGGCTTGGATCCACCGAGCTCAAAGTAGGTCTTCTCGTCATCACAGCTGCAGCGATCTTTGCCGGTCTCTCGATGAAGATCAGCGAGAATGGGAGCATCTTCGGTGGAGCTCAAAAATATTGGTTCGTGGTGCACAATGCAGGTGGTTTGGTCAAAAACAGCGCAGTTCGAATGGCAGGGATTAGGGTTGGCGTTGTCCGTGACATCACCCTTGTCCACGGGAAGGCTCGCGTTGATTTGACTCTGGGCTCTGGAATTCTTCTCACATCCACAGCCCGCGTGGAGATTCGATCCGACGGCATCCTTGGGGACAAGCATGTTGAGATTGTAAATGGTTCTGAATTGGATTCTCCTTTGGAGCCGGGAGGGCAAATCATCATCGTTGCAACAGATGGTTCGCTTGATACCGTGATGCAGGAAGTGTCCAAAATGGTGAAGTCTCTTTCTAAAGTCTCAGAGCAGATTCAAACGGCCTTTTCAGAGGATGGGGATCTTTCTCATCCAGCCGGTCGAATCGTGCGCAATATTGAAAAACTGACAGAAAATCTCTCTGGTTTGGTTGAAGAGAAGAGGGGGAAGGTTTCTGAGATCATTGATCAGATCCATGGGGTCACTCGCACGCTCGATGAGGTCCTCAATGATGAGGGTGAAGAGGGTTTTCGTGCAACGTGGAAGGGTCTCTCAGCCAGTCTCAAGCGGGTGGAGTCGGCCCTTAAAAATGTCGATGAGATCACAGAAAAGATCAACAAGGGCGAGGGTACGATTGGTCGACTGGTCAACGACGAGAAAACGGTGGAGGAGCTCAACACCGCTCTTGAAGGTGTCAATGAATTCATAGATGCTGGGAGCCGTCTTGAAACTCGCCTTGATTTTCGATCTGAGTTTTTGGCTCAGCAGAATTTAACGAAGTCTTATCTGGGCGTGCGCATACAACCAGGTCTGGATCGCTACTATGAATTGCAAGTTGTGGATGACCCCAAAGGTGTGATTGAACGAGTCGACACAGATCTCACGACGGCGGTTGATACACCTGGTCAATCATCTTCAACCACGCGTGAGGTCAAGACCTATTTCAATAAGGTGAAATTTACAGCTCTCTTTGCAAAGAATTTTTTCAACTGGACGGTCAAGGGCGGTCTTATTGAGAACACCGGGGGTGTTGGTTTTGACTACCACCTCTTCCGAAAGAAGGTGCGTTTGAGTGTGGAGGCCTTCGATTTTGGCTCAACCAATCTTCGTAGCTCGGTCACCTACAACTTCTTCAAAGGCTTTTATGTGGTTGGCGGGGCCGACGATATACTCAGTGACACAGGCGACTTTTCATCATACCTTGGGGCCGGACTTTCGCTCACAAATGATGATTTAAAAATGTTTGCTTCAAAGGTGTCATTTTAATGTTTAAAAATGCATTGGTTAGTGTGTCAGAAAAAGAGGGGTTGGTTGAGTTTTTACGTCCCTTTGCAGACAAAGGATTGCGGATTGTCTCCACGGGGGGCACAGCAAAACATCTGAGAGATCATGGCTTTAAGGTGGATGAAGTTTCTGATCAGACCGGTTTTCCAGAGGTTATGAATGGTCGAGTTCGAACTCTTCATCCACGAATTCATATGGCTCTTTTGGCACGAAACCACAGTGATGAAGATCTTCGACTTCTTAAGGAGCAGGAACTTCTTCCATTTGATCTGGTCGTGGGGTCTCTTTATCCATTTCAAATGGCTCAAGAAAAATCTCTACCTGATCGTGAACTCATTGAATTCATTGACATTGGAGGTCCGACTCTCCTTCGAGCAGCGGCAAAGAATTTTGAGAGAATCACGGTGGTTTGTGATCCCTCGGATTATTTATGGATCGCCAAGCAAGGAGTGACATCTCTTGAAGAGCGTCGTGCTCTTGCAGCCAAGGTGTTTGGTTTGACTGCAGAGTATGATCGGATGATCGCAGAATGGATGAGCCCACCTCAAATGGCATTGCGATATGGTGAAAATCCACATCAAAAGGCTTCCTGGAGAGTAGACGCTCAATCCCAAAATGGTTGGCAAAAGGCCAAGATCCTTCAGGGCAAAGTGCTCTCTTACAACAATCTTCTTGATTTGGAGGCAGCTCGAAACGCTCTGCTTGAATTTACTGAACCTTGTGTGGTTGCTGTAAAACACAACAATCCCTGTGGGGTGGGACTAGGAGCCAATCTTGAAGTAGCTCTGATAAAGGCTTTTCGCGCTGATCCAGTAAGTCTTTTTGGGGGGATTGTGGCCATCAACGGAGAGGTCACCGAAGCGATGGCAAAGAAGATTGGTGAAATTTTTCTTGAATGTGTCGTGGCCCCCAGCTTTTCCACAGAGGCCCTTTCATTACTCTCAAAAAAGAAGAACTTGAGGCTTCTTGAATGGCCTGAGCTCATGATGAAGGATGATGACGATGAAGTGCGTTCGATCGCCGGCGGGTACTTGATTCAAGATTCAGATCATGTTGGCAGTTGGTCCCAGGATTGGGAGTGTTTGGGTCAAACGCCTCAAGGATCGGTCCGAAGCGATTTGGAGCTTGCATGGAAGATTTGTGCTTATCTTAAAAGCAATTCGATCGCGCTTGTGCAAGGTGGGCAAAGTGTCGGGCTTGGCATGGGTCAGGTCAATCGGATCGATGCGGTTGAGCAGTCCATAGGTCGAGCACAGAAGCACCATCCTGACCTCGACTGGAGTCAAGTTGTGGCAGCCAGTGATGCCTTCTTTCCTTTCTCCGATTCCGTGGAAAGGCTTGCTCGCTGTGGTGTGAAATGGATCATTCAACCTGGGGGCTCTCTGAAAGACGAAGAAGTCTTTGAATCTGCACAACGATTGGGTGTAAATTTAGTTTTGACTCATTGTCGACACTTTAAGCATTAGGGCTCTGTCCGCAACAAGACCTTGGTTGAGAGAAGCCACTTATATGAAACGATGCAAGATTTGCAGTCGCAACATTGAGGATTTTCTTCTAAAACAGCAGGGCGAAGTGTGCCTTGGATGCACGAGTGATTCAATCTCTCTCTACAGTTCGATGATGATGCTGCCCTCAGTTGAAATCTCAATAAGCAAAAAGAGACGAACCTGTTCCTGCTGTAAAAGTGCAGGGAAATCAGGTGATCGCTACATGTTGACCAAAGATGATCAGGCCATTTGTGAGGATTGCTTGGGAGAGATTCTCGACAACATCTCCATCTCATTGGACGTTTTGAATCTCAACAAAGAGAGCAAATGGTTGATTCGCACTGGAGGTCGAGTTCTTGGACCCTACACCAAGATCCAGATCCGAGATGGATTGCTTCAAAAGCAGATTGTCCCGCTTGATGAGGTCACGAAGCCTTTGGAGAGTTGGGATTACCTGCGAAACCATCCGGAGTTTACTGAGATTCTCAAAGAGGTTGCCAGTCGCTCAATTCCTCAGAGAGAAGATACAATGACGGAGACTTCAGCAACATTGACGGGTACAGACACAGAATCTTCAGAGACACTTTCACTTACTCCCATCAGCGGAAAAGATCCCGAGAAGTCTTTCTCAAATCGATCTGCGCCAAACAACAGATCAACCTCTCAATTGAAACAATATGGCACCGATCTTGGTGAATCGTCGCGGCAACGTTTAACTCTCTTTTCAAGACGTCTGTGGGTCCTTGCACTTTTGTTTTCGCTACTGATTGCGTTGGCAATCTTTTATTTCATGACGAGAAAGCAGAAAACCAAATGGAGTGATTTGAGCTATGAAGATGCAATTCATCTTGCCTACAAAGAGAAGCGGTTGGGAAATTATGGTGATGCACTTCAATACTATCTTCATGGTGACGCATTAAAGCCAAAGCAGACTGAGATCGATTTGGAGTTTCTTCCTCTACTGCTCAACCAGACGAGAGACACCACCAAAGTTCGAAGAACCTTGGATACGGTATTTGCGACCAAGTTTCGACCAGCTTATGTGCGAACAGCTCACAACCATATGGGACTCACGCTTTTGATGGATGAGGACTCTGAGGGGGCCATCACGCACTTTCGAAAATCCCTTGAAATCGATTCAAACTATTATCCCGCACTTTGCAATTTGGGCGCCACCTACATTTCACTTGCCATGTACAAGGAGGCCGAGGAGATTCTCACCCGTGTTTTGGCAGCTCATGTGACCGATTCCATCCCAACATTGCTGCTGGCCAAGGCCTATATAGGACTCTATTTACGGGAAAGAAAGGTTGTCCATTTGGAGAAGATGGATCAGTTGCTCTCTCAACGAGAGATCTATCTTTCTGACCATTTTCAAGAAGCCAATTTGTTGCAGGCCTACGTCCAGTTTTTACGCGGCAACACCCAGAGGGTGATCTTCCACACGGACACGCTTCTTGATTCCGATCCCAAGCGGACCGCACTCCACCTTCAAGATCCCGCTCTTTTCACGGGTCCTCTCGAATGGAGTTCCTTGCTCTCAGAGTGCAAAAGAATTTTCGATGGCCACCCCACAAATCCAAGAATCAAGGCTCTCTATGGCTATTGCCTCTTCCGATCGCAAAGTGTTCTTGAGGGACAAAAGATGATTCAAGAGGCGATCAGTCAAACACCTGAGGATCCGCTTCTTCAGGCACTGTCGGCCTACATGTCTCTCGAGTTGAATCAGGAGAGTGAGACACTCCGAGCAGTCTCACTGGCGCTGAAGTCGAATCGTTATCAGCTCCCCTTGATCGTTATGGCAAGGCAGTGTGTAAGAATGGAGGAGTCGGACTGTGCCTATCGAAATTGGAAAAAGCTTTTTGAGCTCTCCCCACAGTCGCTCGAAGCTGCCAATGGAATTTTCGAGATCGATTTTCAAAGTGGAAATAGATCTGGACTTTTGGCCCGAGTTGAAAAAGGTCTGAAAATTTCTCCCACCTACATTCCTTATTTGAGACTTAAGGAGTATCTTTTGGCTGAAGGAGGGGATCTCAGACATGAATAGAGAGATGATCTTCTTGATCACACTTCTTTTTTCACTTATGGTCGGGTGCAAGGAGAGCAAGAGCTACAAAAACCATACGTTTCGAACGGACCCAATGAGTTCTACGTCAGCTGAAGCGCGAGTCCCTTCTGGACTGTGGGACATTTTGGAAGGGCTCTACACTCCACTGCAAGCCTTTGGCAATGCGGCAGTGAATGAAAAGCGTGAGAAACTGAAGAGTCGAGTGGACATCCCTATGAAGTTTATGCCCTTCAAAGTCTATCTGGTTGAAAAGACTCGAGGTGTATTGGGCGGAGAGCATCACGAGCTGGTCTTTGGTGATGGTGGTGGGACACTTGATTTTCGAGACTTTCTGACAGAGAAAGAGGGAAATCTTATTTTTGGAGTTGAACTCAATGGTGAAATACTCAAGAATCAGGCTCCTCATGTCTATTTTCTTAGCAATGCAAAGCGCAGAAAGATCGATGGAACCACCTTTGGCGGGGGTTGTGAAACTTATATGGAGATCACAGAGTATTTCAGCAATGTAATGAAGCATGATGGCATTGCGATTACGACTTTGGACTCTCGACATGTCTTGCTTCTGGCAGGAACATTTTTTTTTGGTGCCTATGTGGATGATAAACTTTTGCTAGCCCAACTTACTGTTAAGGACTCACGATACAAATCCTATCACTGCAGGGGGGTATGATGTTGGCAGAAAGCGGCACTCCAGGTAGAATGGAAAAGAGAGACTCTCAACGAGGAAAAATGAAAAGAGCATTTGTTAAAGATCTTGAAGACAAACAACAGGTTCACTCTCCATTTCTTGTTTGTGATAAGTCGATTCTTGTCGGTAAGACGGGAAAGCCGTTTATGAGCGTAGAGCTTGGTGATCGAACGGGTAGGGTGGAGGCTCGAATCTGGGACCGTGTCGATGAGCTTCAAGAGACCTTTGAGACAGGAGATTATGTGTTCGTGAAGGGTCATGTGCAGATCTTTCAAGGACGCAAGCAGCTCATCATACACACCATTGAGCGCGCAACGGGTGAGCAGATTGACATTCGGGAATTTCTTCCCTGTTCGGTGCAAGAACCAGAGAAGATGTACGAAGAGCTTCTTCAAATGGTTCATCAGATCCGTGATGAGCATATTTTGCGTCTGACTCTGGAGACTCTCCATGATCCTGAGATCAAGCGGAGACTTTTGCTATGGCCTGCGGCAAAATCGATTCACCACGCCTTCATCAGTGGACTTTTGGAACATACGGTCTCTTTGTGCAAATTGGTTCTTGCCATAGCCAAACAGTACTCTCTCCTTAATCAGGATCATTTGATCTTTGGTGCGATCTTTCATGATTTGGGAAAGATATGGGAGCTCACCATTGACAACGGGATTCGGTACACCGACAGCGGTCGTATGGTCGGCCATCTTGTTCTCTGTTCAGAGTACATTGAAAAGAAGAGTTCCCAGATGCTTGGATTTCCGGGTGAACTCAAGGACCTCTGTAAACATATGGTTTTGAGCCATCATGGAAAGTATGAATATGGGTCTCCCAAGCGACCAAAGACTCTAGAAGCTCTTGTGGTTTCCATGGCAGATGATTTGGATAGTAAGTTGAATACATTGACTCAATTCTTCGAACAAGAGATGAAAAATGGAGATAAGTGGAGCCGCTACAACAATCTTTTTGATCGTTACTTTTATTTAGGTGCTCCCATAGATCGAGGTGAACGTGACCAAGAAGAGTGACTTTCCCTATCTCCATGGATTTACGCAGGTAGAGCAGGATCGACTCAGGAGACAGGCGCGATTTGCGGAGTATTCGGTTTATCAAAACATCAATTTTTCAGAGACCGCACAACTTCTTGAGGTGGGTTGTGGTGTTGGAGCGCAATCTGAAATCCTGTTGCGACGATTCCCTAATGTGGAGTGTTTAACAGGCATCGACCTCAATGATCGACAACTGGCAACGTGTGAGGAGTATCTCTCTAAGATTCCCTACGCTGCAGGCCGATATCATCTTGAGAAGATGGATGCCTCCCAAATGAGATTTAAGTCTAAGAACTTTGATGGTGCTTTTTTGTGTTGGGTTCTAGAACATATGCCTGATCCCTCCAAAGTATTGTCGGAGGTTCGAAGAGTCTTAAAGCCAGGAGCTCGCATCTTGGTCAACGAAGTCATGAACTCCTCTTTCTTTCTCGACCCTTACTCGCCCCACGTTTGGCAGTTTTGGATGGCCTTCAACGATTACCAGTTGGAGATTGGTGGAGATCCCTTCATCGGTATGAAATTGGGGAATCTCCTTTTGTCCCTAGGATTTCGGGAGATTGAAACTCGAATCATCACTTGGCATTACGACAACCGTCAACCTGCAAAGAGGAAGGAGCACATCGACGAGTGGACCGAACTCATGCTCTCAGCCTCTGATCAGTTGATTCAAGATGGAAGACTCAGCAAAGAGACTGTGCAGAGTGCCAAAGAAGAGCTCTCCTCGGTCAGCCAAAATCCCAATTCGGTCTTTCACTTCTCCTTCATGCAGGCCGAAGCGCGAGTCTACTGAAGGAACCTCGACCCTCAATCTTCGCTGATGTTCCCATTGGCATCAATTGAGATACGTCCAGCGACTCCGGGCGATGGTTCTTCACGTGACATAGGTGCCAGGCGTATTTTTCGGAGGCAGTGAATCAACTTCATACATTGATTCACTGCCTCCGAAAAATACGCCTGGCACCTAGTACCCTTATTCGAGTTTGGCGAGGGCTGTGACAAGAGATTGGAGAGAAATTTTGACGAGGCTTGCACAGCGTGAGTTGGGCTCGCCTGGTTTGTGACGGCCAAGGATCTCATTTGCGGCCTGCGTGATCGTCTTCACCTCTTCCTGAACGACGGGAAGGATTTGCTCTTTAAAGAGAGTCATCTTTTCCATTGCGGGTTCCATGTTTCTCATCTGCATTTTCAATGAATCAAGACGTTTCTTAAGAACTCGCGCATCAGCTGATTGGACGACCGTGTCGTTCATCGACTTTTCCGCAGCGTCGCCCAATATGAGCAGATCTTTTATGAGAGATTTGACTTCATAATCGACGTGAGAGGCTTTGAGCACCTCATCCGCCTTTGTTCGTGAGTCGATGAGGATTCTTTTCAAATGATCGGGTGCGGACATAGTCTTAATCTCCATCCTTTCTATGATTATTATAGAGGTTCAAAAGAGAATCTTCTATACCATGAAAGGCGAATCCAGCCCAAAGACATACAGTCCATTGGGGAAACTTTGCGACACAGATTGCGAAGGGATTTTTTACCCGATAAAACGTAGAGATCTTTGTGCTCGGACCTAAGTCGATTTACAAAATTTCATCGAGGCTTTTCGATGTGGAGAGACCACGACGGAAGCACCAGTGTCCAAACCACAATCTTTGAAGTAAACTAGGCTATGAATTTTCTGTCTACGATGAATCCTCAGACGGCCAACAACATCATTAGCACCCTCATTTTAATTCTCTCATTTTGGATTGTAAGATGGATGACGGTCAATGCGCTGACTCGTTGGAGACCACCCAATGCGGACATTCGACGCAAATGGATTTTTCAAATCAAGAACTTTCTCTTTGTCTTTTTGATCATTGGTGTTGTGGTCATTTGGGCTACTGAGCTGAGAACCTTTGCCTTCTCGCTGGTTGCCGTTGCAGCTGCCATAGTGATTGCAACCAAAGAGCTCATCCTCTGTTTTCTCGGAGGAGTGCTCCGAGGCAGCACTCGTCCGTTTGACCTCGGAGACCGAATCCAGGTAGGGCAGTTCCACGGGGATGTGATCGATCACTCATTTTTTACCACCACACTGTTGGAGATCGGCCCAGGTCTGGATCTTCATCAATACACAGGAAGATCCATTGAGATCCCAAACTGTCTCTTTTTGACGACGCCCATTCTTAATGAGACTTCTGCACAGAAGTATGTGCTTCATACATTTCGACTTCCGTTTCCAAGGGAGGGTCAGTGGCAGAAGGCTGAGAGCAAGCTCCTTGAAGCTGCCAATGAGGAGTGTGCCCCCTATCTTGAAGAGGCGCGCATCACGATGGATCAGATGAGTCACATTAAGGGGATTGAACCTCCAAATCCCGATCCACGTGTCACCCTGCACTTTCCCGACCCCAATCGAGTGGACCTAGTGGTGCGGATGCCCGTCCCTTCACAACGAAAGGGGCGTCTGGAGCAGGCGGTCTTTAAGCGATTCTTTTCAAAGTTAGAATCTCAACAGAAATGACGTTGAACTCAGTTGAGAAATTTGTTAGCAATGACCAACATCCTTAACCAATGACCTCGTAGCTCAGTAGGATAGAGCATCAGTTTCCTAAACTGAGGGTCGCAGGTTCGATTCCTGCCGGGGTCAATCTCTTATTGTTTTCGTTACGAGTGAGTCGCCCTACCTCTGGTCTGGCGCCTGCCACTGCCTTTCATGTGCCTTTAAGCTCATCCATCAGCTCTTTCACCGAGAGAATGCGGTCCACTCTGTAGCCATTGGCTCCAATGGTGTAGAGCTCCTTTTCTGCTGGATTAAGGCCAACCGAAGCGAGAAGTCCATTGCAAATGCAGAGAGTCTCCGTTCCTGTCTTCGAAGAGCACTTAAGATCGCGACTGAGCACGTAGCCTTTGTTGCAGTTGGGCGGACGCAATTGAGCAACTGCCTCCTCGTAAAACGGGGCGTCCTTTATGACATGAAACAACATCCCACAAGGAGATCCATTTTTTTCAGCAAGTATGATGTCCTCTTTTTTGCATTCCAATATCTTTTTCTTATAAGTTTCAGATGCCCCACTTTCATGTGTGGCAAGAAATCGAGTCCCCATTTGAACTCCCGCACATCCCACTTCGAGATATTTCCAAATGTCATCATGGGTGTAGATTCCGCCAGCTGCAATGATTGGTATATTCCCCCACCTCTTGGCCTCTTCAATCACCTCAACCACGAGGTTTTCTAGACGATTTTTAGGGTCATAGGCATCTTTCAAAGTTCGCCAGGCAACGTGGCCTCCAGCCATAGGTCCCTCTACTACGACCGCATCTGGCAGACGTCCCGATCGCTTCCAACGACGACAAATCAAATCCAGTGCTCGACCGGAGGAGACAATGGGGACAAGGGCCACTTCATCGGCTCGAATATGATCTTTGACGATGTCAGGAAGTGCCAGCGGCAGCCCCGCACCACTGATGATCACATCTACTCCTCCATCCATCGAACCTAAGACCGAATGGCTGTATTGGCGGACCACCGCCACCATGATGTTGATCCCAACGGGGTGTCCATGGCCCAGTTTCTTGGCGTCCGTAATCTCTATGGCGGCAGCTTCTCGTGGGTGGGTAGGTCGTTTACTGCCGACGCGCGCTGCAACAATTCGGTCAAGAGCGGCACTTGAAACCACGCCAAGTCCCCCCTCCAGTGCCACCGTTCCTGCCAGGCGAAATCCAGAAAGTCCAATCCCCATGCCACCTTGTACGATGCAGGTTTCAATCTTCGAATTTCTGATTGTAAGTGATGGCAACTGCATCCAATCTCTCCAGATAGCTTAGCACTGAGGTGGGCCCATTGTATCCCGGACCTGAGCATAGATGCCGGGGAAAAGCTACCTAATCTAGCATGTGAGGGCTTTGTGTCAAATTGAATCGGCACTGAGCTTGGAAATGTTGGGGACCACAGTGGGGCTAAACAGTGGGGCTAGCCTTCATCATCAAATTCATCGTCTGTGGCGCTACCCAGATTGTACTTCTCCACTCGGTAGCGCATGGAGCGAAATGTGATCCCAAGGAGCTTTGCCGCCCTTTTTTTAACGCCGCCAGCGGCGTGGATGGCCTTGATCAAGAGCTCCTTTTCAATCTGCCCAATCACTTTATCTAAGTCGACTCCGTCGTCGGTCACCTCAATCTCGTGGCTTGAAGCAAGTTTTCGACCGCCCTTCGTATTCACAAAAGGAGGCAGACTTTCAGGTAAGATCGATGCGCCACCTTCAAGGGCGACCGTTCGTTCAATGATGTTTTCGAGTTCTCGGATATTTCCAGGATAGTCGTAACCCTTCAGAATCGTCATCGCCTCGTCACTGATGTGATCGATCGATTTTCCCAGCTTCGAAGAGTGTTTCTTGATAAAGTGTTTTACAAGTAACGGTATGTCCTCACTGCGCTCTCTTAGGGCTGGAAGTTCAATGTTGATCACATTTAATCTGTAGTAGAGATCTTGGCGAAAACTGCCGTCGCGAACCATCTGCTGAAGCTCACGATTGGTTGCTGCAATGATTCGAACGCTGACCTTCGTATCTTCGACATCCCCCACACGTCGGATCACTCTTTCTTGAATGGCACGAAGCAACTTTACTTGAATCGTCAGAGGCAACTCGCCCACCTCATCAAGGAAAAGGGTCCCTTCATCAGCAACTTCAAAGAGCCCAGCCTTATCCACGACGGCTCCAGTGAAGGAGCCCTTTTTATGACCAAACATCTCTGATTCCATCAGTGTTTCTGGAATCGCCCCACAGTTGATGGTTACAAAGGGCTTGTCTTTGAGGACTCCTGTGTAATGAATGGCCTTTGCAACCACCTCTTTCCCAGTTCCGCTCTCACCTGTGATCAAGACGTTGGTCGGTGCATCTGCAACACGTCGGATGAGGTCAAATACACGATGCATCGACGGCGAATTGCCAACAATGTTCTGAAAGGTATTCTCTTTTACAAGCTCACGCTTTAACAGTCGATTTTCAATCTCAAGGGTATGACTTCGCAACGCGTGACCAATAATGATCCGAACTTCATCGATCTTAAATGGTTTGGTGAGATAGTCGTAGGCTCCAAGCTTCATCGCCTCAACCGCAGACTCTGTAGTCCCAAAGGCAGTGATCATCATGAAGAGCACTTCTGGATAGTTCTCACGAACAAACTGAAGAAGTTGCATGCCGGTCATGTTGGGCATCTGGAGATCTGAGATCACAAGGTCAAAGCTCTTCTTCTGCAGAAGCTCCGAGGCACGTCGCCCATCTTCAGCACAAGTTACCTCATAACCCTCTTTACGTAACATGATGTCCAGAAATTCTCGAATGGACTCTTCGTCATCAACAACCAAAATCCTTGGCTTCATCGGCGCTCCTACTTGTGACTCCTCATATGATGTTCTCTCCAAACGGCGGTCTTTTCAAGAACTCTCTCCGGAAGTCTCTACCAATGGTCGGGTTTATACTCAAAGCGATCACATTCGTTTTGGGAACTCGAGGATAAAGGAAGCCCCTTTGCCAAGTTCACTTTCAATGTGGATGCGCCCTCGATGGGATTCTACAATTTTGTGGCTGATGGCCAACCCGAGCCCAGTCCCCTTTGGTTTGGTGGTGTGAAAAGGTTCAAAGACGCGTTTCATAGTCTCTGTACTCATCCCGCAACCATTGTCTTGAATTCTCACAACAACCCAATCGCTCTCCTCTGAAAGGTGAACTGTGACGGTCCCATCTTCAACTTGTTCTAGAGCTTGATAGGCATTGATCATCATATTGAGAAATACTTGTTTGAGTTTGTCCCGATTTCCCATGATGGGTGAAGTCATTTCTAAGATTTTTTTCTGTTTTACAGCTCCAGTTTTGCCACTGACCTCCAGCTGATCCAAGATCTCATCCAGAAGAGGGCCCAAGTCCACCACTTCCTCAGGGGGCTTATCTGGACGAACGTACTCCAAGAACTCTGAGATCAACTTGTTCAGTCGATCGATCTCTTTGATCATGATGTTCATAAGTCGTTTTTCATCTGAGTTCAAGTTGCTCATGTTAGCTTGTAAGAACTGAATGCTTCCACTGATACTGGCAAGTGGATTTCGAATTTCATGTGCAATACCAGCAGCAAGTTGTCCCACGGCCGCCAGCTTCTCAGATTGGCGAACTGCAAACTCCATCTTTCGAAGCTGTGTTAGATCCTGAATCAGCAGAATGGTATGGTCTTTCTCATTGTCTTCACGATTCACAAAAGATGCAGTGATGTCTAAGATCCTCTTATCTCCTTGATCAGTTTCAAAGAACTCTTCAAATTGTCTGACCTCAAGCCGTTCCTCGTGTCTTAAAGCCCCTTTGATTTTTTCACTGATCTTTGGAAAGAGGCAGTCAATGGAATCGCCCACGAGACTTCTGCTTTTTTCTAAGATCCGATAAAGGGAAGGATTTGCAAGAACAATGGTTCCACTAGGGTCAACTGTGACAAGGCCAGTCCCAAGATTATCAACAATCATTCGATTGAGTTGCTGCAGATCGCGCAAATCACGGGCGTGCTCCTTGAGTTTGACCCCCATGAAATCGAGCTGTTCACTCAATACGCCAGAGAGAGCGGCGATCGCAAAAAAAGAGAGATTGTTCAGTACCACAGTGAACACAAGAGTTTGACCTCTGAGTTCTGGTCCTAGAATCAGTGAAAAATTAAATGCGATCGAGGTGATGAAAGCCAAAAAAAATGCCCCTCTCTTTCCAAAGACAAAGCCACAAAGTATGATGTTCACAAGATAGAGAAACAAAAATAGAGATTGATTGATTTGAACATAGTAGACAAGCAGCGTTACAAATAGCGCTTCAGCTACAAACAACACGCCCGTGATTGACCAGTGCCGTAGAGATTGCTCGAGAAAGAATAGATAATTGCCATTGATAAAAAAAGAGATCATAAGAAGAAGGTAAATCGGTTGAAGAACTTCGAGACTGATGAATTGTGGTTGAATCATCTGAAAAAAGAGAGCCGTGAGCAGAATCGTCAATTGAAATCCAAGACGTACGCCCTGGATGAGGATCATTTGCTGGCCGCTACTCTTAGGCACACGCTATCCCATGGTTCCGGCCATCTGAAAAATAGGAAGATACATAGCAATTACGATCACTGCAATGATGCCTCCTAAAAAGACCATGAGAAGAGGTTCAATGACACTTGTGAGCGCACCCACCACGTTGTCGACCTCATCCTCATAAAAGTCGGCAATTTTTCCAAGCATTGTATCCAGAGCTCCCGTCTGTTCGCCGATGTTGATCATCGTGATCACCATTGAGGGAATGATGCGCTCTTTGGCAAGGGGAGTGGCAATCGCCTTTCCCTTTGCGATGGAGTCCTTCGCTCTACGAATGGCCTGTTCGATCACCCAGTTTCCTGCCACACGTGCGGCGATTTCAAATGCCTCAATGATGCCAACTCCTGAGGAAAGAAGGGTCGAGAGTGTGCGCGACAGTCGTGCAATGGAGCTCTTCAATATGAGATCCCCAAAGAGTGGAACTTGAATGAAGATCCTGTCGGTCAATCTTCGACCACTGATGGAGTTCCTGTACTGTTTGAACAAAAAGACTGAGCCAATGATTCCTGCTAAGATCAAATACCACTTTTGTGAGAGGAACTGGCTCATCTCCACAACTTTTTGGGTCAACCATGGGAGCTCGGAGCCAGAGCTCTTGAACATCTCCATAAAGGACGGAATGACAAAGATCATGATCGCTGAAATCACAAGGGCCGCAACCACGATGATGATTGCAGGATACCAGAGAGCTCCCATAACTTTTCCACGAAGAGCGACGGATTTTTCAATGTAGACTGCGAGCCGCTCGAGCACTATGTCCAAAGCTCCGGCCTCTTCACCGGCTTTGACAAGATTTACATAGAGGCGATCAAAGATGTTTGGAAACCGCGCCAGTGATTCTCCTAAGCGCTTTCCTTTTCCAATGTCTGCGGCAACACCTTCTAACCCCTTTCGAAGGGCGGGGCTATTGGAACCCTTCATAAGGGCTTCAACACTTTGCATGACCGGAACACCGGCTCCAATGAGTACGGCAAACTGACGTGTAAAGATCTGAAGATCTTTAGGCTTAACTCTTCCTCCAAACGCCGGTCCGCCACCGTGAGATCGTGGGACATCCATCTTTAGCACAATGTTCAGTGGAATGAGCTGCTGCGCCCGCAGTTTGATCTTAACTTCAGAATCATTTTCTGCTTCGACTTCACCTTTAACGGTTTTTCCATCTAAGGTTTTTGCAACATAGGCGAACCTGGACATTAGACACCTACCTTCTTCATCATGTCTTCAAGCTCGTCAATGTCTTGCGATACCGTGAGAGCCTCTTTCAAATGAATCCGTCGACGAATGATCAGATTGAGAAGTGATTGATTGAGAGTCATCATTCCTGACTTATCTTGGCCAACCTGCATCATTCCATAGATCTGGTGAATCTTATTTTCACGAATCAGGTTTCTCACACTGGAAGTTAAGATCAATAGCTCTGTAGCTACGACGCGACCCGATTTTATTCCAGGCAAAAGCCTTTGGCTGACAATGGCCTGCAAAACAAAACTCAAAAGAATACGAATGCGCTCCTGTTGACCTGGAGGGAAAACACTTACCAATCGGTTGATCGTTTGAAGTGCAGAGTTGGTATGGAGTGTTCCGATGACGAGGTGGCCCGTTTCGGCAATTCGAAGCGCCGACTCAATGCTTTCAAGATCACGCAGCTCTCCCATCACACAGACATCGGGATCTTGGCGAAGCACTTGTCTTAAGGCAAGATGAAAGTTGTTCGTGTCAGATCCAATCTCTCTTTGACTGATAATGCAGTTCTTGTGCTCATGGACGAACTCGATGGGATCTTCCAATGCAATGACATGTCCTTGACGGGTCTCGTTGATCTTGTTCACCATAGCCGCAATGGTCGATGATTTTCCTGATCCCGTGGGACCAGTCACTAGAACTAGACCATTGGGGAATCTTGTCAAATCTCCAATGGCGGTCGGGAGTCCAAGATCCTTAAACGTAGGTATAGTAAAGGGAATTTGACGAAAGACGCCAGAGACAGCTCCTCGTTGAAAATAGAGATTGGCCCGAAAACGGGCAAGATCTTTGATCCCAAAGCTAAGATCAAGTTCCTTTTCCTCTTCAAACTTACTCTTCTGCAGATCCGTCAGTACGGAATAGCACAGACGCTTGCTGTCTTCCACTGTGAGGTCTTCGGTCTTCACTCTAAGGACATTTCCATCCACCCTAAGGAGCGGTGCTGAACCTGCGGTCACATGAACATCAGATGCATTTCGATCTACGGCAGCCTTGAGCAACTGGGGTAGTGTAACCAATATCTCTATCCTTTCATCGTAACTTTTACGATTTCCTCAATGGTGGAGAGACCAATCTTCACCTTCTCAAGACCACTTCTTCGAAGAGACCTCATGCCAGCATCAACTGCA
This sequence comes from Pseudomonadota bacterium, assembly GCA_014584465.1. GTDB lineage: Bacteria > Bdellovibrionota > Bdellovibrionia > Bdellovibrionales > JACTMU01 > JACTMU01. Next base: position 16,776 of record JACTMU010000075.1, on the reverse strand, counting down.
ACTTTACGAATCTCTTTTTCATTCTTTGAAAGCATAATGGCCTCTCTTATTGGTTCTGTCATTTCCAAGGCCTCATAGACCGCCAGGCGCCCTTTGTAGCCAACCCCGTTGCAGACCCTACATCCATTGGCCCGAAAGAGTTGAACTTTGGCGATCTCATCTTCTCTAAAACCAACATCCAGAAGTACCGACTCTTCCACCTTCTCGGGTTCCTTGCAGGATTCACAAAGCTTTGCAATCAGTCGCTGTGCCAAAATCAAATTGACCGTAGCGCCAACCAGATAGGGTTCGATGCCAATGTCGATCAGACGGGTCACTGTTGCAGGGGCATCATTGGTATGCAAAGTACTCACCACCAGATGCCCTGTGCTTGCAGCCTTAAAGGCAATCTCGGCAGTTTCTAAATCACGTATTTCCCCTACGAGCACAATGTCAGGGTCTTGACGGAGAAAGCTTCTCAGCGCCGAGGCGAATGTAAGATCAATTTCAGGGCGAACTTGGACTTGATTGATCCCTTCGAGATTGAACTCAACAGGATCTTCTGCTGTGCAGATGTTCACGTCGGATGTGTTGAGTTCAGCCAGAGCAGAGTAGATGGTGGTCGTCTTTCCACTTCCAGTTGGACCGGTGAGAAGAACCATTCCTTGAGGCAGGTGAATCATTCGGCGAACAAGTTCGAGAGTGTCGGGCTCAAATCCAAGGCGGCCCAGATCCAACTTTAAGCTCTCTTTATCTAAAATTCGAAGAACAACCTTTTCACCAAACATTGTGGGAAGTATGCTCACCCTAAAGTCGACCTTTCTGCCGTCGGCAAGTTTTACAGAGAGTCGACCATCTTGGGGGAGACGTCTTTCGGCAATGTCCAACTTAGAGAGGATCTTAATTCGACTGGAGACTGCAGTTGCTGCAGCCAGTGGCGGGGTTGCCCGTTCGTAGAGGTTTCCATCGATTCGGTATCGGACTCGAAAATTCTTCTCGTAGGGTTCAACATGAATGTCGGAGGCTCCTTCACGAATGGATCCAATCAGCATGCTGTTGACGAGTTTGACCACAGGATCATCATTGGCTTCGCTGATATCGACAGCTTCGACATCTTCGACTCCTCCTTTGATTTCAATGATGTCATTTGAAACTGCGATGTTTTCGACCAGAGTTCGCATATCCTCTGATTCTGAGGATCCATAGAGCTTTGTGATCGCAGCTTTGATGGAGGATTCCGTTGCCACAACCAACTCAACTTTAGAGTGGGTAACGTACCTTAAATCATCCACCACTGTTCGCTGGTGGCCAGGATCGGAAACTGCAAAGACCACCGTGTTTCCTATTTTAGAGATGGGAACAATGGTATGCTTGACACAGAGCTCTTTGGGGACCATTTTACAGAGCGCAGAATCAAGGTCGAACTTGTCGAGATTGACTGTTGAGACGTTGAACTTTTTGCCGAGAAACTCAGCCATTGCCCTCTCATTGATGTAACCCAATGAGGTGAGATGTTCGACGAGACGTCCACCTTTACTCTTTTGTTCATTCTTTGCATTTTGCAGTTGCTGCATATTGATGACATTTTCTTGAACCAGAAGTTCGCCAAGTTTTACCTTTGGTTGTGCCATATCTTCTCTTCTTTACCTGTACATGGTAACTTGTAAAATTCTCTAAAAGTGGATATGTGGGTCACGACGTTCCATTTCTAGATAGCAACTCTTCCTATAGGCTACCTCTTTCTAAGGATCTTGATAACGAGACCAAAGACTGGATTCATGGAGAAACGATTCAACCCAACTTTGTGCTATTTGCTATGTAAGTGATCAAAAAGATTCTTCTGATATGACTTCGAGTCAAAATGAAGACCTGTAATTTCTCTCAACCATTGGAGATCAACCGATGCGATGATTTGGTGCCCCTCTAAGATCTTTGCGCCAAAGAGACGCGCATTCTCCCTTAAGTCTGAATCTACCCGCATATAATCAAGATCGATCAACAAACCGTTAGGCACCAGAAAATTGAAGTAGTAGAAATATTTGAGCACTTCGTCTGAATCGCTTCCTGAAAGTGAATTCACTAAAATTGCCGTAAGACCAGGAAGGCTTACGACCTCTTCGACGGGCACAACAAAGAATTCAATAGAATAAAAGGTTAGCTGCAGGCGTTCGATGAGCTTTCGAGCAGACTCGATATCTTCATCGACAATTCCTATTCGGGTAAATCCAATTTTAGTCAAACCAGAAACAATCGGAACAACAATAGGTTCTGATCCTAAAATCAATACTGTGCTCTCCAGAAGAAGATGGTTCATGTAGGGAGTCACCTCTCTTTGAAATACCCCTGGGAGAAATGATCGTGGCCACCACCGATTTTGGTACCTAAGAAAGCCATCGATCCAACTTGAGGTGCGGCATTCAATCGTCAAATCAGAAATTTGAGACAGTAGATCGACGTTGAGTGGAGATCCGATGCAAATGTAGTCCTTAACTGCCATCAACTCCTTGAGCTTTTCCAATGCTTCCGAGGGACCTGCCTCGACGAACTCCAATTGACTGTCAACTTCTTGATGGATCAAGAACTCCTGGAAAGACTCATAACGTTTGGTTTCAGAACAGCCAGGACCAGACAACTCGGCCCACTTAAGTCCCTTCATCGAAACACCTGCCGTGCCCGCACCAAATCTCTACGTATCTGTTCAACCAACTCCTCTTTTGACGAAAACTTCATCTCATCCCTTAGAAAATCGACAAAAGTGATGCGAATCTCCTTTCCATACAAGTCTCCATGGTAATCAAGAATGTGGTTCTCAATTCTCAACTCATTGGACGGTCCAATGACAAAGGTGGGATTTTTCCCAATGTTGGTTACGGAAAAAAAACTCTCTCCGTAAATCTCAGTTTGGGTTGCATAGACCCCCTCTTTAGGGGAAAAAAGGGTCGTTGGTACAATGTTGGCGGTGGGAAAGCCAAGCTTCTCTCCTCGCCCATCTCCGTAAATCACGACACCACGGAGATAGTAGGGGCGTCCTAAAAGATGTTGCGCCCTTTTCACTTGGCCTTGAAGGAGAAGTTCGCGAACAAGCGTGCTAGATATAACCTGCTCGTCAACTTTTAGTGGAGGAAGAATGTCAACTTGAGTCCTGGTCTCCTTGGCCATACTGACCAAATCTTCTTTGGTTCCCGATTTCTTCTTTGCAAATCCAAAATCGTATCCTACGACAATCTTACAGGGTTTTAGGTGGGGGAACAGCCACCCAAAATAGAACTCCTCCTTACTTAACTCGGAGAATTCTCTCGAAAAAGGCTCCATAAGGAGGACATCAACACCGAGAGTTTCAAAGATCTCCACTTGGTCACGCCGGTCAAAGAGCATCCCAAAGTGGTTCTCTGGATGCAGAAGACTTTCGGGATGGGGGTCAAAAGTCACCACCATCGAAGGCACTCCGAGTCTCTTCGCCTCAGCCAGGGTCTGTCTGATGAGCTCTCGATGGCCAAGATGGACGCCATCAAAGTTGCCAATGGTGAGCACACACCCTTTTGATCCAATGGCAACTTGAATCGCGCTCCGCGCTATCTGCATCTTTCTCTACCTAACTCGCACATATCGCAAAAGTAGCCTCTCTCCCTCAAATAATCAAGCTTGGCAGTGCTGAGACAGTTTTTGTCAAATCCATGAAAAGGTTGCACTGGATTTCTGGGAATTTGACCAACCCACGACTTAAGGCTAGAAATAGTGAGTGCACGCATGTGTGTGTCGAATCAAGTGTTTTATAGTAACCGCCCATTTTGGAGAGACTCTTGTGCATTTGTTCCCAAGAAACCTAAACAGAGTGTTGGTTGGTGTCGTCGCTCTTCTTTTAGCTGCGATGGCGTCGGCAAAGACCGTCATTGTATCGGACATCGATGACACGATCAAAATGTCTCATGTTCGAAACCGCATGGACAGCATCTCCAATGCAAGGCGAACGAAAAATCGTTTTGAAGGGATGAACTCCCTTTACCATCTTATGCTGAACGGAATTGAAGACTCCAAGATCTACTATTTGACCAATGCGCCAGGATGGCTCATGAAACGTGCTCACACAAAGCTTCTCGCGAACGGAAACTTTCCTGAGGGAGAGGTGCTTTTTCGCGAAAAGGAGAGTTCAGATGAGCACAAAGTAAAAGCTCTTCGCGAAATCATTCGCATGGACCAGCCAAACCGCATGATTCTTTTGGGTGACAACGGTGAGCGGGACATCGCATTTTATTCACAAATTAGGGAAGAATTTCCTGAAGTTGAGTTTTTTCAGTTCATTCGAATTGTCTACTCTCCGTCGGATTATGATGAGATCTTGAATTTGGAGTCAGGTCAAATGGGCTTTGTAACACCTCTTGAAATTGCCTTAGTCCTTAGACAAAATGCGATTCTTCCCGATGCCCAAGCCAATGCCTTTATTTGGGAAATTGGAGACTCCATTTTGAATGATGCCTTCGAGGATGGTGATCGCAATCGGCCCAAATTTTTCCCAGATTGGCAAAATTGTGAAACATTCGAGTGGCCCTCCATCAAAGAGGAGGCCTCGTTGCCGGTGGTCTCGAGAGTTTATCATCGGGTGACCGAGATTTGCCACTGATTGGAGTCTCCATTTTTCTAGATGATCGTCCAGTGGCGTGAAGTAGGGCTCAGCGTTACCATCAAAGTATGGAGCTGGGTCCTCAGATTCGATGTCGCCATTTTACGGGATATCGTCCTTGTAAAAAACACTATCTTTGTGATCAGCTTTGTCCACACCTTACCATCCCTGCAGAGAGGGTGTTGATCATTCACCTTGACGCGATGGGAGCTGTTCTTCGGTCCACAGCACTTCTACCTGCACTTCTGCGCCGACACCCCTCCGCTCATGTCTCATGGATCACTCAATCTCCTTCTGATCAACTCCTTAAGCACAACCCCTACATTGACCAGATTCTAACGACCTCCAGCGATGATCTTCTCATTCTGGCAGCTCAAGAATTTGATGTTGTCTACTGTATTGACAAGTCTTTGAAAGCCGTAGGCATTGCAAAGTTGGTGACGGCAAAGAGACATCTCGGGTTTTCCGCAGTCGGAACTGCGATTGTCCCAGCAACTCCTGAAGCCAAGGAACTTTGGCGACTTGGTCTGAGTGACGAAGAAAAACTTTTTCGCAATGTCAAAAGTGAACTGCAGCTCACTCATGAAGCACTCGATCTTGGCATCTACCACCGAGATCCCTATGTTTTCTCTTTTATGGAGACAGAACGAATGGAGGTTCTTCGGCGTCGCAAAAGATGGTCGAAGAGAAAGATTCTTGTGGGGATCAATACAGGATGCAGTCCTACGATTCCTTACAAGAAGCTCTCGATCTCAACCCATCGGCGTCTGATCGAAGAGTTAAGGAGAATCTTTCCAACCATCGAGATTGTGCTCCTAGGGGGGCGCGATGAGATGAAAAGAAATGAGAAGATCGGATATGGACTCAATGTTGTGCAATCGCCAACTCATCGGGGTCTACGTGATGGGTTCATCAGTGCGGCAGCTTGTGACATCATCATTTCAGGGGACAGTTTAGGGATGCATATGGCCATTGCCTTAGGCAAATGGGTCGTTGCGTGGTTTGGTCCAACCTGCAGTCAGGAGATTGATCTTTTTGATCGAGGGGTAAAGGTTCTTGCTCCTATGGACTGTTCACCGTGTTGGAAAAGGGAGTGCAACAAAAATCCAATGTGTTACGACTTAGTCCCGATTGAACTCCTTGTTCAAGGAGTTGCCAAGGGACTTAAGTGGTTGGCGTCAACTTGTTCATCAAAGCCGCTGATCTTGGAGCATTCGCCCTTACTTCCTTAGTAGAGACAATCGCCCTCCTCCACGCAAGGATCGACAGCTGATGACAAATTGTCAAATCAATTTCCCGGTGGTAGTATGAGCTTCAATCCTGATTTGAGATGATATGTAAGGAGCGATTGCACGTGGCGGAAACCAATTTACTCATTCAGACAGCGTTCGTGGGAGATCTTCTCTTGACCATCCCACTGATGAGGTGGATGAGGAGGTCCGCACCTCCTGCCGATAGGTTGGCACTCTTTTGTCGAAAGGGGCTCGGGAACTTCTTTCTTCATACAGGAATGGTTGATCAACTCTTCGAGGTCGATAAGACCAACTCCTCAGATTGGAGGAAAGTAAAGAAAGAGCTCCAAGATCACCATTTTCAGACTCTCGTGTCCGCCCACCAGTCGTTTCGAACAGCGACCATTGTGGCCTCTTTGAACGCCCATCTCAAAATTGGATATCAGAACCCCTGGTCCTTTTGGGCCTATGATGTCAGAGAGAAGCGACCCATGCACCTTCCCGAGGCTCTTCGTCTTCTGGCTCTAGCTCGAAAGCTCAACTCGGAGCTTGAGGGCCACATGCGCGATCTCGAGAGCTCTGGTAAGGATCATCAGATCCCAAGTCTAGATCAACCAATTCCCCCTTGGTCCTCTCTTTCGTTGAGTGACTTTGTTGAGGACCCTTCCACTTTGTCAGTTCAAAAAGTTTTGCAAATCCTATCCAAGATTCGGACTCCCTTTGTCTGTTTTGCTCCCGGGAGTGTATGGGAGACCAAGTGTTGGACCACGGAGGGCTATGCTCAACTGGGTCAATCCTTTCATGAGATGGGCTACACCGTTGTGCTTCTCGGATCGGAACAAGAGAGAGTCAAAACGCAGGCGATCGCAGCAAAAATTCCTGAATCTCTGGACCTCTCTGGTCAGACCAATCTCTTTGAGTCTTTTCTTGTTCTTCGTCGAGGATCACTGGCCATTTGCAATGACAACGGAGGAATGCACCTGGCCTGTGCTGCGAACACTCCAACTGTGGGCATCTTTGGACCCACCGTTTTGAAGTTGGGGTATCGTCCATGGAGCAGCCGTTCTCTTATTGTTGAGAAGGATCACTCCTGCCGACCCTGCGGGAAACATGGCAGTGCCAAGTGTCCCATTGGCACTCATGTCTGCATGACCAGCATTCAGGCTCGCGATGTTCTGGAAGTGTGTCGCAAGCTGCTTGTTTAGTTCGAAAGCATTGCCGCCAGATCTTGAAGTTCGGATAAATAGCTCTTTTTGATTCGTTCCACAATTCTTAGGGCGGACTCTTCATCGTAAACATGGGCAGTAAGATTTCGATCCTGAATCATGGAGAGCCACGGCTGTTCCTTCTTAAGGTATCCCAACTGATAGGCCTTTGAATAGACATCTTTTGCTCCCAGTGTTTGATGACCCTCTTCACGAAGCTTCCTCTTCAAAACTTTCCAGGAGAGTTCGTAGGCCATCTCAAAGTCCTTGATGATCCCAGACATATCTCGAGGTTCTTTCACAGGAAGAGCTACTGACATCTCCAAATTGGCAAGAGCCCTTCGAAAATTGATGAGGCTTTGACCCTCTTTATTCTTGATCTCGGTCATAAATCGTGATCCCTTCGTTTGTTATGCGTTGAAGAAGCTCTTGTGAAATTGTTGAATCCATTTTCAATAGATCCACTCCGCATAGAGTGGGAATCTCCTCTTTGAGATCCAGAGCCCACCTCACCCACTCTTGATCAAACCCTTTCTCTACTTCCACAGCCAGATCGTAATCAGATCGTTCATGGGAAGAGCCACGTGCTCTGGAGCCAAAAAGGACAACTTTTTTAATCCAAGTAGCGCCTCTTGATTTTGTTACAACAAACTTAAGGGGTGCATCCACAACATTTCCCACCACTCTCCTCATGTTCCAATGGAAACAGAATTGCAGTCAACAGGCACTCTCAAATCCTTGGCTCTGCCAACCCCTATCTAGGCTAACGGATGAGCGCACCTCGTTGCAAGTTCGACTTAAGGCTGCCAGCGTTAGATCCTTTGCAAAGAATCTCGGCGCACACGTAACGAGATGCTTGTTTGCGGAGCCGACGATTGTGAGTCCCCGTCAAAAAGTTCGTCAGACGGGGGAGAATGCAATCCAACCTCGGAGCTTTCATTTGAAGCAGAGGCCCAAAGGGCCCCATGAGATCAAAAGAGGAGAAGTGGAGTAGGTAGTGACTGGCGCGAAACCTGCTTTGGCGCGAAATTCTCCGTATGGGTGATGAGCTAATCGCGTAAGAGATCTGGCAGTGGCTGACACTTTTTGACGATGAGGCTTACGGAGTGGCCATCTCGTTCAATGAGCCCAGAGACGCAGAGAAAGCTGTGATGGTAAAGGAGTTCTTTGTACTGAGTGAACTCCTTGCTGAAGAAGACAAGATCTAAAAAGCCATATTCATCTTCAATAGTCAAAAAACAGACGCCATTGGCAGTTGGAGGTCGTTGGCGAACCAAAACAAGACCTGAAGTATGAATGTAGCTCTTCGGGGGGCGCTGTTTGGCTTTCAAAGTGGAAGCTCTAGGGAGTTTGCAAATCTTTCGCAGCTCTGCCATAGGATGGCCTCGGACAGAGAGTCCATAGGTGCTGTAGTCTTGAGAGATCGCTTCGGCTCCTGTGAGTTTTTTAAGATTTGGAGTCTGTGGATCCAGAGAGTGGCCCTCAAAGAGACTGAGCTGGCGAGAGGATCTTTTGATCTTGTTTGCAAGAAGTTGCCACAGGGTTTGACGCTGATCCAAACCCATAGAGGCAAAGAGGTCTCCCATGGCCATCTGAAAAAGCACATCCTCCGCAATGTGGGTCTTTGAGAGAAAATCAGCGAGATCTCGATAGGGGCGCATGGCGATGACTCTTTGAGCATCTTGATGACTCAATCCGCGAATCAAGCGCAGACCAAGTCGCACATGACCCCCAACCAGAGTGCAATGGTACTCAGACTCCTGAATGTCCACGGGGAGCACTTTGACTCCATGCCTTTTGGCATCGTCCACAAGGGTGTGGTTGGAGTAAAATCCCATTGGTTGAGAGTTCACCAAGGCACAGAGAAATTCGGCGGGATGGTGACATCTGAGATAGGCTGAAGCATAGGCCAAGAGCGCAAAGGAAGCTGAGTGTGATTCGGGGAAGCCATAGTGGGCAAAACCTTTAAGTTGCTCAAAGATCACGTGAGAATATTGATCAGGGATGCCGCTCTTTCGTAGTCCCTCAAGGAGTCGGCTCCCGACCTTTTCGATGGATCCTTTGGCTCGCCATGCTCCGATGGCGCGGCGAAGTTGATCGGCCTCACCTGGAGTAAATCCTCCAAGTTCAATGGCAATTTTCATGACCTGCTCCTGAAAAAGGGGAATCCCCAGAGTTTTCCCCAAAATCTCTCTCAGTTTAGGATGTGGATAGGAGACCTTCTCAAGTCCATGGCGTCGTTTCAGATAGGGGTGAACCATCTTTCCTACAATTGGGCCTGGGCGTACAATGGCCACTTGGATCACAAGATCGTAGAATGAACGCGGTCTAAGTCTTCCACTCATATTCATTTGAGCCCGAGACTCAATTTGAAAGGTCCCTACCGTGTCACCTCGTTGGATCATCTCATAGGTCTTTCGATCCTCCGAGGGGATCTCATGAAGTTTCATCCCGACGTGATTCAGAGTTTTCCTCAGCGCTGAAAGCATGCCAAGAGCCAACACGTCCACCTTCAAAAGTCCCAGGTAATCAAGGTCATACTTATCCCACTGAATGATGGTGCGTCCCTCCATTCTTGCAGGTTCGATGGGGACAATCTCAACCATCGGATCTGCAGAAAGCGTAAACCCGCCACTATGAATGGAGAGGTGGCGAGGAAATCCCTGCATCTCTTCAGACAGAGATTCCATCTGCGTGCGAAGGTCGCGGATCGGACTTGAGGCTGAGAGTTCATCAAAGTTTTTGATCACCTCTTTGGCGGATTGTGTTCCCACATCAAGTCCAAAGGCTTTGGACAACTCGCGAAAAGCGGATCTCTTTTGGTAGGTCACCACGGCGCTCACCATAGCGGCTCGATCTCTTCCATATTTCTTGTAGATGTACTGGATCACCTCTTCACGCCGCTCATGTTCAAAATCGACATCAATGTCAGGAGGTTCGCCTCGCTCCACCGAGATAAATCTTTCAAAGAGAAGATTCATCCTCACAGGATCAATGGCAGTGATTCCCAAACAATAACAGACCGCACTGTTTGCGGCACTTCCTCGTCCTTGACAGAGAATCTCTCTACCCTTAGCAAACTCCACAATATCAAAAATGGTCAAAAAGTAGTCTGCAAACTCAAGTTGTTGGATGAGAGAGAGCTCATGTTTGAGCTGCCCAATCACCTCTTGTGGTAACTCTGAGTGGTATCTTTCACGTGCCCCTTGCCATGTCATCTCCTCAAGGTAGGTTTGAGCTGTATGGCCCTGAGGGATCCACTCTGAAGGGTAGCGATACCTCAACTCCTTTAAAGAAAAGGTGCATCTTTCCGCAATCTTTAAGGTGAGCGTTAGAGCTCCTGGTAAGTCTTCAAAAAGGCGCTTCATCTCTGAAGGGGATTTAAGATGCCTCTCACTGTTAGGAAGTAGGTGAAATCCTGCATTCAATAAACTCTTCCCAGTGCGAACGCAGGTCAATGAGTCTTGAAGAGGTCGACGCTCCTTTGCATGATAAAGAACATTGTTGGTGGCCACAATGGGAAGCTCCCATTGTTTGGAAGCTTCTAAAACGTTTTGCGTACGACGTCGATCATGACCATCTTGAGTGCGACTGAGAAATAGGTAGAGGCGATCTTCAAAAAGTTCCTTAAAGAGATTCAAGTCAGAGTCAACTTCTGGAAAAGCCAAAAGAGATGAAAATCGAGAATCATTTGCAAAATCCATAAGCTCTTTCATCTTCAATGAGGCCTCGCCCTTGGCTTTGCGACCCATAGGCGAACCACAGTGGCTTGTGGTGAGAATGCGACACAAAAGCCCATAGCCCCCACGATCTTGTGCCAGAAGGGTCAGAGGTGGTGCATCCTCCATGGTCACCTCCGCGCCCACGATCAAATGAAGTGGCGAAAGATCTTTGGCCCTCCAGTAAGCCTTAGGGATGCCGTAGACTCCATTGCGATCGGTGATCGCTAAGGCTGTGATGCCAAGCTCGTAGGCTCGCTCCACAAGTTCATCAGGATGTGAAGCTCCCTCTAAAAAAGAGAAATTGGTCTTGCACTTAAGTTCCGCATAGGAGACTCCCGAAGTCTCCTCTCTTTCTTTTACGATGGTCATAGATCATCTCGCTCCTCAGTTCGCTCCTCAGTTCGCTCCTCAGTTCGCTCCTCAGTTCGCTCCTCAGTGGTCGAAAAAAAGAGACCTCGCCGTATCACTTGGGATAGGCCTCGGCCTAATCGAATATGCCATGCAAATAGTAGGTGTTCTCGTCAGGCTTGACAAAGATCCACAGCTCTTCTTCTGATTCCGTCAGAACTCGGTAGTAATCACGTGGTTCATCTCCTTGCCACCACTCTCCAGAGATGCGTTCTGGTCCTGTCCACCTTTGGATCTTCCATCTCTTCTTCTTGCAACAAAAATAGCAATCCACCTGATGGAGTATTTGGGGTTCTTTAAGTATTCGCATGGGACGTAAAGGAAGACTCTCTCTGATTTCAGAGGGTGTGGACAAAGATCTTGTCCAACTTCGTTCAGGGAGATAACTCTCCACCGGTGAAGCAAAAAAAACCTTTTCAATGCCCAAGCGATCGGAGATTCTGGCGATGATGGAATTTAAATTCTCCTCCTCTTCTTCTTTACGTGAGAAGAGGCTCTTCTGTTTTCCATAGCTAGCTACAGTGCGAATCACCTCAAACTCGATCTTTTTTACAGGTGAGGAGAGCGGTTGGCGTTGGAGATCTCGATTCAATCGTTCGCGAAGAATGTCCACAACTCCCGAAGCAGTGTATTGAGGAAGTGCGAAATCAAAGTTCCATACGCGCAAAAAATCGCGCACATCATCATACTTCTCCTGTTGAATTCGAAATTGTGCTGCGATCAAAAGTTCCCCCTTTCCTCGAACCCTTAAAAGAGTGCGATCCACAACGACATTGAGCAAAAAGAGGAGAGGCTCTAGTTCTTGGATGAGACAGTGGTCTTCAATCTCTTCGCCTTCAAGGATCTTCTGCTGAGGTTTAAAAAGCGGCCATGGTCGCCGGAGGGACTCTTGAGCCTGTGCCATCTGATGGCGAGCTAAGAGAGCCTCTCTACCAAATCTTGCAGTGACCGACTCTATGGGAAGATCCAAAAACTCCTTAAGACTCTTTATGCCCAGTTGACGAAAAATTCTTGAAGTTTTGTGAATCGCCTTAAACCTAGAGGAGTGAAGGTCTTCAAAGGGATCTAAGTAGATGGCCATGGCTTCAATGGGGAGATCCTCTCTTTGATACCAGGCATAGGCTTTTGCTGTGGGAATGTCGTCTGCAACGGCGATTTGAATCTCAATGGCAAATCGCTTAGCTAAAATTTGACATCTTAAGAGGATCGTCTCTTCGCTGTAGAGCCTTCTGCACTTAGCCACTTCCAAAAAAACAGATCGAGCTCCGACGGCAATCTGAGGTGTGTACCTGTAGCACGCCTCAGCCAGTCGCAGAGGATCAAATCCTTGGGGAACTAAAATGCAGATGACTCTCTCTTTGAGTCTAGGACGGCCATTCACCTTATAGATTCACTCCAACTTATAGTTTGTAACGAATCACGTGGGTCAACTTAAGGTCAGCAAGAAAAAATCTGACGAAGTCGAGAGAGACAATCTTGCATCTCTGCTTTGGTAAGGGATCCAAGTTTTTTGAGAAACCTGTGGCTTGATTGATCGTAGGTGCGGATCTGTTCAGTTACAATCTCTCCATGCTTTCCTTTAAACTCGATCTGTGCTCGCCAAGGAAACTTCCTTCTCTTGGAGGTCATAGGGGCCACCATGACGGTTCCAAGCTTTTCATTTAAAAGATTTGGAGAAACAACAACGCAGGGTCGCGCTTCGTCTCGGCCCTTCCTCATGATTTCTCGACCTTCAGTTGGCCTTAAGCTGACCAAATAGACTTCACCAAGCTTCATCACCAAACCCATTCTTTACTGTCGGAGCTCAATCCCTCATCCTCACCGAGAAGGAGCCCCTCTGAGGGGGTCTGAGGATGTGCATTCAACCATGATTCCCACTCTGCATGAGGCGAAGTGAGCGGCGAGATCAAAATTGTTCGCCCATCGGGGGCCACAGAGACCTCAAATTCATCAGATTCATGAATTTGTAAAGGTCCAGTGATCTCCTTGCTGAGGAGGATGCCTAGTGAATTTCCAACTTTTCTGACAATCGTTTTCATGGCCTTTTCATCCTATAAAGTTATAACATGTTATAACAAAAACTGCCCAAAGTCAACATTTGATTTCGTTGCATCTACAGCAAACGCGGACATGAGCCCTTCGAACCCGGATTCGAAGCCCCATTTCTAACCCAGATCTGGGTTCTAACTTCAGATCCGAGTCTAGGCGATTCACTCCAACTTACGGATCACGCTGGTCAGTACACCCAATATCTTAAACTCCGTATTGTGATCGACTCGAATAAGATCATAACTGGGGTTCGCAGGAACAAGTTCAATATGATCCTCCTTTTTATAATATCTCTTAATGGTGGCCTCTGAGTTGTCCACAAGAGCCACCACCGTTTGACCATTCTGTGCGTTGCTTTGGCGTCGAATGATGACCAGATCTCCACTCATGATGCAGTCTTCGATCATAGAGTCCCCTTTGACCCTTAAGGCAAAGTACTCTCCGCCTGAGCGTAAGAGATTTCGAGGTACATCGACATAGTCTCGATGATGAACGGCCTCTGTGAGACCTCCGGCAGCCACAGTTCCCTCAAGAGGAATTCTCTCCAGCTCTCGGATTCGTCCTTTAGCGACAAGTTCGATGGCACGCTTCTTATTAGATCCAATGGGAGCCTTAATGTACCCCTTAAGCCGAAGCTGCTGAATGAAGTTCTGAATGGAGGAGTTGTTTTTGTAGCGAAAACGATCTCTGATCTCAGCATAGGTGGGCGGGCGCCCAAACCGGCTCATGTAGGAGTTGATGAATTCATACACTCGCTCTTCTTTGTCTGTCAGTGGTGGGCGTCCCATGCTCGTCTCTCCTTTGTGTTGGTAGGGTGTTGGTCCTGCAAAGTTTGGCAACCTTCTTCCAAGCTCTGCGCTTGCACTCATAAACCGTACATTGTTCGTACTCATGAGCCTCTGAAAATCCATTATATACGGTGAATGTACGCTGCTTGCAATAGACCTAGGTCTATTTTTTCTTAAGCAAAGAGAGCGCGTCGAAGTTCAATGAACCTCTTTGGCGCAACACATTCGTCTTTAAACCGGAATCCGACTTAACGATTTGCAGTTGCAGAGAGATCGGAAAAAAACCTCTTGGTTCTTTGGAGAGCCAAAGGGTTGTAATGTCACACTTCTCTGACGCCAGCTGGATGCGTCTTAACACCTTCAGCTCCAAATTTTCAACATAGACCACCACAACAGGAAATGTTTGAGAGCGAAGAATTTCAAGTACAACCCAATTGAAATGGGACTCTGCCTCAATAAAAAGAACTCGATGGAGTGACACTCTCCTTTGTAAGAAACCATAGGGAAAGATCGAAATTCCATCTTCAATCCACGCCACTCGAAGATCAGAGTGTTCCGCAATCCATTGGACTACAAACTCGGTCTTACCATGACCACTGATCTGTGTAATTGCCCCTTTGGGTAGCGCCACGGAATTTCCCATAGAACCTTCACGATATACGCATAATATATGCATTGTCAAAGGGTTGGGTGGTGAAGGTCAATTTAAGATTTGACAAGGCGCTGAACGCGTCATTCTTAATCTGAGACAGCTCAAGGTATGATTTTCGTAAGTGCAGAAGGAGCGCTCTCGACAAGTAGGCCACAGAGCTCTATTCTTAAAGAAGGATATTGTTGTTCTTTACAACGAAACGGCCCTTTGAGCGTTATGGAGTTATGAGAAGAGCTAAACCCACAAATTCTTCAATCGTAAGGTATGCGCTCATCCCGCTTCTTTTGGCGCTGATCTACAACAATTGCAACTTGGTGGTCACATCGTATCAGCCGCCGAACATAGAGGATCAGACCAAGGAGCCCGACATCGCCATGTACTTTATCGTGATCCATAATGAGCCGCTTCCAGATCCAGCATTTTCTGAACTGACCCTGGAAAAGAGCTATGAAACACTCGTTGAAATTGTCAGCCAAGCCGATCAGTACAATCAAAAGCTCACCTTGATGTTTACGGCCCAATGGGTGGATGGGGTCTTTTCCAACTCGAGTCGAAAGGCTCAATTGGAGACCTGGAAGGCCAATGGTCATGAAATTGCGGCCCACCATCATGAAATTACCCATAGCCTCTGGGACGGCTACACCAACACAAGCAGAGAGAAGGCCCTCTCCACTCGAACCACCATACGCTCAGACGGCTTTATTGAAACCTATTTGGGCACAATGAGGGACTACATCAACAAACTAAAGACTTTGAATCCAGACATTCAGTCGGGATGTCTCAACGGAGACACAGATCCCAATGTCCTTGTCGATGAGATCATCTACAGCACCTGCACGGACTTTGGAAACAGCGGCACTTCAGGCCAAAGAGTGCGGGATCGCGATCCCAAAAAGGGCATCAATGAATTTGTTGGTGTTGGCACCATCAATGGAATTGAGCGCAGATATCTCTCTCACGCACAGGTCTCCAACAGCGACTTAAGAGCTCAAGCTGAGGAGATCTATGAATCCCTTGATGCCGATGTGGCTTATGGAGTTGTCGCCCACAGCATCGAAGAGAATCTTGGGACGGGTGATCTTGAAGAGGCCCAAAACCTTATGGAATTTATGAAGTTTCTTCACGAAAAAGACCCTAACGGACTACGAAGTCGAACGGTCTCTGGTTTGATCCAATCCAATGCCCTTCCAGAAATCAAAGCATCGACCAAGAGTCACTGAGCAGTGCCTGCTCATCCTCAAGCCTTCTTCAACTCTTGCACTCTCACGGTCCCTCAGAGCCTCATTGGACAGCTCTACGATGACCGCAAAGAGCTCTTAGAAAAGTACCTTGCACTGGATCTTGATGACTACGCCAATGAGCCCAGCACCGTTTTGATGACCGTCTTTCAAAGCTTCCCTGTGCTCTAGACATTCCGACAAAATGCTTAAAACCCGGATCTGAAATTAGACTGGGGATACGCCTCGGCCTATTTTCTCTGCGCTTTATGCTCTGGCAGCACCTTTGATGATTTTTATCTCCATTTCTAATTTCAGATCCGGGTTAAAAGAAATCATATCCATTTAGTTGAGGCTGATAACAAACGATGATGAGATCCCCTTGTTCGTAGCGAATATTGTATTTTTCAATCATTGGCAAAGTCTTTACATCCTTCTGATCTTCCCACTCCTTGGGTAGAAACCTCGTTTGATCGTAGGATCTCAGAAAAAAAGGGTTTGGGTCTAGATTCTTCTCTTTAGGGTTAAAATAGGACCGCAATTGTAGAGCAACAGATTGCCATCTCTTAGCATAATGTTCAACAATTCGAGTAGAAACCTCAGCTCTTCGTTTGATATCATCTACTGACTTCCTCATTTGCTGCCTAGCCAACTCATTGGCATTTGCCATATCCATCGCAACAAATTTAGCTGAAGGTTGTGGCAGGAACTCGAATAAAGAATTTGCGAGATTTCTTGAAATTGCCTATGCCTCAGCTAATGAAGTGGAATGTCTGATAATCTTATCTACCGATTTGAAAATGGTAAGCGAGGAAAAATCCAAAGAACTTTTTGAGAAATCAGAAGAAATAAAAAAAATGCTTTATGCCTTTATCCAAAAGCTGAAGACTGGAGACTGAAATCTGT
>JACTMU010000063.1 GCA_014584465.1 Pseudomonadota bacterium | reverse complement strand
TAAAGCGAAGAGTTCCCATTGTACCTCTAAACTCAATCGAAAACTTAAAGGCGGACGAAATTGTGCGCGATTTATTCTAAAATGTCTCAATTCGAAGCACCGCCATGGGCCGGATGGGTTGATACCGATGTTTTAATGCATACTGTGATGTAACTTGTTGAATTTTATTACTAAAATGTTTTAAATACATGAATTGTTACTAAAACGCTTTACTTTTAGGGCCTGATCGCCGATACTTTGTATGAGGAGGTGCGTCGATGCGCCAGACTGAGACATTCAACAAACTCAAGGCGTCCCTGGTTCCGGGACAGGTGTATCGTCGTGCGGACCTAGCGGCCCACTCCTCCAACGTCGACCGCCATCTCGCCAAGCTGGTGGCTGAAGGACGACTCAAGAAGCTGTCCCAGGGGATGTACACGGCACCCAAGACTACCGCGTTCGGAGAGGCTCCGCCGGATGCCGACTCTCTCTTAAAGACCTTCCTCAAAGACGACCACTTCGTCGTCTATGGACCAAGCCAGTTCAACTCGCTAGGCTTGGGTACCACACAGCTCTACAACCGCCTCGTCGTCTTCAACCGCAAGCGCGTTGGCGAGTTCACGTTGGGCGGACGCACTTACTCCTTCTATCGTTGGCGTGAAGCCCCTAAGCAGCTCACGCCCGAGTTCCTCGTCGTTGAGCTGCTCAACCGGCTTGAAGAGCTGGCAGAAGACCGTGATCAAGTCCTAATGAGACTCAAGGACAAGCTCCCAGAGTTCAACCGCCGACGGCTTTTACTGGCGGCTTCTCGTTATGGAACACTGTCCACACAAAAGAAGCTCAAACTCCTTCTTGAAAAAGATAACGACCAGACGCAAGTGGGTGGAGACCAAATTCCATGAGCGGGTTCCTTCACGAGCGTAGCGACTTCAAAGACCTCATCGAGATCACGGCAAACGCCATGAACATCAAAGACTCTGCACTCGTCGAGAAGGACTACTGGTTGATGCACGTCCTGTGGGGACTCCAACAGCAGAAGCTGAGCTTCCACATCAAGGGCGGCACGTCGCTCTCGAAGGGATATGGTTGCATCCACCGCTTCTCAGAAGACATCGACGTCAAGATCGAACCCGACGAGAAGCTCTGTGGGTTCAAGGTCTACGCTGGGAAGAACCACGACGATCAGAAGCATCGTGAATCAAGACGCCAGTACTTCGACTGGATCGCCGACTTCTTGAGCGGAAAGATTCCAGGCATCGCGGACGTCAAGCGCGACACCACCTTCGACGATACCCAGAAGCTACGTAACGGCGGGATCAGGCTCTTCTACAACTCGCACTTCTCGGCTCAAGGGTTGAAGGATGGCCTCCTTCTGGAGGTCGGCTTTGACCGAACAGCGCCAAACCAGCCCAGGCTCATCACCTCATGGGCTTACGATCGTGCTGCTGGCACGTCTGGAGTCACAGTCGTCGACACCCGCGCCAAGGACGTTCTTTGCTACGAACCCAAGTTCACGTTCGTCGAGAAGCTCCAGGCGGTCGTCCGCAAGTTTCGCTTCTACAAGGAAGGCAAGCAGGGCGCAAACCTACCCGCAAACTTCATCCGTCACTACTACGATCTCTACCAACTCATCGACCGTGCGGACGTCCAAGACTTCATCGGCACTCAGGAGTACGAAGACTTCAAGAAAGAACGCTTCGGTGGTGACGACACCAAGGTTTCAAGCAGCGACTCGCTGAAGCTCACGAACCAAGACGACCTCGCACTCTTCCAGAAGGAGTACGACCGAAGCGCCAGTCTCTACTTCCAGGGGCGCCCCACCCTTGCCGAGATCTTGGCTCGTATGGGTAAGGACCTCGATCGGCTTTGAGGCCACAGTCTCCCGACGTCTACTCCTGTTTACTCGGGTCTCATCGAGTTCGGCGACACGCTTGCTCGCCCTTAACTCCTAAAAATCTCTAATATTAGCTAGAAACTGTTATTT
Source organism: Pseudomonadota bacterium (assembly GCA_014584465.1). GTDB lineage: Bacteria > Bdellovibrionota > Bdellovibrionia > Bdellovibrionales > JACTMU01 > JACTMU01. The sequence goes on along the minus strand of JACTMU010000063.1, from coordinate 39,385 downwards.
TTGAGAACCTTCTTTAGAGGCTGGAAAATAAATTGAAATTTTTAATTTATCAGTCGATATCAATGAATATGCAATGCATTAATCTGTAGTGACGAGCAATTTGAGATGGGAACAGAAAGAGCCTCTCCAGGATGAAGGCACAAGCGGCACACTCAATGAATTCATCTTCTCAAAACGGGCTCGCTGAACGGGCTGGATTCACCGTTTTTTAAGAACGACCTCCCAATGTCCATCAACGTGCCCGTGTTCGTGAAACGAATCCGTCAGTCCGCGAACCTATCTGATTAAAATTCGAGATCAGTTCTTTGAATGAGCTTTGTGAATCTAGTTGTGAGCACAGTGACGGTGCATGGGCAAAGTAGTGGTGATGGCATCAGATTTCGTAACAAGGCAACTGGTAAAGCAGTCCCCCTGTCGATTTGCCAGAAGTTTCAAGATCCAAAGGTAACTCAACAAACAGTCTTAGCTAAAGTTCTGAAAAAGGTCTTTCAAAGAGACTGTGGGAGGAGTCTCAGAAGATCTCGTCCAGTTTAGGAAATAAATAGCTGGATCAGTGTATTAAGAAATTGTGTTATAGCTGCGGAAGGAAACTTGAAGATTTTCAAAGGAGATCACCCAAAGAGCTTGGTGTTCCACTCGTTTGGTAATAAAAAGGGGGGCTCACCGAGAGCGTGGCCTCACCGAAGGAGTAGGCGCCAGTATTCCGCTTGACTGCTTTGATTGTCAAGAGAGGTCCCACCGGCTTGGGAGCGCCTCTCCACAGAGTCGATGAAGGGTTTAGGGTCATCAACCCGCTGATCTGTCTCTTTTAAATGTTGGGTGTCACCTTCACCCATCATGTGATGAACCTGTTTTCCTAGAGCATCTGCATCTGCAACCCATTGGGCCGTTTTCAGGTAAGCCTCTCGAAAGGGCATTTCGGCTTCGCACATCTGATTGGCAACATCGGTTGCCAGAATGTGGCCAAATTGTAAGAGCGATTGAGCTCTCTCGTTAGAAAAACTGAGTTCTTTGAAAAAATGGCTGAAGACCTTCAATGACAAAGAGAGCTCCTCTTGAGCTGTAAAGTAGCTCTTCTTAAGTTCGTGAAGGTCCGAGGTGTAGCTCATCGGGATGGCACGGTAGATGGAGTGCCCTTCGCTGCAGATTGATCCAATTCGTGCCGTTCGAGCGCGCAAGATCTCTAAGAGATCTGGATTTTGTTTGTTGGGCATGATGGAGCTTCCCGTGGCCCACCTTTGGGGGAGTGTCACGATCCTGATGGGAGTTGAGGCCCAGTAGATCAGCTCTTGGCTGATGCGAGCCAGATGGGCAGAGATAAGGGCGTAACAACTCAGAGCTTGAAGAAGAAAATCTCGGTCCCCCACACTGTCGTAGGAGTTGATGGGTGGGCTCTCAAATCCGAGGGTCTGTGCAAGTTGGGTGAGATCGACGTTGATGTGAGTCCCACCAAATGCAGCAGATCCAAGTGGCATGGTCTCCATGCAGCTCCTTCGGCAGGCGTGGAGTTGTGCGAGATCTCTCCTAAAACTGTTAAGATAGCCGTAGAGGATGTGGCTCAGGCGCAGCGGTTGGGCAAATTGCAGATGGGTCATTCCCGGTACAAGTGTGTGGTGGTGGAGTGAGGCTTGACCGGTGATCGCCTTCATGAGTTCCACCACGAGGCCTTCGATGCGGTTCAGGGAGCGATCGACATAGAGTCTGAGCGTGGTGGCCACAAGGTCGTTTCGTGAGCGGCCGAGGTGAATCTTCTTGCCGAGAGCTCCGTAGCGGTTGGTCATCCAATTCTCGATGTTGAGATGGATGTCTTCATCTTCAAGGTTCCACGGAAAACGATTCTCTTTCATGAGTTGCGCAATTTCATCAAAGGCTCGCTCAGCTGTTTGAAGCTCATCTTCACTCAATGTGCCGCATAAGTGAAGTGCTTGGGCCCACGCCTTCTGAACAGAGATCTCCTCTTCGAACATCAGCGCATCAAAGGCGATGCCTTGAGTAAACTCATAAAGAAGTGGATCTCCCTCTGGGTTGACCGATGAATGGATCATTCTCACGATTTCATCCTCTTTTGAAACTGTCCTCCTTGAATTTGAATGGGGTAGGTGAGCGTTTTCACATAACCCAAGGCCATTTTGTTCAGCATCTGTTGGTCCGATTCAAAGCTGACCAGATCACTTTCATAGAGAGAAAAATCTGAACTTCTTGAAACCACTTGAACCCACCCTGAGTGAATCAAAAGTTCAATGGTACCATGGAGAACCTGTGAGGCTTCGCACACATAGGTCTCTAGGGCCGAGCGGTCAAGACTGTGCCAATCTCCACAGTAGACTCTTTGTGCATAGATTCGACCAATTTGAATGGCTGTTTGATAGGTGTTGGCATCCCAACAGATCTGCTTGAGCGCGCGAAGGGCCTTCATCAAAATGGTGGCTCCGGGAGTTTGATAGATTGCATGACTCTTGATTCCGTTGATTCGATTTTCCACCATGTCCACAGTTCCAATGGAGTGGTGGGTTCCAATTTGGTTGAGGTGATGGATCATCTGAGCTGGTGACTTCTCTTCTTCATTCATGGATGTGAGGATTCCATGATGAAAACCCAGTTTCAAATGAAGTGGTGAAGGAGATGATAGCAATTTCGAGTTGGAAATCAGGTTGCCATTGAGTTCCTCGGGTGAGTCTGATCGATCGACTCTTTCAAGGGGTCCTCCCTCGTAGGAGGTGTGCAAAAGTTCCACTCCTTCCAAGGTGCAAGGATGTGGAGTTCTGGGGCAAGATAGGCCCAAGATTTTTCAAATCGAATCTGGTCATTTCCCTTGCCTGTGGCTCCATGTCCGAGAATTTTGGCGCCCAATTGATGTGCAAAGTGAACCATTCTCTCAGCAATCAGAGGGCGTGCGATCGCTGTTCCGAGAAGATACTCCTCTTCATAGATGGCCCCGGCGCGAACAAGAGGAAAGAGAAATTGACTTGCGAAGGTCTCTTGAAGATCTTCCAAAATAAGGTCACAGGCTCCCGCCACCCGTGCGCGATCTCTTAAGACCTTGGGATCCAAAGTGCCACCGCCTAGGTCTGCACAGTAGGCTACGACCTGATAGCCTCTCTCATGGATCAGCCACGGGATGATGGCTGAGGTATCAAGTCCTCCCGAGTAGGCCAAAAGTACGATCTCAGATTTCATGTTCACTCCTTTAGTCGCAGGAGTTCGTACCCGTGCTGTAGATAATATGCAACAGAATGCACGAATATGAGGTAAAATGGCCTATTTATGCGCATAAAATGCATATAGCTAGACCACTGCCACTTCGGAATTTTGGGTGATTGCCCTCACAAAGGGGTCTTATGGCTTGTGGCCCATTTCAAATTTCCGATTCAGATTCCAGAAAGGATCAGAGATCTTTGATTGAGGGGTAGGCCATGAGGTAACTTCCCAGCTGAACCAGTCGATCGGGATCGGTTTCATCTTGAAGCCATCCGATGATCTCTTCCTGAAAAGTTTGAATTCGTCTCTTGAGTTCGTCAATTTTTTCCTCGCGTATTGGGATGTTCAAGTAGTGAACCTCCTGTCGATCAAAGTTCAGGCGCTCTATGTTCTTGGCCCAAACTGAGAGCATTTGGGCGTGAAGTTTTTGAAGTTGCAGGCGACTGAACGTCGAAACACCTGTACTGAGAACAGGCTCTGCGAGTGCAAAAGTTTGATTCTCTGAGACGGCAACAAATCCTGCTTCAATGAGGTATCGAAGCGAGAGTTCGGCCTCCTCAGGAGTTATGAGACCACCCAAACGGCGTGAAATGTAATCTCCTGTAGGCTGAAAATCTGAAAACAAGACCAGTTCTCGTACCAAAAGATGATACCACTTGGTGAGAACCTCTTGTTGGGCCTTTGGGACTGTGCTGACGGTGAGGCGTTTGATGGCGATCATCTTTTGCCGTCTGGCTTCGGTGAGCTCCTCCTCACTTTTTGCTACACTCTCTTTGATCAGAGCCAAGAAGTAGAGTGTCTCATTTGCATTGAGTTTAAGGGCTTTGGCGATGCGCTCAGCTGTTTCAACTGTGAGGTTTCTCTTGCTCTGGATGACAAGTTGCAAATAGTTGGGGCTCTTCAAACCGACAAGGCTTGCAAATTGTCGAAACGAGAAACCATTTCTCAATGACTTTCGGTGCAAATAGGAATCCTTCAAAAAGAGACGATAATCATGATAACGAAGGATCTCTGGGGGGCGTCGGTATCGAGGCGCCCCCTCATGAGTCATTATCTCCACTGGCATACCTCTCGGTTCACTTGAATCGAATGGATGAGCATCCTATGGATCTGCTCAAGATCTGATCTGTTTGGCGAAACAAAGTAGAGCCCCAATCCCGGTGACCACGTTACAATCCAGTTCACATCGCGCTCTTGGTCCTTTCGAAAGACCACTCCACAGTTCAGGCGCATATCAACCTCCTGCCATCCATGCTCGGTCAACTGTTGGGTGAGCTCCGACAACGTCAGTGAGCGAGTTTTTGGCAGACGATCTCCAAGTTCAAAGAAGAAGGCATCACCTCGGTTTGAAAATTCAAAAGGCACGATGGGAAGAACGGCTGCATAGATACTGTCCGAATCGAGCTCTCGAATGTTTCCAAAATAGGGTTCTGGCAGACGAACACTAAAGCCCGAGTCCTCGCTCATGAGTTTTCCGCCACCAACGTGGGAGATGGGTAAAACCAAAGGCGGCCACACAAGGGCCGCCAACAAGATTGCGAATCTCATATTTGATCATCTTCCACATGAACTTCCGCTGTAATCACAACAGGATAGGTCATGGAACACGTTCGGGTATTGGTGTTTCTATGGGTATCAGTTCCACTCAAACCAGGGGGATTTACGGAACATGTTACTGAATAGTTAGAGGAATTGGTGTGGTCATTCGATTTGATGAGACGACAGGCTACGGGTACATTATGAAGCCCGTCTACGGATCTGTTGCAGATAAGGCTGGCCTTAAAGAGGGTGACCAGATTTTGAGTGTGGATGGGCAAAAATTCAAAGGGAAAGAGCAAACGGATCTGATGAGATCCATTCGGGGAGAGGTTGGAATGGATGTGACTCTTAAGGTTTTGAGGGAAGATCAAATTCTTACCTATAAAATCAAACGTGAGGTCATTCCTTGGGAGCCAGGGCAGTTCGAAATGGTGGATCAGGACGTTGCACTTCTCACCATCGATTTTTTCAATGAAAAGACATCTTCGATGGTGGAGGGGTGGGTTAAGGAGTTGAACAAAAGGGGGGTCAAAAAAATGATCGTGGATGTGAGAGGCAATGGAGGTGGTGCATTGGAGCAAGCCATCAAGGTCTCTGAACTCTTTTTACCTAAGGATGCAACCATTGTGGTTACAAAAGACCGCAATGGCAATTCTCATAGGGCTCAATCCATGCGGAATGTCTTGCAAGGGACCCCAGAGATCGTGACATTGGTCAATTCTGAAACCTCTTCAGGTACCGAACTTTTTGTCGTGGCTCTCATGGAACATAGAAATGCAAAGGTTGTGGGGATGCCCACCTTTGGTAAATGGAATGTTCAAACCGTTGAGACGCTGCCCAATCAGTTTGCCATTCAATTTACCGTGAAGGAGTTTCATTCCTCTAAAGGCAAAAGTTACCAGAACGTTGGAATTCGTCCCGACCTTGAGGTGGCTCTCGCCGACGAGATTGATCCTCGCGAGTTGCGTTTGAGATATTCAATGTCTCGGCGACTCGATGAGGATCTTCAGCTCAAAGCGGCTGTAAAGCTCATAGGAGTTCATTAGGCTGAGAACGATCAGAAAATTCATTGCCCCATCCTTCTTTGACATGGTAAAAAAAGACCGGATGGAGGAGGTCTCATGAAAAGACCCAAATACATTTCGTGGCTTTTACAGGCAGAGAGTGATTTGCGATGCACTGAAGATTTGCTCAGGGATGGTCACTATGCCCAGGCCTGTTTCAGCGCACAGCAGTCCAGCGAGAAAGCTCTCAAGGCACTGGCCTTTTTTCGCGGGGCCGATTTGGTCAAATCTCACTCGCTTGCGACCATTGCCAAGGACCTTAAGATCAACGGTGAACTTGCCAACTTTGCAATCAAGCTCGATTTGTATTATCTATCCTCGAGATATCCAGACGCCTTGCCAGAAAGCGCAGTGCCATCTGAGTTTTTTGGAGAAGAGATTGCTCGCGATGCGCTCGAGATGGGGAAATCCTTTTTGGAAAGGGTTCGGGAGGAGATTGGAACATGAGTTCCTTTGGATACGATTCTACGGTTTTCCGCCTCAGTTCGGACAAGCTGGAGACGATCTTGTCGGACATCCGGGAATCTCTCCGAGGGCGTGTGGACGAAGCCTATGTTTTCGGTAGCGCAAGCACTGGTGAGTATTCACCGGAAAGTGATATCGACTTGATTCTAATAACAGAAGAATTGGGGGACTACAGGGGTGCCTTTCCTCTACGCCCACTATTGTTTAAGGATCTCTACGATATTTACCCAAAACTCGATATTTTGGTGTACACACCTCTCGAGTTTTCCGAACAGATTTCAGATTCTGAGACGGGGTTTTGGAAATCGGTGCGTACATCTATGAAACAGTTGATGCCCAAAGAGATGGTCAAGAAGAGGTGAGTGAAGTCGTGAATCTATGCTCAATCTCGATCTTTTTGGGTATAAAGTCTCATTGAGTTTCGAAGTCGATGATCAGCTTCTTAATCACGACTTCTGTAGATTCAAGGTGAACCTCCTGATCAAACTCAATCTGAAAATGTCCTACTAGAAACCGAGACTCCAAGGCCTTAATGCAGTCCCAAGATTTGGCCTCAAAAGTCATGTAACCTTGAAGAGGCGCCTCTGCGTTTTTTTGAAAAAAACTGAGCACCATCGCCAGGTCCTCCTCATTGGAATGAGAGTTGAATCAACGATGGCTTGTAGATATTACAGAAGGCGTTGTGAAATTTTCCTTCAAGTAGGCATCTTAAGGGCACTCTATCCTGGCCAAAAAATTCACTTTGACTTTTCACTCAGAGCTCGATGGAATCTTGGATATAAAGGAGAGCAGTATGAAAACATTAAGCAAACTTGTATTTTTTGTTCCATTTTTCGCCAGCATGGCTTTGGCTATGCCGGAGGTTCACGACTTTGCCAAATTCGAGGGAGTATCTACGCCGAAAGAGGGAGGCCCTCTTTCGTGGGTCCTGGAGCGAACTCTGGGAGAATACCTTCCCGAGACCGATGAATTTGTAGATACAGTCGTCCTTTGGGCTGGTGGGCAAAAGATGGTCCAAAGCACTCTAAGGAGCCGGGGTGATTTTTTAAGCGACCAAAGAGTGGAAGAGATCTTAAACGATTGTGACACCATCGGTGAGCAAGGAACCATCCAAGTTGGGGCTGGAACTTTTGAAGTATGTAAAGTCTTCTACGAAGAGGGAGGATCTCAAACCACAACATGGTATGGGAGGGTTCCATTTGGTGTGGTGAAGATGGCCTCTCAAGATGAAAACTCATCGTCAGAGCAAGAACTTGTGGAATACTCCTTTGGTGGTGGTCAGTAGATCCATATTTGGGGTTTCAGTTGCATGAGCGAAAAGTGCCGATAAAAAATCAAAGGCAGAATTCGCTCATGTGCAGAACCAGGGGAGAATGGGTTCGTTGCCAAAGAGAAAATCTTATGTAAATTCACTCCAAAGCAGGTTTCGCGCCAGGCACTAAATATGGCTGACCAGATTGAGAGCGTTTTTGTCCCAGCCGCTTACGGAAAGATTCACGTGATAAAATCTGGCGGAAGTTTGACACCGCCACTTATTTTTATTCATGGCATGTTGGGTAGGGCAGAAGATTGGATCAACGATTGTCAACAACTCTTACCCAGGTCCACATTTGCAATCAGCTTAAGAGGACGAGGTCTATCAGACTATCCTAGTTCTGGATTTTCCATACAAGATCATGCTCAAGATATTGCGACAGTTATCGATCATTTTGGAATTCAGCGATGCATTCTGATCGGTTTTAGCCAAGGGGTGTTGTACTCAATGGCCTATGCCTTGGAGTATCCTGAAAAAATTGAGGGCATGATCATCCAAGATAGGAATCTGGCTCAACACAAGATGAGTGAGGGATGGCTAGAAAGGGCAAAACAGCACCCTGATTTCAATACTCGCGAAGGTGTCCTTCGAGGAATTGTTGATTCATCCAGAGACGTGGATCTACTGCCCTTATGTACGAGGTTTTCAAGGACTCCCGTTCTCATCATCAAGGCTGGCAAGGACAGCATGATTGGCATCGATGATTTGGAGAAGATGGAAACAGTATTTCAGAGATCTCAAACTGTAATCTTTCCAGACTCAAGTCACGATGTATCTGCTCCTGACTACGCCCAGTACATTTCCACAATGAAGAAATGGCTCGGAGCTCAAATGAGATAGGTGCACTGTTGAAGAGCGCACCTATTTCCACTTGATCATTTTGCCAGATGAGAGCGAACTATTGGCAAAGTTCATCGACAAGCTTAATCAACTCTTTGGCTTCATCGCTCGTTCTTGCTCTCATAGATCCGAAGGCCTCAACGAGCTCAACCTTTTGAACGCCAATGGCGCCCTCCATTGGACCAAATGAGACGACTCGGTTTGCGTAAACTTCTTCAGTTGGTATCTGAGCGATTGCAAACTGAGCAATCGTTTCCAAGTCACCATTAACGTGCGCACGAGCAATAAGATCTATGATTGCATCTAACCTCTGACTTATCTTGGGGTTGTTAGGAAAAATTTCACATGTCGTGACTGTCCCACTATGGGCTATTCCACCGATCTTTTTTACTAAAAGTGGGCCTGTAGGAAGTGGACTTGAACTGCCAAGTGCAATGCCAGTTATTCCTAAAACCGCGATCATGGACACTAATGTTTTCATAACTTGATCTCCTTGTATAAAAGAATGTTTCATATTCCAATGAACATCGCATCGAAACGGAATCATCATTAACAGAACACACAACGATCTCAAAATTATTTGAAATAATGAGCGCTGAGAAGGAACTTTGAGGACTCACGAAAGCTTTACAAGTTTGAACAATGCAATCAGTTCATAAATGTGCATCGATTCTAACTCGCGTTACAAACTTGTTGGAAAATAGGAAGGAAAACTGGCACTTTCTTAAACACCTAAGACGAAGCAGGACTCCTCAGGAGCCCACCACTTTGGCAATATCGAAGGTGATGGGCGATCGGAATCAGGAAAGACCTATTTGCAAGGTATCAATCTGAAAGCTGCGAGGGTTTTCAAGGATTGGGCCTGTCCGTGGTCCACGCCCTGACCAAAGCGGGCGCGAATGAGGATCAAGACCTAAGCAGAACGGTGCCTTTCTGATGAACGATCGTCTTTAATTACAGGATCACACCTGAAACTGAATTTAGAAGCGCATTCACTCCAACTCTACAATAACGACGCCATCTTCGGGGACAACACAATCTTTCTTCAACACGCAGACTTCCATCGTTGCGTCCCCAGCGTCACTGGTGAGCCCCTCAAAATGAACCGCCACTAGGAAAGAGGTTGAATCTTGTCCTAAAATTGTCGATGAAATTGACTTTGGAACCTCATCGTTGTCCAAGTGGTTCAAGTAATAAAGGACTGCAGCACTTTCGGCGACATGAGTCGCTGCTACGTCTGGGCACTTAACCGATGCAAACGCCGAACTGGCAAAGCTGAAAAAGATAATAGAGACCACAAAATTCTTCATAAAATCACTTCTCCTTGTCTAAATAGATCAAATCTAAAAGATTCTCGAATCAAATCATATTCCATTCTGGAAGGTAGACCCAAGAAGCATTTTTCTTGCGAGCGAACCATAGGTCTGAAATCCGAGGATTTCAATCACTTTTGAGCGTGATTGAAAAAAATACACACTTCATTCAACCTAAATGAACTAACCGTCGTAAAAGATCAAATTGTCAAAGAATCCGCACGAGTTCAGCCGCTACCAGGACCTCGCAGTTTGGGCGTTGAAGTCCAAGCTCTCTTCTTTGAGTGGGCGCTACACTTTATTTTGTGCAGCTATAGAAAAGGTCGTCGAGTTGATCGGACTCAGCGCCAATAAACTCTTCGGTTTCCTCATCGGTCCATAAGTCCCGATCTGCGCATTGAAAGTGACTCCATTGCACCTCGGAAATCCTTGGGTTGAAGGACTTTACCTGAGCGTCGGCTCCTCCGTATCTGAAATTGATATTTGTGATGCCAATGGGCGTGAAGACAGAATCCATATTTCTAACGTGTCTCTCTTTGTCATCGACAAAGATGAGCCTCTTGGCGGTGAGATTGTGTGCTTTAAAGAACTGGTTGAGAACAACCCCTTTGTTGTTCTTGGGACCAACAAAAAGTATTCCACGATAGAATTCGACCTCTTGGCCGTCGTTGTATGAGAGGTTGTAATCTCTAAAATGAACTTCAATAGATGAGAGTTGATCTGCGCTTGTAAATTTTAGATCGATAGGTCTTGCAGTTAGAGCAATCACCATAATGCCTTTAGCTTGGATGGCCTCAATCAGTGGGGGCGTCACTTTCTCAACTGGCTGAACGGCAGTGACGAGCTGAACCTGCAGCCACTCGCGAATGGCTTTGTGGATGGCGTGGTCATCTGAGAGTCCCGACTGCTTATATTTATTAACGAGATACCCGTACCACTGGTCGCTTCCAAGTGTTTGCATGGGTCTCAAAATCGTGTTGTCAATGTCGAGAACTACGATGTCGCCCCCAGTGACCACGCTGAGGGCTTTCTTTATAGAAAGGATCTCTCGAACTTCGGCTGAGGCTATTGCACTTTGGACAAGAATAGGGAGTACGAAGAAAAAGATTTTAAGTTTATTCACAAGTTTCACCTTGAGACAACAGCAGATGGGCTCCGTCTGGCATTCGTTTGAAGGCAAAGGTGCAAGTAGATTGGACAGTGACTTCCTGGCCACCGAACACTAAGATTGTGAAAAATGCCTGACATTCAATCGAGAGATCTCTAGAACTCCCAATTGGTGATTGGCATCCATAGACGCCGAAAGGGGTGGAGTCAGATGAATCCTCGGCAAAGGTGTATGTCGATTGCTGTGCAAATGTCCATGGATCTGACGTCACATTCTGCATTGAATCGCTTTGAGGTGCCTCTGGTCGATGTTCTGTCTGTGCGAGTCTGTTTTCTGGCACCGAGTGGATGGAGGCCACCATCTCGGTCTCTTTTGCAAGGGCGTTTGGGTGTACTGCAAGAAGAAAAGTGATTGTGACTATTGCGAGGAGCGAATTGAGCAAACCACTCTTGGTTCGCAACCATTTGAAAAATTCCATTTGAGGACCTCCATTTGTATTTGCAACCGCTAGGTCGTGTTAAGGCCAGGTGCCGGTTGGTCTTGGTTACATTTTTTTTTCTTCAATCCGGATTCGAATTTGGAAAGGGACATCTATTGTTTCTGAGGTCCTATCTACATGAACTTAGATCATTACTAAAATTATTTGATGTGATTATAATAATCATGTATCTTAATAGAAGTATGGAAACGGCGGAGAAAAGGGGGAGAAGTGAGAGATTTTGATCTGTTAGACGCCCATTCCTTTAAGGCCTTTTGGGCTGCAAGTGAGCACCTCAATTTTACAGAGGCGGCCAAGCAGTCTGGCTTGACTCAATCGGGAATCAGTCAACATGTGTCCCGTCTGGAACAGCAGCTGGGCGTGCCGCTCTTTCAACGAATCAACAAGAGGGTCTTTCTGACGGAGGCCGGGAAGATGCTACGTTCTTACATTGACGAGCATCTTGACCGAGTCGAGCGTTTGAAAGAGGAGATTGGGCTTCAGGAGGTCTCCTTGTCGGGTGTGGTCTCCTATGCGATGCCTGCGAGTTGTTTGATGAGTCCCCATTTTTCTCTTCTTTTAAAACGACGAAGGGTTGAGTTTCCAGATGTGCAGTTGAAGGTCACATTGGGCTCGAACGATGAGATCATTGAGATGCTCATTCAGAATGAGATTCAGTTTGGTTTTGTGACAAAAAAGACGGATGCTCCAGGAGTTGCGCTGCTGCCATTTTGCATGGAAAACTATCTGTTGATCGGTTCAGACAAAACTGCGTTGAAGAGTGTCTCTACCCAAGGGATCCGAGAGCTTGGGTTCATTGACCATCCTGGTGTCGACGTCTTATTTGACCATTGGAGAAGATCTCAGTTTCCAAAGGCACACCATCTCACTTGGGGCTCTTTGAATGTTGTGGGTTCGATGAACAGTTTGGACAGGGCGATCCAAATGGTCGAAGGTGGAATGGGTTTGACCGTTGTGCCAGAGCATTGTGTGAAGTCCCAATTGTCCAGTGGAACGTTGGAAAGATTTGTTGGAAGTCTTGGAGGAGTGGTTTCAAATCAAATTTACATCGTCACGCTTGACCGTGGGCATGTGCCTCGACGTGTCCAGAAGGTGATTGAGACCTTCTTGGAGATGGTGTAGTCCTATTTGCGAGAGTGATGCTTAAGTTCTGTGATCTCTTGGGACCGCAACGTTTTGTCCAAGTGTCATTCGTTCCAGGCACTCATTAGCTCTTTGTGCTTCGAGTTCGAGTCAGGTCCATCGGGTCATTGGATTCAAAGAGTTTGGAGATCGTCATTTGCGAAAGGATCTCAATCGTTGTCCGTTTGAGCTGAAGCTGGAGAGCTCCGCCTATAAAGGTCTCTTGGATGAGTCCCGCCTGGCGAAGAAGGTGGATGTGGTGGGAGATGGTGGGTTTTGAGACTGACAAAATCCTTGCAAGTTCCACCGAACTCTTTGGAGTTCGTGCAAGGATTGTGGCGATGGCAAATCTCGTAGTGTCACCCAGTGCTTTAAAGATGAGGGCTGGGTCTAAAGGAGGCTCCTCAAGAGATGGGCCAGAAGCTGCAGGCTGAAGATCTAGAGCGATGGAGGGATCAAAGTAGGGGAAAAAAACAATGGTGCCACCATCATTGTCTTCAAAGGCGCTCCAAAACCTTCGGTCATTGAAGGCCGAGGGAATGAAGTAACACCTTTTGATTTTCGAGTAGGGGAGACGAAATCCTCCTCGAATCGCAACCATTTCGGATTTAGAAGAATCAACATCAATTCGAAGAAGTGATTGCTTGGAGAACTCTTCCCAGGAGCAGGAGTGAAACAATCTTTCGTGCATCTCGCGAGAGCGTTGCAATTGTGGCAGGAGTCTGTTCCATGTGGTTTGAAAGCTTTGCTTCCAATAGATTTCAAGGATCTGAAGCACAAGTTTGCGAAACATCTCAGGGTCTAAAAGGAGGTTTTCAACAGCGAGGATTTGAGGTGATTTTGGATCGTAAGGGTAGAGCCCAATGTGGTTGATCCATTCACGTTTGGTCTTGGGTAGTTTTGTGATGGCGCTCTTGAGGGAGAGCCTTTTTTGTAGCAGAGACTCAACAATGTCACTTTTGTGAAGTAAGCCTAACAGGATTTTTCCCTGAAAGTCTTCGATCGAAAGTTCGCGAATGCTTGCGGTAACTTCGCTAAAGGTGGGGTTTGCAAGATCCCCAGGAAGGAGAGAGGCAAGGACCGGCCAAATCTCCCAAGACCCACCAATTTGAGTCATGAGCCTCTGGAATTCATGGCCAAGCAACCTTGTCGTAGAGCTACGCCATCGGGAGTGGATCCGTGAGTTTGGGTCTAAGAGCACATTGAGAGAGTAAAAGAGATCGTAGCGGCAGCTCACCTCAAATGCGCATCTGTTTCGAAAGTCACTTTCTGCTTGCGTTTTCACCTGATCAGTTATATATCAATCTAACTAGAATGATTCAAGTCTATTTTTGATTTGGATCAAAATTGGACGCAAGGAGGCAGATAATGGCCAAAATAGGGCAGTTGGAACAAGCATTGGTGCGGAACCACTTGGCATTTCTCTCCACCCACCGGGGGTTGGTCCAGCAAGTTGGCGACCTAACCTACATTGAGAGTGATCGCCCCGAGTTTGCCTATGCCCTGTTGGGACCATCCTCCAGGATGGAGGATCTTCGACCTGGTACAAAGGTCGTTCAGCATTTTCCTTGGAGTGGCATGAGTGCGGCCGAGCTTCAGAGCCAGGGATTTCAACCCATTGTGGGCTTCTCCTACATGGTTCTTGAAGAGGGGGCCATCGAGCAGTGGAGACTTAGGGATGACCTTGATGTCGTGAAGGTCGTCCGCCCTGATCAAATGGACGCCTTCAGCCTTGTGCAAGGCAAGGGTTTCAATGAGACATCGGAGAGTTTTGCTCAGTGGCACCCGTGGCTGTCGGCGGCCAACCATCGCAATCTGAAAAACCAAGATCAGATCTTCTATGTTGGAAGTTTGAACGGAGTTCCGGTGGGGACCGTGCTCTCTGTTTTTGAAGGGAGTTTCTGCGGAATCTATGCTGTGGCAACTCTGAGTGAGCATCGAAGAAAGGGGATAAGCACGACGATCATCAACTGTGCGATCCATGAGGCCCACGATCGAGGGTCGAGCGTGGTCACTTTGCAGGTGAAGCAAGATTCCTATGTGGAAGAGTTCTACAGACATCTTGGCTTTGAAAGAATTTTTACGACGACTCTGTTTCGTCGAGATTAAATTAAGGAGGAGATGACATGGCGACCAAGACTCAAACTAAAAAGGTGCATTGCGGAATTTGTCGAGATTGGGAGATTAAAAACCCTGAGAGGTGCTCAAACACACTCATTCACAAGAGGAAGAGACTCTACTTTTGCACTCGTAAGTGTAAAGAGCGATTTATGAAATCGCCCGAGAAGTTTCTTTAAATGAAGGATCACCTTAGAGAAAGAGCTCAAAGGCCTGGTCACAGCGGTGGGCCAGGCGTTTGCCCGTAACCGGTTTAAAACCATACTTCTGGTAAAGGTCCAGGGCTTCACGGAGAACGGATGCAGTCTCGAGTTCAACGCGTTTAAATCCAAGTTCTCTTGCCTTTTTTAGAGCTCTTTCAATCATTGTCTTCCCGAGGCCCTTGCCCCGGTGCATAGACTTTAGATACATTTTCCTTAGTTCACAGCTATCCTTTGATAAGGGCAGCAGGCCCCAGGTCCCAACCACCTCTCCCTGCCATTCGCATATCTCAAAGTAGCCGCCCTTTAAAAAGTAAGATCGATCCAAATCGGTTAAATCTAAATCTGTCTTTTTCGGGTCGGGTTTTAACCCATACTCTCTCAATGTGGAAAATACGACATCTTGAATGGCAGAGGCATCTGCATTGTGGGCTCTTCGAAAATTCATAGATCCCTCATCTTCTTTCCTTGTGCAAAAGTTCGTAGATCTTTCTGCTTGACTTAATGTATCCAATCTCGGTCATGAAGTACTTCTTGCAACCTCTCTCGATTTTTTTGCTCGCCACTGATCAATAGATAAATTGATATTTTCGATCCCTTTGACCATGGTGGCAATGTCCTTCGACGTGAAGCCCTCCAAAGAGTTTTTGAGATGATCTTTGAATTGAACCTGAAGCTTGGAATAGGCCTTTCGACCTTTCTGGGTCGCCAAGACATGCTGCACTCGCTTGTCCAATCGGTCGACGGCTCTCTTGGTAAACCCCAGGTTGCAAAGCCTCGCAACGATCTTGGTTGCAGCCGCCAGAGATAGACGAAGCTCTGCTGCCAACTGTCCCATGGTTAGCGAAGAGGCCTCTGTCAATATCCCAAGGGCATACCCTTCTGAAACCGTCAGGCCCAAGGCAAGAGGTTCCCGTGGTCCCCGCAACTGATATCGTCGCGCCAACAGAGAGAGTTGTTTGTGAAGCTGATCCAAATCCATCTGTACACCTCAAATGACCTCACTTTCTAAAGCAATTACTTTACTAAGTAAAGTAAAATCTTGCGCTGCATTGGCTGATCGAAGAACACCTATTAATACGGCCATCGATCCTATGTTTACAGGCGTGCGAGTCCATGAAAAGAGAGGGGTCATTTCCATTTTCCAAGAAAAGAGACAGACGACGAATCTAGTTTGACTCGGTTTATTGAAATTCCTCAAAATGTCCCTTGGGACAAGGGTCACATAACTATCTGAAATTAGAGATATTCTCGCATATCTTTATCTGGATGTTCGTCAGCCTCAGTCAATCATTGCTAAAAAGTTTGGCGTGAATTTTTAGGCATAGATTATGCTTTTAAACAGGATCAGTTGCCAGGTCCTATTTCAGCACTTGAGCAGTAGATTGCATGGACAGTTGTCAAATATCTTAATTGCGGGGGGATCGCATTGAGCTTCCAAGAACTCAATAGAGTGTTTCTTGCCACTCCAATTACTTCATTGATGATCAAACCCGATTTCTTCGATCCAATAGAGCAGAGTTCGATTGAGTCAATTCTCTCAATGCTTAGAACGGATCTGAATCTTGAGGTGTTCTGCGCGATTGAGAGAGAGAAGTATGGTCAAGAACTCATGGTCGGAACCGAATGCACAAAACTTGATAAGATTGGAATGGAACAATCTGATGTTATCATTGCCTTGCCCGATAGTAGTTTTGGAGTTCATCTTGAATTAGGTTGGGCAAGCGCAATGAGAAAGCCGATCATTCTCTTGATCAACGACAGGGTCGGTGAAAAGACTCCCTTGGTAGAAGGTCTTTCAACCGTTACAAGGGTGCATACAATTCGATATTCATCACCTCAAGTTCTTCCAACCAGAGAAGTGTGGAGATTTGAGTTGTTTCCTCAAATCAAAGAGCAACTTAGAATGTGTGATCTACAGCTACTAGATCAGAAAACGAACAAGACATTTTCTCAATTGAACAGGGAGTCAACCGATGGCATACTTAACCAAAAGCTCGTTTCCAGAAGAAATGTGGAATTCGTATGAGTTTCAAATACGAAACTCTATCACTACTGTGGATGGTCTCGCACAATGGATCAATCTTTCGGACTCGGAATGCGAAGCGATTCAGGCCTTGAAAGACATCTATAAATTTCGAATTTCTCCTTACTATGCATCGTTGATGCATAAAACGGATCTTCGTTGTCCACTTCGACTTCAGGCGATTCCGAGTCAAAAAGAGAGTCTAAAGTTTGAAGGCTCTAGTGTTGACCCCGTGGGAGATCGTCAGAACCTGAAAACGGCACGTGTGATCCACAAATATCCCAATCGAGTTGCTTTCCTGGTGTCTGATATCTGTCCAGTCTATTGTCGGCATTGCACTCGCAAGTATCACACCACAAGCAGAGATGGCACCTATTTTGGTCCAGAAGTCGATCACTCGATGGATAGAGACTTGGAGTATATTCGATCACATACGGAAATCGACGATGTTCTTTTGACAGGTGGGGATCCGTTATCGTTAGGTGATGCCAAGCTCGAGTTTCTTATCTCGCGTCTGCGTTCTATTCCTCACATAAATATTATCAGGATCGGCAGTCGATTTCCAGTGGTGCTTCCACAGAGAATCACACCGAAACTGTTATTGATATTAAGCACCTATGGCCCAATTTGGGTCAATACACAATTTAATCACCCCAGTGAGATCACGCAAGAATCGGCTGCTGCGGTTGAGAGCCTTATTCGGCATGGAATTCCTGTACAAAATCAGAGTGTTTTGCTGAAGGGAATCAATGACAGCCTTGATGTTATGCGAGCTTTAATAAAGCAACTGGTAAAGATTAAGGTCCGTCCCTACTATTTGTATCATTGCGACAATATTGTAGGAGTTTCACATTTTCGTACATCTATAGGGTTAGGCACTGAGATCATGGAGGGGCTTACTGGATTTGAGACAGGATTTTCGGTGCCGCAATACGTTGTTGCTACGAGATTGGGAAAGATTCCAATCACACCGATCTATTTCCAATGTACAGATGAGGGTAAAACGATAATTCGCAATTACAAGAAAGAAATTTCTGATATCACATCTTATATGGGGACAGAGCAATGCTAAGAAAACTACCTTATGGGGCAAACTATCTTGATCTAAATGAAATGAATGATCTGAAGTCTTCCATCAATCATAAAATTCTTTTCAGATATCAAACTCTCGGTGAAAGTGTTGCGACTAAATTTGAACGGGCCTGTGAACGTCGATTTGACGTCCGAAGGGCACTTGCATGTCACAACGGCACAGAAGCCTTGCGTGTATCACTTCTTGCCACTCGTCCAGCAATCGGTGACAAGGTGTACATACCAGCTGTCACCTTCATAGCCGTTGCTGGAGCCATTCTCTCATGTGGAATGATTCCGGTTCTATGTGATGTTGACGAGAATTTTGCACTAGACCCAAATAAAATTCCTAAGGATGCAAAGCGGATTGTAGTGGCCCATATGGAGGGGTCTGTAGGCCCACTTCCTAGTGCTCAGTATGTTGTAGAAGATTGCGCTCAGGCGATGGGGGCGCGTCATGCTGATGGGACCCATGTTGGAACGAGATCCTTTGCAGGAACCTTCAGCTTTCATCACAATAAAGTTTTGACAAGCGGTGAGGGGGGACTCGTATTGACTCACGATGAAGAAGTGTGGGAGTTGATGCGAAGATATCATGATCACGGTTCGTCACGAATACATGGTCAGTATCCAAAGTGGCATGCAGGCGCATTTTATGGTGAGAACTTTACAACATCAGAACTTGTCGCATCAGTTCAGCTTCAACAGCTAGGGCACCTTGATCACATTCTTGGTGATCTTCAGAATGGTTACGATGCACTTATTGGTTCGATTAACCCTAGCGGAAAGTTTATTGTGAGGCCTCGGAAGGATGGTGATGTAAAGATCAGTCTCCGTATTGAGTTGGAGACTATCGAAGCTCGGAGAAACCTTGAAGAGTCGCTAAAAGCCACTGGAATGCCGTTTTGGACGCTTGAACGATATTTTTTACCTGAACATCCAATTCTGACGGGGAGGAATTCTATCTACTCCGATGGGTTTCCTTGGAGTCTTGCTGCAGACCATCGAGTAAATTCCGAAGTCTTTAGATCAACTCATGATCGTCTTCTACGGACGATCTGTCTTTCAATATCGCCAGAAATTGGTAGGGATGAACAATGTCGTCAAGCAGAAGCATATGCCAGAGTTTTAAGGTGTCTTTGAAGTGAAATCGTTCAACGATCTTAATTCAAAAGATGTGCCTACACTCTTGTATGTTGATGACCGGCCGTGTTCTTTGTCTGAACATCTATTGAAAAGAAGCGATGTTTCTCTGGTTCTTCTCAGATTCAAGGGCAACCCTCTACCAAGCGAATACATCACTGAAACCGAACATCTGCCCTCGTTTTACTTAGACCGCAATATCGATATTGTTGATGAGGTCGAGCGCTTTAGGAGTTGGTCCTCAGCTAGAAACGTACTCCCTCAGTATTTTCTGAACCCATCAGAGCCAGCTCAATATATCACACAGACATTTGCGCGTGCTCTTGGGCTTCCGGCGCTTTCTGATGAACAGGTCCTAATGGTTCGCAATAAAATCATAATGAAATCAAAGTTGGCCGAAATAGGAATTGCGGCAGCAAAATTTACGCCGATTTCAAGTAAAGAGGAGCTCCTTAGATTTGGTGACGCCGTTGGATGGCCAGTCATACTCAAGCCAGTGGATGGATTTGCCACGATCAAC
Source organism: Pseudomonadota bacterium (assembly GCA_014584465.1). Taxonomy (GTDB): domain Bacteria; phylum Bdellovibrionota; class Bdellovibrionia; order Bdellovibrionales; family JACTMU01; genus JACTMU01. The sequence continues at coordinate 19,844 of JACTMU010000063.1, read as the reverse complement.
ACTTTCAAACTTTCACGTGTACAAGCCGTAAGTCACGTAATCAAGGAAAGCTGTAAGTGGATGGCAGAGGAGTTACAGTTAGGTAGAGAGTATGAGTGTTGCGCTCTCATACAGAACCAAAAGGTACTTTCTACTTTTATTTCCTATATGCCTGAGAGTCCCATTGAGATTGTTGAGGGCGGTATGAATGCCAATATTACACTTCGAGATGCTGAAGTCCGTCAACTTCCAGCAGATTTGCATGAAGTTGTCCAAAATATTGTATCTGGTTTTCAGCTGGATCATGGTTATCTACATATGGAGTTCTTTCTTTCTTCGGATGGTATGATTACGTTTGGCGAAGTTGGATTACGATTGGCAGGATGCGAAATTCCGCGAAATCACGCGTTGGCTTACGGATTTGATATCTTTGAGGTACTTACAGATATCCATCTACACCGCACAGTTCATATAAAGTTTTCGAAAGATCTATGTGCAGGCGATCTTATGTTGCCAACAGCTACGGGCTATGTAACAAACATCACTTCACAGAAGGATCTTGAGTGTTTGCCTGGTGTAGTTAACGTAAAAATGAAGGTGACCGAAGGCAATTATATAACGAAGGTCCGTGCTTCGCATAGTTCGAGCGGCGTAGTTCATGTGGTTGGCGGATCTGTAAGTGAAGTCGAAAGTCGTATGAGAGAAATCATGAAATGCTTTGTGATTAAGACGAATGAGAATGTTCGTTGCCGAAGAATGAAGATAGCCTTTGTCGCTACAAGTTTTGGATTTGGTCCTGTCGCAAAGGCAGTCTATATAGCAAAACAGCTTAAATCGATAATTGGCGAGAGTGGTGAGCTCTGCTATTTTGGATCAGGGATTGCATTTGATTATGTTCTCAGGGAATCTGCATTTGAAAATATTGTAGATGTCGATGTTGATCGAGATATTGTACGTACCTGTGAGTTGCTAGAAGGACATGATCTTGTTGTGAATGTAATGAATTTTGCTTTGTTGCCATTGTGGTGTTCAGAACTAAAAATGGTAATTATTGACAGTCTTGCATGGATGTGGCAATGCGCTCCTCTTGGCATAGAGAATGTAATGCACTATTTCGTACAAGACTATCTTGTTTCAGAGGATCAACTTGAAGATCTTAAAGGAAAAGTGGGAGTTTCATTGGTCGCTCCGATCACGGAGTCTAAATATATCGTTCGTCAAAAAGCAAATAGGTTGTTAGTCAATTTTTCTGGTGCGGGTAACCCATTTGTAGCGGAGGAATTTTTTAAGAGATATGTACTGATATTAGGAGAATTGATCTTAGAACAGTCTATCGGTCGTTTTGAGGAGATTGTTTTCGCGTGCAATAACAGACTAATAGAATACCTCCAGGATCATCTTATTACTTCTGACATAGTGGTTCGAATGAATCACTTTGACCATGACGCATTTATTGATGAATTATGCACAGCGCGGAAAGTTCTGACGACGGCAGGCATTACAACCACACTCGAAGCAATCGTCCATAAAGTCGATGTAGGTTTTCTGGTGCCCCAAAATTACAGTCAGGCACTCATGAGCGAATGTTATTTTAATAAGAGGGGATTCGAGAAGGTCATGGCACTAAGTCGGTTCGGTGCTGAATTTGTGGTTGATGAGAATCTTGATGAAGATGCCGGAGTCGCCCATGTATCGTTTTGTGTTGGGCGTATTTTGGAAGAAAAGAAGGCTGATCTCAGATCTTTCATCCATCGATTCTTAGAAGATGGGAAACAGATTCTGCTTAGTGATCTCATAAAGTTCGATGATTTTGAACCGGGTCAAAATCAAATAGCTCGATATATTGTGGAGGATCTTTATGGGTCAGATTGACTATCTATTCATTCGTCTTTTAGAAGGCTGCAATGCAGGCTGTTCTATGTGTGGATTTGCTCGTTCCTCTGATAAGTATCGTCTTTCGGAAAGCGACTTCCAGTATGTTCTAAAGGCCGCAAAGAATATAGGTGTCAATTGCATTCGATTTACAGGTGGTGAGCCACTTTTGCATCGAAGTCTGCTGGGATTCATTGAATCAATTCGTGAGGCAGGACTCAAGTCCTCAATTATTACGAATGGATCATTACTTTCAAGAAACGTTGGAAGACTAAAGGTAGCAGGGTTGGACCAGGTTATCGTTAGTATTGATGCCTCGAACGCAGAAATTCATGACAAACTGAGAAATACACCAGGTCTTTTTCGTCGTGCGATTGAAGGTCTAGAGTTGGCAATTGGAGAAGGTATGATGACGAGAGTAAACACTGTCTGTGGACCAGGAAATTTTCGCGAGATGCCATTGATTCAGAAGTTAATTTCAGATCTAGGGGTCCACCAATGGGAGTTGTCCTCTTTGAAACTGGAAAGACCATTGGACTATTCGATTGAAGATCAAATCGATGTTGAAGCAGTAATAGACGGTGTTTATGTTCAGGGTCGCAAGAACAACTACATTGTTCCATTTGGAAAGATTTGGTGTGGCAATACAAAAAAGGAACGCGAGGAGTATTTCAAGACAGGAGTTACTCCACGACCAGATGGTCAATGTCATATAGTTGATAGGGTTCGGTATCTTGATGCGAAGCGAGGTCAACTCTTTGCTTGTAGCCTAATACCTCACCGTCTTGAAGCACAGGCATGGGCAGCATCTTGTGAAGATTTTTCCAAGTTCGATCTTGATAACGAGTCGACGAGAGCACAAGCAGAGTTTTTTCGATCTTATGGACCCCTGGTATGTACGGGATGTTCTACTACAGCTGCGGGCGCAAGCAACGAAATAGGGCAATATTTGCCTAGGGATATGGGGTGGTGGTATTAAATGGGAGCAGCTGTATGAACACATTTATAGTTAGTGAGAGTACATCCGACTTTTCTGAGCATATATACCAATTCATTATGACGCCATGTGCGCCGATTCCAGTGTTTGTTGGCAAACGCGGGGATATTGAAAATACGGTGAAAGTGGCATCGTCGTTTTATAGGCGACGGCGCGAGTTTGAAAGGGGCGACGTTGGCGTGCTTTTGACACCAAATCTTGTTGAGAATCCTATTTGGAAATTGCTAGAGTTGGTTTGTGATCGTTGGATATCAATTGATGAGACCAAAGGACTTCAGGATTCTGAAAGACTCCTTGTTGTTGGACTTTACCAGGATCTTAAATCATCTTCAGTGCTTGGGTTACTAATGAGCTCGTTCGAAGACAATAGCATATCTATTGGATTTGTTTCAGGTCGAGATATTCATTCACTCAGTTGGTTATTAGCGAAACAGTTTGCAGAAAGTCATTTTGTGGAAAGTGGAGAGATCGGATTTTTCTCCACAGAAGAGATGCCAGACAATGTTGCTGGGGTCCATGTTTTCGACGTAGACCAAATGGAAGAAGAAAATATTCGTGAAACTATTCTAAGTCGATCGTGGAAGAAAATAGTGTTTCAAGGTCACGGCAAAGACGACAGTATTAATTTGGCAGACTACACAATTTGTGGTCGAGCCGAGGTGGCATCGATAGGAGATGCGTTGCCTCGATGTGGCTACGGTGGTCAGAAATGCTATAAGGATGAAGAGAAACTAATTCCACTGGCCAAAGTGAGAGCCGATGAGATTGTCTTGAGTGCTTGCAATAGTGCTCCAATGTCCGATATGGGTCTCTATGACTCTAAGTATCTGTTGCTCTTAAGTGCAATTGATGGATTTGCTCGTACAATATCTGCAGGATTAACGGTGCATGATTCCGATTTTCCTGAGAACGACTTGTGGTTACGAGAAGTACATACCGGCGTTTCTTCATCACATTTATTGAACGAATCTCTAAGAGTGCGACATCCATATCCCGCATTTTGGACGTTTGGGGTGCCTAAGTTTTTGAATGTGCAAAAATACGTAGATCTCATTCCAGAAAGAAGATATTTGGATATTCAATCACGAGCTCAAAGTTATTTAGTCCACTCTTTTATTAATCCGAAACATTGGCTTAGAAACCGACTCAGTTCATTGAATCAAAAGATGAATGGGTTGCTTAGACGGAAAAGTCGTCACCAAGTGAAGTTAGGTGAACTAGGCATTTTGAAAGAACTTGATTCGGATCTACAGTCGCTTGATTTTGCAATCGCAAGTCAAGTGATGAGGAATCCTGAAGACGACGTGATGAACTTCGAGAAGTACTATGCCGACCGAAGCGTTTTGTGGAAGGAAAGTGCTTGTACTATTTTATGTACTTGTGGGCACAAAGCCTTTCGATATCAACGCAAGGGAATTATTTCTTCGATTTTGGACACTGATGCGGTGACTTGCTTTCGTTGTGGGGACAAACAGTTTCTTTTGAGTAGAGGTCCAAGGATCGACACTTTTGGTCTGACGAGAGTCCGTGCGGGTGGGTGTCTCACGATTTCAGTTCGGGTCATTGCCAAAGAGGACGGACCAGTGCATGTCGGATTGTTTGTACCGCTCTATATCCGCACTTACATCAGTCAAAAACCCGTTCTGAAAAAGAGAAAAGTAAAGGCAGGCGAGGAAACACGTTTTGAATTTAACCTGATGTTTTCTGATGAGACACCAGCACAAGCATATTATTTCACTGCATTCTGTGTTCAAGATCTCGCGATATCTACAAGCCGTGAGCATTTTCAGTTGGTTCTATGAGAATTAGGAATATTGCCATAATATTTCCAGCCTATTGTTTTTTTCGTAGCTTGGTGTTTCCACGAGGAATTTTCATGTTATATCTAGCCTCTCATGGAATTTCCGGGGTGCAAATCGGCACGCTGCAGGCTGTCTTATTTTTGGCCTCTGTCCTGGCAGAAATTCCGACGGGGATGTTTGGGGATCGTTTTGGTCGTCGATTGAGTCTGCTTGTTGGAGCTGGGCTTATGGTATTTTCGGCGGCAGGATACCTGGTTGGCCAAAGCTTTGAGCTTTTTTTGCTTTTGTTTTTAGCTGAGGGCTTGGCGATGGCCTTCATGAGTGGTTCGGATGACGCTTTACTTTTCGATCAATTGGAGCATGAGGGGAGGGGAAGTGACTTTGTTAAGGTTTCTTCAAAGTCCTATGCGGTTTCATACTTTGCTCTGGGTATCTCAACGTTTCTTGGAGGTATCTTGCAGTTAGTTTCATGGGAGTCCGTCTATGTGAGTTACACGGTTGCAATGGCGATTGCATTCATGCTCGCGGTGGGTTTGGTTGAAAGTCGGCCTTGCAATAGGTTGGAGAGGTTGAATGGGAGCGCTAAGGGTGTGACCCATCAATTTAACAGAGTTTGGCACTTCTGCAGAGGCGGGCGAGGGAGACATCTGTTCCATTTGATATTGATCTGGGGGATGTTTGACAGTTCGCTTTTAACTTTTTTTATGTTTAACCAGGCACTATTTAGTTCACTTGGTCTAAGTGCTGCTTGGATTGCGAGTCTTTACACAGTCAGTCGATTTTTGTCAGGCCTCGGCTACTCACTGGCTCCCAAGATAGGCAGTAAGATCTCTCTTCACGCTCTTATTCTTATTTCACTTACTCTTTCGAGTCTTTTAATGTTCGGCGACTTTGTCGGGTCAACCACGATGGCAATCGTTGCTTTCTTTGGGGCAACTCTGGTGCCGGGTCCTGTAAACGCTCTCTTCTCCAATTTCATTCATGAAAATCTGGATTCATCGATTCGTGCTTCGTTCATATCCCTGAAAAGCATGATGGAGGCTGCCATGGCCAGCCTATTGTATCTTGGTGTGGGCTTGGGAATGGACCATTTCTCAAAACCTTACTCATTGAGCGTGCTTGGCATTTTACCAATTGTGTGTATGGTTCTCTTCTTTTGGTATGTCCGAAAGATACCGAAGGAGGTAAGTTCTTCGTTATTTTCGTGTGCAGAATCGTCAAGTGGCCCCTCCACTTGAGGGATTATTGTAACCCAGATTTGAAATTAGAAATGGGCCAAAAACTATGAAAGGCTCCACCAAAGCAGAAATGAAAAAGTTTCAAAAGGGTGAGAATGGACAAATCTTAGTGGAAGTGATGAATGTGATGTTGTACAGTCGTTGCCTTGGAGGAATTATGAGATTGCCCAGTTTTTTCTTCAAATGGCTCGTGTGGACCATAGCTTTGATGCCAGGGTTAGGCTTTGCTCTTGTAGGCGGCCAAGTCGCGGAACCCGGAGAGTACCCAGCCACAATCCAAGTCAATAGGGGGCCCGATGAGCGAGGAAAAACAATCACGATTTGTACGGCCATCCCGATATCAAAAAAGATATTCTTCTGGCAGCACACTGTCTCTTCAGGTACATTGATGGTGTCCAGAAGGTGTTTGGCAGAACATTCTTTTACTCATATGGTGTCCATGCCGACCACCATGTCATCGCCGATATAAAATCAGTTTATCTGCCGGAAGAGGCGGTTGCCTTTCTTGAGACCCATAAAAGATGGTCTGTGCCCGGAGTAGAGAGTGCTCATGATGTGGCGGTCATTGAGCTTGAAGATCACATCCCTTTGAATGTTGCAGTTGGCACGCTATCATCAGGCATAGTCACAAAGGGGATTGTGTTTCGCTTTGGGGGTTATGGATGCGAACAGTTCAAGCGACCGGGGGAACTTCCGCCAGAATTGGATCCCCGTTTAAAGTACGCAGAGGGTGCTGTGGGTGAATTGACCCCTCTTGTGGCACAAGGTCCCACTTACGATGGGGTTGTCCAGCAGTCGCTTTGCCAAGGTGATTCAGGAGGACCTGTTTATGTAGGTGAGGCTCCTTACACCGAGATCATTGGAATTAACAATTTCCATAAGACCAAAGAGAGTGGAGATGAGGTCAATTCTGAGATTAATTTTTCCATCATCACAAGTACCTCCTTACTGGGTCTTTGGGTGAAAGACGTTCTTGCTGGTAAGATCAGTCCCTTTTAACCCAGATCTGAAATTAGAAATGGAGATAAGAATCTTGCTCCTGGGAAGGTAGCAATTTGAATTAGATTTTGATAGTGTTTCTAAAGGGTTCCGTTTGAGGCGGGTTGGAATTTATGGGATTGCTTTGTAAGGTGCGGCTGCCAGCGAATTGGATAAAAGAGGATTGAATGGACGTTGAGATTAGACCTTTAGAGAGTAAAGAACATTGGCCTCAAGTGCAGAATCTTTTGGCGACGGTGCCTTTCAGCACAACACTGCCGATCGTTGTGTCCCGTCCGAACACTTTGGAAAATTCCTATTCTTCCTTTCATACAAAGGCGCTCAACTTTGTTGCGCTCTTTAAGAATCGTGTGGTAGGTTTCGTGCACAGCAGAGTAGAAAAACGCATGGTTTGGGAAGGAAATTCATTACACCCAAAGTTGATGTCCTATGGAGGAGATCTTCGAATCACTAGAGATTTTCAAAATCGAGGTATTGCAAAACGACTTCTAGATCAAGTTGGAAGCGCATTGGATGAAAGCGGAGTCTATTATGGCTTTGGAATTATTGTATCCAACAACGAACCCGCATTTAAACTTACTTTGCCCATGGACGGAGTTTTTAGGCCGGTCCTCAAATACTCCGTCAAAACATCACTTCTTTTGCGCAGGCCAACGTTTCCAAAAAATCCCAGCTACACTCGGTTTCGTCCCTCGGTGGTGGCTCTAGAACAACTGTGCGAGTCCCTGAGAACAAGGTTTTTGGGGCTTGCCATGGTCAGCGAGGATCTTACCAACTTTATCTCAGATCATCCCAACATACGTTTTTATCAAAGCACTTCTGAGCCTGGGAAAATCGCCTTTGCTCTTTGGGAGCAGTCGGCCTTTCGGCGGGTGGGGTTTGCGTGGATGCCAATTCAGTTTAAAATCATCAGGCAAGCGTGGAATACATGCCGATCTTTTTCGAAAGCTCATGAGTTTCCTCCAGCAAATGCACCGATCAAGACCGCTGAGGTGGTATTTGTAAATATGTCAAATGCCGTTTCCGATTTTGAGGAGATCATCAGTTACACAGCTTGGAAGATGGGATGTCTTGGCGTTACAGCTATCGCAGATGGCTTAGGGGGGAATGCACCATCTCTTAACCTTACTGGTCTTGGATACAAAACCAACCTGACGCTTATGAGTTATGGTAGGCACAAGCGAGAGCCCTATCTCTGTCCTAAAGGTATTTCGACCTACATTGATCTTGGTTTCGTTTAATTGGCTTGCTCAGAAAACTTGCTTAGAACTTGGTCGATCTCAGCCAGAGTGGGTTCAAAGGCAATGATGATCAGATCACCTTTTTCATGAATCAAATTCATTTCATCATACATCGGAAGCTTCCCTAACTCTCGGGCACGATTGAGACTTGGCCACTGATCTTCAAGAAACCTAGCGTGAGCATGGCTGCGCAGGACAAAAGGGTGTTGCCGGTCCTCATGATCCTTCTTTACATTCAAAAACGCCTTCAGTTGAGGAAGCACCCTTTCCCATTTCTTGTTGTAAGCACCATCTGGTCCTGGCACAAAATGGCTTGAAAGGTAACTGTAAAGACCAAAATGTGAAAGAGGTGAGATGGTCGTGCTCCAAAGAAAAAACGAGTCGGGGCGGTCACCATATTTTTCCGTTAACTCAATCTGGGCTCTTCTAAAGCCATGGAAGGTCAAAATAGTACCAATACCTCTTCTCTGAAACTCATTGAGCACTGAGCCCAATCCAAAATAGGCAGCTTCCAAATAGGGAGGTTCAAGCTTATGTAGAATCCATGTGACAAATCCCAAGATCCTTCCATCGGTGTCCTTTGCCAACAGAACCCGTTCCACCTGAGCTAGATCTTTAGTTAAAAGCGTCCGGGGATCATTCCAACTTTTTGTCAAAAGTTGCACCAGTTCTTCTAACAGAACAGGGTCTGCCAGAACTTCAGAGCTACTTTTTTCCTCATAGATCAAATTCACATCAAACTACCAATCTGCCTAAGTGGTGCCTGGCTCGAAAGCAGGTTTCGCGTCAGGCACTAGGCATGAAAGATCATCTTCACCATCAGATGAATGCACCAACACCATACTTACGTAGGCACCCATTCTTGGTCAAGAATCAAACTCAACGGTCTTACGTGGAGCATACACTGCAGATCGTTTGGCGCGCGGCAATATCATAGCGACCAAAAGCGTACTGCATTCTGGGTGTTGCATTTGAAGTGGCATTTGTGTGCAATTCACCAACGTTGAGTTGAGTCAATTGGATAAGCATAGGATCATGTGATAAAAATCTCATGACGCATAATACAACTAAGAATTTAGTTGTTAACAACTAAATTCTTAGTTAATCTTTTGAAGATGGGGGATCAATGAAAAAAAAGAAAGCTAAAGGTTTCGAAGGCAAACTGCTAACTGAAACAGAGCTTGAGCTGATGACCATTCTTTGGCGATTGGGGGAGGGATCCGTATCTGACGTCCTTCAACAACTCCCAAAAGAGAGGGAGCTGGCCTACACCTCGGTTTCAACCATACTTCGGATCCTGGAACAAAAGGGAGTTTTGATTGCTCGTAAAGAGGGCCGCGGTCATATCTACATCCCACGAGTTAAGAAATCAGACTACGAAGCGAGAACGGTTCAACATGTCGTGGACCGTGTGTTTGATGGCACTCCCATGGCCCTGGTTCGCCAACTCCTTGATACGGTCAAATTGAATGAAAATGATCTGAAAGAACTCAAGAACTTGATCGACCAAGCGGGAGGTCGCAAATGAGCTTGGCACAAGTTCTTTCAACTTATGTGAATCTGAACCTTTTGATTCTGATTGCAGTGATGGGGTTAGGTCTTTTTTCATTTCTTATTAAAAAATCCAATCTTCGTCTTGGCTCTAAAGTGGAATTAGAACTTCATTACACCGTGATGACGCTTATTTTGGGGCTAACACTCATACAACCGCTAATCCCAAAGAAGGAGTTCTTCTCGCCGCCCGCGAAAGTTTGGTCGGCTCAATCAATTAAGAGTTTTGGACAAGATTACTCTGCTCCAGATAAAGGTGGGTATTTGAGTCTACCAACCCCAATGGGAACATCCACTCTTCAAGCTGATCAGGTGGCTGTTACTTGGGCGCTATTGAGTTTCATACTCTTGATTTTCGGTGGTTTTTTTATAGGACGAGACTTATGGTCGTTGTTCAAGATAAAGCGCGACTCCTTTTCGGTGAGAAAGATTGGCTCGGCTCGTGTCCTTGTAAGCGACACCATCTCTGTGCCATTTTCTTATTGGGTTCCGGGTCAAGCCAACATTGTTGTGCCGTCGTCATTTTTGAACAGACGTGAGGACTTCAAAATTGCCATTGCCCATGAAATTCAACATCACAGACACGGTGATACAAAGTGGGTGTATGTCATGTGGGGATTGAGACTACTTTGTATCATCAATCCTCTGATTCATTTATGGAATCGATGGATCTCGGAGATTCAAGAATTTGCCTGTGATGAGACGCTGGTCGACCAAAATAAAGTCGAGTCTCAGGCATACGTCCGCTGCCTCGTTGAGGTGGCTCAAAGCGCGTTTGATCAGAAGCATGTGCCTGTATGCGCGACAGGTCTCACGTTTTTGGTTGAACGTAATTTACTCAAGAGGAGGGTAGAAAGAATGTTATCAAAATCATCAACGAGAATTGGAAGGTCGGTCAGCGTTGCGGTCGGACTTCTGCTTGCAGCCGTTATGGGTGTCAGTGCCTTTGCATCCAACGGCTTGGTTCAAGACAGAAGAGTTAGCCTAGCTCAGGCACAGGCGATGGCAGCTCGAGTGAAAGGTGCAGATGACTTCCCGGTCGTGGTCAATGACCTCGTGGTCAAGCAACTCAACCGGTACATAGGGACTCCAGAGGGGCGTGAGTTTATGAAACACTCTCTTGCACGAATGGAGAACTACAAGGCGGTCATTGGGAATTACTTGCAAAAGTATGACATGCCAGAAGCAATCATGGCGGTCCCTATCATCGAGTCTGGCTATCAAAATCTAAGTGAAGAGCAGAGCAAAACTGCGATGAAGGGGGCCGGACTTTGGCAGTTCGTTCCTGCAACGGCTCGTAACTACGGTCTTCGTGTGGACAGTCAAAAGGATGAACGCCTCGATGTACTGCGGATAACCGACGCAGCCATGCGATACTTGCAATCAAATCACCTTAGGTTCAAAGATTGGCATCTCTCAGTCCTTGCCTACAACATGGGTGAAGGTGCCGTCCAAAAAGGGATAGATGCTCTTGATTCAAGAGACGCCTGGACACTGATCCGAAATGGGTATGAAGGCGATAGGGATTACTTGCCTAAGCTCATGGCAGCAATATTGATCATGCGAAATCCGCAGTCAGTAGAGTAAAGTTGCATGGACCTTGTCTATGAATTGTGGATAAGGTCCATCTCAACTCAAGTGGGTTCAACCCACAAATCCGATGACATTGCCGATAGGGTCAAGCATCTGACAAATGCTCTGGCCGTTGCCTAGGTCAATCGGCCCACGGTACACTTTGGCGCCATGTTTCTCAAAGTGCGCCACAGCGTCTCTAAAATTGAGGACTCGCCAGTATCCAACGGAACCACCTGTCGTTTGTGGAGATTTTTTGTCTGCGGGATGGAGGCAGAGGCCGCAAAGTCCTCCAGGTCGAAACTCAAAGTAGTTCTCCATTTCGATTACGGGTTTAATTGCCAATACTTTTTCATACCAATCTCTGCTGGCGTTAACGTCTGGAGTAAAAAGAAAAACAAAATCGAGAGCAACCATTGGGACCTTCTTTGAGGCACTCATGCCCTTAATTTTGCCAAAGATAAGAGTGTCTCTATAGCTGCCAAGTTCAATTGAATCCTGAGTCAGAGATGCCTCAAGTCTGTATCCACATCGAATGGGGACTTTTGCGGATCGGCGATTTCGTGACGAGCATCGAATCTCTATGCGATTGAAGCCTAGGTCAAAACAAACTTGTTCGAGTGCCAAAACGGCTTCTGACATGTAGCCCTTGCCTTCATAGTCTCCAAGAATCCAGTAGCCAATTTCACAGCGGTCATGGTCCCATGCTACAGTGTGAATCCCGGCATTGCCCATGTACTGGGCGTCATCATTTCGATAGATCCCAAAGTCAAAAAGTTCAAAGGTGTCCCATTTTCTATGGGTCATCTTGATGTAGTCGATCTCATCTTGAACTGTTTTTGTATGGCCAACCCAAGGAAGAAACTCACGGAGTCTCTCACGATCTTTGTCGACGAACTGAAACATGAGCTCAGCAATCTCTACTTTGTGCTTCTTTAATGTTATGCGATCAGAGAAAATGGTTTCAGGTAGAAAAACTTTATGCATAGTTATCTCTTCTCCTTGGGTAATCTCGCAATAAGATGCTTCATCAGTTCTTCAGCAACCAAGCGCGCAGTCCCGCCATAATGCAATTTGAACCCCTAGTAAAAAAGATTGGATGATTCTAATGTCGTTATCATACTGAATGTATGGACACATCACAATTTGATTTTCACTGGCAGGAGGTGCCGATCACTCAAGTAAGTAGGGATGAGGGTCAGGATACCAGTGGTGGACTTATTCATCCACAATGACCTTGAACACCCATGGCACCTTCATTCTTACCACCTCGCCAACCCTGAGAGTCATGGCTCGCTACTGTGATTTTTGGAGGAGTTCAACATTGGGCATAACAAGTTCAATCGTGCGTCATAAAATTCGAAAGCAGGTTTCGCGCCAGCCAATAAGATACAGCGCCGGAAAGGTTTTGACGTTTTCGGTCAACACCGAATGGATGCTCGTCACAAACTGAATTGGACCGGTTGCAGCGAAAGCCGTGATGTATAGGCTTGCACCTAGAATCGCCAGCGTCGAGAAAAGAATCTTAATTGCTGTAGGGTCAAGTCGTAGATTTGTCTTGCCTTGTAAATTCGTTTTCACAATGCACCTCCTTTCAAAACGCGAAGCCTATAGCTCCGAATCCTAAACGGATAATATGTCAACTATTACAAAAGTGTTTTTTGCTTCCATTTTGTCAAGTTCAGATAAACAACATTTCAAAATCCATTGACGATTTGATGTTCTGAAGTAGGAAACTTGACATTGTAAAGTGAGGGCACAATTTATTTTTTGGAAATGGAAGCAAATGAGAAGGAGGAATTATGAAACCATATCTAAAGAACATGGTTATTCCGTCTGTAAGCGCAGTCATCGGGGGGATCGCGGTGGTAGCTGCCCTTAAGATAAGTCCAGAGCTGAGATCAAACCTCGATAGCTCGACCTCCAACAAGCAAGGCGAAAGCCGGGGCCAAGTTTACGACAACATGATCAAGGAACAGAATGGAATATATCACCATTTTAATGACCTATTTAATGAGGAACTTTTTGGTCGGGCTGATCCATTGGCAGAAATGAAACAGATGAGAGAGCAGATGGAGAAACGTATGAAGGAGTTCGAAAGTCACTCGCCTTCTATTACGAACCCGTTTGACTCATGGGTCACTAATAAGTTTGGTGGTGGGTCAATAAATGAGATTTCAAAAAGAGAAGATGATGATTACATCTACTACGATATTCAAATTGATAAAGTGAAATCCACCTCGATCAGTACCAGGGTTGAAAATGGATACCTAACTATTACAGGCACACAAGAGCAGAAGACTGGATCTGTTGATGAGAGCGATGGCGATAACTCAAATGGAGAGAGTTACCTTAAATCGACCTTCAATAGAACATTTCCAATCCCAGAGTACGTCGATCCTAATAAGATGGAGATGCTTCCAGAAAAGGACAAAATCGTGCTGAAGTTTCTTAAGGTGAAGGCTTGACATTTTTTGACTCAATATGAAGATGGTGTCTTGAAAGTGGTCCTTCCAAAGACCGAGACTGCCAAAGGGCGTACTATTCAAATTCACACGGGTCAGAGTGGATTTCTTAGCAAACTTTTGAGGTCCAAAAGGGATGACATCAAAGAGACCAATGATGTAAAAATCTCTTGATCAGTCCTCTTCAAATGAAGCAAAGCAAGATGGCTGTTTTGTAATGAAACGGCCAATCTTTTTTGCTTCGCTCTAAATATTTGAAAATCCGTAGAATTTTTTAATGGTCCAGTTTTTAAGGCAATGGCACTTGACATTTTGTCCACTCGACCCAGAATAAGAATAACAACAGGGCAGGAACAAAAAACTTGTAACTTCTTTATATAAATCGTGCCCTGAAACGTATTAAAGGAGGTGCAAAGTGAGATCGACGGGTATCCCACCAAACAAGTTCAGCTAGCCAATCCGAATTAGTGATAATTTGTAGTGTCCGAAGAGCGATTGCGTACCCACGAAATTCGAAACCAGAACTAGAGGAGGGGCTTTATGCTGAACCACAATATAAATTTTGAATTTATTGGATTTGACCCAGAATACGAAGCGAAAAGATTCATAAATTCAGCTGCTGATCGCGTGCAGAGTCTTGCGCCGAGTGATTCATTTATGAAGGTTGCAATGAAAAAGGGAGGCGATGTTGTGGAGGCTTCCTGCAGGATTGCATCGCAAGCGGGTGTATTTGTCGCTGAAGCGGTATGCAACAGTCCCGTAGCGGCAATTCATCAAGTTGAATCCAAGATTAGACAACAGCTCGATGAATGGAAGAAACGTCGTTTTTAAGTGCGGAGTGCAGGTGCCAGGTTCCGAATGCTGGGCGCACCAAGTCATAATGGTAGGAAATTGTCTTGAAGCTGCCGTAACCGGCAGAAGGAACTTGGCACAACTGACAGCGCGATCTACAGATTGTGGAAAAGAGTCACCCCTATCTACATTTGAATTTTCGATTCAAACAAGCGGTCTTCGAACGAAGATTCAACTTTCAAGCCCATTGAAAACGTTCAGTGGATTGAAACTCTCTGTAGAGTGCGACCGAGGAAAACTCATGTGAAAGAATTTGATTTGAAGGAGGAAAATCATGTTCACTCATGAACCGGACTTCGGTGGCTTCGCCATCATTCAGGCGAGGTTGACCTTCCCACCTGCGACTTACAAGCAACGACGTGAAATATTGGACTCGATCGCCGTTACGGTACGTATGTGATTCGCGCAAAGGATTTGATGCGAATCCGAAGCAATCGAATTGTTCTACTCTCAAACCGGTTTCTTCATAAACTTCGCGCCGAACACACTCTTCGAGAGATTCACCAAGCTCCGGGGAGCCAGCAGGAAATCCCCACAGTCCATTGTCGGATCGTTTGATCAAGAGAAATCTATTCTGTCCGTCTTCAATGAGAATTCTAAAACCAGGAACGATCAGAGTCTGAGATCCAACTAAAGTGCGAAGCTTTCCTAAGTAAGATTCCCTAAACTGGAGCTTGGCCATAAAGTTCCTACATCGCTGGAACTGGCGTTCCTTGGTTCAGTCTTAATATGGACTACCTGTTGTGTTTCAAATAACACCAACACCTTCTACATTCGCACGGAATATATTGAAATAACGTAGGTTTTCAGTCAAGTTCGATTTTGCCAAGAACGGCTAGAACTGGACATACTGTGTTTCAAGTCGGGAGCGTGAAATAAGGAAGGCCACCACACATGGGCAGGATCGACAGGAGCCGGGGAAACCGAACTCAAGGATTAAATCGTAGGATCGATACCTTGAACCACCTCTTGGTTTAAGTGAAATCCAGAAACATCAAGCGCAACGCCCGACGAATTGGAGCTACTACGATAGGGTCACGTGAAAATTGTAAGTTATTTGTCGGAGGTTAAGAGCAAACTTTAATGGCCAGTGTTCAGGTCGTAAAATGTAGGATAGCAACTCACCTGACAACAAGGCGCATTAGCGAATTCATTTCCTTGACGGCGTGACAAATAGACCATGACTCTATATTCTTTCTTTATGCCATTTCTATTTGAGTCCCAAAATATGGTTGCGGCTAGTGCAGTTGCGGCTCACCTCCAAGATAACGGTATAAAAGCTAGCCTGACGTCCTCTGGAAATACTTTCGGCCTTGGGAACTATCAGGTGGTCATACACGAAGCCTCTGATTTTGAAAGAGCACGTCAAATAGTTGATGAGTTTTTGTGTCTGCCGGTAGCCTCAGGCAATGACATCTGTGAACTCCACAATCCCAATTTGAGAATTCGAAACTCGAAATATTGGCTAAGGTACGACCTAGCACTGATCGTTGCTGGTGTCTTGGCAGCAATAGTTAAGTATTTTGGCGGAAACACATGGGCGGGTATTGCTTTCATTGTTACGTTTTCAGCTATAATTACCCATTGGCTGGTTTTTGGATCTGAGTCTGATCGGGACTGATTTATACACAGGTGGAGGCGGCTAAAGCTCAGGCTCCATGACTGAATTCATCGAAAAATAGAAACATTTCAAGTGTTATAGTGATAACAGATAGTTCATTCTTCGTATGGAAGCTTTGCGCCAGGCACTACTTAGAGTTTGGCGTGAATCCTATCACAGCCTTGATGAAAGGATGGGACTGGAAATGTTTGGAGCAGTCTTGATCTCTTTGATCTGCGTCACTTTGGTCTGGAGTGTGGATCTGGGTTGAACCTTCTCAGAATTCCATCACAGAACTCCATGTGTTCGCTCTTTGAATTGACGCCGGATGTACGACATTTCAAGACATACAAGGATTCTGGGTATCTTTTGGAAATCTGGTTTGCAGGTTGCCTCCCAGCTGAGATGGGTAATGTCGTCACACTGATCAATGCCCGCTCCTTACCGTTAATTTCAATTGGATGGCGATCATATGGTGTTGCGGAATTCACCATGAGGTACCACTGCTTCTTGAAATGGACAGTGGAGTCAACATCCGGAGCATCGCTTCGTCGCAATGATACGAATCTGGATCGATCAAGAACAGTGATCCCGTGAACGGCCATTTTATGTGGGTAATTTGGTTCAAATCCTGTATCGTCTCCAATGCGAGGTTGTGAAAAATCCCCCGGATTGATCACAAGGTCATAGTCATTGAATTTGAGTCTTAGACCTCCATTTTCCATTTTAGATAGACTTGAGCGAGCAAGAAAATCGGGTTTGTACTTACGGTGGATTTTAAGCCAGGAGTTCCAGTGATCTATGGATCCAATGTAGGAGAAGGCCAGTCGACGAGAAAGATTCTTCAATCGTTCGGCGTGAAAGAGTTTTTGCTCCGCCAACGTCGTGTCTTCAACAAAGCAGTGAATTTCTGAGGGCGTCAACGTGCAAATCATGTTGTAGATCATCTGCAAGTTAGGGCCTTGCCAAGAGTAGAACTCCCATGGTCGTCCTAAGGAGTCTGTGATGTGCTTTCGTTTGTTGGGTTCTCCTAGAGAACGGATCTTGTGTTCGGGGCCATTATCGGAGAATTTCTGACCGATAAATCCTGGTGCTAGATACGAATCCATAAGGACCTTTGGGTTGAGGAGTAAAGGCGGGCCATCAACTCCTTGAGGCAACTGTAGTGAAAACCACATAACTTTGGGTTCAACTGCAAAGAATCCAACAGTGAGATGTTGGTTTCCGGTGACGTCGAATTCGCGAACGCGTTCGACCTTGTATGAAATCCACTGGCCTGTGCGAAGCTCGGTAAGTAGAATTGGTCTAGGCGAATAATTCTGATTCACAAGGTAACTTCGAAGATGGGGCGCCTTTGCATAGCTTTGGGCATCATAATTGTGACCTGAGGCCTTTATTCTTCTTAGAATTTCTTTGCCAAAGGCCTTAGAGGCTTTCGAGCTAAAGGACTCCCATGCCAAGGGGAGCCTGAGTGTGTGACTCCAAGCTCTCTTTTCTCCCGTCATTTGCGCACCATCAAGAACCTCTGTATCGTACAGATAAGCCTCATTCTCATTTGAATTAAGAAACTCTGAAATTGGAAGAGCATAATTGAGAGTATCAGAACGGATTCCCTTTTGAACAATTCCGACAACCTCACCTCCGCTGTTAAGAAGAGGACCTCCGCTATTTCCTGGTGAGGTTCCAGCTGAATAGACGATCTGTTTCTCGTTACCCAACTCGGGAATGGGTCGGATTGCAGAAACAATTCCACTTCGTATGGCGATTCCTTGGCCATAGGCATTGCCAACAGTATAGACCGTCTCAGCCAGAGATACATGTGTTTGGACCTTAAGTGGGGAGTGTGGGCGCGCTGCTTTAGCATTTCCATTTGGTTGGATTTGAGCGATCGGTTTTGAAGAGATGTCAAATTCAATAAAATCCTTCAGTTGAGGCGAAGAGTAGCGATAGACATTACAAATTTTGAAGATTCGGCCAGACTCGTCTTGAAGAAAGTAGCTCTCGTGGGAACTCATCTCTCCCGGGATAACGTGAGCGGCGGAAACATAGCGATTTGGCGCAATCATAAAGGCCGTGCCAATACCTTGGTATTTTGTCTTCAAGCCAGTCTCACCAAATTTGCCCGCCAAAGAGATAGGAGGATCATAGCGAACATTGAGGTTCGGTTTGGATTGCACGACCACCTCAAATATGCTCGCGCTCAACCTTTCTAAGGTAACTGCACTCATTGTGGCAGACGACGAGGTCGGGGTGGTTTCGCCTGTGCGTCGAGTAGAAGTGGAGCACCCTTGCAGCAAAAACAAGGGAGCTCCTAAGCTCAAAAGAAAAAACAGACAAAAGAAGAGTGGTTTTAGTCTGTAACTAAAGCGACAGAACTTATTCATCTTGACCTTATCGGACCAATCGCCTCCCTGCTTAAGCAGCAGACTCCTTGTTCTGTGTAAGTCAATCGTCCGAAAGGCGATATGGATTCTTACGGGTCTAAAGTCTCTGCAGGGTGCAGGTGCCAGGTTCCGAATGCTGGACGCATCAAGTCACAACAGTAGGAAATTGTCTTGAGGCTGCCGTAACTAGCAGAAGGAACTTGGCACAACTGACACCGCGATCTACAGATTGTGGAAAAGGGTCATCCCTATCTACATTTGAATTTTCGATTCAAACAAGCGGTCTTCGAACGAAGATTCTACTTTCAAGCCCATTGAAAACGTTCAGTGGATTGAAACTCTCTGTAGAGTGTGACCGAGGAAAACTCATGGAGAGATGGTCTCTCGCTCCAATTTACCCAAGGGTATTTTGAGGAAATTTCCTAACAAGCTGATCTCATTGAAAATCTAGGACCAAGGTCATTTTAGGGTTTCTTTCTTTACTCATGAGTTTGTTAAAATTTCCACAGCTCGCTCAAATGCAGGCAGCAGGTGAATTCCTTCAAACTCAAAAAAATCACGCTCGAGGTCGGCTTCGTGGGGTTCTCACCATTTTTACGATAAGTAATAAAGTAGTGGTTCAACCAGTAGCTGCGAATTCTGCAGAAGATCTGATTCAATTTGAGATAGGTTCATCGATGATATTTGAAATGCACCCGTTCTCATGTTAGCTTTATTAAGGGTGCTCGAGGAAAAGCTGCGAGCTTTCAGTCTGTAAAGAAATCCTAGGTCACCGAGTTGATTCCAGTTTGAAGTGTAGCATGAAATAGAAGATCAAAGGGGGGACCGTGTTTTATAAAATGAAAAAAAAACGTTCTTTCGTGATTGCACTCTCTACAATATCCTCACTACTCCTTCTTTTAGTTTCCTATCAGAATTGCGGAGGATCACTCACCGCACTGAATACCGCTAACAGAACAAGCAGTTCTTCGTGCGAAGGAGAGTGTGTGACGGAGACCAATGAGGGTGACGAGACTCCTCAGCCTTCTGAAAGCGACGAGGGCGATGTGAGCAACAAGGATCCGCTTGTAGATCGTGATGCTTCATCCACTCCCGGTGACGGCGATGTCAGTACGGGGTCTCCTGATGATAGTGGTGTTGTAGCACCTCCTGTCGATGAGGACGCATTTCCTACAAATCAGTGGCGACAAGTTGCAAAAAGAACGCAAGCCCAGAAGACTGCGGGGCTTGCTGGGGGTGAGGGGCAGCAGATGATATTGGGGATTGCCTATGCCCCCTCTAATCCGAACATG
>JACTMU010000096.1 GCA_014584465.1 Pseudomonadota bacterium | reverse complement strand
ATATCTGACGAGGCTCAATCGCTTCACTTACGTTACGGCCTGCACACTTTCTGTCTACGCTTCACTCTGGTCGTTCCCTGACAGATCAGGTCCTTCCAGATTGCAAGACTCGATACAAGGCCCCATTTCTGGGCTACCTTGACAGGAATTCACCCGCTAGCTTGGCTGAGCTTCGCCCAGCGCACACTATTCCGCAATCATTGCCTTGAGCGAAAGAGATGTCAAAGCTGTGATGAAGATCTTCAACGATGCCATTGTCGAAACGATGAAAATCGTTGGGCCCTCATCGGAAGAGGAGTTGGTCTGTTTAAATGTGGACTATTTTCCTGTGTGATTGTAAACCTAGGTGAAGGATGACTCCCCACTTTGGCAATAAAGCCCGATTGCAATTTAGAATTGATGGTTATCTATTTTCACTCATTGATGACGTTAGAAGGATGCACAATCATTGAGTTGCTAAAATACTCTGGGATACCGGAAATGATTGATCACGAAAGCCGTCAGCTTGCCCACGCCCCTCTTTCTGAGGATCCATTTATCTTGCATAGAATTGGGCCTATCTCAGAATAGTCCCCAGTTAGAAAGGCCTTTGTGACCAGTCGCTTGTAATCGGCCATACTAAATCCAGAGAGCTTTCCCTGAAGCATCCAGTCATCCGTAATCCCCATCGGAATACTATGGGCCAAGAGTTCGTTCACTAAATCATCACATTCTGTGGCTAACTCCAAAAATGAACGGTCATGCAACGTAAAGGCCCATTGACCCATGAGATTTCTCGGAAGCCAAAACCTCATGTTCAATTCGATGTACCCACGATAGAAATCATCGATATCTGAAACCTTAAATCCAAACTTATCACGATCTAGAAACCATTCTGTGTTCGGCAACAAGCCAGACGGAACAAGCATCACACTTCCCTCATCTAGAGACCTTCCATTGTAAACAGAAAGTATAAAATCACGCATTTCGTTTCTAATTGTGTTTGTCGCGAAAGGCATCGGATAAATCCAACTCGTCGTTGTATAGATTCCAGCATGAAGATAGGACCTAAGCAAATGCTCCACTTTTTCACGACTTTGTCCTCTTTTATTAAACACGTTGAGGAGAATATCATGATCCATGGTTTCCACTCCAACAAACACTCCGGCCAATCCACTCTGCTTGAGGATATTCAAATCCGATCCATCGGTTGAATTGACGGATGAATAACAGGAATATTTGATGTCTAGGTTTTGTTGTTTCACCTGATTTGCAAACTCTCTCAAGAATTTCTTCGGTGTATTGGATCCGGTAAACCGAAAGGCGTAGGCGCCAAATTGATTCTGGAGCTCACCAATCCGAGACACAACTTTATTAGGAGAAACCATTCTATATTTGTGTCCATTGACGATTGGATGCACACAAAAGGAACAGGAGTTCGCGCATCCCCTTGACTCATCGATCTGAAAGACAAGGGCCTTTTTGCCTGGTTCATGAATTACTGGATAACAGCTTCGATCGTATACGGGTTCTGGAAGATCATCCAGGGAGAGTATCAGGTCCTCAGAATTTTGGCAGACAGAAGTAGCACGTCGATAGGCCAATCCTTTGACTGAATCTAAGGTGTGCTTACCTTGCAGATACTTGGCCAAGGCAACAATGCTGCGATCAGCTTCCCCGCAGAGGAGATAGTCAAATTCACCATATAGTTCGAGAAATTTTTTTCCCACCACCCGAATCAATGGCCCCCCTCCAACCAAGGGAATCTCAAGCTCACTCTTTATTTTCGATGCAAGAAAACGTGAAAAAAACGAGCCCTCACCCGAATAGAGTTTAAACCCGATAAAGAGTGGCTGTTCTTGCCTGGCCTTGAATGTTAGGGACATCGCCAATTCCTCAAGCACACCTAGCTGGAACCGAACTAAATCTTTGTTAAGAGTAGAAAATCTTTCAATCTCAAGACTGTTCATCTTTCTTCCTCGAGTTTCCTCTACCAACGAATAGATTTCATTCCCAATAGGTCGAGAAACAAATTGTGAGGAAAAATCAATATTTTGAAAATCAAGAATTTCTGGAAAGAATCCTCCGTCTTTCAATGCTCCTGCCAACACCGCCAGTGAGTTATCAGGGTTGAATGCGCTAGGCGTGCATGGAACTCCATACAGATTGATAAGCCAAATTGCAGCGTCCATTTTTCCTCCTTGAGGTCCAGATCTGAATTGTAATTAATCCTATTTAACTCTAACATCTTAAATTATGATGCACGATGTTCCAAACGCGACCAAGAATCTTCGAGGTTACTAAACCGGACTTGCCTCCAATTCATTCTTAGTATGAAATCAAGATAATAATTAAATAAATAATATTTATTATTTGAGCATCTGACAACAGTTTTCTGTACAAACAAATTTATTGTACAAAATAGTGAGGATTTACTCAATGAATGAGCAAGTACCACTGAATAGATTTAAATACTTTCTAATGCCTGGCAAATGTCCTCACAATTTTCAGCACCTCGATCTTTACAATCAGGTCTATGGCTACTGGAAGAACTTTTGGGACAATGTACTCACAAGTCTTGACGGAACTAGCCACATAAGAAGCGATGAGTTTCTTAGGCAGGATATCGTGCCCGTCATCTTCTATGGTAACGAAATCGTCGCCATTCATCTCTACACCTTTTTTGACCTGCGATGGACGGCAACCTTTGATCACACCTACATTTGCAACAATTTTCCAAAAACTTTCACAGAAGAACTCGAAGAACGCCGGCTGAAGAGGCTGATGTCTTTGGAGTACCTGACCGTATCATCTGAGTGGCGAAAGCACCGCTTGGGCTTCTCCTGGGCCCATGTGCTGTTGGGGCTAGGTCTCAACTTATTGCGGGAATACAATATCGATGCCGGCATTGCTCCGACACGTAATGATGTTAAAATGAACGAACTTGCCTATCTCTTTGGCTTTGAATGCCTTATCCCAAAGGCGATTGTCCACAATGTTGAGTGTGACCTTGTTGTTTGTGAACCAAGAAATATCAAAAGTCATCCAGAACAAAAAGTTCGAGAGGCAATAGATTGGCTCTGGGAAAACAGGGTAAGTCTATTAAATGAAGACCGACAAAAACAGTCGAAAGCAGCCTAAATAAATTCAAATTACCGCCTAGAATCACCCTAAACTGATACACTTTATCTCACGCACGATTATCACTTGCCCTACGCCGCCTTTTAACCGAATCAGGACTTCCAAAAAGTTCGCGCCGCAAAAATGCCTGATAAGAGTCACTTAGGACGTCATAGAGCTCATCCAAAGGTATCTCGTAAATAACAGCAATTTTTTTGATTTTCTTAAATGGAGGAGAACACGTGCCTCGCTCCCAGTTGGAGACAAACTGGGGTGAACTGTATCCCAAAGCCCGAGCAACCTCACCTTGAGTTAACCCGATCCTTTCTCTCTTCTCAAGGAGATACTCCCCAAAAGAACCAAATCGTCCTTCTGTTACATTTAGCTGTGGCTGTTTAACTTTGCCTTTCACCTTCACCTGCCTCCGCGTACAACATCCTTTGACCTAAAGACACCCATGTCCAGTATGACCACTGGAATCCCTACCTTCTCTTCCACTCTCAACATTTCCAAACGTCCGTCCCAAGATCGAAAATGTACCCAATACACCACCAATTGTCTTATTTACCCTAAGCACTGGAGAAAATAGCTTCTGTTCAATAATATATTCGTTTCTTTCTTCCGAAAATATCTCCTTCACAGTATGAATCTCAATATTTGCAGGTGTAGTAACTTGAATTTTTCCCTCAAACATCTTCTCTACAAGGCTCAATATGCCTTGAGTAATCGCCAGTTCACGGCTGTATAGCTCGGGCCAGTCATAAGCGAATATCTCGTCAAGCGTATAGGAGCAAATATCGAAGAACCTTAGATTTCTAAAAATCTGGATACCCTCTGGCGAATAAATCTCAATAACGTCACAATCTAAATCAATCTTGTCAAAAATGTCGCTGGGCGGTAGAAGCTTTAATTTTCCAAAAGCTCGCCAAGCAAGCTGAAGGCTGTCCCGGAGATGAAACCCTTCCTTAATTGTTTCAGCACATATTTCATAGTAACTTCTAAAATTCTCAAGAACACGCTCCTTGTGATTCTCACTGCGTCGTCGTAAATTTTCAAGCGGACTCGTGCGATAAGGCAATATCTTCAATCCCTCTGCCTGAGCCTGGCAACAGAACTGTTCAAAAAGTACACAGAGATGGGACTCAATAGGTTCATCCTTTGAAAAGCTATCAATCTTTCTCAGGGCCAAATCCACAACTTACCTCAACCTCAAAAAGGTCATAACCAAAGTGAGCGAGTTAAGATCCCTATCTTTCCTGACTAGAACCGAATAGAACCCAGATCCCCTCGCCAGAAGTAACTTTTAAAATGTGCCCTCACGAAAATCAAGTTGAAACCATTCACCTAAAGAATGACCACTCGAGTTGACGGATATTACTGCATTCATCCACATCAGATGTTCAACTAGCCCATACGTTATCTCGCATGTGCCATTGGAAACAGATCTCTTAACACCTTGGACTTCATCAGGTATATCCCTACGCTCAAATGACGTAGCTCTAACACAGAGCTCTGCGTGGTGATAGGATAAATGTTGCCAATGGCAATTATTTCTTAATATTGAATCTCCAAATCTAGATCAACAATTGTAATTTCCTCTGTAACTGGCGGTGGATCACTGGAGCGATGTGTACAGTTCAACGCGGAAAAGCTTCGCGTGACTTAAGATGGCTGACGTATTCACTTAGGCGAGGGAACTCTCTCAGAAGCTTGTACCAAGAGGCCCACAAGAGTGTCTGCCCAATGAAAATGTCAACGAGTGAAAAACTCTTCCCGATCATATAGGAACGATCACCAAGATGGTCCTCAACAACCTTGGCCACCTTTTGAAACTCCTCTTGAGCCAATGGGATCGTGCTCGCAATGCGTTTTTCCTCTGGGAGGATTCTTGAATGTTTCGTAATGGTCCACAAAGGTTGCTCAAGCTCGGTCACGCAGAAGTACATCCATTGGTCATGCAGGGCACGGTCACGCGATCCCACCTTGGGAATCAATGACCTCTCTGGGTACTTGTCGGCCAAATAGGTGCATATCGCTCCTGATTCAAAAAGAATAAAACCCTCGTCATCTAGAACGGGAACTCTCCCATTTGGATTTAGCTTTAAAAACTTAAGACTTCTCTGCTCATCCTTGGACAGATCGATCGTTACCGCCTCAAATGGCACATTCAATTCTTGCAACAACCACCTGCAACGAAACGATCGAGTCACTGAGTACTCAAAAAGCCTCAACCCCATTCTTGACCTCCCATTGGGCACCCCATCAAACCCATCAGATGCTCAACCATTCCCTACCTTATCTCGCATGAGAAAAACGGAGAATTGAGTCACATGGGACTTCAAAATTCCATGCTTCACTGCCGGATCGGCATTCATAATCTCTTTTGCTCTCTCTTTGTCTTCCACTTCCAATACGACAATGCCAAAGTGGTCCTCGTTTTCTTCTACAGAAGGACCTGCAAAAATGATCTCGCCCAACTCAAATCTCTCCATCAGATAATTCGCATGTTGGGCCAGGAGTTGACCCTTCTCCTCGGTCACCGTCTTGTGAAAATTCGAACGTCCTGGTGTCAACATGCATATAAACTCGCCTTTTTTCATACCCGGATCTGAAATTAGAAATGGAGATAAAAATCATCAAAGGTGCTGCCAGAGCATAAAGCGCAGAGAAAATAGGCCGAGGCGTATCCCCAGTGATACTGGTGAGGTCTATTTTTTCGAGCACTTCTGCTCTGGTGGCGGATTTCATGGTTTTTAGCCCATTTCTAATTTCAGATCCGGGTTGTAACCCGTTGCTCGCTATGATTTTGCCCAAAGAGATACGAGATTGCCATCTAAATCTCGAAACCACTGATAAATGCCATCGTCTGGACTGATGACCGTTCGTTTGCCAATCAACTCCGCACCAAGTTTTCTGGCTCTTTCAATGGAATCATCGATCTTTTCCACAACCAGGTAGATCACAGGGGAATCAACGCTCACCTGAGATCCCATTTTATTTCGTAAGCCACCAATCATCTGCTCTCCCACCTGAATCATCAGATAATCGTCACTCATTGGTACAAATTTCCATCCAAAGAGCTCACCGTAAAAAGCCTTGGCTTTTGTCAAATCTGCAACAGGAATCTCAAACCAGCAGACCGTTCCGACTTCAAAATGTTTACTCATCACAATCCTCCATTTTTCTTTATGAACCCATGAGAACGCGTCACACTCAGGTGACATACGATCCTCAAAATTTGGCCGGACGGTACAGCTCTTTCTAGAAATCCGCTTCTCCAAAGTTGCTAAATTTGAATGGTCCATGATGCTTTGCGTCTGTAGGACTCAGGGGAGATGCCGACTTTACGGCTGAAAAGAGTGCTGAAGGAACCTAGGCTCTCGTAGCCAAGATCAAGGCAAATCTCAGTCACACTCCTGTCTGTACCACTCAGTCATCGCTTGGCCAGGGTGAAAGCAAAACGCAAAATTTCCATCGAACCGATGGGCTGACGGCCCACCAAAGGCACTCCATTGAGCTCCCTTTCGAATCTCCTATGTCCTTGGCAAATTGGAGTACTTTATGCTACCTCTCGCCAGTCACCAAATCGATCGAGCCGCATTGGTTATGATCTCTATAAGAAGGTCGATATTTTTGTGCAAAGGAAGGTTCAACATGAGGCATTGTGCATTGTTCGTTAGTTTCCTCATTGGGGCTTGCCACACCCTCGGCCCTGAAGAGTTTCATAAAAATAGACCAAATGTAGAGTTAAGCGCTCAATACAATACAAATGCAATCATCTTCGACATATTGGATTGTGTGGCCCTGTATCAGCATGAGTTTTGACAAGATGAGGGTGAATACAGAAAGCACTGGGAAAGAAAAACCCCGCTGTCTTCAAAGGAGAAAGAACTTCTCGATACCTATTCCACGTTACGATGGAAATATGAAAGCGATCCGAATGCAGAAGAAAAGGATCCTCTATTGAATCGAAATGGCTTCTTTTCTACAATCGGCTTCCTGAAATCTGATCCTTTGGAACTCTCATTTTATGGTTCAGAATTCCTGCATGAAGCTCTTGTAAACCTCAAGAAGGATATTTCAAGTGATGATTTTGAGTTTTATGAACGATTTTATAATCATTTTGCACCTCTTGTTGACACCTATTTGGCCGAGAGTGCTGCATTTAAGGACACCATAGAGAAAATAAATGAAGTCTTCACGGAACCTTCTGTGATTGATGTGATGAATCGAGCCTTTAGATTCTATAATTTGAACCGTCCCATCAAATACACAGTACTTTTCACGTGGTGGCCACCGATCAACCACGACAATGCGTCACCAACGGGCGATTATTTAATACTTCGGAAAAATCCGAAGATGCACCTTCAGTCGCTCGATGCCGATATTGCGTTTCATGAAGTGATTCACTCCCTCTCCACTTTACAGAATCTAATAAACAAGAAGGAATATACAAATATTTTTTTGAAAAAATGCCCAATTCAAGGAAAAATGAAAAAGTATAGAATATTGGAAGAACCTTTGGCGGTTGCAATAGGACAAATGTATTTTCTTGAAAAGGTTCATCCTGATAAGTATAGGCGGGAATTAGAACAAAACTCATGGTATAGAGATAGATGGGTCAATTCATTTGCGCACATCATATATCCAAAAGTTAAGTCGTACTTGGGAAGCAATCGGCCTATGGATTCGAAACTCATCGAAGAACTTGGAGACTTATGTGCAAACGTACAAGCATTCATTCTCGTCAAGTGATCAATAGATTTTACAATCGCGGTTGGATTTGTTTTATCGACAAGCACAAGAATCTTTTTTGTGTCATGTCCTTTTTTCTGCTTTCTTGCTCTCATCAGCCGATCTCAGTAACGAGTGGCTCATTGACCTGCAAGGAGGTTAATTTAAAGTGTTTTGAACAAATTGCCGCGAAGACAACCTTTCGAAAAGAGACGTCTGTTGTCTGGTACCCGGAGCTTCCACGGACCATAGATCCTATTCTTTTGGTGTACAATACGGAATCTACAGTAAGTCGTTTTACAGATCGTGACCAGATCACTTTTCAATATGTATCGTTGTCAGATGTCAGTAGCACGAACCAAGTGCAACGGATTATGCTCTCAAAGACGCTTCTCCGAGGAAAGGATGGCCTTCGTTACATCTGGATCAACCCTGGAGAAATCGTGGAGATTGGGTTCATGACCTTTCATGTGCCCGGAAAGATGTCGGACAACAACTATGGTTCTCCATGGAAAATGGCTGTTGTTGAAAAACTCCCATTGTATCGAAAGGTTGAGCGAATACACTTCAACTACTTTTACTTAGAAGAGGACACTAAAACGGACCAATCGATTCATTCGATCCTTCAAAACTTCGAAAAATCTTTGACCCAGATTCAAAAAGTCGCAAATCTAGAATTGGATCGCAAGTTTAATTTCTATTTTTATCAGGATAGATCGTCTCTAATGAGATACCAAGCCAACAGGGGTAACTACGTCGAAGAATATCGTGATCGTGTCTATTCGTGTGAATTTCCTGTCGATATGCATGAGACGACCCACCTTCTTTTTTCGCAGATTGGACGTCATTCAGGTCTGTTCAGCGAAGGAATCGCAGTTCATTTGGGTCAGGAGATCGTTCAAAATGGATGGCGAAACCACTCATGCAGTTGGTGGGCAAAGAGATTGGTCATGGAAAAACGCCTTCCCTCTCTGGGAACAGTGATCACCTCAGATCGATTCTATTCTGGCGAATGGTCCACCATTGGCGACATCCACTATCCCGTTGCTTGCTCGTTTGTTGGTTTTCTCCTACAAAGAAATGACATGGAGCAATTCAAGCGCTTCTATGCTTCTATAAACCCTGAAAATCAAAATAGTAAGATCGAAATCCTCGATCTTTTTCTCAAATACTATGGGGCTTCTCTAGAAACCGTTGAGTCGGAATGGCGGTCGAAGCTTCTTACGGAGCTACCCTAATTCCGAGGTCTTTCACTTTTGAAGACCAACAGAAAAGTACTCTTTTCTTGAGATTTCTTACACTTGCAGCCATGACTCTCTAGATCCTATAGAATTTTCAATGAAATTGAGTTTCTTGAATGCACCTGATAGAATGCAGGCAGGCCTTCTAGAGGATTTTGGATCTGTCTTCTGTTTTGAGTCTTCGTTAAGGAGTGTACGATGAAAATTTTATTCAGTCTCCTGGTGTTGGAGTTTGTGCTCTTCGATGCTTGGAAGGCTCAAGCCCAATCAACACCTTCTTACGTTCGACAGTTCTACAAGGTGTCGCCGTTTCATTGGGCGATCACCGAATATCCAGAGTCTGACTTTGAGCGCTCCGCCATCGAACCGCCATTTCAAGTAGGACGGACCTTGAACCCATCCATTGATGTTGAACGACGGTTGGGTGAGGTTCTACAGAGTTGGGCCGATGATATCCACCAACAGGTCGGACAACTCCACCAGCAAATGACAGGCGCCTCCCTTCCTGCCCCACGGCCCATCATTCGGGTGGTGCAATCTAAGAATGCCAATGCGTGGGCAAGCAGCATCCCAATTTGCGTCAACAAACCAGCTACATTCATTGGCACCAAGTCTCAAGGCCTCGACCCAGATAAGAAGCATGAGAAGCTGCTCCTCTTGCCAGACAAGATACGAAGCAACCTACTCGGTGTCGCCCCGGGGCAACGCGATCCCGAATGCGCTCAGAGCGAGTGGTCGGGCGATGCCGACCAACTTGAAAAGTGGTTCAATTCTCTAGGAGGAAAATGCACCCTCTCCTTGTCCGCTGATGGTGAACGATTCCTTATTGGAGATCGTAACCAAGATCGACCCTGTGAGTTGAGTGGTATTACGCGGTACCGACAAGCCGAGAAGATCATGATCTACGCATCATCACCCGTCATCAATTTGACCTCAGCCTTTTTAGCTATGGCCGACTCCTACCATGCCGTTCTTACGACCGTCGCCCACGAATTAGGACACTACTACTACAACCATACAACTCTCACCTTCTTAGAGGACCTCTACGATTACTGGTACAGTGCCATGGATTCGCAAAAGTTTGCCAAACCCTTGGCTTTGCCTGACTCGAATGAGATCAATCAGATTAAAAATTTTACAATGCCCATTCCTGAGCCTCGAATCGAGGAGGCCTACTATGATCATCGCATGTATCGACTTTTGATGAACCTTGCTAAGGAGATCCCTGAGAACCTCCAATGCACAGGGCCTGACTGTCAATGCCGTCAGGCCACTCAAGCGGCGAAACAGAGATGGGCTTGGGATCTCGATTGCTTCGGATGCGGATTTGTAGAAGAAAGTGTTGAGCGTGCATATCTTGATTTTGAATTCAATATGAAGAGCTGTTCTCGACAGCTGGATGACTCTAGCTTTGTTGATTTTCGAGATCTTATCAATTCTTCATCTTTGGAGAATTACTTTCGCGAGGAGATTCCTCTGCAGACCAATCTGTTTCACACACTAGAGAAGATCAACGATCGCCTCATTGAAGTGGAGAGCGCAAAAATTGCCCTTATGACCCGCATTGAAGAGCAGAGATTGGGCCAATTTACTTCAGAACAACAAGCTGATGAATTTGCAATGGAGTTTGTCTATCGCCTGGGCCTGGACAGCCAAGAAACATTGGATTCCATCTGGAACATCGAATCTGAGAGAGCAAAAAAGGAGGGTGACCGCGAAACGCGATTTAGAAATTCAATGACCTGGGATCGATGCGCTCAACTTAGAAAGAGAGATTGGAAAACGGAAAATGGCAAAATGGCCTTTGTTCCCCTAGGAAACCTACACGACCATCATCATAGCGGGTGCTATCGCCTCTTCAATCGCAAACAAGTTCTTGATACCGCGAAGCAGATCGGACTGCCAAAAGAAATGCGACCCGAACTCTTTAGTGATTGGCCCGTAATGAGAATCGCCATGGATGAATTATCTCAGAGCATGGTCATTGTGACTCGGCCCGGCGGCGGCCCTAGGAGGTCGGCGCTTCAACCGACGGGCTCCACATCCAACGAAGAAAAGTCAAAGAGGGAAGAGTCACCCTTAATCATCGACCATTTCTAAGAATAATGGCCAATGGGTCTACTCGGAACGCAAGGCCTCGATGACTTGAAGATTTTGGGCCTTAAGGGCCGGGAATAGGCCACTTAATAGGCCCACGGCCAGAATGGACACAAAGGAGAGCACGAGGGCGACCTCATCAAAAATCCACTCGAAGGTGAGCTTGCTTGAAAACTTGCTGGCTCCCCAAATGGCACCCTCATAGAGAAAAAATCCCACACCAAGACCTAAAAGGCCTGCCAATAGGCAAATCACCACAGCCTCTGAGAGGAACTGAAAGCGAATGGCCTGATCGGTGGCTCCCACGGCTTTACGAATTCCGATCTCTCGAAAACGCTCTGAGACTGAGACCAACATCATGTTGGTGATCCCCACACCTCCCACCCCAAGGGTTACAAAGGCAATGGACCCCAACAAAACCGTAAAGAGATTGAGAAATCTCTCCATTTGAGCAAGCAAAAGGCTATCGGAATCGACTCGAAATCGCCCTGAAGGTCCATATTTTTGCTCAAAGAGAGTGCGAATGGCCCCACCGGTGGTCTCAATCTCCGAATCTGCCTCGAGCTGGATCAATACTCTTCGAATGTCACTCGCCCAGTCGATTCTTAATCCTTGGAAAATCGTGTAGGGAATGAAGATCTGAAGATTGGGCTTCATCCAGTCTTGGTTACTTGTCGTAGATTCAAGTACCCCAATGACATTACAACCAAGAGGGCTGTCCTCAAGAGTCAATCTGAGAGCTTGACCGATGGGATTTAAGTTCGAGAAGAGTCTTTGACCAATCTCAAATCCAATGATGCAAACCGAACTCTTTCGATCCACCTCATCAGGAGAGAAATTTCGACCGTAGAGCATCTTACGATTGGTAATGTGAAGGGATTCGCTGTTGGTCCCAATGATGCGCACATCGGAATCCACGATCCTCCCACCAAATGTGGCCGCAGATTTCCATCCCATCAGGATCGGGGCAATACGACGAATCTGAGGGAACAACTGCTTCAGTGGCTGAAGATCACGATTCCACTCAAACGACTGAAAACTCACCGGAACCAGGTCTGTAGCCTTTTGTTCCCAGTTTCGATTTCCATGAAAAAGAATGGTATTGACTCCAAGATCCGCATATCCGGCAAGAATTCGATTCTTGGTAAACTGACCAAGAGTGACCAGAACCAAAACGGCCGCAATTCCCACGGAGACCCCCAACATGGTCAACGTAGACCGGACACGATTGCGATTCAAACTGCGAATGGCCATAGGTAAAAAATTTTGAATCGCTAGAAAAGGAGTTAAATGAGAAAGTATTGGTCTTGTACTTTTTGATTTAGGTCGAACCACCAAATCTCTCTGCTGTTTTTCAACGGACCCAGAACTTTGAATCTTACCATCCTTCATGAAGAGAACTCGATCACATAGAGAGGCAACTTCATGGTCATGGGTGATGATCACTACCGTCTTGTGCCACTTGGAATTCAACTCGCGCAAAAGATCCAAAATCTGTTTGGAGGTCTTGGAATCTAAATTCCCTGTGGGCTCGTCCGCCAAGATGATGTCGGGGTCGTTGATCAAGGCACGCGCAATGGCGACTCGTTGCTGCTGCCCCCCTGAGAGTTGGTTGGGGAAATGGCCCACCCGATCCTCAAGTCCGAGAGCCCGAATCAACTTCAATGCTCGATCCCGAGGTGCCTCTTCAAAGTTTCGCTCTGAGTATTGGGCCGGCATCAAAACATTGTCCAATATGTCGGTCTTTGGCAGAAGATGAAACTGTTGAAAGACAAAGCCCAAACTTTGACTTCGCAGTTTGGCGAGTTCATCACCCGAAAGCGTCGAAACATCTTGCCCTGCGATCTCGATGACTCCACCCGTGGGTTGAAGTAGACACCCCAAAATGTAGAGCAGCGTCGACTTCCCCGATCCCGAAGGCCCCTGAATGGCCACCATCTCCCCTTGGTGGATCTCAATGTCAACCTCATCTAGAACTCGAGTGGATTGAGCATCCTTTTGGTAGACCAATGAGAGATCCCGTGCCGAAATCAGAGGTTTCATCTACTCACCTTTGAAGATCTGGGCAAAGTCGACCTGACGAACCCAATCCCCCTCTACAAGCCCACCCACGATCTCAAAGACCTCCTCGTTCTGAAGCCCAACCTGAATCTCTCGACGCTCACCGTCCTTGAGAGTTACAAAATAGTGAGCATCCTTACGATGAAGGTACTCGTGCCGCAAAGTCAAAGCCGAGGGGATCCTCTTTGTGAAAACATCCACAAGCACAGACATTCCAGGTTTGATCACATCATCTGCATCTAAAAGTTCAAGCCTTAGAGGAAACTCTATGATCTGGGAGCGCGCCCACTCCTCCTTCTCTCGTGCTGAGAGTGAAATCTCGGTGATTCTCCCCTTGTAGGATCTTGACAAGATCCCCGAAGCCTTGATGATGGCTTCATCTCCAACTTTGATCTTTGGCCGATCGATCTCAGGGGCTGCCGCTAGAATGAAGAGCTTGTCAAGATTGTCAATCCTCATGATGAAACTCTTCGTATCTCCCTCTTTGACATACTCTCCCTCAGACTTCTCAACGTGAACAACAGTCCCATCAAAGGGGGCTCGAAGTGGAAAGACCTGTTCTGCCGATTGCAACGTTTGTGCGACCGTCACAATCGGATCATCCTGCTTCACTTTGCTCCCTGTTCGAACGTAGACCTTTTTGATGTAACCGCTGAACGGCGGCATGATGATGCTCTTACGTGCCGGGACCACAACTCCCGCAATCGTCACCCTTTGCACCAATTCCTGGCGTACCACCTGACCAAGTCGTTCGTTTTGATCATGTTTTTTCAAAAAAAAAGGACGAACAAAAAAACCAACTGGAATCAAAATGGCCAGCAATAGAAAAAGGAGAGACTTTCTACTTCGAAATAACTTCATAAAGTGTTCCTTGATAGTGTAGAGAGGTGTAATTCGCCTTCTGAAGATCAAACAAGTTTTCATAGTAGCCGACTCTCGCTTCAAGGAGGCCCCTAAATGCCTCAATCATGTCAAGATAGGACACCTTTCCATTACGATATTCCCGCTCCAATAGAGTGACATTTTGCTGCTCAAGCATCAGAAGTTCGCTTGCAAGGGCCACATTTTTCTGCAACTGTCTCAGATCCCTTTGCGTTTGGTCCAACTTCTGTTCAAGTGCCTGAACCTTTGTTTGAACCTCATTGTTTTTAATTTGAGCCTGAAGATTTGCAACCTGCCGATCGCGTTTTCGAATGCCCCAATCCCATAAATTGTAATTCAACGTAAATAGAAAATTCCACTCGACAAAGTCCACTTGATCTATAGCATTTCCCGTACCCAAATAATCTGCTGCGCCATATTTTGCCTGAGCGGAAAGCCCAATTTCTGGCCAATACTTTCGGCGAACCAGGTCCGCCTCCAACTCATGAATCTCCTTTTGCAGACTGAGCGATCGAAACTCCAAACTTTCACTCAACTCCAGATCGTTGGTTGAAACCGAGGTTGGACTCTCGGCCCTCAACGGCTCAAAGAGAATGAGACTCGAAGAGTCCTTCACTCCAATGAGAATTCGAAGGTCGCTCTCCATTTTCTGAAGAGAGTCCTTGGAACCAGAAAGTTCGATGTCCGATTTCATCAACTGAGCCTTAAAGCGCAAAAAATCCCTCCGCGTCTTTACCCCACGGTGGTAGGCCTCTGATACAAATCCAAACTCTTTGGCGAGAAGCCGGTGGTGGGACGATCGAACCTCCAAAAGCTTGTCAAGACGGGAGAACTGAACAAATGCCAATGTCAGTTCAAGAGTCAGCTGATTCAAATCATCCTTTGAGATCAACTCCGACTGCCTTTTTTGAAGTTGAGCGATTTTGTACTTGGTAAAGGTCACACCATGATCATACAGGTTCTCAGTGAGTTCGAGCGCAAGTTCACTCGCCCAGGGGTGCTCGCGGGTTCGTGGAGAGTCATCCCGCAGACCATGGGTTGCCGTAAGATCCAAACTTGGAAAGAATCTTCGATAGGCCGACTGCGCCTCCAGATCATAGAGGGTACTTTTGCGATTTGGTGAATCAAACGCCGGAGAGTGGCGTTCAGCATACTGAAGGGTCTCCTTAAGATTCAGTCTGTGTCCTGAAGGCTTCCCCTGTGCACCCACCTTCCATGGAAGGTGAAAAAGCAAAACAGCAATGAAGAAAATCAGCGCGGACCGCACCGAAAAGTTTAAACTCAATTGACTCAATTCCGACTCCAAATTCTCTCACCTATCATATCTCTCGAAGGTACTTTCGAGAGAGCAGAAGATTAAGCCACGAAGAAACGGACTCATTGAAATGAAACCGGAATGTTTTCGGTCCACCGGCGCTCAACGCCAATGGACTCACCAAACTCAATCATCTCACTCCATGATGAGTCCTTGTACTTCGATATGACAAAGTGCCTCCCTTTGAAGATCACAAACATCTTCATGCCACCACACCTCCCGACACTGTGTCCTTCGATGCGGATGCAGTGGATAGTAGATCTTACTTTCAGGTTTGGACTTCTCACCGACAACGAGAAGTCGAACATCACTGCTCGTATTGTTGATGAAGGTGTGACAAATTCCTGTTCCGGAAGGAAGACCGACACCATCACCAGGACTCAGTTCATGCATATGGCCATGGAGCCAAAGATGTGGACGCCCCTCAATCACGTAGACAAACTCCTCCTCATCCTGCTCAGCATGTGGGTAGGAGGTGCGCTGTCCAGGTTTTAACAGCTCATGATGAACATCCAATTTCAAAAGCCCGAAGGCCCTTCCAAAAGGAGACCCGACCGAATGGAGCTCTCTGCTCAAAGGATAGTGACTCTCACTTGGATTCTCCTGAATCTCACTGTAATTCTTGATGCAGTCTGGTCGCTTCAACCCATCTCCCCTTTTTCATTTTCAAAATCTTTTTTTGATTAGAGGCCCACCTCCGAGAGGTTCCAATCGTGTCATTCTCGCTTGACTCCGTCAAGCATTACATCTACGAAGTCAGGGCCCTTGGGAGCTAGAAACCTGCAGACTTACGCACTCCTCTTCCCACATCATCTTGAGCGCCTCTTTCTTGGTGGAGCCATCAGCTCAGTGGATGAGTTTCACCTTGCTGGGGTTCAATATGAAAACCAAGTTTTTTCTGCCATCACCAGTGAAAAGAGAAGTGAATTTAACGAGAAGACTCAGACTCGTAGCGATGTTAAGATGGCTTTATTGAATTGGTCCTTCAACTACCTCTACGGCTATAAGGGAAGAACGGAAAAGAACCCCCAAAAGCTCGATGAGGTACTGTTGCTCCTGAACGAAAGCAAAATAGAACAAATTTTCGATCTTCTTAAGGTCGATAGCTGGGTGCTTCTGCAGAGAATTTGGTGGCCAGACGGAGTATTTTAACTACACGCCTCTTCTATCTCAAATTGAAGTCCCTACCATGATCCTCGGCGGATGGTATGATCACGTCACGCCTGCTCTGGGCATGATCCGAATGAGTCAGGCCATGCCCAACAGCTTTCTCTATCTGGATCCCCACATGGGACACAGTTTCTTAGGAAAACTAAAGTGCTTTCTGCAGCTCAACGTGGCGTTTTTGAAGGGCTCTAGTTTTGAGGAGTTGCACGATCTTGCCTATTCTCCGATGTGTGCCTCGTTCCCCGATCTCAACGAAAAACAATAGGGCCCTCGTTCTTTGATCTGGCTTGTCCATCCATGAAATGGACCAATGCCAGGTGACATAGAAACTGTTATCGCGGGTATGCCTGTTGTAGCTCTTCGAAGTGGGTGGGTTGCAGTTGGCCCCTTCGGCTGCACATGATGTTGTTGGTATCAATTTGATAATAGACCATCATCCCTTGTTCGGAGTCAAAATACTCAAGATAACAGTCAGGAAATCCGAGTATGTGACCAAATTCATGGCGAATGGTCCACTGTGTGTCGTACTCGTCCAATGAGGTGTTGGCATCCATGATGATCCGATTGCGGTACTTGCCCTCCACATGTGGAACAACTCCAGGTTGAAACTCAACCCTCGGCAACTTCTCATCTTCGGAGTCCACATATTCAATCTTCACGGCCCAGCCCGCACCTCGCCACTCATCCTCCACATTCACCTTAAGAAATTCATCAATCTCCGGGCTCCCTGAATGGCGAAAGTGGACGGTCAAAAGTTCTAAAGATCCACTTTGGCTCCAACGGACCTCTGGCAAAGGAGATCCTATCGTAAAAAACGATCTGTAGAGATTCTTTGAAACTTCAACATACTGACGAAAGTACTCATTCAAATCTCGTGAACCTCTCACCAAATCATCAAGCTCATTTGCACATAAAGTTTCATTGGCACGCGAGCTGAAGCACAGCTGCACCAACCATTGAAGCAGTTCATCCCTTTTTTCAGGACGAACCAAAGTTAGACTCTTCAGCTTCTCTGCGAGATCAGGTTCAGAATTAAGATAGTAGTAACCACGAATGTCATGCCGTCTTCGTTCTGCCAAATAGTCCATCTCGCCAGACAGAAATTTCCATCGCGTGGCTCTTTCATAGACTCGATGGATCTTCTTGACACCCTCTAGAAAAGTTCCATCTTCGATCGGAAGCGCCCCCGGCAAGAGGTTGGAGGAGAGAAGATTCTCCTTTTGGATTGGATCCATCTGACTTAAAGCGACCTGATACTCCTCTAGAATCGTGGCACGATTGTACCTTCGCGGCGATTCCATGGAATTGGCGGGTTGACTCTGCTTCGAAGACAAAACAAGTCGTTGGTGCCGATCGCGAAGACGATTGACCACTCTCACCCATTCCAAATTGCGTCTTCCAACTTCAATGATGGCATCAAGTTCGGGATCCGGCTCTTCAATTCCCAAGTCAAGATCGCCCAAGTCGTCTCTTTGTGGATCCCCCATTTCGGTACCATTCAACCAAGATTCACCTTCTAGGGGAGTTGCATCGATTCTCATAGGTGACAAAAAGAGTTGAGAGCGAGTGCCCTGAAGACCACCCTTTGGAATTGCGGTTTCAAGAGATCCTAAAAAGGCGGTCCCTACAACCAAAATGACAATGGATAATTGAAATGGCCCCCGTTGCAACGCATCCCCTCCACACTCGAGAAAAGAACTTTCTCTGTGGGATGCTATAGCGCAACACAGAGAGTGTGTCATCAGAAATGCATCCCCGGAGGAGAAGAACCCTATTTTTGAAAATAGAACTAAGTAAAATATTCAATCCTAAAGGCAGGAGCCCCTGAGGAGTGGCTGGCGCGAAACCGAGGTTTCAAGCCGGCCACGAACTAACTGGCCATCTTTCCTGAAGCATCAGCATCTTTAGAGACCTCAATGGGTTGAGATGTGTACTGAGTTATCACTTCCAGAAGCTGTTGCTTCTTAATGGGTTTTGAAAGATGAACATCACAGCCCACATCAAGGGCTCTTTGAACCTCTTCCTTCATTGCAAATCCAGAGAGTGCTACGATCGGAGTTCTCGCCAGTCCACCCTCCTTTTCAAATGCACGGATGGTCGTTACGACCTCATAACCACTCTTTTTCGGAAGTTGAAGATCCATGAGGATCAAATCAAACCTACTCTCATGATACTTCTGCAAGGCTTCAATTCCATCACATGCGAACTCAATCTTGCAATCAAGATTCTTCAAGAAGATTTGAAGCATGTTTCGATTGTCCTCGCAGTCATCTACGATCAACAGTCGAGAAGGACTTGATTGAGACACGACTTTCCGATCATTCAGACAAGAGAGCCCTTTCAAGACAACCTTCCTGAGATGCCTATAGAAGATCTCATAAGTGATCTCTTCATTGACAAACTGAATCTCACTTTCCCAACCAATCGCCAATCTTTGAATTTCTTGCCCATCTGGAAATACAAACAAGATTGGAACCGACCACCCGTTTTCTCTGATCCTGAGAAACCACTTACAGAACTCGCAATCCATATTCGCCACATTGACCACCATGGCGCACGTCGAGATTGGCAGCTTTGGATCCATAAGTTCATCGAAACTTTGAACCAAGACGGACCTCTCTGCACATAGATCTACAATCTCCTTTAAGTTGAAATCAACTTGAGTCCCAGGATCAAAAACTAAGAGAGCATTCTCTGCACTTTCTAATGAGGCCGCAAACTCCACTTGGTCTGGCATTAGTAACTGAGTCACAACCTCCAGAAGCTGGGCTGCCTTGATGGGTTTTGGCAAAAAACCATCGGACTTCGCTTTAGAACACTGAGCCAAGAATTCAATCTTCACATTGATGCTGCCCATAATGACAATTGTTGGCTTTTTCTCGCCAGAGACATCGTGAATTCGTTCCACAATTTCTGCAGAATCCAAATCAGGCAGTTGATGATCCGTCAAGACAAGGTCGAATGACTTATTGTTGAGGGCGGCCCTCTGCGCAAGCTTGATCCCACTCAAGCCATCTTCAGCCTCCACCACATCGGCTCCTCTGGCAGTGAGCTCAGCATGAACCATCTTTCTTGCACTCTCATTGTCCTCAATAATCAAGATGCACTTTTTTCTAAATTGCTTCTGATGGACAGACGTAGAAGCGCGGACATTCTGAGTGGGTAGAACAAGCTCAAAGTAGAATCGACTTCCCTTTCCCTCCTCGCTGGTCACTTTGATTTGGCCCCCCATCATCTTGACCAGCATCTGAGAAATGTTAAGTCCTAACCCTGTGCCACCAAATTTACGAGTCGTTGAACTCTCTGCCTGTGTGAACTTTTGAAAGATCTTTTGAATTGCATCAAAGCTGATGCCTACGCCCGTATCCAAAACAGAAAAGCAAAGATGAACTTTTGAACTGTTTCCACCTGTAAGTTCGACCTTAAGAACAACTTCACCATGCATTGTAAATTTGATCGCATTGCCCACAAGATTGATCAGAATCTGTCGCAATCGAGTCGGATCTCCTACCAAGTTTGGATTGACTTTGGGATCACATGCCACGATGAACTCAATCTTTTTTTGAAACGCCTTAGGCCCCATGATCTCAATGATCGAATCTAGAACTTCACTCAAATTGAAGTTGACGTTTTCAAGTTCGAGACATCCTGCTTCAATTTTAGATACATCCAAGACGTCATTGACCAGATCCAGAAGAGAGTCACTGGCCGTTTGCAGTCCCTTAAGGTACCCTTCTTGAGTCTCATCCAATCTCGTTTCAGAGAGAAGTTCCGCCATTCCCACAATGGAGTTCATAGGTGTCCGAATCTCATGACTCATATTTGCCAAAAACTCGGTCTTGGCCGCACTCCCAGCAAGAGCCGTCTTGGCAGTTTTTACCAATTCATTCTTCAACTCCTTAAGGTGACGAACGGCAATGACCAACAAGACGACAAACAAAAGTGTAAGCACTGTAATGAAAAGTTGAGTTCCAAATATTTCTGATTTAGCCTGTGCCAGTACGACATCCACTGGGCGGATGACCTCTAAGATTCCCCGAACATCCCCTACCTTCCAATCCCGCTTTGGAGACAATGGATGTTGATTGTGACATTCAACACAGGAGCTCGCCATGACATCGGCGGTCGCATAACGCAAGACCATCTTCTCATCAATCATCTCAAATCGATGATACGATCCCATGGGTGTCTTCTGAAGATAGTTCCATGCCTCCACTTCAAAGGAATCCCTGAGTCCTCCTGTCCCTTCGCGAAAAGGAAAGGGATAGGGGCTCACCAACTTGGTCACTCCACCATGGGCACTCTCCCCGATTCGCTTCCCAAGAAGTATGCTCAATGTTGCAGGTAGTGGAATTGCTTGAGGATCTTCGTGAACATCATGGGAGATCTTCATGCCAAAATCTTGGGCCTTTTTTACAATTTCACTGGAGTAGATGGTTCGAAACTGTGCAACTGCTTCAGCATAGAGTTTGGCATCTGAAACCGCAATATTCTCAACCAATCGAGTCGAGAGCAACTCCAAGGGTCCAATAATGAACAGAAAGCTCATTGCGATGAGAATCACAATGACAATGTTCAAATGCCTTTCAAGCAAGCCTAAAAACCAGCTCATGATCCCTTTAGTTAGTGTCTGGCGCAAAACCTCATTTCGGCGAATTCACCATAAGTTTTCCTTATACCTTCGCTGAGCCTCCTCGAGTTAGCGCCTCGGGCTAGCCCTTCGTCGCCCCCCGCCTCGGTATAAGGAAAACTTATGGCGATTCGCTCGAAAGCAGGTTTCGAGCCAGACACTAGTTACGCATTCGTTCCTACACTGGCATGTCTATAGACATGCAATATCCTATCGGTAGGGCATTCTTATGGCTAAACCAAGTATTAAGAGTCTCATAAATTTAGTTGTGTTGATGGGATCAAAGTTTGAGCGTCGAGGTCGCCTCTCGTCGAGGTCTAGACGGAATGACCTTCCTCAAATCAAAATACCTGCAACGGCAGCGGTCATAAATGCTGCAATGGTACCACCCAACATGGCCCTAAAGCCCAGGCGAGCAAGATCCTTTCGACGATTGGGTACAATTGCCCCAATACCACCAATTTGAATCGCAATCGAAGAGAAGTTGGCAAATCTGCAAAGAGCGTAAGTGGCGATCACAAAGCTTCGCTCTGAAATCACACCTTTGAGATCCTTTAACTCAACGTATGCAACAAACTCATTGAGAAACATCTTTTTGCCAAAGAGCACTCCCACCTGATTTGCGTCAGAGGGTGTTACACCTAAAACCATGGCCACGGGAGAAAAGAACCATCCTAAAATCCTCTCAAAAGTCAGAGGTTCGCCGTCCATCGCGGGAAGAAAAGTCAAAAAGTAGTTTAAGAGACCCATGAGAGCCACAAATCCAATCAACATTGCAGCCACATTGAGCGCGAGTTGAAGCCCTTCACTCGGCACCCAAATCAGAAACGGAGATCAGTTTCGTGACAAAAATCCTGGCTCCCTCAAAAAAGGCCTTCCCCGGAGGAGACCAAAGAATGAGAACGCCTATGAGGAATTGAAGCGCCACACCCTAGATGCAACTGAAAAATGGGCGAAGCAAGGACTCTATTTACAAATCACCTTCTATAGAGTATAGAGCCAAAGCGATCGAATTGCCGGTGCTCCAACCGAATGGACGCGGGCAGAAGAGTGTGTAGAGGTGAGGTTGAGGTGAAACAACGAAGTCATTTGAATTTGGAACCAAGATCTTTCTGCATCTTTTTCTTTTTCTTCGTTCTCGCACCTCACCTCTCCAAAGCCTCAACCTCTGACCTACCAAGCTCCCATCGGAGAAGTCCATCTTACGACTACGAAACAACGATCGTCCATGGGGAGACGGCTCGCCCTGGCATGCATCCCTGGCAGGTCACCTTACGAAAGCTTGAGCGACGAATGGACTCTGTCTTCATATACCAAGCCTATTGTGGTGGCGTCCTCATTTCGGCGCGCCAGGTCCTCACCGCTGCCCACTGCGTGAAAGGCTTTGATTCCATCCGAGTTTATGGAGGTGGGCCTGGAACAATGAGTGGGCAACGAGATCTCGGAAAAGTGAACTCCTCTCTGGTTCATCCGGATTACCAACATTGGGTTCACGGCATCAAACAAAATGATCTGGCACTTCTTACCTTGAAAACTCCCATCCAAAAGGGCCCCTCGATCTCACCTGTACCTCTCCTCGATACCTCTCCAGGTGAACTTCATAAACTTGGTGAGATTCGAGCGACGGGTTTTGGCAAGAGCCATCTTGACCCTGAAACTCCAGAAGAACTTCAAATCACCGCTCCGCTAAAGCTTTTACCTGAACCGTTGGATCCCTTTTGGGGACAAAATGGCAACATTGAACGTTACATTGTCTCAGGTGACTACGGAAATTCCTACGACATCTGGGCTACTTATCAAACGGGTCGGTATTTGGCATTGATCGATGAGATCAGCCTCTCCTCGGCTTGTTTTGGAGATAGCGGAGGTCCACTGGTCACGTTCACGGATCATGGGATTTTTTTGATCGGCATCACTTCTCACACCAGTCGAAAGGATTGCGGCCTTGAGGTGGGCGGAACCTCTTTCTTTACGAATCTGTCTCAATACCTCTCATGGATTCGTAAAGAGGTTCCCGACGTTCAGATCGGCTTCAACCCGGATCCACCCTTCTAGAACCCTTGAGAACCATTTTTCAATTGGCAGTGAAGATAGAGTCCATAAAGATAGTCCCCGCTATCGTATGGTTTCGGGCGTGGGATGGCGACGAGATTCGTCGTAGGAGTTTTTGGAACGCATTTGATCTGCTTTAGCGTACTTTAGGAAGACTTCGAGACTCCCTATAAGAGCGATCACAAATCCATAAAACCCATCCAAAAAACCTCGCTGGAGAAGATAGCTCTTAAAAAATCGAAAAAGTGCATTAAAGAGAGCTCTAAAACGCAAAAACGATCGCGGACTGGATGCGATGATCTCGGCTCCTAACTCAGAATAACGATTGGCCCTCTCCAAATGTTCAAAGATCGTATAGTAGGAGTAATGGAGCAGGTCACCCTCGATGTAGGTCACAGGCAAAGAGAGATCCTTTCGAATAAGATCTTCATGAACCTGTTGATCACTCCATAAAGCAAGCCCCTTTGGAAATAGACGAAGTTTTCGATCTGGATACCACCCACTGTGGGAGATCCACTTTCCACAATAGTTCGTCTTACGATTGAATCCGTAAAAACCATGAAGATGAGACTTCAATCTCAGCAGATTCTCCTTAAGTTTGGGACTGAGGCTCTCATCGGCATCCAATGAGAGAATGTAGGCCGATGTGGATAAGTCATTGGCAAAATTCTTTGTCTTAGACCAACCCATCCACTCCTTTTGAATAAATCGAACCGAAAAACGCCTGCAAATCTCCTCGGTTCGATCCGTACTCATAGAGTCCACAACGATGATCTCATCCACAAGACCCTGAAGAGATTCCAAGCATCTGCCTATGTTCTTCTCTTCATTTTTAGTGATGACAACAGCTGAGATGGTCATAGATCTTCCTTCGCCTAAATTCGATTTGGTTCCAATTTGTAACACTTTTTGGCAAAAGGGAAGCGTCAAAT
This sequence comes from Pseudomonadota bacterium, assembly GCA_014584465.1. Classification (GTDB taxonomy): domain Bacteria; phylum Bdellovibrionota; class Bdellovibrionia; order Bdellovibrionales; family JACTMU01; genus JACTMU01. The sequence goes on along the minus strand of JACTMU010000096.1, from coordinate 23,182 downwards.
GACGCTGGAAAGACGGTAGAATGCGTTGACGTTTCTGTGCCCCACCGCTATAAGTTTTGGTTTGTAAGATCATTGATTCACCATGGCCCAGCACGGAGGGAGATCGTGAACGTCGAAAAGTTGTCGAGTGGATATGAGTTGCGAGTCATGTCCAAAGATGATTTTCACCCCCTCTTTCAAACGCATGGAAGAAGAGTCTTTAGTGATGAGACTCAGGTGTTTCACTTGATCGAAGCTTTAAGTCCTATAGAGATAAAGAAGACCGAGCTGTTGAATGAAAAATTGGGAACCCCTTACATCCTCAGGATTGGTGTCTTTAAAGACGATGAATTTGTGGGGTGGCACATGGGCCGTCAGGAGACCGCCACCTCCTTTTACATGGTGAACTCTGCCATTCTTCCAGCACATCAGAGAAAGGGACTCTATGGGGAACTGCTCAAACGAGTCGTCGCCCTTGCCACCCAAGAGGGCTTTCAAGCCATTACGAGTCGCCACCGATGCACCAACAATGCGGTGATCATACCGAAATTGAAGTTTGGATTTGTGATCACAGGCATTGAGGTTTTGGATCTCTCGGGAACTCTGGTGCAACTCTCTTACTTTCCCCATCCTACTCGAAGAAAGATGGTTGACTATCGTGTTGGACACATCAAGCCCGACCCTCAAATTGCACAACTGCTGGGTCTCCACACGACCAACAAATCTGAGGAGTTTGATAATTGAAGAAACTGATCCAAGGTATCATTGAGTTCAAAAAGAAGCTTTCGCCTGAATATCAAGAGAAGTTTGCCCATTTGGCACTGGGCCAATCACCCGACACCCTCTTTATCACCTGCTCGGACAGTCGTGTGGCCCCCAATCTCTTTGCCTCAACAGATCCTGGTGACCTCTTTGTCATTCGCAATCCTGGAAACCTCTTCCCACCCTGCGGAAATCAGGGGATCTCAATGAGTGATGAATCTGAGGTTGCCGCTCTTGAGTTTGCCGTGGAAATGCTTGGGGTTCGTGACATCATCGTCTGTGGCCATTCCGAATGTGGTGCAATGAAGGCCCTGTACGATGGCCGTGAAAAGATCTCTCTTCCTCATCTACAGTCGTGGCTCGGACATGGAGTTCCCGCGTTTGAAAATCTCAAGGCGCTACAAAGACCTCCTAGTAACATTGCACCTCACAACCTTCTCTCTCAGTACAATGTGCTTCAGCAGATCAAAAACCTTAAGAGCTATCCACTTGTGCAAAAGTTTCTGAATCGAGGATCTCTGCAGATTCACGGATGGTGGTTTGACATTGCTCACATCGATGTCTACGCCTATCACGAACAATTTGACGAATTCCGCCTGATCAGCGAAGAGTTAATGATAAATCCCTAAGCTGCCTCATTGGAACCCTTCTTCTTATCGGATGATCTTGACGCCTCAGAAATAACTCGTGGTATCTGTTCAAGAGGAACCTCTTTGCAGACGGCCCCCATGAGCTTCGCTGCTTTGGGCATACCATAGACCACACAACTCTGCTCACTTTGCCCTATGGTGTAGCAACCAGCCTCTCTCATCGTTTTGAGCCCCTGGGCTCCGTCGGACCCCATTCCAGTGAGAATGATCCCAATGGCTCGCTTTCCCAAATCCTTGGCCACCGACTGAAACAAAAGATCCACCGACGGTTTATGAAGAAGATCTCCCGGACCCTCATCTACCAAGGTTTCGGAAAGACCATTTCGATTTTGCACATACATCTGACGACCGCCAGGAGCAATCAAGATGCGATTTCGAACGAGAATATCTCCCGTTTTGGCCTCCTTGATTTCAAATGGATAGAGTTCGTTGAGTCGATCGGCAAAGGCCTTTGAGAAGAATGCAGGTATGTGCTGCACTATGAGCACAGGAGGTATCTCTTTGGGAAAGAGGGCGATGAGATCTCTCAATGCCTCGACCCCTCCCGTTGAGGATCCAATCACAATCGGACGACGAGGATCAAACACATGACTTTCTCGACTTCCGACAGCCATGCGCTTCTGACGAGGCTGAAGAGAGGCTAGATGCACCTGCTCACAAAGTTTGATTGCCACCTCCTTCATCTTATCGAAGGATGGTTTCTGTATGTAGTCGAACGCTCCAATCTCGAGAGCTCGAAGCACATCATTTCCCTCTTCGGCTGAAAGAGAGGTCACGATGATCGTAGGAATCTTGTATTTGGGATAGATTTTCTCAAGCAGTTGAGTTCCCGTCATTTCCGGCATGTGAATATCCAAGGTCATAACATCGGGATTGAGAGATTGAATGAGACCATCAACTTCCGAAGGTTTGGACGCCTCACCCACCACATCCATTCGCGGATCCATTCGCAACATCTTCTTTAGGAGAATCCGAATCGGTTCGGAATCGTCCACGACCAAGACTCGTATCTTCTGATCCCCATTTCGTTCCACTGTAACCTTGGCCGGTGCAGGAGCGTGAACGTGTTCCGGCCTTGGCGATGATTTCTCCGTAGAAAACCGTCCGAGCTCACCCGTCAAGGGCCTTACAGCTGGAGGTTTCACCGGCTCTTGGATCACATTTGAAACTCGAATCCGTCCTGAATCAGTATAAACATAGGCATCAATTCGATCCGTCTTTCCTCGAAAGTCACCCTTTAAAAGAATCTGATTCTTAAGTGCACTACTAAAATCGATTGAACCTACATCCCTTCCCTTTATGACCTTCATCTCCACCTGTTTGGAGATCAAGTTCGGATTGGATCGGAAGCTCTTACAACTCGACTCAACCTCAGACAGAATCGTCTTTGAATCTCTACCCTTTAAGAGAAATGGTTTTGCAAACTTCGACAGAGGTTCATAAAAGCAGACCAACAGGTCCTTAGACCCAATGACAAAGTATTGAACCCCAATCTTATCATGAGATGCTGCGGAATCCACTGGAGCTTTGCGAGGTTTCCCAAGGCTCTCATTTGCAGATTGAGGCATGCTCTTGACGAATGCGTCAATGTTGTCTTTTGCTTCCTTCTCTTTTTCAGCACTGTCAGCCACATTCTCGAAGTACTTTTCAGATTCATACGCCAAGGAAGTGTAAGGAGCCACATCACCTACATCCTTTTGAAAATCGATACCACTGCCAATGCTGTTTCTGGAGGCCTGCTCATCGGCCAAAATGTAGGCTCCTTTAAGTGAAAGGATCGTCTTTTCTGAGTTTTTTGAAAGTGGACTTAGAAGAATTTGACAGACTCTAGAACGATGCAAAGCCCCTAAACGTTGATACGACTTGTCGTCAAGCTGACCAAGATAGACCGTGCTACTTGAAAGTTGACTGACTTCGTCACCCAAAAGACGAACCGGCATCTTCGATTTTCCACCAAGAGATTCCGCAAAGGCCTCATCCAAATTGGCCAACCCTTCGATGAGAACAACCGTGGCAGGCTGTGGTCCTTCGAGTTGACTTACAACCCACTCATACTTAACTCGATCACCGGGCTTTCCGACAATCACTCGAAGTTTCTTCTCCGGCTCGGTGATTTGCACCTTGACCCTATATTTCTCGTCTAAATCGTGACGAATGGTCTCATGAGACTGCTTTGCAAGAAAGGATGATTTAACTTTGGCCCGAATCTCATCTCCTTTCAAAGCGAAGTTTTTAAGTGTGGGCTTTTCCACGTAGTCATCCGCACCAAACTCGAGGGCTTTGATGGCAAGTTTTGCATCATCTCGTGAGACCGAACTCACAATAACCACTGACGGTATTTTTTTACCCTTATGACTTTCCAAGAACTCCACACCATTCTGATTGGGCATATGAATGTCCAATGTTACGACATCCACCTCATTATTCTTAAGAAACTCAGTGGCCTCAAGACCATCTTTAGCTGTCCCCACAATCTTGAATCCGGCCTTTTCGCTGAGTATGTTTTTCAAGAGTCCCAAGACCGTCTCAGAGTCATCAACACACAAAACACGAATGATCGCTTGCCTTTTCTCGACAGGCGGCATCGTTGCGTCCGCAACAGGTTTTGTGGCCTTACCTGCCTGTCCGACGAGCCGATAGGTCGACTTTCCAACTCGCTCAAGAGGTAGATTCATCCCCTGAAGGCTCTCTGAGAGACCTACAAAGAAGAGCCCGTGAGGTTCCAGGCGTTTGGACAATTTCGAAGAGATCTCGCAAATGTTCTCTCTTGAAAAGTAGATAAAAACATTTCGACATAAAATGTAATCAAACTTTGCCTTGCTACTCTGATCAGAAAGGGTCTGTAGATTGATCAACTCAAACTCACACCGTGACCGAAGATGATCGTTCGCACGCACCATCTCATTCTTCTGACCAGAGACTTTGGTCCAATGGTTCGCAAGATAGAGTGCCGGAGTTTTTCGAAGATCTGACCATCGATAAACTCCATCTTTGGCTTTCTGAACAGCCTCTTCGCTGATGTCACTTCCCACAATTCGAAAATCCATCTCTGGCGCAAGCTTCTTGAGGTGGTAGTCCAGAAACATGGCCAGTGAATAGACTTCCTGCCCGAAACTGCAAGCCGCCGACCACACTCGAAGGGTCTTTCTTTTTTCTTTTCGAAGTTCTGCCACCACATGGGGCAATGAGTGATCTCTCATGTAGGTGAACTGGTCAAACTCACGAAAGAAAAATGTATGGTTGGTTGTAAGCAGTGAAATCAAAACACTCGTTTCAACTTTGCGATTCTTCTCCAGATAGATTTCATAATCCGTCACGGAGTTAAGGCCCAATTCACGAATGCGCTTGGTCAGTCGATTTCGAATCAGAGACGTGTGCTTTTTCCCAAATAGAATTCCTGTCAGTGTCGTGATGTCCGCAGCGATGTTCCAAATGATTCGATCCTCTTTTGGATCGATCATTTCTTCGTTCTCACCTTCTTCTAATATTTGGTTCTCCTGCGCCCACATCGCCATAAGTCCCTACTTTGCTCTAAGATCCAATGGTTTCGTGCCGGAAGTGATCTTGACATTTATGAAGACGTCCGGTCCTACACGAAACCATATCCATTGTCATGTCGCATTTTATCAGTTGACGTTCTGACGACCTTCCTCTTTCACATCTTATACATCTTCGAAATTGGGATCATCCTCGTCCGGCACAAAATCACTTCCAGAGGCTTTTCGAGTCGCAGCAGGAGAAGCCCCTACATGCTTTGAACCTGTGGTCGTCTTTCTAGGAACGGTCTTCGATCCTGATGGGGAAGATGGCTTGCCAATTGCAACTACCTTCTCACCCCTTGATGTAGGTTGGTATTGATCTTCATCTTCGCGATCATCTTCATCGGCATCATCTCGTCCCACAGATTGATTTGCACCAAGAAGATCCGCTTCAAGAGCCAATATCGCGTCTTTGAGCTTGCGAGCCTCACGAGCAAGTTGATCAGAGTACCTGGAAGTTTTCTCAGCCACGGCGGCATTTTGATGAGTTGCAGAATCGAGTTGGTTCATGGCTGTTGAAATATTGCTAATCCCCTCGGCTTGCTCTTTTGCAGCTGTCGTGATCTCACCCATCATGTCGTTGACTTGTGTGACGTTGTCGACAACCTGGTCTAAGATGTCACCGCATCTCTTTGCAATAACAACACCCGCGTCAACTTTGGATTTTCCGCTCTCCACCATTCGCGCGACATTGCCTTTGGTCTCATCCACAATGTTCTCGACCTTGTCGATGCTTGAACCCAACATCTCGGCAATCTCTTTGGCCGCATTTCCACTCATTTGAGCTAAGTTTCCGACCTCTTCGGCCACAACCGCAAAACCCTTACCATGCTCACCCGCGCGCGCTGCTTCTACAGACGCGTTGAAGGAGAGAAGTTTGGTTTGAAACACGATGTCGTTGATGACTTTGGTTTTATCTGCAATTTCTGTAATCACAGAAATGATCTCTGAGATTCTCTGATTGCTTTGATCGATTTCACCAATGATCGTTGCATTGCTCTTGTTGATGTCTTCCATCGCACCGACCATCTGTTGAACTGCATCTTTCCCTTGCTTTGCAACCTGATGGCTCGAACGAGCAAGCTCGGTGGTTTGAGCCGCTCCTTCAACCCCACGACTTACCATTGCATTGATTTCATCAAGGGTTGCAACAGTTTCCTGAATCGCTGAAGCCTGCTCTGTCACTAAGGATGCCACTTCGGAAGAAGCCTGGTTGAGATCACCACTTGCTTCGAGTGTCTCATCCGCCGTTCCCTTCATGCTCAATAGGCTCTGTGTAGCCCTCTTCAGTGGTCGCGAAACAAAAAAGACCATCACCAAAACAAGAACACACAAAATCACAGCACCAACACCACCCGAAAATCCCACGACGGTGGTCATCATGGCCGTCGAGGCTTTGATGTCATCGGCAATCGGAATTTCGACTTCCAAAATACCTCGAACATCTCCAAGTTTCCACTGATTGTAGGGAGTTTCTGGATGGCTGTTGTGACAACTGACGCATCCCTCGGCAACCATGAGGTCGGCCACACCCACTCGAACATGCTCTTTTCCATTTTCCATGAAGGTCTCAACATACTGATCTTGAGGGTTTTTGATCAGATGTTCGATGGCCTTCTTTTGAAAGTCATCGAGTTTGCGATCCCTTCGATTGGGAAATGGAAAGTTACTGTAAAGCCGAAGCTTTGTTCCCGCATTCTGATCATCGAACTCCTTACTGAGGTCATGAATGAATGTGGCTGGAAGAGGAATCGTATCACTTTTGCTATGGTGATTGTAATCAATCTTCATAGCACCAGCGCTTTTGACCTTTCCCACAACATTCTTTGTGTAGTAACCACGAAGAATCTTGAACTGATCGATCTGCATTTTTGCACTTCGAACCACCGATTCAACTGTGTTACTTCTTGTTTTGTTAAAAACGTAATAGATAGGAAGCCCCAAACCCACCGGTAATAACACCAGAAATGGCAGTAGAACCTTTCCGAACAATCCCATACGCATATACCACGAAAACATGTTGTCTCTCCCTTTCTATATTGTTGATGCCTTAAGCGGCATGATTCTGTGCCATTACCAAATCTTCTATGTCGAGAACCTTTTCGATCTCGATCAAAAGAATCAAACGATCATCTTTCTTTGCGACTCCTATCAGAAATTCTGAAGCTTTCTTGTGCTCCATTTCCGGAGTGTCCCCAAAGTCATCTTCATTTAATAAGAGAACATTGTTCACGGAATCCACAACGATTCCAATAAAGAGTGGATCCAAATCGAGAATGATGACTGCATTTTCTTCTTCAGATTTTCTTGACTCAATCCCCAACTTTCGTCGAATGTCGATCACTGAGATCACCTGTCCACGCAAGTTCATGATTCCTGTAAAGTATTCAGGACTGTAGGGGAGTGGAGTTGTGTCAGGGACCGCAATGACCTCCTTCACCTTAAGTAGAGGAATTGCAAAGTCCTCCTTCCCTACCGAAAAGGTCAAATAGCGATCAAGCCCCTTGGCCACCACCCTCTTAGCCTCGACCTGAATCTCTTCTGCGCTCATCATAAAACCCCCTGTTGAACCTAGAGTCGCCAAACTAACTGTGCAAGCACTGCAAAATAGGACACTTGCCCGCACGTGCCCCAGCAACACCCACCTATCGGTGATCTTAAAAAAATCCTGAGGCTTAATTGAAATGTGTGATTTTTTTTAATTTGTGCGCGGCATTCAAGCCTCAAATCATCTCACAGGCAGTCCGTTTCGAAAAAAAAATAATCTATAAGATACAATCTACCGAGAAGATCTATAATGTGAAATGTGGTGGGAGCAATGAAACCACCAGCGTCCGTCCAAAGCAGGAAGTTCCCGGTGTCAGGACCTTCCCCATTTGGTCAACTTGAATCATGATGGGAGTTTGCCATGAACCTAATTCAATTCTTGAGTCTGTGCGTTTGCATGATTGCGATTGCCCTCTCTGGGTGTTCAAAAAAGGAGAGTGAAGAGGCCTTTGATCTGACGGAACTGGAAGAAATCGAGCAATATGAGGACTCTCTCATCAAAAGCGGCGCCCTCGATGAAATGCAAAAGACCGACGACCATGCAAAAGAGAGCGGAACCAGATCTGTGGAACGCGCCCCTGCTTCCACCTCCAGTCCTGCATCAAATCATGACAGCCATCACTGGGACTACAAGGGGCAAAGAGGCCCCTCTTCCTGGGGATCCATCAAGCCCGATTATGCCCTATGCTCGCATGGGAAGAGTCAATCCCCGGTTGACCTTAAGTGGAAAAAACCCAAGATGGGGCGAGAGATCTCATTCCATTACAGTTCAAAGAGTGGCAAATCCGTCGACAATGGTCATACAATTCAATTTGATGTGGATCCCGGAAGTTATGTGACCATTGGAAAATCACGATATGATCTCATTCAATTTCACTTCCACTCCCAAAGCGAACACACGCTCAGTGGCAAACACTATCCCTTGGAACTTCATCTGGTCCACAAGGATTCCAAAGGAAAACTGGCCGTCGTTGGCATCCTCTACAAAGAGGGCGCAACAGAGAACAAGTCCATTGCTCACCTCTGGAAGAACATTCCCGACAAATCCAAGGAGAAGAGCCGATCTTTGGGAACTTTCAACGTGAATGATCTCCTTCCGTCCAAGTTGACCTACTATAACTACAAGGGCTCTCTCACCACTCCTCCTTGTTCCGAAGGAGTTGACTGGAATGTTCTCAACACTCCCATTGAAATCTCAAAGGAACAGATTGCAACATTTCAAAAGTACTACACAGGAAACAACCGTCCCCTTCAGGCTCTCAACGGTCGATCCCCCATCAATTTCTAAACGAACTTTGGAGCTCGGCCATCAGAGCAAGCATCTCAAAGAGAGCGTCGACTGCGGCAAGCGTTGTGAGGTCTGAGGAGTCAAACGGGGGAGAAACCTCAACAATGTCGCCACCAACCACATTCTGGAGTGCCAGGTTTTGAAACACCTGCTGAACTTCATAGGTCGTCAAACCTCCTGGCACAGGAGTTCCCGTTCCTGGAGCATAGGCTGGATCCAAACAGTCGACATCATAAGAAATATAGGTCGGCATTGTGGAAGAGAGAGATGTTTTTTTTATGAGCTTTCCAAGATCTCCGCCTCTAAGATCCTTAACACTCAGAAGTCGAATCCCATGCTGTTTGGAAAATTCAAGATCGTCCCCATATGCCAGAGGCCCACGAACACCGATCTGAACCGTCTGCTTCGGATCCACAAGGCCTTCTTGAACCGCATGACGCAAAAAAGAACCATGATGAAATTCGCACCCCCAGGCTGCAGGATAGGTGTCCAAGTGGGCATCAAAGTGAATCAACTGCAGTGGTTCTTCCAAATGTTTTCGTAAAGCACGAAGAATGGGAAGGGTGATGGAGTGGTCACCGCCCACAGCCACAAAACGCTTCTTCGCTTTAAGTAGATGTTCAAAATAGGTCTCAATCTTTCTGTAGGTTTGAACCAGATCGATGGGAACCGTGGGACAGTCCCCCACATCTGCAACTTGGATCCTCTTAAAGACGTGAACATCGCGCCCCCAATGAAAACCTCGCCCCAAGGAAGAGAGCTCACGAACCCGCGAGGGAGCAAATCTTGTCCCCGGTCGATAGGTGGTTCCCCCATCAAAAGGGACTCCGCAAAGGGCGATCTCAAAATGTTGATCGACATTGGCCATGGGCAGTCGAAAAAAGGTCTTCACTCCCGAAAATCGAGGGAACTCCCTCCCACTCAAAGGTTCAAAATCAGTTTCACTCTTCATGATCGATCTCCCAATCCCAAGAGCCAACATCGAGGCTGCCACAAAATGATCTAAAACCATCACGCAACCAGCTCTTGATTCTCTCCATTTCTTTCAGTAAAACCATCTCATGCTCCTACAGCAAGCGATGAAGCAAAAACTTTTCAATTGGTTTCAACAGTATCACCGCCCCCTTCCATGGCGTCAATCTCGAAACCCCTACACCATTTGGATCTCCGAGGTGATGCTTCAACAAACGACCACCTCCGCGGTGATCCCTCACTTCGAGAGATTTTTAAAACTTTTTCCCGATCTTGAGACTCTCGCCAGCTCCCCTTTGAATCGAGTTCTTGAGGCATGGAGCGGGCTTGGCTACTACCGTCGTGCAAAGCTTTTGCATGCGGCCTCTCAAAAACTTGTCTCTGAATCTCAGTTTCCACGCGCCCACCAAGAGCTTCTACAACTTCCAGGATTTGGTCCCTACACAGCTCGGTCGGTCGCAAGTCTTGCCTTTGATGAACCCGTTGGCGTCGTCGATGGAAATGTGATCCGCCTTCTTTGTCGCCTCAAAAACCTCTCAGTATTGTGGTGGAACCAATCAGGGAGGTCCCAGCTGCAGCACCTATCCGATCAAATGGTCGAAGGCCACCCAAGTGGCGTGATGAATCAGGCCATGATGGAATTGGGTGCTACAATTTGCACGCCCAGCTCTCCAAAGTGCCTCCTTTGTCCCATAGCGAAGTGGTGTGAAAGCAGGCAACGCGGCAAGCCAGAATCACTCCCTCTTCAACGCCCACGCCGACAACCACAGATTTGGATCTGGACCCCACAAATTCACCTGGATCAAGGTCGAGTGGCGCTCATTGAAAATGTCACAGCACCATTTCTGAAGGGAACTTGGATCTTTCCTGGAAAGATGAGGTCCTCAGATTCTCCTCCAAAGTGGTGGACCTACCGCCATAGAATTACCAATTATGATATTTATGTGCAAAGTCAAAAGGTTCAAAGTCAACCGCCCTCTCGATCGAAGAATCTCATTTGGGTGCCTCTGAAAGAGCTCAAACAGCAATCTCCGTCTTCACTTCTCCAAAAAGCTCTTCATCAAGTTGCAAAACCCTAGTTTCGAGCCTTAAAATAGAACTTTACGACCTACACTTAAGGGGATCTGAAATTCGCATGGAGAAAATTCTCGCAACCCCAATCGTCTTCTGGCTGACCATTTCGTGTCAAACTTCTGTACAAAATCCGCAGTCCGCCCTCAAAGAAAAGTTGGAAGCGAAGGAGTCAAGAAAGAGTGTCAACCCATTTCAACAGCACCCTCACATCCACCAGATCACCGCAATTGGAGAAAATGACCAACCTGCTTTTTCAAAGAGTGGTCGGAAGATTCTCTTTGTCAGTCGAAACCGTCCGAACCACAACCATTCACAGATCTACGAACTTGATTTGAGTGCAAACCTTGAAAGGCGAGTCACCCACCATTCAGGCGATGATTTCTCCCCCACATACATTCTCAACGATGCAAAGATTCTCTATTCAAGCTCGACCGACGAAAGAAAGGAGAATCGAAAGTTGATCCGACAGGTGCTTCGTCGATTTGAAAAGAAGAGTGCGAAGCTCGAAGAAGAAATGGGCACTCTTTCGCCCACAGAACTCTATGTCAGCGACCTTCGCGGAAACCACATTGAGCGTCTCACCTCGCGAGATGGATTCGACGGATTTCCATCGGTTCACCCTTTGACAGCCCAAATTGCCTTCTCTTCGGAGGGAACTCACGGGGTGGAGCTTCTCCTTTTAGATCTGAAAAATCAAAAGATGAAACCCCTCTTCCGTGTTTCGGATCGATCTTTACAATCGGCCTTCTCTCCTGATGGAACCCAAATTGTTTGGGTTCAATCCGCGGCTTCCCAAATGGCAGTCAGCCAACTCTATATGGCCCAACTCAAATCGAATCCTCCCCAGCAGATCTCTAAAAAAGAAAAGTGGGAACAGATCACGTGGGCGCCTCGCCGTCATGAATCCCCCTCTTGGCACCCGAGTGGCGATGAAATTCTCTTTAGCGCCAATCTCACTCACCGCGAATTCATGAACCTCTACGTTCTTGATCTGAAAAGGCGTTGTTTGAAAGAGCTGCTTGCTTCCAAATCCAATGAGACCAATGCCTCATTCAGCTCCGATGGAAAGAGAATTCTTTTTTCCAGCGACCAATCCGGCACGAACCAGATCTACCTCATGGACTACACTCCTCCACTTCAGTGTGTCCCGGAGATCCTATGAAGCCGACATGGGTGCTCAAACAATGGGCCAAATGGAAGAGGATCCTCCTTCAATCTCACTGGATTTTCATGGGGACGATTGGCCTTACCTCGGGTGGATCAGCCGCCCCCTACCCGGCAACGTCGAGCTCTCTGCTGATCTCTTCCCAAAGATCTCTCTTCATTTCACCTTTGGGGTTTCAACTCCACCGTGGTGAAAGTGACTGGATCCTGATCGAACCTCCTAAAGAGGATGAAGGAGCCATCACGCAGTTTGTCCCCCCCCAAGATGCAGAGAGTGCCCACCTCTCCATACGAACAGAGCAATTGGATCCACTGGATGCGACTTCAAAAGATCTTACGACCTACGTCAAACAGTTCATTAAGACCTACCGACGTCTTGATTTTCAAATCATCGCCAAACGACCTTTTGACCACCACGGTGAAAAGGCATTTGTCATCGATCTCCAAGCATCCCAAAAGGGGCTTCAGCTTCGTCAGGCCATCTTCTTTCGTAACTCGAAAGCCATCGTTTTGACGTGTCGAGACAACATCTCACACTTTAAAACCACACTCAAATCTTGCAATGAGATCATCCGATCCTTCCGATGGCACTCCGAGTAATGCTGTAACCCGGATCTGAAATTAAACATGGGCTGTAGTTGGTTAACGCAAAACGCCAAATTCTTTCGAAGAAATACGTTGCGCGTTGTAGATTTTTATCCAAAGGTCTCTAGTTCCAACGCCTAAATTCTGTTAGAATTGATTTTGTTGAAATACGTGAACCAAAAATCAGATGAAAATCATTCACATTCAAAGCTAGGTTCGGACCAAAGTCTATTTGTCATTGGTGACGTTCATGGCTGCCTTGATGAGCTCAAACTGCTGATCAAGAAGCTTCCTCTTGGTGGGGGTTCAACGATTCTCTTTCTCGGAGATCTCGTGGATCGAGGTCCTGATTCCAAAGGAGTCATCGATTTCATCCTCGAGCTCAAAAAGAAATATCGTGTCATTGGACTTCTTGGAAATCATGAAGAGATGCTTTTGAGCTTTCTGGACAATCCCACGGCGGGCGAAGCCGGTCGCTTTATTTTTAATGGTGGGGCAGCAACACTACGAAGCTATGACTCCCACTTTGACGGTGAGCCCGTATCAATCCCGGACTCTCACCTTGTCTTCTTTCGCTCACTTGAGCTTCACCATGAGACGGACGATTTTTACTTTGTCCATGCAGGACTGCCCAATCGACCATTGACTGAAATTTCTGATGAGAGAGATCGAGAGACGCTCCTTTGGATTCGTACTCCGTTTTTAAACAGCAGTTACGATTGGGGGAAAACCATCGTGCACGGCCACACTCCCACAGACGCGGTAGAAATCCACAAGAAGCGGATCAACATGGACACTGGATGCATTTACAACGGTGCTCTCACGACTCTTCAGATTCCTCAGATGCGCACCTTTTCTGTTCGTAGGATCTACAAACCCTCTGAACCCGGTGTTCTTAAACCCATGACAAGAACGAAGGCTCGTTTTGTTGGTAACATTTCCATCACCATTCTTAAAGAGAGCGTCTCTCATACCTTTGAGACCCTTAACTACAGCGAAATGGGATTTTTGATCAAATGTACGACAAAGTTGACAGTACCTCTCTTCAAACCTCAGGAAGAGGTGATGGGAGAGATCACATTTTCAGAACCTGAACCTATCTCATTTACCGGAGTGGTGACCCGTATTGAAAAACGGGGAACGGACCACTGCTATGCCATATTGATCCGCAAACTGTTTCATCCTGTGGTGAATGGATGAACGGATGAACGGACTGACCTTCGTACCCCAAAAAAAGGATGAGTCGGTCATTGTGGTCATTGCGGCCATTGGCGGAAACCTCCTTGTCACTCTTGCGAAATTTGCTGGTTGGATCTTCAGCGCTAGCCCCTCGATGCTCGCCGAAGCCATTCACTCCGCAGCAGATACCGCAAACCAAGGCCTCCTCTATGTGGGAATCAAACATGGTCAAGGTGGACCAAGCCGCAAATTCCCATGGGGTCAAGCATCCTCTCGGTATCTGTGGAATCTCATTTCTGCAGTTGGAATCTTTTTTGTCGGATTTGGAGTTACAACCTATCACGGAGTCCGCTCTCTCATGAACCCAAACCACGTCGATCCCTCCGAGAGTCTTGTGATTCCGGTCTCCATACTTATTGTCTCATTTCTGGTTGAGGGCTACGTTCTTACGATCGCCTATGGACGAATGAGAAAAGTTCAAGGCAAAGACTCTCTCTTTGAATTTCTCTTCTATGGAGACAATCCGACCACGGCTGCCGTCTTTCTTGAGGATACCATTGCCGTTCTCGGCGTCGGGGTTGCCCTCATTGGCATCTTGCTCTCCCGCTCCTTTGGCTCTGAAATTCCTGATTCCATCGCATCCATCATCATTGCGGTCCTGTTAGGAATCTCGGCCATTGCTCTAGCTTTCATCAATGGACGACTTCTTATTGGAATGGCTGCAAGTGAAGCTAAGGAAGATGACATTCGCGACTTTCTCGAAACCTATCCTTCAGTGGAAAAGGTCATGAATCTTAAAACACAGATCCTCGGTCCCAATCGAATCAAACTCACCGCGGACATCGAACTTCATGGCGGAATTCTTCTGCATCGCAAACAGGTTGAAAGCGATGCCGAACGCATTCGCAGTGGAGAAGAGCCTCTTCCAATTCTGGTCAGCACCATCGAACGAACCGTGCGCATCGTAGGAAATGAGATCAACAATCTGGAGATGGAGCTCCAAAGGAAATTTCCAGAGATTGTCTCCATCTCACTTGAAGTGAATTAATTAGGTGCCAGGCGTATTTTTCGGAGGCAGTGAATCAACTTTACAAGTTGATTCACTGCCTCCGAAAAATACGCCTGGCACCTAGGAGCTTGCGAAGGGCACGCTCAGGATGGTTCACAAGACCTTCGGTGACCCTCAATTTGCGAATGGAGCTTGAGGGGAGCTCATATTTGAAATCACGCAAAACTTTTTCTAGAACCGTCATGAGGGCCCGTGCTCCTGTCTTTTCTAGTGAAGCTCTTGTCGCAATCAATTTGAGTGCTCGATCGGAAAAGGCGAGGTCAATCCCATAGGAACGAAAGGCTCTCTTATACTGCTGGATGAGAGAACTCTCAGAATCCTTCAAAATGTGATAGAGATCATTGGCAACAAGTTTTTCGCAGACGATTCGCACAGGCAAGCGTCCTACGAACTCCGGCTCAAATCCAAACTTGATGAAGTCCTCAGTTTGACTTAAGGAAAGGAGTTCAGAAACTTCGCTTTGAGAAGTTGGTGAGGCCGATATTCCAATGGTACGCCGATGAAGTCGACGGGCAATGATCTCCTCTAAACCATGAAAGGCTCCGCTTACGATAAATAAAATGTGCCGTGTGTTGATGAGCTGAGGCTCCACGCTCCCCTTCTTTTGAAACTCCATCAGGGACTGAATCTGTGAAGAGATATCGTTACCTCCTCTTAAATTGACCTCCGTCTCTTCCATCAACTTCAAAAGACCAAACTGCACTCCACGACCACTGACATCCTTGGTCCCAGTGGTTCCAACGCCTGCCAGCTTGTCGACCTCATCCAAATAGATGATCCCATACTGGGCCAAATGAAGATCACCCTGTGCTTGAGTCACCAAATCCCTGACCAGGTCATCCACGTTGGCTCCAACATATCCAGTTTCGCTAAACCGTGTGGCATCCGCTTTCACAAAGGGAACACCAATGAGTTCTGCAATGAGGCGAACCAAGTAGGTTTTTCCAACTCCTGTTGGCCCCAGCATCAAGACATTCTGTTTTGAAAACTCCATCTCCGCTTCACTTGGGCTGTGGATGCACTCCATGACATGATTGTAGTGATCGCAAACGGCAATGGCGAGAGCCTTCTTAGCCTCATTTTGTTGAACTACAAAACGATCGAGATGTTCCTTGAGATCTTTCGGTAAAAAATGGAATTGAAAATCATAGCTCTTCGGATCGTCCTTCGAAGCTGAAGGAGAGGGCCTCTCTGACCGGGGCGCCTCCATCTTTGCCTCATGAACCACAAAGCGAACGTGTCCACCATATTTCTGTTGCATGAAGGCCTCGAAGTCCCTTTGGATCTCAGAAGGATGAGGTAAATCTTTGGTCTCCATTGCAAGTTCTCCTTAGGTGCCAGGCGTATTTTTCGGAGGCAGTGAATCAACTTATGAAGTTGATTCACTGCCTCCGAAAAATACGCCTGGCACCTTAATGGTGAGGGATGATGAGATCTCAAGTTGACAGGCCAATCGCTCCGAGGGATGAAATCCTCGATCTTCTGCCATCTCGGACTCAACCTCATTTCGTGGAGGGAGCTTATCAACCTCTGAGGTCACAACCACGCGGCAGGTACCGCAAGTTCCCATTCCTCCACAAGAGTGAGCAATCTCAAAATCTTCATCCAACAGCGTTTCAAGAAGTGTCTTCCCTTGAGAAGCTTTCAACTCCCTTCTACACCCTTCAACCTTGATTGAAAAGTCCGAAACCGACACCTTAAGGAGAAACCTTGAGCCCTTGAGCCCTGCAGATGGCATCATGCCACCGCTGGATCCGTCTCTTTCGATCTGCTGCCGTGATCTTCGATTTAAAAGTGGCATCCATTTTATTGACTTTCTTGATCTCCTGAAGATGGGACCAAAATCCCACTCCAAGGCCTGCAAGAAAAGCAGCTCCTCGGGAGGTTGACTCAATGACCTCTGGTCGCTCGACGACCGCCCCTAGGTAGTCGGACTGCATTTGCAAAAGCAGGTTGTTGGCGCTGGCCCCACCGTCGACACGAAGAGTTCGTATTGTTCGTCCCAAATCCTTTTGCATCGCTCTAAGAATGTCCCCATTTTGAAGAGCCATCGACTCCAAAGTGGCACGAGCAATGTGTTCTCGGCGAGTCCCTCGAGTGATTCCACAAATGAGACCACGTGCATTTGCATCCCAATAGGGGGCCCCAAGACCCGTCATGGCAGGAACAAGATCCACACCTTCGGTGTCACTCACTGCATTTGCAAGAGCCTCAATGTCAGAACTCTTTTCAATCATGTGAAGCCCGTCACGAAGCCACTGAACGGCAGCGCCACAGATAAAGGCCCCACCTTCCAGAGCATAGACCATCTTCTCTTTGCCGAGCTGCCATGCAACCGTGGTCAAAAGCCCCGATTTGGAACGCACCATCTTGGATCCGGTGTTCATCAAAATGAAACTTCCCGTACCAAAGGTGCACTTGGACTCTCCCACTTCAAAACAGCCCTGTCCAAAAAGAGCGGCCTGTTGATCTCCAGCCACTCCGGTGATGGGGAGTCCATCGGGAAGGCCCGCAATTCCCTCCACGTGACCAAAAAGACCGCTTGAGGGAACAATCTCCGGTAAGATGTTTGCGGAAATTCCAAAAAGTTTCAGAAGCTCTGGGTCCCATTGGCCCGTCTTGATGTTCATCAACAGAGTTCGAGAGGCATTGCTCACGTCGGTGCGATGGACCTTCCCCCCGGTCAACCTCCAGATCAAAAAGGTGTCCATTGTGCCAAAGGCCAAATCATCGCGTCTCTTCTTGCACGCTTCAACCTCTTGGAGGATCCAACGCAATTTGGTTGCAGAAAAATAGGGATCAATCACAAGGCCCGTCTTTTGACGAATGAGGGGCTCTCGTCGCTGTCTTTTAAGGCGTGCGCAATGGCTTTCTGTACGACGACATTGCCAAACAATGACGTTGTAGAGAGGTTGATGGGTCTTTCGATCCCACACCACAATGCTCTCTCTTTGATTGGTAATGCCTAACGCTGCCACGTCCGACCCCTTGAGATGAGACTTTTCAAGCACTTGAGAAATCGATTGAAGGACACTCTTCCAGATCTCTTCGGGGTCATGTTCGACCCAACCCGGTCGAGGATAGATCTGTGAAAATTCGACATTGGCACTTGCAATGAGATCCCCTTGCCGATTAATAATAGTAGAGGTGGTTCCCGTTGTACCTTGATCAACTGCAAGTAGAAATTCGGACATCTAAGCCTCCAAGGAACTTCATTAGGAACTTCATAAGCGACTTTTAGGAATTTTATGAAAAAACTATTTGAAATCCCCAATGACGTTCTATTAAACATCAAGAATCTTGATAAGGAAACCATTATCTATCGCGTCTTACCGCACTTTTTTATGGAAATCATGCACCTCTATTTTCGCCTTGAAGTCGAAGGTGCAAAGAACATCCCTCGATCTGGAGCGGCAATCATCACTCCAAACCACTCCGGTTACTCAGGTCTCGATGCTATGCTTCTTGTGCACGAAATCTCCACCCATCGCAAACGATTGGCACGCGTCTTAACTCACCACTTTTTCTTTTTAAGTAAAGTGACCTCAATTCCTGCAAACAAACTTGGCTTCATTGAAGCTACAATGAAAAACGCACTTAACGAAATTAAAAAGAAGAACCTCATCATTCTCTTTCCAGAAGGGGAATATGGCAACTTTAAACCCACAACCCAACGGTATCGACTTCAAGAGTTCAAACGCGGTTTCATCCGTATGGCGCTTCAGACTCAAACTCCCATCGTCCCGACCGTGGTGATTGGAGCTGAAGAGACTCACATCAATTTAAGTCAACTGAGCTTCTCAAAGTATCTCAGAGGATTCATTCTTCCGCTGCCACTCAATGTCATTCCTTTGCCTGCACGTTGGAAGATTCGCTTTCTAGATCCCATCCATCTCCCCTATGAGCCTGAGGCCGCCAATGATCGAGAGTTGGTTCACGAACTTGCGGAAATGGTTCAAGAGGAGATGCAGCAGGTCCTCAATGAAGAACTCGCTCGACGCGACACCATCTATTAGTGACGAGATCTCTCTACGCGGACGCTCTTAACGAAGTCTTGACATGATCTCTCAAGACACGAGAAAAACAGTCAAAGTCAAGAACCGGAGACAACCCCTCATCACCAATCAGAGTTGCTTTCCCAAAGAGGTTGTTCAACTTGATGAACTCATCCATCTCTTTAATCACAATCTCCTCAAGACTTAAGACTTGGTCGACAATGAGCCCACATTGAGTAACCCCATCTGTGATGATCACCACGCTTCGATCACTGAGTGAAACATCTCGACGATCATGGGCTTTGGCAAAGACACGTCGAAGATCAAACAGAGCGATCTGAACCCCGTGATAATCAAAAACCTCCTCGCCTTCAATGGACCGTATCTTCTGACTCTTCTTCATCGAACCGTAGTCCACCACACTTTCAACTTCTTCACGAGGTATCGCAAAACTGTGTCCATTGCTGCACGCATAGAGAGCCTGAAGAACAAGGAATGACTTCGGAACGGGAATGTTGAGAACAAATCTGCATCCCTTTCCAAATTCAGAGTGAAAATCCACCTTGCCACCTAAGGAAGAGACACTCTCTTTGACTATCTCCAATCCAACTCCACGCCCCGAAACCTCGGTCACATCCTTTGCGGTCGAGAATCCTTGTGCAAAGATCAAGTTCGCCAACTCCTGCTCTTCCATAGCCTCAAGTTCTTCCTGAGAGAAGTGATTCTTCTCCTGGGCCTTCTTCTTAATTCTCTCAATGTCGATTCCGCGCCCATCATCGGTGACTTCAACACGAATCTGGTCATCTCGTATTTGAGCGGTAATGGCAATCTGTCCTACCGGTTTTTTCGATTTGGACTGCCTCTCTTCAGGTGTTTCAATACCATGGTCCACACAGTTACGAACAATGTGAGTCAATGCTCCATTGAGAACCTTGGTCAGTTTTCGGTCCACAAGAAGATCGCCACCCTGAACGGAGAGCTCAACCTTTTTGCCGAGTGTTCGTGAAAGATCTCGCACCGCTCTCTTAAGTGGCTTAAAAACGATGGAAAGAGGAACTTTTCTCAAGGACTCTGAGCGGCTTTGAAGAAGTTGATTCTCCTTTTGCATCTCTTCAATGATCTCGGTGAGAGCAATCACATCCTTGTCCTTAATGTAGCGCCTCTTGAGCGTGTCAATTTTACTCTTGATCATCCTTCGAATGATGGTGAGTTTTCCAGTCACCTCTAAGAACTGATCAAGGACCGAAACGGCAATCGTGATCTTCTCATCTTCAGAAGGTTCTGGGCCTTGATCTCTGAGCTTGCGCTTGGACTCGAGAATTGCGACATTCTCATCTCCACTCTTTAGTTCAGGAGCCTCAACTTCAAAGAGATTGAGCAAACTTGCAGATTCCAGATCAAAAAAGTTATCCTCTTTGATGGCCTTAAATATTCGTTTGGTTGTGTCAATTGCGCTGAAGAACTTTCCCATAGCCCGCTCATTGAGCTCCGAAGAACCACTCTTGAATGTTCCCACATAGTCTTCAAATCGATGAAAGAAATTGGGAAGGAGCGGAATGCCCACACAGGCCGCTGTGCCCTTAAGTGTGTGCAACATCCTCATGTAGGAGCCATAGAGATACGGATCTGTGGGATCCTCTTCAATTCGAAGGTTGAGACTGTCAAGCTCATCCAGCAATGGTTGAGACTCCTCCAGGAAACTTTGAACGAGCTCCTTCTCCTCTTCTAAAATATGAATGCGCTCCTTAGTGACTTCGTCGATCACTTTCAGCAACTCTTTGTTCGAGATGGGCTTTTCCAAAAAACGAGCAACTCGATGTTCGATTCCAGAAAGTGCCAGCTCGCGAGTGATGAAGGCCGAGACCACCACAAAGGGAATTCCTGCATGTTTTTCTAAGAGCGTTCGACGAACTTCCATCCCATGCATCTCGTCCATCTGAAGATCACATATGATGAGCTTGATCTTACTCGCATTTCGATGGACAAAATCGATGGCTTTGAGAGGAGAGGTCATTCCTACAACCGTGTGCCCCTTCTCTCGTAATTTGCGCACTTGATTTTGAATGACATCTGGTTCATCGTCGATCCAAACTATCTTGTAGTCCATGGTCAAACCTTCCTGCTGAAGCATAGGAATTCATCAAGCTATTGGTGCCAAACCAAGCCAATACTCCTTCGGAAAAAAATTCGAACCTCTTTACAAATAACTAAGATGTGAGATGCATTTTCAGGTCACATGGATTGAATCAGGGCCACCAGCCCTTGGACCGCTTGGTGATCGTCCGGTCTACTTCGTGTAGGTGAAACCCTGATCTCCCTTAAGTCTGAGACGTTTGTAAACGATTTTCCCATTCTTGACTGTTTTGGGAACAAAGACCGAGACGTCCACTAAACCCTTCTTGTTCGCTTTCGGCGTCAGACAGGTTATGGAATCCATCCCTCCGCTTGCTCCTGGAGCATATTCGCAGTCGAGAGCCTTTTTCTTTCCCACTTTGATCTTTTTGTACTCGCTGAGGTTCTCTCCCCAAATCACAATCTCTGTGCCCCCCTTCTTGGTCCCTGAGTTGGGCTCAATGGATGAAAGAGAAGGTTGGTCCACCTCCTCCTCACTCTCCTCAGCCTCCACGCCATGATCGACATAACGAAATCCATCACTGTAGATCTCTTTAAACGAGATGTCATCGTATTTGATCACGACCTTGACATCATGAAGTCCTAAGACTTTGGACTTTGGAGTCTTGCAAGTGACCTGAGTCTCATCGTCATTGACCTTGCAGCCCTTGGCCTTTTCACTGCCAATGTAGACTTTGGTATAATTGGTCGTGCCTTTCTTCTTTCGAAAGTGTGATCCTTCGATCACAATCTCTGTCTTCTCATCGTAGTACCCCGAACTGGGAGTGACGGACAAAATGGAGGGTGCCTCATGTTTCCCACTGTATGTATAGATAAAGGCCTCCTCGCTTATGGCTTCACGATCGATTCCCTTTCCCTTTACGACCACTTTGACCTGAACCTCACCTGACCATTTGGATTTGGGGGTCTTACAGGCGATCGCCGTTTCATCTTCGGTCACTGCACACTCTTTTGCCCGTTTGGAACCAAGATAGACAAGGGTTTTTCCATCTTTCATCTTGAAGTTGGTACCTGTGATCGTAAACTCTGTCTCCTCATTGAATTTGCCTTCAGTGGGCGATAGACTCGCAATTGTAGGGGCCTTAGCCTCTTGGTCATCCGTGTAGGTAAATCCACCTTCTTGAATCACTCTTTGCTTTACTTTTCCTGTCCTTACAACCACCTTTACGTCAAACTCCTTAGCTGTTCGCGATTTTGGGGTTTTGCATGAGATTGCGGTCCCATCCTCTTCAACCTCACATTTTTGTGCCTTCTTCTTTCCAATGTAGACCAGCGTCTTATCACCTTTTAGATTCTGACCGGTAATGGTGAACTCGGTTTTCTCATTGTACTTTCCTTCTGATGGCGAAATGGTGTCAATGGTGGGACAGGTCTCACTGTCCAGGCACTCATCATCATCATCGTCGTCATCGTCGTCATTGTCGTCGTCATCTCCAACATCACAGTTCTCATCATCTTCGTCACAGTCATAGGAAAATCCTTTTTTGAGTCTGTACGTTCCTAAGTCGGTGACCACAACCACATCGACACTCCCGCTGGAATCACCTGCGGGGGTCGTCACCTTAATCTCTGTGGTACTGACAAACTCCACCTCTTCGGACTTGTGATCAACATCTTCCTCGCCGAAATAGACGGTCGTCCCATCTTTCACAAAGTTGCTTCCTGTAATGACCACTTCATCACCACCGATGAGACCTCCATGATTGGGGCTGATCGAGGTGATCTTTGGTCCCTGCCCATCACTCTTGTTTTCTGCTGGGGCGGATTCGGCCCTATACCCCTCGCCGCTGCAACCCGACAGGAGTGCAACGCCTGAACAGATGGCAATGGCGCAGACCAAGAAGGTCCATGTTCTAGAAACACCTTTTTTTGAATGAGTTACACCAGCACTCATTTTGAGTTCTCCCCTTGTTTGGATTGAAAATTCGAAAAAACATGGACGCAAAACGTTGGCAATCGACCGAATGGAATTACCGGACAGCCCCTAAATAGAGACATCTTCATCGATCTCTACTGTAGAGCAGAGCAAGAACCAGGCCATAGCAATGCACGGTTGTGAGAGGTCCTTGGGGAGATTCGAGTCTACTCTCTTTGAGGCTGTCAACTTGATGGACAGCCTCAAAGATTGAGGCCACGATTGGCTCACGGTAAGTATTCAGTGAACTGGCAGGTTCCTGATCACTTTTTTAATGTCTTTAACTAAAGGATAGACCCAAATTGTTTTAATTGGGGTCGAATTTGAGTGT
>JACTMU010000011.1 GCA_014584465.1 Pseudomonadota bacterium | reverse complement strand
CAGATGTTGGAAAATCGCTACTTTCCGACATGCAGGGGTCTCCCGTGTTCACTCGATTTCCTTCAATCTATGCCGCCCCATATTACGCCGGTCGAGCGATCAAACCCTGTCGTCCAATTTCTTGTTTGATCGTGGCAGAGGCCCCAAAGTAGGAGATGGACCCCCTCAACACTTGCGTGACGACGCTTAACTGGGTTCACTTTATGCTACAGCCTTGATTGCGCTTCAACCCCTAAGGGCCTTTGTCACAGGGTTTCGTGTTTGTTGTTACCATCAGAACACGCCTGTCAAGCTTCGAGGTGAATTGGCAATTACCTCGGCGAGAACCTTTCATCTCACTGGTTTTTGTTTTTTTAGATCATCATTTTCTTTCCTCCTTTGTTGGGTTTTCTTTCTTCCTATTTTCTCGAGTGCTTGTCACGGCACTCCCTACATTCCGCAGTTGATCCGTGCGTGACTTAATTCGCGTGCTATTAAATTGAGCAGCTGTAATGCGCCTCAGAAACCCCCAACAAGTTTAGAATTTGCGATTGCACCGGCATGAGCTCGGGATTGAATGACTGCACGATTTTCTGGTTATCGACCAACTCATGGCGCTGGCTGCCTTCGAAGAGTCGAAGGATCTGCTCAAAGGTCGGAGTTTGGGACGGGCGGCCTTCGG
The DNA here is from genome assembly GCA_014584465.1 of Pseudomonadota bacterium. Classification (GTDB taxonomy): domain Bacteria; phylum Bdellovibrionota; class Bdellovibrionia; order Bdellovibrionales; family JACTMU01; genus JACTMU01. The sequence continues at coordinate 8,570 of JACTMU010000011.1, read as the reverse complement.
GCAGTGTCGTTAGTAACTCTACTTTATTTATTTTCATCTGCTGCCTCAATTGACGTTCGATCAGTGCGGTCGTCATCTGGGCTAGGTATTCAACAAACATCAACGCTTCAATCCGTGTGTTCTTTTTCAGCCAAATGGGCGCGACATCAAGCGTGGATTTGAGTTTGGCATGACGCTTTTCAATGTTCGGCTGATATTTGTAGGTTTTGAGGGTCTCAAGAGCTCCATCCTTCGTGTTTGTGGTCAGAGGAAAGATTCCATCCATGAGCTGGGATCTGGCAATGGCCTCGGCGTTTCGCTTGATGTAGAGCCTTGGTGTACTCTTGATGATTCGCCGATAACGCGTTTCTGCCGTTGGCTTACCGCGCGTTATCGCTTTAAGCTCCTCATGGGTGTCAATCTTAATGTCAACTTCCAACCAGCCTTGGACTTTGTATTTTTTGAGGATCGCATCGATACGAGTTCGGATCGCCTTCTCAGTCTTAGGACCCCGAAGCCTCTTGAGATCCATGTTTCCAAGCCGATCCCAGGCACGATTGATTCTTTCTTTGCGGTCTTCGATGTCGCGCCTCTTCTTTTGAGTGGACCGATACCAATACAGCAGGAAGCCCTCCTCAAGATAGTATGGGCCTAAAGCACAGTCGAATGTGTCAAACTCTTTTCGTGATCTTGTTGATCGTATCCGTAAGATCCGATTCCAGCGCACATCTCCTAAATCAAGTGCGTCTGTAAAATCCTTAACTTCAGAGCGCGTTTTAGGAACCATTGCGACAAATTTGCCGTGGGCCGAATCAATTTGCCTTAAGGTTTGGCTCACGCAAAGTTTGCTGTCGCCAACATACTTAAAATCAGGTGTTTGAAGCAGGGTCTTAAGGTCATTCCAAATCTCCCAATGAATCGTATCATCCGTTCGATTTCCATCGAAGCTTTTGAAGTGGACAGGAACTGCGCCATCGTGGCTGACGCAAAGACTGTAGATCAACTGCTTAAGATCGGGCCGGTGATCCTTGCTATGACCACGCTTGAGTTGCACAGCAGCCCTATCCTGGTTGTCATATCGACCTGACACGGTAACAGAGGTTGTATCGTTGTGGATTTGATCCGTTTTGACGTTGAAGGCCTTGATAACGGATAAAACGATCTTTGTTTGCAAGGTCGCCCGGTCCATTTCAAAAAGTCTTTCTAGGGCCCGACCCAAGCAATCATCCCCGATCTCTCGGCCGTCGCCCAACCGTAAACCAAACTGACTGGCCCATTCCCTGATTGCATAAAGTGCATTTCGGTCAACCAAGATATTTTTAATCAAGATGATAATGGCGTCGGCATAACCAGAATTGCCCAGTGCATCCTTAAGATGTGGCTAAACGTTCATCTTCTTGATGAACTGGTCAATGATAGGAAGGCATCCAATCTTTAAGCTGCGGAGGTCGAAATTATTTCCTTGCATTCAACTCTATCTTAATTCCTAATAGAATTAAGATGTCAAAACAAAAAAAGCGAGTCATTCATTTTAAATCGCCTGTCATTGATGGGTCGGTTTCGACCGCGTTTGCCAAGTGCGGACAAAAGAACTGTCGTTGCCATGCGGACCCGAAAGCGCTACATGGTCCGTATTATCGGTGGATTGGCAATGTGAACGGCAAGAAAACAACCCGCACCATCGACGCCGAGCTGGCCAAAGAGATCAAGCAATGGATGGGTAACTACGAAAATCTTCAGCGCCAAATCGCTCAGCATATAAAAGAAACGCTCGACTCAGCAATTTGGAAGCGAGGTGGCAGAAAATAAACAAGTAAATTCAACCTATTGAGACACTAATCACGCACAGTTTGGGTGCGGAATGTAGGCTGTAAACGAATAAATGGCTTGGTGAGAACGCAAGATTCCTGATAAAGTTGGCTGGTGGATTTTAGATGGTTCAAGATTACTCCATACGAGCCGCACTGCAACCTCTCTTTGGTTATACTAACGGCAAGCCGTTTTTGTTTTCGTAAATGGGATACCCACACGCGAGATATTGGATGAAGAAACTATTTTGTTACTGTTTTCTAGACCTACAAAATGAAATCTGGACCACTCTCAACGAACTAGCCGCAGTTATGGCAAAACTCAATCTTGAAGTGAATCTATTTTGCCCGCAACAATCTGACTCTTTAGTTCTAAACCTAAGACTTTCGCCTTTTTTCCTATCATCCTATAAAGATTCTTTTAATCGACACAGTGATATCGATCTCTATTTTGCTCAGATCCACTCTTATCTCTTAGAAGTTGATCAAGCGTTTGGTGGTGACGATTCGACCCTCGTTGGGTTGACTGGATGCTTTTCGTACTGGCGAAACATATTATTATCCGAAAAACCGAGTCTAGTTTTAAATTGGGGAAGTACTGCTGTCATCAGTCAAGTAGTTAAGTGCCTTTGTGAACGCTTTGGTATTATGTGCCTCACTATAGAACGAGGTTTTTTCAATAGAACTATCATGATCGAGCCAATTGCTCCGGGCGCTAGATCCATATTGAACTTTTGGCCATTTTCTAAATTAAGCAAATGCGAAACAAACGAAGTTATACTTTCCTCAACATCGGAAATGAAATATAGCTCTAAGCCCCTCACAGACATCGAAAGTATTTTTTTAAACAAAAAATTCAACGTGCTGCTGTTAGGTGACCATCACAGTGGCGCAGGTCTTTTCCCTACTTCTTCACCATTTGCTAAGCTAAATCAGGGTAGGCACAGCAGTTCGGAAGCTATTCTCATGCGGCTTAAAGATGTACAGAATTATTTTGATTTCCACATAGTATTTCAACCACATCCATTTGACTTGAAGGAATATGATCATCACGCTTCACAAAGACTAATTATCACGCGCAATTTGGATGCATTAAGTTTGATTGAAAATTGCGACCTCCTGTGTGTTGGTCAGTCGACAGTACAATTTATGGCGATGGAAATAGGAAAACCAGTTTTCTTGTTTTGCAATAGCATCTCCGCAAATAAGGGGATTGCTGTCGAAATTAAGGATTTTGATGACCTCATAAAAGAAATACAATGTCTATTCAAACATGGCCCGAATGAATCAATCCTTAATAGGGCCAAGGAATTTTGCAGCTTGATGCGGCACGAGTTTCTTTTTTCATATGTAGGATCTAGAGATGCCAGACCATTTGAAGAGTTTACTTCTTTTCTGGCCATGATGCTTGATCAAGTTCCCGATGATCTTGGACCTTTGGATCAGCTTTATAATCAGAGCATTGTTGCTAATGTATCACAATATGATTCTTCAGACTCTAGTGGAAGTTTTAGGTTTAACTCGATCTCAAATGTCCCTTCTGGGAACCTGATTGATTTGGAACACTCTGAGGTAGAGAGTAAATTACCTTTGGAATTTTGGGGGACTTCTGATCTTCTTATGTTAATAGACAAATATCGAAGATTCTTGTCAAGGAAGAATCGACATCTCTTACGATTTAGAAAGTTAGCAAATAAATTTGTTCTCGATAATGAGGAAATTCAAAAACAACGTATTGCCATGGAAAAACAAAACGTTGCCTTGGAAATGAAAATCTCCTCATTGGAATTACAGTTGACCAACGGAGATGCTCGTATTTCAGAATTAGAAAGTACTCTTTTGAAGATAGTCCAAAATAAACGATGGGCTATTGCGAACAAGCTCTTTCATCTTTCGGACGAGAAAGTTGATTTGACCGCATCTGATCTTAAACAAAAGAAAACCCCCGTCAAATAGCCCGGCCAGGGCAGCAGGCTGCTGGCAGTGGAAACTGTGACCCGGAGTGACTTTATCCCTGTAGACGTGACCAGAACTGGACTCTTTAAATTCAAGCGTGTTAGAGATAGATCGATCGGCTCATAATTGTAAATAAGGAGTAGTTACGTGGTAGGAAACAGGGTGGACAGTCTGCTTGTAACTGGAGGAGCGGGGTTTATTGGGAGTGCCTTTGTGAGGCATGCTTTGGCGAATGGGGCCAGGGTGGTGGTGCTTGATGCTTTTACTTATGCGGGGCATAGGGCAAATATTGAGGAGTGCTTAGAGGGCGAAAGTTGCCAGGTGGTTGAGGGTAATATCTGCAACTTTGAACTTGTTAAGAAGCTGTTTGATGAGTTTCAGTTTGATGGGGTGGCTCACTTTGCTGCTGAATCCCACGTGGACAACTCAATTCAGGGGCCCGGGGCCTTTGTTGAGACCAATATGAAGGGGACCTTTACCCTTTTGGAGGTGGCGCGCAATTACTGGCACTCTTTGGCGGAAAGCAAAAAAGGGGATTTTCGGTTCCTCCATGTTTCAACGGATGAGGTGTTCGGGGAACTTGGTGAGACCGGCAAGTTCTCTGAAACGACCCCCTATCAACCGAGATCTCCCTATTCCGCGACCAAAGCGGCATCGGACCATTTGGTGCGAGCTTGGCACCATACGTATGGTTTGCCGACCATTGTGACCAACTGTTCGAATAACTATGGGCCGCGTCAATATCCAGAGAAGATGATCCCGCGGATGATTCGATGCGCTCTTCAAGGTGAACCACTTCCTGTCTACGGAAAGGGCGAAAACATTCGCGATTGGATCCATGTCGAAGATCATTGCCGAGGGATTTGGCTTGCCCTAACTCAAGGGAAGCCGGGGGAGACCTACTGTTTTGGTGGACGATCCGAGAGAAAGAACATTGATATCGTGAAATTGATCTGTAAGATGCTGGATCAGATGAAGCCTCGTAAGGATGGTCGAAGTTATGAGGAGCAGATCTCTTTTGTGACCGATCGGCTCGGACATGATTGGCGATACGCCATTGACGACGCGTGGGCCGAAAAGTCTCTGGGTTTTTCACGGCAGTACGAACGATTCGAAAAGGGGCTTGAGGAGACCGTCAAATGGTACTTGGATCATCCGGAGTGGGCTGAAACGGTATTGGGAGGTAAACAATGAAAGGGATTGTTTTAGCCGGCGGTGCGGGCACAAGACTTTATCCTTCAACAAAATCGGTCAGCAAGCAACTTCTCCCGGTTTATGACAAACCGACGATCTATTACCCACTATCGATTCTGATGAGTGCTGGAATTCGTGAGATCTTGATCATAAGCACACCCAGAGACATCCCGATGATCAAAGAACTCTTGGGGGATGGCCGAAATTTAGGTTTGCAGCTTCACTATGAGGTTCAATCGAAACCCAACGGAATTGCTGAGGCCTTTATCATTGGAGAGACTTTTCTCAATGAAGAGCCTGTCTGCTTGATCTTGGGGGACAACCTCTTTTTTGGGCAAGATTTTTCTAATACCTTGTCCGAGGGGGCAAAGCTTACAAAGGGTGCGATGATCCTCGGCTATCATGTGCATGATCCTGAGCGATATGGGGTTGTGGAGATTGATGATCAGGGCCGCGCTTTGAGTTTAGAGGAGAAGCCTGCAAAGCCCAAATCGCATTGGGCGGTGACGGGGCTCTACTTTTATGACTCGAGGGTTTGTGAGGTTGCAAAGAATCTTAAGCCCTCCCGTCGAGGTGAGCTTGAGATCACCGACGTGAATCTTCACTACTTAAGAAACAATGAGCTGCGAGTTCAACGCCTTGGTCGGGGCATTGCCTGGCTGGATACTGGAACACACGATGCACTCCTTGCCGCTTCTCAATTTGTGCAGACGATTGAGCTTCGACAGGGACTTAAGATTGCCTGCCTGGAGGAGATTGCCTTTCTCAACGGTTTTATCTCCCGACAAGAGCTTTCGGCAATTGCTGAGAGCTTCCCCTCCAGTAGCTATGGTGAATATTTACGAAAGATCGTCAACCATGATCTTTTGTAAGAATGTTGGAGATTTGTGAAAGTTGAAGATCTCCCCCTAAAAGGATTGAAGCTCATCACCCTTGATCTCTTTAAAGATGATCGGGGGTTCTTTGTTGAGAGGTTTCATCGTAAGAGATTTTCGGACCACGGCCTGCCAGCTGATTTTTTTCAAGATAATTTTTCAAGGTCCATTCCAGGAGTGCTCAGAGGCCTTCACTACCAATTTGATCCACCTCAAGGAAAGCTTGTCGGTGTGACCCGTGGACGAATTTGGGATGTCGCTGTGGACATTCGATCAGGCTCACCCACCTTTGGCCAACATTTTGGAGTTGAGCTTAGCGGAGAGACTGCGCTTCTCTTTTGGATCCCTGCTGGGTTTGCCCACGGTTTTTGTGTTCTTGGTGATGAACCAGCAGATCTGATCTACAAAGTTGATCACCCCTACAACTCCAAAGGTGAAAATGGGATCGCATGGAATGATCCGGATCTCAAAATTTCTTGGCCCGTTCAAGAGCCTCTTGTGAGCCCCAAGGATGCTCAACTCATCAGTTTTCGTTCGTACCGTGAGGCACCCTCATTCTAACCAAAAGTCCTCACTCAAAACCTGAGTGAAGGTGCTCGCCAATCTTTGAGCCTGGGGCGAAATTTCATTATACGGAGATCTTAAGTTATCGCATCAGTGACGGAAAACTCATGCGCTTATCCAAAGGTTTGTGAAAGCAATTCTACCCATTGCCTCTAGTTCCTCTTGGCTCAGATAATTTTTGGCAATAGAGACATCAGACTTTAAAATTTTACCTGACGGCGCATTTTCCCAAGTGGTCAGACCCATGTATTGTTTTTCACTGTTCGCACGATTAACGATTAACTCAGAAGCAGTATGCCCATGAATTGCGAAGTGCATTTTGTTCTGAATCTTTTCAAATAAAGTGATGGTGGTTTCAGATTTTGGGTTGTAGTCAACGGCGGTAGAATAAATGTCCGTGATTTTTTGATAGAACCGTCTTTCACTCAAACGGATCTCGCGGATTTCTTCTAGTAAATGTTCAAAATAGTCTTCACCCAGAAATGAACCGTTCTCCAATCGCTTTTTATCTAAGACAAAACCCTTAACTGAGAATTCCTTTAAAATTCTTGGGGCCCATTGGCGGAACTCGGTAGCCCTTTTTGAGTTCACGCGGTAGCCTACGGAAATAACGGCATCTAGGCCGTAAAACTGAGTTTCGTAGTTTTTGCCGTCTGAGGCAGTTATTCGGAATTTCCGAATAACTGAATCTTCCAGCAATTCCTTAGAATTGAAGATGTTTTTCAGGTGTTCGTTGACTGTGGGAACCCCAACATCAAAAAGTTGGGCCATCATTTTTTGAGTCAGCCACAGATTTTCGTCTTCATAGCGGACTTCAATGCCTTGCTCTTGAGCTTGAGTGGTGAAAATTAGAAATTCCGTCGTGCTATTGCGGATCATTAGCTGAGTTTTGTCATTTTTCTTTTTCATGCGGTAACCGGAGTCAACCGGGGAAGCATTTCAGGGATTTCATGGTACGATTGCAGCATACTGCAGATAAAATGGACTATCCATTGAAGCTTTTTATTACTGGAAGAGAAAGTTTGGCACGGCCAGGCCATGTATTCAAAATGCAAAGATCGAAAGGCCATTCATACCTGTAGACATTATCGATTCGCGATCCAAATCTCCTCGTCTTCCCGATCCCAAGTGGCTCGCTGAATTGGTCTTACGATTGATGGATGGGGTGGCAGAGCCGCAGCTAAGTGATTGGATTTACTTGAAGGACAATCTTCAAATACGACAAAGTACGACAACTTGGTCCAGTTAGCGTGTGAAAAGGGTTTTGTAGACTTCGTTCTGTAGACTTACCCAACGTCTTGTATTGATCCATCTAACATGTTGAAATTACTGTAAGTCAAACATATCATTAATAGAATTATCGTTATTTCATATTTTATGTTTATTTTTATATACTTAAGTGATATATTAAAAATGACGATAAGGAGTTCTAAAGATGCAATTCTACCAAGTCATTCAAAAAAGAGCTTACGACCCTATGTTCACTAAATCTGAACTAGAGCAGGCTTCACGGCGCTTAAAAGCCACGAAAGCATCTGTTGCCAATTTGCTTAAACGTGCTGTCCAACGAAATGACCTTATTCGTCTTGCTGCAGGTATTTATTGTCTACCTGAGAAGTTTCGCAAACGTTTAATCTCACCATTTGAGTTTTTGATGAAAGTTGACCCTTACTCCTATGTGACAGATTTAACGGCTTTAAGTCATCGTGACTTAATCCCTGAGGCCATTGGACTTATCAATGCATTCTCAGAAAAAACCATTCAAAACCAAAAACCTTTTCGCACAGAAATTGGAACTTTCAAAATTACCAAGGTGCCAAAGCACTTTCTTCTTTTTGGTGTAAATAATATTTCTATGGAGAATATTGTTTATCGTATTGCTACACCACTAAAAGCAATCCTTGATCATGCTTACTCTACCAAAAAAGTATGGAAGAACAGAAACGAACTTATCCACGATCTCCGAATTGATGAGTCTGAGCTAGATCAAATCAACTGGGAAGATCTAGGGAATTATAAAAAAGGATATAACAACGAATTCATGAATAAAGTTTGCGAGAACTTGAATGAGTGAATCTTTAAAGCCACTGATTTTAAGTGAGCGCTCCATAAACCGGTGTAGCGAAGTTTTCAACACCGCGATAGTTTGACTCCATCAAACACATACCGAGGAGGTCAGCATGAAACTATCACC
>JACTMU010000012.1 GCA_014584465.1 Pseudomonadota bacterium | reverse complement strand
CACTATGCACAGGTCAGACAGAGGCTTAATGCCGCGTAATGGACCACAGGAAATGGTTCTATGAATTTAGGAAACTTTTCGCGCAAGATTCAAGATTAACGTCGATCAATCTAACGTTTTTCCCGCCTGAACAAATTCTAAACAAGATCGAAAGTGGCGAAATTGACTGTGTACCTTATATACAAGGATTTGTTTTGGATGCCCATGACGTTTCTTCTGACATTTCTATTATATTTGGACAGGAAACATCTCATCTTACCTTAAATCTGAATAATCTCGATGGGAGATTTTTCAGCGATCCAAGAATACGGAGGGGGTTGCAATATCTTGTCTGGAATAAAATCAAAAGCAATAGCCTTGCTCTCAACACACCGTACTTGGCCCTTGATCCTCAAATCTATATGGCAACACAACCGGGTCGATTATCTAACCTGGAGATAGATGATCTTATCAGCACTCAGAGATCCGATCTTGATTTCTTTATGCGATCCATAGATAATGTCAAGTTAGCGGTTCTATCAAATGAAGCCTCACGGCCATTATTTAATGCCCTCAAATCAATCGGGTTGCCATTCTCTGAAAACTCAAGGGTTTTAGATCAAAAGTCTTTTGTTAACTACTATTATAAAACTTTTGAGACAGATATCTTGATTGCTGCATTTAGCATTGTCAATGGTGATCCTGATGGGATCTACCATCGCCTAGGAAGTAATGGCGCAATACTGTCGCCCATGAGTTACAGCCCCTCAGTTGGCCAGATGCTAGAATCTGGTCGTATGATTAACAAAATTCATGACCTCGATGCCCACTATAAAGAAGTATCCAGAAAAGTTTTGACAGATGTCCCATTTATTCACATCGGATTTGTGAAGAATGTCGCTTTGATAAGAAACAAGATATTGACTTTCAATAGATCGACTCTACAACGCAGAGAGGGCCATCTCAATGCTTTCGAACTGAGACAACAATGAGTATCGCTTCGTAATTTAATATTTTTGTTTTTTGATATTCTTCTTCTCTTTTATGGAGTGGGATCTATGACAACAGAATCTCTTAGATATTGGTTTTGGTGGCCAATAAGAACCTTGGATACTTATGAGGCTGATACTCCGCCGGTAATGCAAATTGCTCGAAACATATACGCAACTTTGGTATCTGAGTGGGCTAGCCAGAGGCGCTAACTCGAGGAGGCTCAACGAAGGTATAAGGAAAACTTATAGAAATCGGCAAAAATGGAATTACCGGACAGCCCCTATATAGATGGCAAGGCTCGTGGCCTTTTAGCGAAGAGCTGGAACGTGGGTGCCGATGGCAAAGAATGGCGATTTCAACTGAGAATGGATCTTAAATTTGATGATGGATCGGCTATCACACCGGAGATAGTTCTATTGAATTTCAAACGAATGTTGTGGCTTACACGGTCTGAGGGTTTAGTTTTGAACTCATTACTTCCGGAGATTAAGACTTGGCAAAGTATGGATGAGCAAACACGTGTTGTTGTCATTGAAAATGCAAATGAGTTAGTTTTTCGCTTTAATCGGCGCCCACTCTGCTTATTTGAGGCTATTGGACAACCCATTTATGGTATTGCCCACCCGAAATGCTTTGACCATAATGGCAAATGGAAAGAGCCAATGTGTTCTGTCGCTTCTGGTCAATATAAGGTAACAAATGTTTCTGATTCATCTATTGACATTATGAGTAGGAACGTCTTTGAAAGCGTAAGTGATGCCCCCAGAAAAGTATCAATACACTGGCCTCTTGCCAATGATTCAGTGATAGGTGCACTCGAACAAAGTCGCGCTGACCTGACCGTTGAGCATAGCTTTGCTTTGGGCTCAAAGAAACTCAATGAATTAAAAGCCAGAGGCGTTAACGTTATTTCTGAACCACCACTTCGAATGCATTTTGTACACCTGAATCATCACAGAGCTCCATTTCAGGATAAACATTTACGTCAAGCATTTCGAGATATTTTTTATGATCGCATTGCGAAAGACACTGATTTCCTGAGCTCGGGAATTCAGCCAGATCAGTCTTTCATTTCTAAAGGAGGCATCGGTTACAAACATTTTCATTTCAATTTGGCCAAAAATGTTAAACCTTCAAATTCAAAGTCCGAGCTTCAGGTGTTATTCTACCCTTTGTCTTCTGACCAAAGAATTCAAGATTCGATCGAACACGCCATTATTCATACGCTTGCCAAACTAGATCTTTCATTTAGAATCGTTCGATACCCAGAAAGATTCGAAGCTTTTAACCGTATGCGAAACTATGACTTTGATCTTATTGTGCGTGGCACGGGAATTTTGGCTCATAATCCTTATGGTGATTTGCGCATGATGTTTTTAAGCGCGTTGGGCGCGAAAATTCCCGATCCTTCCAATAACATCCCCACTCTTATCGAGGAGGCTGAAATTGAATCTGATTCCATGAAACGAGAGTCAATTGTAACGAGAATCAATGAAATCGTCTTCGATGAATCAGCGATCATTACGTTCGCCCACTCAAATTTGATCTATCTCTTTTCTAAGAGTCTGGATTTTTCGCGATACAACCTGTATGCAGATCCAATTGATTTTCGTGCTATAGGATGGGATAAGTAAAGTCTTTCTTTAGGCTGCCACGAGGACGAGGCGAGTTTCGCTAGCTGAGCCTTGCTTGAGCGATATTTCAAAAGTCATTTGAGCACGCTGATCTCTGACCTTGGCGTAGTCCCCATTGTCTAAGATCATTTTGGCATTGTCGAAGAACTAGCGATTCCATGGCCAATGATTTTCGTAAATTGAGCATGTTATCTTTTCTATACCCGAGTCTAAAGCTCGTCGCGATCCAACCCGAATGGTGATCCTCATGTGGCAGGATGGCGGTCGGAATTATACAGAACAAAGATTGTGGTTAGAAACCCTACCTTGGTTGGAATAAAACTGATTTCTAACCAGACTGGTCAAAGATCCATATACCATTATGTGAAATTTGGATTCTTAAAATACCTCAAATTCCATTGCTTTTAGTTTTACAATTCACTTCTTAGGCCTAGATAGCTCCTACTTAGAAATTCCGAAAAGAAGAATAGGTCAAACCAAAGATAGGAGTCTTTAATATGGACATCTTTAAGGCAATACGAAACAAACGTTTCAAAGTAAGGTCAAACGTAAAAATTAAACTCATTCTTGAATCCCGATTGGGATCTAAGCACATTCTTGACGTTCACGATTGTTCGATCACTGGATTACAGGCAGTGACCATGAATGCATTGTTTCCGACAATTATTGATGAAATCAACGATGATTCGATAATACCGGCGTCAAAATTGGTAATTGAGGACATCGAAATTTATTTAGGTCGCTTAGCGCTGCAGAGAAAATCGACCACAGATGTGGAAACAAGGTTTGCATTTTCCACAATTGATACACGCGTGCCGGTAGATGGTGTTCTCTCGCAATTCCTTGATCGAGATATTAGGTCTGATAAGTCATCCTTTGAAGTCGAATTACCCCCCACTGCATTCAATTTGGGAAGCTTCGTTTCGCCCGATATGATGAATATCGACCTTTTCGACCGTACTCGAAAATTTAATGTGTTTTATGACGAATGGCAACGCACTAGCCGGTTTGGCTATTTCTTTGAACGTAAAGGTCCCTCTGGCGCTAGAATAGATCTAAAACGAAGACACTCCAATCAAAGATGTGATTTCCTGATGTTTGGCAATAATGATTATCTAGGTTTATCAAGCCATCCCGAAATCATTGCTGCAACTATACGAGGAATTGAAAAATATGGTGTCGGCTCTACTGGCACTGCACCAACTTCTGGGACCACTGTCGCCCATGCAGAACTAGCTGCGGAGATTGCCCGACTATACGGCAAAGAGGATGCCATCCTCTATCCTTCAGGCTACAATGCTAACGTTGGCATAATTTCCGGTTTGGCGAAAGAGCAGGACTTGCTCGTCGCTGATGTTATTTCGCATGCGTCTATTCAGGACGGCATGTCAATGAGTAGGGCGACATGCAGATTTTTCAAACATAATGATATGGATCATTTGGAAAGGCTTCTGAAGGAAAACCGCCAGAAACATGGCGGTTGTTTGATATTAACAGAAGGTATTTTTTCTATGGATGGGACTGTCGGCAACCTAAGAGAGATCGTTAAACTGGCAGAAAAATTTAGTGCCAGGGTTTTTGTAGATCAAGGACATTGCGTTGGGATTCTCGGAGAGCGTGGGTTGGGCTCATGTGAACATACTAATACTACAGAGCAGATTGATCTTGTGATGGGCCTTTTTTCGAAAGCCCTCGGCACTTTAGGTGGCTTTGTAGCTGGCCCTAAAAGCGTTATCAACTGGTTGCGTGTTTATTCACGCCCCTATCTTTTTGCAACGTCTTTTCCCCCGGCTATTGCGTTTGCCACTCTGAAGGCCCTGGAATTGGTCCAAAAGGATCCTGCTCTTCGGGGCAATCTCCAAAGGAATATCGAGCACTTTAAACGTTGTCTTAATGGGATTGGGGCAATCGTCTCGCCAGAGCATTGTTCGCCGATATTTCCTGTAATAATTGGTGATGAGAACAAGATGGGCGAAATTATGGAGTTGCTTCTTAAAGACGGCATTTTTGTTTTGCCAGTGCCCTTCCCTGTAGTTGCGAAAAACAGATGTCGATTTCGCTTTTCGATCAGTGCAACGCACTCAATTACAGACTTGGACTATGCGATAAGCTCATTGCGTCGAGCCGCAGAAAGAGTGGGTGTAGATCTAGCAGAAATTGCCGACAAATTTCGATCAAATGGAAAAAAGGCTGCTTAAGTGATTTTTGACATCTTTGCTACCAAGATTTTGACGTTTCTCCTCTCTGTCGTCAGTACGTCAACAATCCCTTCAAATCAATCGCAGTGGCAGATCGATCAATCTTGGACCTCAGATAAACATCACCCTCAGTTATTAATTTCATCTCAAGTGACAGAGATAGGATGTACCAATGAACACTTTCTTCAATTGCCAACACTTTTATATGGGGCCATCACTCTTGAGCACAACGATTCTGTTTTACGACGATATGGTGATTCAACATTTAAGACACCAAATTTTGTGTTTAACGCACCTTCAATAGATTGTGCTGACCTACCAAGGAGTGGCGTTGTCAAAATTAGATTTACTGCTTACTCACCACTCTACGCTGTAATTTCATCCTGGCCAATGACTACGAAACATCGGAGCCTCGCTGATTTCTTCTATCGATTTTCATATGTTGGTGGTGCGTTTGCCTTGATCTTGGTTTCCCTTTCGCTCTTTTTTGCAACATTGAAACACGAAGACAAGCGCACAGCACTGTTTCTTTGTGGCTCAGCAGTGCTGCTAGCGATCTATCAAATTGGTGCAGTCTTGCCCGTCTTCGATCTTAGAATTCCAATGGTTATGGTCCATCGATATACTGATCGGGCACTAAGTATCGGCTTCGTCCTTTTCTTTTTTGCGTTGCGCCAAGAGGCATACCTTGGAAGGCGGCTATTTTTTGTTCATGTATTTGCAGCATTAGTTGGACTAATTTTTAATGTGTTTTCGCTTACCGGTGATGGCATCCAGTTTGGTACGACCTTACAGTTTCCCACGACAATCTTGTGCATGGTTTCAATGGTAGTTGTTGGCATGAAACGTCTCGTGCAAAAACAGGTACTACATACGTTTTTCTTGTCCACGGTTTTCACGAGCTCTCTTATCTCAGAGATGGCTGTGTTTATATCAAGTGGCGATCTCTTCAGTTTTTTTCCTTTTGGAATCAATATCGGGTTTCTTTTATTTGGTGTAATTTTAAATGAGAAGATTGCTACGACCTATCGTGAAAGGGACTATCTTCGAGCTAACCTTGAAGCTGAGGTTGCAAATAAAACGGAAGAACTGAGTGCAAAAGCGGATGAGTTGAGCAAGACTTTAGCTGAGTTAAGGTCTACTCAATCTGAGCTCGTTCAGTCAGCAAAGCTGGCATCGCTTGGGACGTTGGCCGCAGGCATTGCACATGAGATTAATAATGCTATTAATTATGTAAATGGCGCCATCAAACCGCTTGAGTCTATTGTTTTGAAAAGCTGTGCAGATTCAGAACGAGGTAAAATTGAGAAGCTTTTTGGTGTGATTCGTGACGGTGTTGATCTAACTGTAAAGATTGTAAAGAGCTTGCGAACGCATTCAGGAATTAACCAGGCCAAATTTAAAGACGTAAGGATTTCTGAGGTAGTTGAATCCGTGCTCGTAATATTGAAAAGCAAATGGAAAAATCATATTGAAATATCAACGTCAATTGAAACGAATATCACGGTTTTTGGTAGCCATGTCGGCCTAAATCAGGTCTTCATGAATCTTATATCTAATGCAATTGATGCCACGCCAAAAGGTGGCTTCGTCAAGATTGTGGCGGAAGATAATTTGGATTGCACGAAGGTTATTGTATCTGACACTGGACACGGTATCCCTAATCAAATTGTAGATCGTATTTTTGAACCATTCTTTACAACTAAGGAAGTTGGCAAGGGCACTGGACTGGGACTACATATAGTTCGGAAAGAAATCGAAGCGCAAGGTGGTCAAATTTCAGTCCGTTCAACGCCAGAACGCGGTACAGAATTTATCTTGATATTTCCGAAGAATAGGTCAAATCAGTTAGCAGCCTCGTGAACTTTGGTCCATTTAGCAATTTCTTATGAATGTAATGTGAGCGCCTGTAACGCTCCTTCGATTGGAGATTGTCTTACTTGTATCCAAACGTCTAGCCCACCCTTCTATTGATTTCCTCATTTACTTGGTGGGTTGGATACATTTTCAAAATGTTCTCTTGAAAATTCTTAATATCAGTTTCACTAACTTTGTCACTAGTCTTTATGTAGACTGAAGTAGGTTTTTTTTGACCCTTGAATAGGATTGGCTGGATTTCTGCTAGGGATGTCGGATGGAGATTCAGTGCCTTCACAAACTCATTTGTCATGGCGATGTTTGATCCTGGCAGGAGGTGCGTTAACTTTTCAATTCTATGCACTAGATCTATATCTGTTGACGTTGTATCAAAGCTTTTTTGCGTAATTAGGCCGAACGATGTTTCCATTTTTACGGATAACAGATCAACAAGGCAGTTTTTTGCGACATGTAGACCAATACCACATTCCACATTAATTTTGTTAGTCTCTGAAAACGTTCGCAAAAAAAGACGAAATTCATTTGCTACAGCGAAGGCCGCTTGTACCGGTTGTTCAATATTTTGGACAAGACCAAAGTGAGCATATGCGGAATCTCCAGAGATCGATTCCCGCCAACCGCCATGACGAATTACAGCTTCAGAGAATGATCGTATAATGTAGCTTCTAACAGAACGTTCGTTTAGAAATATACCGTGGAGATTTGAGCTGTCGACTACGTCACAAGTGATTAGCGCTAAGTCTTTTTTCATTGGAAAATTGGTCTTTTGATCTCGTATAGCCTTAAGAATGAACGGTGGCGCCCATGCTTCTAATTCTTTTCGGAGATCTTCCTCACGCTCTTTCGCGTTTCGCAGTTCATCAGCGATGTTGATAAGTTCTTTGTTTTTCATTTCTAGATCTTGCGTTTTTGCGCGCAGCGCACACTCTAATTGATACGCCTCAATCATTTTGAGAATTCGATGCTGAAGATCGTCAGTATCCCAAGGCTTTCGAATGTAATCATGAATTTGGGCTTTCCGAACCGATTCCACTACAAGATCTTCATCAGAATAACCAGTAACCAGTACACGCTTTGCAAACGGATTTGTTCTTTTTACCAGCTCTAGCAGATTTACTCCAGTCATGCCTGGCATACGCTGGTCACTAACTATGACGCAAGGATCCAGTTTGATGACCTCTTCGAGAGCTTTTAGTGGTTCACTAAAAGCCCTTACATCGAACATCCCGTCAAATGTTGCTTCAAATGTGGTCAGATTGTGTGGTTCATCGTCTACATATACGATGAGTGGCCTTGTCTCCAAATTCAATGTAGATCAATCCTTTCCCAATACATTTTGCCCTTCAACTATACACAGCTTTCTTTGATATGATTAATGCTAGTTATTTTCACTATTGTTATCGGCACTCTGTCTTGAAATTTTTAATGCGACTTAGATATTGGGAAGTAGGACTGGACTTTGGTTGAGATTTCGGCGATGGCTCGACAGCTGGACTAATGGTTGATGGACTTTTGCCGAACAGACTTTTGATTATACAGCAAATGGAGGCAACTTTTATGAGAGCTATGTGGTTTGTGGCAGTCGTATTGGGGTTTGTTGGAACAGTTGGATGTCAAAAGGGGGGCGTGTCGGCTACTGGAAGCGGTACGACACCGACGACGCCGACAGTGGACAATGCGCAAGATGCTATAACTAAGGCGCCAGCGCAGGATCCGACATCGGTAGATGTTTCCAATAGTGAATCAACCATCTACACATCGAGCGTAAGTCAGTCCAAATTGGAGCATCGGTCTAAAGTTGATGCACAGGTATTTAATAAGACTTTGTACATTAAACTTAAGGTTGTGAAAGACGCAACAACGGGAGCTCGAACGATTTCTGCATATCAGTGCAGCTCTACCGACAATGGGACGACCCGGACACAGGACTTCTATCTGCAGATGGGTCTTGATGCAGACAATCTTTACACTTCATCGATACGCTATTACACAGCATCCCCGACGTTTGTTCCTAATAGCTATGCTCAATTTTCCATTCCTGGGTTCACAGAAAAGACAAACAGCGATTTTGTAGCATCGGCGTCGGTGACCAGCAGCAATGGAACTGTGGAAATGTCAACAACCAATGGGGTGACCGTGCTTAAGGGCGCAAAAGACGCTGCTCAGATCTACTGTGCATGGGATACCGATTCTGGTTGCGCAAAGGTTAATGGGCTAAGTGACGCCGTTGGATTTACTATGAGTGTGAATAGCTCAACCAACAAGAAGACATTTTCAGATGGCTCTGATACGTCGCTTTGTGCAGATCCCAGTTATGTGACAGCTGGTACAGTCTCCGATTTTTCAGGTGACGAGGTTTGGGATTGTCAAGCAGGGACAGGATATTCCTTTACTGATGCTGGCAGCGCTCCTTCGGTTGAGGATGAAGGTGGGCCTGGTTGTGTTGAAAGCACAACGAGCATTTTTGATCAAACCACATTTGACGAAACTTCCTGTGGCAGTGGAACGACAGGCAGTGCGGCTGGATGCATTTGTGAACAGATTATGGGAACGGTCATTAAGGACATCAGAAAGACCAATCGCGCGGGCAAGTGCAAGGCGTTTGGTTTAGTGAAGCTTATTGGTGATGGTACAATCACGGGACTGACCATTGAAGATGATAACGAGTACTACTTGACATTGTCTCTCGGTCAATAGCGCGCTTCAATGATCCTTAATTGTTGAGGAGCTTGCTTTTATTGGCACCAGTGCCGGTAAGAGCTTTGCCCCGTTGTGACCTTTGGTTCTAAGATCTTCAAAGATCAAACCTCTGGACAGAAACAGAAATTGTAATTTAACCATTATTCTCAGAATGGGAAATCTTTCCCAATCACTTTCTTTATATGATCCATTGGCGGAAAACTTGACGGGTCGCAACCCGTCATTAAATAAATTGATTCAAAACCGTTAGCAAATATTTTTTTCGATATATCTTCACCCTTGATTCCACCTCCAAGTTTACTATCAATATAGATGGTGCTTTCTGGATCTATCTCATCTTGCCTAGCAAAGAAATCTTGAGGATTCGAAAAGCCTTGTATGTTCAGACCTCGTTCATTGGCAACAACCTGCCAAGTCATGTGAATGATTGGATCATCGTCAATAACTATGGCATCTACTCGCTGTTTTGCCTTACTTTCAACAATCTTAATAATAGGCGCAAGACCTTTGGGAATGAGCCCGACTTTAAGCATCGCGCATCGGGCTTGAATTTCAGATTCTTCGAATCTTGAAGTCACAAGGATTGCTTCCTTTTCCAAGCCAAGTTTTTCAATAACGTCTAGACCCGTATCCTTGTTCCCCAAAAGCTCATAATCAACTAAATATTTGTCGGCTTGATTTTTTGTGACCCATTCACATAAGTCCTTTGGTGATGAAAAATGAATTAGCTCTGCCGAAGGTGCCGATGAATGAAAACGACCTTCCCAAACTTGATGGATTGATACATCGTCATCTAGGATCACGATCTTTGACTTCTCAACTATCTCAAGTTTCTTGACAAACCATTTTGGAGCATCTGCACACGGTAGCATCAAACTCACCGTTGTCCCCTTGCCAACTGTACTCTCAGCCTCAAATTTACCACCCCATCCTTCTATAGTAGACTTTGCGTGAGGAATACCAAGCCCACTACCTGACTCAGTATCGGCTTTCTTATGGCTCACGCCGCGCTCACCAAATTGCGCGAGTATATGCGATGGCACGCCTTTGCCGTTATCTCTCACCTGAATCTTCAAACATCTACTATCTGGAGAAATGATTTGCACTCGCACAAACCCACTATCGCCTAAGGCCTCCACCGAGTTATTTATGAGGTTTGAAATGATTCGTTTTAGCTCACATAAATTCACAATGGCAAACAGACCGTAGCTCTGTTCGTCTACTAAAAGGTCAATCTCTACACTTGGTCTATTTCTAAACTGAGTTCGTTTTTCAGACACGATCGAGTCAAGTACATTTGAAATCAAGTGGACAGTGGGTACTTGGTTCAAATTTGATCCATCGATTGTACAAAGTCCCAACTTTCTTGATCTATTCTTTTCAATTAAATTGTTTGCTATGTCTTTAATTCTCTGTGTGGCAGTACGAACTAAGATTCTTTTATCTTCAGGCATGTTGCCTAGATCTTTCAATACCATATCTAGAGCTGATAATGGTGAACGAATGTCATGGGCCACTTGACTTGCAACTATGGCCATAAGTTCATTCTTTTCCAGGTCACCTTTCACCTTCAATAACTCCAGTCGTACCGCAGTGCCTTCGCTCACTAAACCTATCAACTGTTGGGCCAAAGGATCGTCTTTCTGTCCCAAAAGTTCTGTTTCAAGCTGCTTTCTTGACAAATCTGACTCCGCCCAATTTCTCAAATAATCAAGTACGTTCAACAACGATGAACGATATCCCCTAAGAGATAGGATCTGAACAACCAAACTCAATGCAATAAATCCTGAAAGTAAGAACCAAAAGAAGGTCGACTCGATGGCAAGAACAAAAAGATTTCTTACGGACTTACAATATTCTAGACGGGCAACCCTTCGATTATAACGATAGATATCCTTCCCTGAACTAAATTTGCAAGTTCCGATTTCAGCCATTGACGGTATCGAAAAAAAATTCTTATCATCTTTTGTAATACTGATTCGCTCGATGACCTCCGTTTTAAGGCTATTTACAATTCGATCCACCATAAACATTTGTTCTGAAACGATAGAAGATGCGAGTTCCTGTTCCCAAACTTCAAGAGATCGCTTGACTAAGCGATCCTGCTCGAAGTTCTCTGCTATCATGGCTGACGGCGTCGCGATAGCACCTCCCAAAAAAAGAAACAGGAATATCCGATTCACTCTGCCACCTCAATTTGATCAATTCTCGGAAATCCATTTGCAAGATCAACGGCTGGAATTGCTTTGACAAATTTTGGATAGTAGAATGTCGAATGCACTTGTCCTAGAGGTATTATTGCTCCTGTTTCGAGAAGCTTTCTATGGACAATTTCAAAATATTTTTCAGACTCGTCCACGTCATTAGATGTGGCACCCTTTCTCAATAGCGCATCAAGTCCAATTAAATTTTGAATTATAACCCTCTTATCGCCTAAAAAAGGTACGAAAAACCCAGCTGCTCGCCCTTTGATCGTATCAGCGAGGGTGGCAATAAGTAGCTCTTCTCCACTATACAGTTTAGCTATCGCCTCGTTGACCGATACTGTAGATACTCCTATCCGTATGGGCAATGAATCTTGGACGTCTTCTAGAAATAGTCTTAAATGAGCCTCAAGTGTTGGATAGAACAAGATAAATGGCACGATTTTCGTATTTTTTGAAGCCGCTCGACAGTCCTCTTTAGTGAATCCCCAAGTGCCCTTTATTTCCTCAAACGAAACGCGTGAACCAGTGAGCCCCTTTGGTAAAAAGCCCGGAATATTCGTAAGATCCATACCAAGTCGCTTTTTATAGGTCAGGCGATCAAAACAATACGCGAGTTTCTTACTCAAATTCGCATTTTTGATGTGAGTCACTATCATTAAGCTACGCACTAAACTTTGTTCAAATCGCCGCCAATCATTTATGATGTACGATGGCAAGGGTGCGTTTGCCCCAAGGTGTGGCCAGAGATTGTTCCAGTCATGAATTTGCAAACGTTCACCGTCTTCTGGGGTAGCAATTTTAAGGAATTCTAAAACATCTATGCCTCGCTTAGTCGACTGAGCAGAAGATCTTTTCAAGATAATCTTTTCATTATTCATAACAATGATATGAAATGGACCAAGACCTATTGGTGCTGGATTTTCAAATGATGGCTCCTCCTTAAGCAAAGTAGATTCCAACGTTGAAAGCTTATCAAAATATTTCGGCTCACCTCGTTGTAACTTGACGTCTACACAAAACCCTTCTGCTCTCAAAGATTCCAAGACCGGCAATTCCATGTCCTTTTGGTGAACAAATCTAATCGAATTCTCTAGGTGTGAGCTTCTTATTGAAGTCCCGTCAGAAAAACTAATTCCTTCCTTAAGACACATTCTAAAAGTACTAAAAATTTGGTCTCGTGCTTCTGTCGTGTCCATATCTAAGAAATCGCTCTGAAGTTTGCCATAGCTGGTTTTGTCAAACAAAGGATAATACAGGTTGCTATTAATGTAGTGGAAGATGTTTACGTCATTATTTCTCGGATCAAGACGTTCTGGAATTGCCCGAAGCCCAACTCTAAATGTCCTATTTTCGACTTTCTTAGTACATTTAACACAGATACTTACACTCAAGACAAGAGCAATAGCCAATTTTTGATTGATTATATTCATTTTTTTCATGGTGAAATTTCTAATCCAGTTACCATAAAACCAAACTTGTGAGCAAGTTTTAAGGATGGTAGGTTAAATGTATCAATTCTCACAGTTGTATCAAGCTTGTTATTTTTATCAACTAAACCTATCATTTCCTGATACCAATGTTGCTTCATTGCTTGAGCTTGAGTTTTGTTAACTAAATTAGAATCGTAGCCATAGACGCCAACATGATTCACCTTCTTCTGAAAGAAATAGTGAAACATTCCTCTCCAAATTCCGAATAAACCAACAGCTTGGTTATTGGAATAGTAGAGGAGTGAACTGCCTGAATTTACTAAGAAGCCTCCTAGTTTAGTGCGAATGTCTGCCAATTCTTCGGCCGACGCCCGGTTTGGGCACTTTCGTTCGAAAGCTCTGATAAAAAGGTCTAAGGCCCTCGACTGATTTGCTTCAGTTATGAGTTCAGTTCTAATCCCGTGTGCCTCAACAGCTACGATCTCTGACTTTGCGATTGCCAACGACGAGGCACTTGAGCTTAAAAAATATGCAAGTCTAAATTTGGATTTCAATCGGTCTTGATCATCTGAATCCAAATAGGTGTTTAGTGGTATACAAGATGGCTCCATTGCTTTCATAATGTCAGATCTCAATCCAGGCGTTTTGAATCTACCATAAATATATTCACATACTGAACATTGCGATTTGCAATGCTCAACAGGTACGTTTAGGTTAGGAACCTGCGCCAAAAAATTACCTCTCATCAGAAAATTACGCATTCTGTTTCCTCGAAAGTAGTCTTCACCAGTTTTAGTGAACAAAAGATCAGGATCCCCAAGTAATGGATCAACTAATGGCCCACAACAAGGACTCAAACCTTTACCTGGGTGAAAGACAATTCTCTCCAGTGAATCGATTCGGTCTTCTCGCAATGAAGGACAACCTTCAAGTGCCACCATTTCGGGTTTAGACGGCCGACTTATCCCAATATTCTTCTTTCTCGCGCGTCCGGCAAGAACAGTGCTGTTAGAAACAATTTTGACCCCCGGGACCATTATTTCCGGAATTAAGGCAAAATCTTCGGCACAGTTTACAGTAAACTTTAGAAATGTTCTGATTCCCTTTCTAACAGTCGCTCCCATTGCATTTCTAAGAGGTTCCGTATCTATGAATGGCTTGTGGAATTGATCATATGAAAAAAATACGAGATCTAGCCTCATTTTTCCTAAGATCTTATCCGGATTCTTCCCGAACCAACCATTTGTGGTCATGGCATACGACAGATTTGGCAATTGAACTTGAATCAACTGAATTAGATCAAGATGTAACGTAGGCTCGCCACCGGAAAAGTGAATTCGCTTAATCCTAGCCTCATTCTTAATCCATTCAACCAAATCTGTTATCTCGGATAAAGAGATACTAAACTTATTTTCTGGGATTGGGGCAGACATGCTGACGCAATGGGAACATTTGAAATTACATGTATTCGATAAAACTATAAAGAGTTCAGATTCATCGCCCATATTGTCTCGGTTCTCACTGTGATTTAGATAATTGAACCTTGTTTTTCGGCTAAGCTGGCTGCAAGCAGTCTAATCTCAACTTCAAGGTCTATCTTTTCATTGTCCGAAAGTGTCTCAATCGTAAGGCGACCAGCTAAAAGCTCAGATAATAAAGGATAGGGCTTTCCTTCCTGTGGTGTCACCGAGGTAAGAGCTACCAAAACTTGTTTGGCAGTATCTGCATCAAATGTCTTTTGGTTTATACTGTCGGACTGACAGAAGCCGGCTTGAGAAAGAACGGTCAATAGAATCGAAGTCCACTTCATATTTACCCCCATTAATATATCCTCCAAATTTATCATTTTCTTGGGAAACCAAAATGAGTCTCAACCTCAAATGGAATTCCGTTATTGAAGGTTGCATTATTAATCCAAAGCTCCTGTCTCTTGGCTCGACCATCCAGCATATTCAGATTCCTTTTAAGTCTATCCTAAACTTGTACCAATAATCACTTCCACCTATGGTTGCGCGGACTCATAAAACATTATTTTGTTTTGAGATGGGTTGAGCGCACGATTCAGTGACAGTCGATAGAGATCCGACTGTTCATAAGGACCTTGCAAGTGAGTCGCATTAGGTAGAAGTACAAAGTGATTCCTTTGTCTTAGGTAGGAGATGGCGTCCTTCATTTCATCTGCAGGCGTATAAATGTCCTTTTCGCTCGCAATGGCCATAATGGTGATATCCGGTCGATCCCAAGTTTTAAACTGCTCAATCACTTCCATCTCCTGGAATGCTTGAATTGGTAGTTTTTCGAGAAATCTAATGATCAATCTTGTATGAAGCCATCGTTTCCAATAATCATAGAGTGATCGACTCATATTTTCTAAGACTACAACCGAATTTTTCGGCAAATCTTTGTAGGCTCTTAGCACATGAAACGACCCAAAACTTACACCATGGAGGACAAATCGATGATTATTGTATTCTTGTCGAAGGTGTTGTACTACGGCCTGGGCATCTTTCCAATATCGAAGATCGATCCGATCTGATTCACCAAAGCCATTGAAGTCAAATGCAACAACGTCAAAACCACGCTCGAGATAGAAAGAAATTCGCGATTTTTCACCAAAGAAGAATTTAGCTTTCTTTGAAATGGGATGCCCCAATACCACAACGCCTTGAGGCTCACTCGTGCGAGATATTTTGACTGCGGAGACGACCTTGCCATCACGTTGAACACGAAGCCTATGAACTTGCCCTATATCTTCAATTGCTTTGACCCACTTTTGCTTGGGTTTAATCTTAAGGTTTGGGAAGAATACCATTTGAGCCAGTACGTTGAAGTAATATC
The DNA here is from genome assembly GCA_014584465.1 of Pseudomonadota bacterium. GTDB lineage: Bacteria > Bdellovibrionota > Bdellovibrionia > Bdellovibrionales > JACTMU01 > JACTMU01. Next base: position 153,737 of record JACTMU010000012.1, on the reverse strand, counting down.
CAAAACTGAAATCCCGATTCATACTTACCCCTCTACACGTTTTGGTCATCTGTTTCGACTTCCGAAGAAAAGATGATTCGAACTCTTATATACGCAGTTAACTCGATGCTCAATATGTAGAATTTACAGGGCGTTCTCTGATTGCTGAAATCACACTCTCTATGGTAAGGTGGCGGGGGTGTGATGGAGGCATCGTTGAATATTCGTAAGGTGATCAAACATAAGTGGTTTTTTCATGGATTGAGAATTGGGTTTGCGATTGTGGCGGGCGCGATCTTGAATCAGTTTCCGCTCTACTATTTTGAAAGCTATCTTTATGATATGCGGGTGAGGGCTCGGCCCGCTCACGAGGTCTCTGGGCAGATTCAAACCGTGGCCATTGATCGACCAACGATCAAGGAGCTCGCTCGCACCCCGAGTCTTCGAGATCATGTTCAGTTCTTGGATCAGATTCATAAGGATCGACCTAAAGCGGTGATCTATTTGGTGTCACCGATGCGTCTTGAGGGGGTTCGGGAAGATCGTGAGGAGTTTGCTCGAGTCGCGATGTCGTTTGAGCACTTTTATGTGCAGACTCAAGATCCTGTGGCCAAGGGGCAAGAGAAGGAGCTTCTTATGCCTCCACCGCTTGAGCATCTCAGTGTGGTGGTGGGACCACGGACTCGAGACAGTGGACGATTGGCCAATGATGGGGTGACAAGAAGGGTTGTTCTGACCTATTGGGGCGGCGAAAAGACCCTTCACTTTCAATTGGCTCAGTTGGTCCATCCTGAAGCTGATAGCAAGAAGTATAGAGGAGTCTTTGACTTTAATGATTCCGATCAACTTTTAATAGATTATCGACCCGCAAAGTCCTATCCGCAAACGTCGTTTCTCGATGTGATCAAGGGGAACTTTCCGCAAGGGACCTTTACCGATCGATTTGTCTTTTTAGGCATCGACTCTGAGACGGATGCTGATGACTACATTCAAACGCCCTACTCAAGAGAGGTCATTGGGATGAGCCTGCTTGAGATGCATGCCAATATGCTTGATACGATTTTGCTTGATTCATCGCCGGTAAGTCCTCCGGATTGGGTCAACTTCGTTTTGACCTCACTTGTGGTCTTGGTCATCACCTATGCAGTCTTGGCTCTCAAGCCCGCCATTGGCCTTGCCACATTGACCCTAGTGGTGGTGACATTTTGTCTATTATCTTATGCTCTTTTTTCACTGTTTGGCGTCATTTTGGTGATGATCCATCCGCTGCTGGCAAGCTTCCTCTGCTACTATCTCTTGATCCCCTATCGATTGATTATGGAGAATCGTCGCAGCTGGGAGTATTTTCAAAAGAACAAACTTCTCACTCAAGTTGAAGAGCTAAAGACCAACTTCATCAGCATGATGTCCCATGACCTTAAGACCCCACTTGCTCGAATTCAGGGGATGACAGAAATCATTCTCGGAGATCCAAAGACTCTGAGCGATCGACAACGCGATGCAATCATGACCATACGCCAGTCGGGGCAGGAGCTGACCCGATTCATCAGCTCCATTTTGGATTTGGGAAGGGTTGAAAGCAAAGAGATCAAACTTCATCTTACAAGTAAAGATATCAATGCATTGCTTTCTGAAATCATTAAAAAATTCGAATATTTGGCATCTACTAAAGAGATCTCCATTGCGACCAACTTTGAGCCGCTCTTTAGTATCCGCATCGATGTGGAGCTCATGGGACAGGTCTTTTCCAATTTGATTGAAAATGCGATCAAGTACAGCCCTGAAAAGAGCCACATCACCGTCTCAACCAATGAACGAGATGGATTTGTTGTTGTGGAGGTCCAAGATGACGGCCTCGGCATACCGCGTGATGAACTCAATAACATCTTTCTTAAGTTCTACCGAAGCAAGGATGTAAAAACTTCAAAGATCAAAGGCTCTGGGCTTGGCTTGTATCTTGCTAAGTATTTCGTTGAGCTGCATCAAGGCACCATAAGTGTTGAAAGTGGTGTCAAAATGGGATCAAGCTTCATTGTAGAATTGCCAACAGGGCTGTAAAAATTTTGGGGTTACTGGTTTCCGCGGGGGTTCAACGCTGGTCAAAAGTGGGCACTGAGCCTCCCGGACTTCAAAAAAGGAGTAGGAAGGATGTTGCGTGTACTCGTTGCAGATGATGATCAAGGTCTAAGACTCATCGTTCGATCAACCCTAGAGGCGACCGGACGCTTCGAAGTCGATGAGGCTGTGGACGGTCTCAGTGCCGTGGAAAAGACAAGGAGCAGCCACTATGACCTTGTGATTTTAGATGTGGATATGCCTCACCTTGATGGTCTTGAGGCCCTTCGACAGATCAAACAACACGATCCTAGCATCACAGTCTTGATTGTCACCGCCTACGCCAACATTGACGATGCCGTACGCTCTGTCAAAGAGGGTGCTTACGATTACATTTCAAAACCCGTTGAGGCCCCCACTCTCGTGGACATGGTCAACCGTGCCGTGAGTGCCAAGAGCATGATCGCCCAACTTGCAGCTTCATCACCTGTTCTCATGGAGGCCGGAAGACGCATCATTGGCAACTCCGCAGAAATGCAAAAGGTCTTTAACATCATCAATCGTCTCTCAAAGGTCGACACACCTGTGTTGATTCGTGGAGCCTCGGGCACGGGTAAAGAGCTTGTCGCGCGAGCCATACATTTCAACTCTGCTCGAAAGGGCGGAAAATTTGTTGCCATCAACTGTTCTGCCATTCCAGAAAATCTCTTTGAAAGTGAACTCTTTGGTCACGAAAAGGGCTCTTTTACAGGAGCGGATCAACGAAAGATCGGGAAATTTCAATTTGCTGAAGGTGGTACACTATTTTTGGATGAAGTTGGAGATCTTCCTCTCTTACTTCAAGCAAAACTTCTTCGTGTGTTGCAGGAGAAGGTCTTTACTCCTGTCGGAGCGAACCGAGAAATCCAGTCCGATGTGCGCATCATTGCCGCCACAAACCGACCTCTTGAAAAGATGATCGAAGAAAATAGCTTTAGAGAAGATCTTTTTTACCGACTCAATGTCATCCCGATCTTTCTTCCTTCGCTTGCAGAACGAAAAAATGACATCGATCAGATGGTCGCCAACTTCATTAAGAAGTTCAACACCTCTCAAAGTAAAAAAATCATCGGGATCACACCTGATGCCCTAGCTCTTCTTAAACGCTATGAGTGGCCAGGCAACATTCGAGAACTTGAAAATGTGATCGAGCATGCTTTCATTCTTGAAACTTCCAACAAACTCACCCTCGCTTCAATGCCAGAGAAACTTTTGGCTGCAACGGGTGTCTCCGTCTCTCACCATATCTTAAAAGGTAAGACTCTCATTGAGCCCGATGACGGCGACATCGACGCAAGTGATGAAGTGGCTTCGATGGACCTCTCAGATTCTGACGACGAGGAGATCTCGATGGGTGAAGGTGACACCGAGGTCGAAGGAGCTCTTGGTGCCAACGTCTCTTATCTGCCTGGTGGAAAGCTCGACTACTACCGACAGAAGGAGGCCTTTGAAAAAGAGTTCATCATTAAGGCTCTTAAGACCTTTAAAGGTCGCATCAACCAAACGGCCATACATGCCAACATCTCCAAAAAGACTCTCCTAAGAAAGATGGAGAAGTTCGGGATCATTGCCAAGGAGTACTCTAAGGGTTAAAGGGTGCGTTGCATCAAGGTAGTGCAGGAACGATGACGTTTGGGTTTGAAGTTGAAGTCAAAAGCAACTCGCTGTAGGGTTTTTCTATGGCACTTGGAACAATCCCACCACAAGCATACACCAAAGAGACTCTAGCTCAGGCCTACAATTGGCTTAAGGATCAACCTGAGGAGGTTGCTCGTTATGCAACCAATCCGGATCGATTGGTCGCCATTTTTTTACGCTCCAAAAAGGGTTTTAAGGTTGGGGATCTCTCTGGTGAACTTGGAGCTCAGGAGCTTCAGCGTTTCACCGATTCTCGTTCAAGAGAGAACTTTGACACCCAGGCACACCTTCGTGAACTTCTGCGAGACCCACAGGCTGCAGCGCCTCAGATGCCTCCACAGGGGGCTTTGCAGTCAACGCCAATGGCCTCTCCGGTGGCATCGCCACAGACGCCTCCGTTGCAAACTCATTCTCATGAAGGAGCGCCTCACCGTGAACCACCCCCACCATCTCGGGAGAATCAGCTTGCAAGAGTGCTAGGTCCCTCTTGCTATGAGTTGATTCAACATGTGAAATCCTCTCTCAACATGGAGTCCGACATCGAGGTTTTAAGACTCTTAACAACCTTGGGTTATGAAAAGGCAAAGACCATCTTACCATCAAGATCGTAGATAAAAAGAGGAGCTGGCGTGGCTGATGCGGATGTCCCAAGTTACAAACAGACTTTGAATCTTCCTGAAACAGAGTTTCCGATGAAGGCCGACCTTCCTCGTCGAGAGCCTCTTATGATTCAGCGCTGGCAAACCCAAAAGACCTATCAATCGCTATTGCAAAAGAATGTAGACAAAGAGAGCTTTGTGATGCCCGATGGCCCCCCCTACGCCAACGGCGACATCCACATAGGACATGTACTCAACAAAGTTCTCAAAGATATTGTCATCAAATTTCAGAACATGAATGGAAAGCGCGCCCCCTTCATACCTGGCTGGGATTGCCATGGTCTTCCCATAGAACAAAAGGTTTTAAGCAATTTAGGCTCGAAAGCTCGAGGCAAAGGTGACGAAGAGATTCGCGGAGAGTGTCGTAAAGAAGCCCTCAAATGGGTTCAGACACAAAGAGGGCAATTTGAACGCCTCGGCGTGATGGCCGATTGGGATCAACCCTACTTAACTCTCGACAAAGAGTATGAAGCCGAAGAGATTCGTGAATTTTCACGAATCTTTCAGCGTGGACAGATCTACCGTGGAACCATGCCGGTCTACTGGTGCATTCCCCTTCAAACTGCCCTTGCCGAAGCTGAAGTGGAGTATGCCGATCACAAGAGCCCTGCCATCTATGTGAAGTTTCAAGTCGATCCGGGACAAGCGGCACCCTTAGGAAAGCTGGATCGACCGCTTTCGATTGTGATCTGGACCACAACACCTTGGACTTTGCCTGCCAACGTGGCCATCGCGCTCCACCCTGAGTTTGATTATGAAATCTATGAACATGAAGGAGCCTACCTCCTTCTTGCACAAAAATTACGCGAATCGGTTGAATCGGACGCTTCCATTCAGCTTAAGTCCACAGGCAGAATTTTTAAGGGTAAAGATCTCGAAGGCCTAGAGGCTCAGCACCCCTTTATGAATCGAACCTCCAAGGTGGTCCTCGGTGAACATGTCACCCTAGAGGCTGGTACGGGTTGTGTTCACACGGCACCAGGGCACGGACAAGACGACTACCACGTGGGGCTGCGCTACCAACTCCCCATACTCAGTCCCGTCAACGCTGCCGGTGAGTTCACAGATGAGGTTCCTGAATGGGCAGGGATCAATGTCTTTAAAGCAAATCCCCTGGTTGTGGAAAAACTCAAGTCGACAGGACATCTCTTAGGATATCGAGAGATTCAACACAGTTATCCACATTGTTGGAGGTCCAAGAGTCCGCTGATTTTTCGGGCAACTCCACAGTGGTTTTTGAAGATGGACGACCCCAAGCGATCGATTCGCAATGAGGCCCTTGAATCGTTAAGCCAAATTGAGTTTGTTCCCAAGTGGGGAGAGTCTCGCCTGCGCTCGATGGTTGAACTTCGCCCCGATTGGACGTTGAGTCGCCAACGACTCTGGGGTGTCCCCATCCCCGTCTTCTATTGTGAAAAGTGCGAGACCGAATTGATCACGACCGATCTCATGGAAAAAATTGCATCGGTCATGGAAAAGGGAAATGGCATTGAATCTTACTGGCAAACCGAGATCTCCCATTTTACAAAAGGCCATCAATGTAAGAAGTGTGGGGCCAAGGAGTTTGTAAGAGGTCGAGACATTCTTGATGTTTGGTTTGACAGCGGAGTATGTCATGCTGCTGTTCAACGAAAAAAAGAGGGGCTTGGATTTCCTGCCGATCTTTACCTTGAGGGAAGTGACCAACATCGAGGATGGTTTCAAACAAGTCTACTCTCGTCCATTGCCGCTCATGGCAAAGCTCCCTTCAAATGTCTTGTCACTCATGGTTTTGTTCTCGATGGCCAAGGCCGAAAGATGAGCAAGAGCCTCGGAAACGTGATCGACCCCTTGAGCGTGATCAAAGATTCGGGGGCTGAGATTCTTCGCCTCTGGTGTGTCTTTGAAGACTATCGACAAGATCTCAATTGCGGAAAGGACAGCTTCAAACAGGTGATCGAAACCTACCGTCGATTTCGAAACACCTTTCGATTTTTGCTCGGAAATCTCTATGATTTTGATCCACAAACCGACTACCAATCTTTTCAGACTCTTTCGAGTCTTGATCGATGGACTCTGGTGCGCCTTCAAAAACTTGTAGAAAAGAGTGAAGAGGCCTACAGCCAGTATCAGTTCAATAGGGTCTACCACCTTCTCTCACTCTTTTTCACTGTGGATCTTTCGGCCACCTACTTGGACATCATCAAGGATCGACTCTACACCCACCGGCGCGATGGAGCTCGACGACGCTCAGCTCAGACCGTTTTGTTTGAGCTTGTGTCCACGTTGACACCCGTTATGGCTCCGATTCTTTCGTTTCTCTCTGAAGAGGTCTATGGATTTCTCCCTGGCCTTAAAGAAGAGAGTGTCTTCCTGGCAAGCTTTCCAAAGCCAACCCGTGAGTGGATCGACGAAGAGCTCTTGACCGAAATGGATCAACTCTTTGAGCTTCGTGCAGAGGTCAATAAGGTGCTTGAGGGGCTGAGAGCCGAAAAGATCATCGGCTCTGGCTTAGAGGCATTTGTGAAGATCACAGCAAACGGCAAGCAGTTTGAACTTTTAAGAAAATATGAGGCGGATCTTCCTGAACTCTTCATTGTCTCTCAAGTGAGCATTGAAAGCGGCCCAATTCAGATTCGAGCTGAAAAGGCTCTCGGCGAAAAGTGCCAGCGCTGCTGGAACTATTCAGAAAAGACAGGCACAGACAAATCGTGGCCAGGCATCTGTCCACGTTGCATTGAGGCTTTAACATGAAACAAAAGTATCTCTTTCTCATCGCAATCACTGGGTTTCTTATTTGCCTGGATCAGGTCACTAAGATGTACATCCATACTCACTTTCAACTTCATGAGTCTCTTGAGGTCATCGGAGGATTCTTTGACATCACCTACGTGAGAAACCAAGGGGCTGCCTTTGGAATCTTTTCCACAAGCCACCCAACGTTTCGTGAGGTTCTGTTTCTGTTGACTCCTCCTGCGGCTCTGATTTTGATTTTGGCCATTCTCAGGGGTGTTGATGACAAAGATCGCATTCAAATCGTGGCTCTTTCGAGCATCTTTGGTGGCGCGATTGGCAACTACATCGATCGACTGCGGTTTGGTTGGGTTATTGATTTCTTGGATTTTTACGTTCAAAACTACCATTGGCCTGCGTTCAATGTTGCGGATATGGCCATTGTGCTTGGGGTATCGCTGCTTGCTCTACTTGTCTTAAGACAAAAGGAGCCTGTGCCACAAGCAAACGCGAGTTAGGAAAAGATTGCTCCCCACGATTCAAATCGGCCCCTATTTTATCGTTCCTGTCTACCTCTTAATGATCAGTCTCTATTTTACTGCCGCCATCTTTTGGTTGATGAGGCGTGCGGACCAACGATCCCTCGATCCACGAGTGGCTCTCGATCTTATTCTGATCTTGATGATTTCTGGCTTCTTTGGCGCTCGGCTTTTCCATATCTTCTATGAAAATTGGTCCTACTACGCACGATCCCCCATGATGATCTTTAAGGTTTGGCAGGGTGGTTTTACCTTCTACGGGGGATTTTTAGCTGCCTGGATGTGTGGACGCATCTATCTTTGGAGAAGAAAAGAGGCCCCTGCAGTATGGTACGATCTATTTGCTCCTATTCTTGCCGCTGGTTACAGCGTGGGGCGCCTCGGCTGCTTCAGTGCCGGATGCTGTTACGGTAAAGCCACTGAGGTTCCTTGGGCTTTTGCCATTCCTGCTGTAGATTCGTTGGTCCGCCATCCCACACAGCTCTATGCCTTTTTTTGGGAGAGCCTTCTTTGCGTTGCCATTTTGTTGCTTGAACGTAAGAAGTTTTTCTCAACTCGTCCCGGTTCAATTTTCTTCGTATGGCTCCTTAGTCATGCCGTTGGTCGCATTCTTATGGAGACCTTTCGCGACGACCCTCGTGGAGCGATGTGGTTTCAACTCTCCATCTCCACTTGGATCAGCTTTGCCCTCATCGGATACTCTATTTTCAATTTGCGACGACTCTCCATAAAATGAAATTTTGCGAAAATCAGCTTAACGTACGGATGCTCTTCGAGGCCGAAATCGGGGAATGGACCTGAAGATGTTTTGCACCCTGGGTTTGTCAAAAAGATTTCGCAAATGTTGCTCAGCATCTCCACGACCTGCCTTTCCTGATGCCAAATCCTCAGCCAAGCGATGAGACCATATATATGGATTATCGTATTTAGGGTCTGATATTCCTTTTTCAGAGTAACCCCAAGTTTCAAAGGGCATTTGAAGATCTCGTTCGGGTTGAACAAAATCACGTTCTCCGGGCGACATGATCTTCTCCTCTCCACTACTCACCTCACCCTTCTTGTTATAGAAAAATGAGACCTCACGGGTAAACCTCTCTTCCACTAAAAAAGATCCAAAGTCTATGACCGCCCCATTTTCAGCACCTTGGAGATTCACGAAATCAATTCCTCCAAATTTAACCGAGGAGGTGATTCCAAACCGACGTAGAAATTTTTCAATCGAAACCTGCAAACTCCTAGGTAGCATGACAGACTGTCCTCTGGTCCGATTTCCGATGGGTTCACTATGGTGTCGAACATGAGCCTGACGAAGTATCACACCGGCGCGAGATGTTCCGCCTTTTGGATGTTTTATAGAAAAACCAAAATCTATGACTGCATAACTTCCCACTGTATCAAAGCGACCATCCTTTACGAACAAAGCATGGATCAGTTTTTCAAATGCAAATTCACGAATCATATCTCCCAAAGTTGCAAGACCATTGTCGTGAGAACCACCCTGAGGATCTGCAGCCCCAGTGCCTTTGGCATCAATAAGGCCTCCCGTATCCACTGCAAAAACATGTGCACGTCGATACTCACGAGGTCGATAAGCCTCCCGCTCTTCAGATGAAATCTCAATCGGAGTGTTCACTTCAGTCTGAGCTGCCTGTTCCTTCGATACAAATGAGGTGTTGCGAACCAACCATTGGTCAATAGCTTCGGTTGACCAATTGCGTGTCTCAGGAAAATCTCGTCGTATCAACTCATAATCAGCAATTACCACCTTCCCCGTGGTGACGCGCACCACGTTTTCTGGTTTGGCTTCCCAAAGCAGCGAAGGATCACGAAGTGGTTCAAAGGCCAGTGACTTTAAAGAAAATACAATAGAAATAATACAAATCCATTTGATCATGACGTCTCACTCCTACCAAGAGTTGGACGGCAGTATATTCGAGATTACGAGAAAATCTCAATAGGGAAGTCTGCAATAGTAAATTATTCAAGAAAGAGCCCTCTTTCGACATCAAGAATTCTGTGTTCCATTGACTTTTTGGCAATGCCCCTATTCTCTTTTATATGGAACACTCCTCTGACAAAACGATTAAGAGAAAAATCGATTCAATGCCTGGCGAGAAATCTGTTAATTACGCCGTTTGTTTCTTCAATCTTTGAAACCCCTCGATAATAAACATTCTCATGAGGACCTGATATGGGATCCCACGAGCCTTGGCCTCCTTTTTCAATTCAGAAATGAAGCGTGGATCCAGAGCAACAGAAGTAGGAACCTTTTTCGGCTCTCCAACTTCAGCCCTAACCTTCTTAAGACCCTTCTTGACTGCCTTCCAGTCTGCATCAAACGACTTCTCATATCCCTTCTCACTCTTAACGAATCGTTTCATAGTTCTTTCTCTCCAATTTACTCATAGGCCGTGCCGAAATGATCCGAATTCGTCCTTCCCGGATCGTAAAACAAAGAGACAGCCTTTTTCCCGAGAAGTCCGAACCAAGCAATCCAAACCTTGGCTCATTGGTCACCGGTGCAACTTGAATACCTAGTGGAACAATCAGGTCTTTGTTTAAGAAAACTTGTTCGGCACTTTCAGAGGTAATCCTATGCTTTTTTAGATTCTTAGTTAAATTGCCTTCATCCCACTCGAATTCAAATATCTCTTGTTCTAAAATCCATTTCACTAACCAAAAGACAAATTCAAACTTCGCCACTCCTTAAATAGTGTCTCACACTATTTAGGAAAATGCAAGCGATATCCATCGGATGGAAGAGTAATTCCAAAAAAGATCGACTCTTGAACATCTTCCACATTAAAGCGAATGAACTTAGAGAGATCCAACACCACGCTCAATTTGGGTTTGCCCTTTTTCGTAAGAAAACTTTCGTTAAGGCGTTGGACTTTCTCAATGATCGCATCGGCCACAGCGATGGTGTTGGAGCCACTTTGTCGAAAAACCCTCAAAAAGATGGCCTCTTCCCCATTGTGAAAGGCCTTCATTCGCTCATCCTTTAGGGTATCTACCACTTGTCCCAAATCAGAAACTCGAACAGAAACATCATTGCCAATGAAATTGACGCTGGTCTGTTCCAAATCCTTAAGACTTTGATACTCTCCCAAGGTTCGGTAAACCGTCTCAGATTTGAAGCGGCTGATCTTTCCTGCAGGGATGTTCTGCCCCATCGAACACCCACCACGGTGGCCATATGATTTTCCGATAGGGATTTTGAGGTTGCCTCACCCTGTTCGACTTGCGCTGCGTTTTTAGAAAGCTGCCCATAGAGCTCCAAAGATGCTCTGTTCTTTTCCTGGCCCACTTTTGCCATAGCTTCTGAGGCCTTCAATGCCTCTTCGGCTGCCAAAACATCATCTCGCGTGGAGGAAATGTCGATCTCCAATCGTGTGTTGATGCCAAAGGGCTCTAGCTCTTCAACAACCTCTTCACGTGAGACTCCCCTTAATGAGTTGAACTGCCTCTCAGCATTTTGAACCTCTTCGAGAGCTGTCTGTTTATCTAACGACCGTATTCGAAGTCCACTTTCAGCCTGCAACAGATCGAAGCGATCCGCCAACTGAAGGGTGCTGCGTTTTAAACTCCACTCTCGAAGCTTGGCCCCACGAGCATAACTCTCCTTTTGAAGTTGAAGCATCTCTCGCGCCATGGAAAGACGCCAATAAGCAGCCTCTGCCTCAACGAGAGTCACCTTCCCACCAAACCTCTCTGAGTGTTGAGTGGCCCTTGCTTGAGCTTCGAGAGCCTCTTGGTTGGCACGAACCTCTCGTCCAAAAGCATTTCTCCAAAGTGGCAGAGAGAGTTCCAAGATGGGCCGGCCATCCCAATAGTTTGGAACGGGGTTGATCGTGGGACTCACCCCCTCAAGTGCAGTGTGACTGAGTAAATAATAGAGCTTGGCCTGGAGTCCAAAGGAGGTCTGTTGAGCAACACCCAGTGAATACTCTTGCTTTTCGTTTCAAGTGCCCAGAAAAGCTGGTTGAGTGTTCTGAAGTTCACTGTGGTACCACTGACTGTGAACAAAGAGATTGGGCGACGTGATGAGCTCAGCCTCTACGATTCGCCTTTCTGCTCCTTCGGCACTTTCTATGGCCCCTTTGTAACCGGTGTTCTGATTTCTAACCTCTTCCAAATATTGATCAAGCTTCAGAGTTTCGCATTGAGCTTGCGGAACCAGAATGATCCAAAGAGAAAAAGTCCACAAAAATTTGTGAATTGTTTTTTCTAAAATGGGTGACCTCTAATCAAAAATTGTAAAACGCAATATCGTAGCTGATCCATTGGTGGCAAAGCAATCACATCGCATCAATGCGCTGAGCTGGGCGAAAAGCTCTCCTTTGAATTTAGGGTTTAGGCTTGATGTTGTTCAGCGCCGCAAAGGGATTGTTAAATGGACTCCCTTTTCGTATATGAAGCTTGTTAGGAGAATCGGACTTTCCTTTGGCCGCCGAATGCTTCTCTTTGGCTCTACGAGGTCGATCCGAGGTGACCTGTCCTTCGCCACGAGGGCGACGGTCACCTCGAGCCTTTTGATCAGCTCCAGATCCAGCTCCAGCCTCTCTGCGAGGTCGGTCCTCGCGGCGTGGACGGTCGTCACGACGTGGTCGATCACTTTGAGGAGTCCTCTCTCGAGCTTCACGCTGTGCAACCGGCTTATCCCAATTCATCGAGAGCGAGATCTGGTTTTTGTCCAAATCCACTCCTAGAACTTTGACCGTCACTTGATCACCTGGATTTACGACCTTTCGAGGATCATCGACAAATTTTTGGGCCAATGCTGAAATATGAACCAAACCGTCTTGGTGAACACCGATGTCGACGAAGGCTCCAAAGTTTGTGACGTTGGTCACTATACCGGGGCAGATCATGCCCTCCTTAAGATCTTTAACCTCAAAGATGTCGTCCCTAAATGCAAATGCCTTAAATGGGTCTCTCGGATCGCGACCAGGGCTCTCAAGCTCCTTCACAATGTCCTCAAAAGTGAAGGGACCAATGAGCTTGCTCCACTTCTCACGAAGTTGATTTAACGATGCAGCACCTGAGCCCACAAGCTGAGACACCGTGACTCCCAACTCATGAGCCATGTCACGAACAGCTGAATAACGCTCGGGATGAACTCCCGTCTGATCTAAAACCACACTTCCACCGAGAATTCGAAGAAACCCTGCAGATTGTTCAAACACCTTTGTAGAAAAGTGAGGTATTTTAAGAAGATCCTCACGCTCCTTGTAGAGCCCATGCTGCTTTCGATGATCTGTGATTCTCTTGGCCAACCCCTCACCAATACCTGAAACATAGCTTAGAAGACTCTCTGAAGCCGTATTGAGATCAACCCCCACATTGTTTACACACGACTCCACCACTCCGTGAAGACTCTTCTTAAGACGTGTGGCCGATACATCGTGTTGATATTGACCAACTCCAATGCTCTTGGGGTCGATTTTCACGAGCTCTGCAAGTGGATCTTGAAGACGTCGAGCAATGGATATTGCTCCACGAACCGTTATGTCCAAATCGGGAAACTCCTCCCTTGCTATGTCCGAGGCTGAATAGACACTTGCACCGGATTCGTTCACCATTACAACCGGTGTACTCTCACCCAAATCTTTAACGATCTTACGAACAAAGGCCTCTGTCTCTCGCCCAGCAGTCCCATTACCCACGGCAATGGCGTCAATCTTGATCTGCTTAAAGACCTCTCCAAAGAGCTTCTTTGCCTTTTCCTCAGCATCATCACCCTTGATTTGAAAGACGGTGTGAGAAACATATCTTCCGGCTTTATCTACAAGGGCAACCTTACATCCCGTTCGCAAGCCGGGATCGACCCCCAAAATGCACCGAGCTCCAAACGGACTCCCCAGCAAAACTCTTCGCACATTTTCAGAGAAAACCGTAATGGCATGGTCATCGGCCTTCTCTTTCAAAGCGCTGTGCACCTCTGTGGAGATGGATGGCAGTACATGAACATTCAGTGCCTGTTTGGCGCACTGCTTTAAAAAGTCGGTTGCCTGATTTTGTTGAGTGCAAGAAAAGTGTTCAAAACTTCTCAGAAGCCTCTCTTCGTCTCCGTGGATGGAGAGAGTCACCTCCTCCTCTTGCCAAGCTCGACGCATAGCCAAGTACCTGTGGCTGGCCTTTTTGTCCATCAGGCCACTGACGCCCTCTTCATGCTCAGCGTACATCTCATATTTGGAGTGCTCTTTAAATTTCTTAGTCTTTTTGGAATGAATCTTTCCATTTTCGAAGAGCTCCTTTCGGACCTCTTCACGTAGGTGTGGAGTGTTTGCCACCCTTTCCACAAGGATGTCCATAGCCCCCTTGAGGGCCATGTCATAGGTCACAAACTGAGCCTTGGGGTTGATGTACTCTTTGGCGCGAACTTCCATCGCCGTCGAATCTTGAATCAGCCCATGACCAAGATCCCAAATCCACTGTGAAAGGGGCTCCAAACCGGCATCACGAGCAAGGGTCGCTTTCGTCTTCTTCTTTCTTTTGAAGGGACGATAGATCTCATTCAGCTCTTCGAGATTCATGGAGGCCTCAATCCGCGCCTTAAGCTCATCGGTCAAGTTGCCCTGGGAATGAATCTCCTTAATCAGAAACTGCTTTCGTTTTACAATCTCTTCAAAGGTTTCATGCAGATCCAAAACTTCTCGGATCTGCACCTCATCAAGATTTCCCGTCTTCTCTTTGCGATAACGAGCAATGAAGGGCACCGTGCCCCCCTCCTTGGTCAGCTCGATCACTGCGGCTGCGGAGTTAAGAGGAATTCCTGGAAGAAACGTGGTCAAGAAAGTTTGAAATGTAGTTTCCATTCTCCCTGAGAGCCACCTACTTGTGGCGATACAAAATAAGTCCATGGGTGGGGTCATAGGGTGAAACCCCAACGGTCACCTTATCTCCTACCACCACTCGAATATTAAACCGTCGCATCTTTCCACACAACTTAGCTTGAATTTCTAATTCGTTATCAAGCTTAACTTTGTAGAGGCCTCCGGCACCCACATCCACAATCTTGCCGTCAATCTGCGCTAAATCATCTTTTGCCATAAACCATCTTTTTCCAATCGCATTCTACTTTTGCCTAAGAGCCTCGTCCACTGTTCTCTCTTATTATTCTTAAAGCCCCGCCAAAGACAAGCAAAAGTTAGGTGAAACCCTCGACAATGTAGTGTAATCTAAGCACGAAAATGTACTTTTAGAGCAGCAACACAGCGGTCGGGGAAGTCGGGATCACTCGACGGTAGGAGCTGCATTCGAAATGAGTGCAGAAGATCATAGATGATCAAAGGTAAGTTTATGCGCTGCATCTTTTTGGAGGGCCCTCATGAGGGAAAATGAAGACCTTGGTGATCATCGAGATCAATGTCAACCGGTTGAATGTGGACAGATCGCTCGAGAATTCTCTTCTTTGATCCAGGAAACACGCGGCGATCTCACGGTCACCGTTTCTCACCGAAGCACACCCGATAGAGCTTCCGGCGACTCCCTCGTCTTTGTCGACAATGAAAAGTCCTGTCGATCTGCCTGTGCAAATCACAAGATACGAGCTCTCCTACTTCATCCGAGATGGCTGGAAAGATTTTCAGATCGATCGGACTCATTGACCCTTCTCATTTCAAAAAATGTCTCATTGACCATGGCTCTTGTTGCTAAACGATTCTTTTGGATTGATCCTCGCTCAAGCAAGTTTGAGGGATATGCAATCCACCCTTCGGCCACCATTGCCGCCTCAGCAACCTTAGGAGAGGGGGTGGTGATCGGGCCACATGCAACCATCTATGAAGATGCAATCATTGGAAAAAATTGCTTCATTGGTGCAAGCACCGTGATTGAAGAGGGGGTGGTGATCGGCGATGATTGTACGATTCAACCACTCTGCTTTTTAGGCCGAAACACGAAGATTGGGAACCGGTGCTTTCTCCAGTCCCATGTCTCCATTGGCACAGAAGGTTACGGTTTTGCTCATGATTCTCAAGGTAAACACTATCGAATTCCTCAAACTGGTGGCGTTGTCATTGGCGATGATGTTGAAATCGGAGCCCACTCTGCGGTGGACAGTGGAACGATCGAGCCCACCCGAATTGGCGATGGCACCAAAATTGACAACATTTGCCACTTTGCCCACAATTTTGAAATTGGAAAACACGGTTTGGTCACCGCCGGTTTTGTAACCGCTGGATCAACTCGTATAGGGGACCATTTTGCCTGCGGAGGACATTCAACCGTCAACGGACACATCACGGTTACAGACCATGTACAGATTGCTGGTCGATCGGCCATTCATCAGTCCGTAACCAAACCAGGGGCCTACGGAGGACATCCACTTGAACCTGTAAAGGATTATTTACGTACCCTGGCCTCCTTGACCCACTTAACTCAAATGCGAAAAGAGTTCTTCAAGGTTTTTAATATAAAAAATGACAACTCCGAGGATGAATCATGAACTTTTACCTTACGACTCCGCTCTATTACGTCAATGATACACCTCACATTGGCCACGCCTACACCACCGTGGTCGCTGATGTGCTGACTCGATACCACAGGCTCTTTGGTGACCAAACGCGATTGTTGACCGGGACCGACGAACACGGACAAAAGGCGCAAAATGCGGCAGACAAACGAGGCAAGACCCCTCAGGAACATTGCGATGAACTTGTCCCACGCTTCAAAGAGATCTGGAAAGAGCTTGAGATCAATTACGACATCTTTTTTCGCACAACAGACCCATTTCATAAAAAGGCGGTCCAAAGAGCCCTTTCTCTGTTGCGTGAGAAAGGAGATATCTACGACGATGAGTATGAGGGCTGGTACTGCGTCAGTGAGGAAATCTTCTATCAAGAGAAGGATCTGGTGGATGGCAAGAGTCCTAACGACAACGAAGTCGTACGCATCACAGAAAAGAACTATTTTTTTAAAATGTCCAAATACCAAAAGCGACTTATTGAATGGATCGAGACCCATCCCGAGTTCATTCAACCTGAATCCAAGAAGAGAGAGGTCTTGGGATTTCTCAAACAGCCCCTTGAAGATCTCTGCATCAGTCGTCCCAAAAGTCGTCTCACCTGGGGAGTTGAGATCCCATTTGATTCTGAATATGTCACCTACGTTTGGTTTGACGCTCTCCTTAACTATGCAACGGGGGTGGGGTTTTTGCAGCCCGAACGAGACGAAGAGTTTAAGAAGTGGTGGTGCCCACCTCAAGGCGGTGCCATTCATCTGATCGGCAAAGATATTTTGATGACCCATGCGGTCTATTGGCCCACAATGCTCATGGCCCTTGGGGCGCCTCTGCCAAAGCAGATATTTGCACATGGTTGGTGGCTCACTCCCGACAATGAGAAGATGGCCAAATCTCGTGGAACAGGCGTAAGTCCTCTTGATGTAAAAGACATTGTGGGTGTGGATGCTCTACGGTACTTTCTCTGCCGAGATATCTATCTTGGAAATGATGCTCAGTTCTCCGTCGATCTTGTCATTGCCCGAGTCAATGCGGAGCTTGCCAACAATCTTGGAAACCTCTTAAGTCGCACCACCCAACTCATTGCCAAGTATTTTGAAGGCAAGATTCCACCACTCACCCTGAACCACGAAAAGACAAAGCCTCTTTTAGATCTTGCAATTGCGACACCTCTGCATGTGAAAAAGGAGATCGAACAGATGGCACCCAACATGGCCATTGAGAAGGTGATTGCCTTACTCAATGAAGCCAATCGCTACCTTGAGGAGCTCGCACCCTGGAAAGAGGCAAAGACCAATCTGGCCCTTGCTGGCGAGTCCCTGCGCGCCTCCCTTGAGGTGCTGCGGATTGCCTCCATCTTGCTCTATCCTGTGATGCCTCAGAAGATCACCGAGCTTCTTCGTCGGATTGGCTGGTCAAAGGATGTCTCCTATTCGGACGCTCTCCAAAGCGACCTTCTTAAGGAAGGGACCCCCATTGAAAAGGGGGACCCACTCTTCCCCAGGATTTTATCATAGCGAACGTCTAGACATCTGATATCTGTCAACAACAATTGTCACAAGAGGAGCTCTGGTTGAGCACTTCGTTCTATTTTGAAATGAGCTCAAATATAAGGATTCTAACCTCCATCGGTTTGGCATCAAGATTGCTTTTTCATGTTTTTGTCCATTAACAAATGAAAGGAGGACAAAATGAAAGCAATTTTATCAACAATCGCAGCCGTAACACTGATGACCTCAATTTCAATGGCCGGAGCATCAGGGGTCCATTGTGACAAGTGGGATAAGCTCTCGTTCAGCGATATCAACGATGAAATTCGTGACAGGGGAAATACGATCGCCAGATCGTATGGGAAAATAGACTCCATGTCGTTTACAACGGATAGATATGTAGATAGCAGTGACAACGTAAGATACAATGTCGTCGCATGTTTCATAACCAGAAAATCTGCAAATTAATCAAAGTAAAATTCTATAATTTTTTTGGAAAAGTCTAGGATCTATAACCCAAAGTACTCCCTAAATTCCCGCAGAACGTTTGAGTGCTTTTTAGAAATGCTCATAACCCTAAATGTTTAAGTGCCTTTGGCAAAGGCAACGCCCAAACGCCATTGATTTTTTTGGGGTGTGGACCGAAGTAGATCAATAGTTTCTCAATTTTCCGATAGTAAGACTTTATCTTGCCCAGATTCTTCGTATCAACCTCTGTGACCATTTGGGTCGCCTTGCACTCTATAGCAAACTTGACTCCATCAATCTGTACAATAAAATCAACTTCGAGGCCACCTCGAGTCCTGAAATTATTAATTCGGATTGGAATGTCTTTGGCGCAACCTGTATTAACCAATTGATTGAAGACGAGATGTTCCCACAAAGAGCCGATTCGATCCCCTGATATGTCAAAGCTCCCCTTAAGCGCATTGCACACACCAACATCAAAAAGGAAATACCGAGGGTGTTTAATGAGATCATTCTCAGCTGAATCCAAGTCGGGATCATTTTCGATCGCCTTCACAATCAGCGTATCTTCAAGGACCTCAAAATGCCTGACGACAGATTGTCGTGGAACTTTCGCTCTTCTTGAAAGTTTCGAATAATCCAAAAAATCACCCGCCATAACTGCGGCTTCTCGCAAAAATCGAACAAATCCATCAATCCCCCTGACTAAAGATTCCGCCAAGATCTCCTCTTTGAGATAGGTGTTGGCATAGCTTAGGAGGAGCTTCTTCTTCTCTCTTGAATTCTTCAGATTAAGAACTCCCGGCAGACTTCCAAACTGGAGAGCATTATTTACGTTCCAGTCCGTTGCCATCTCTTCAACACAAAGAGGCGCCATTTCGTAAGAGAACAGACGTCCCGGAAGCAAATTAGCCCTACCCTTTCGAAGCTTACGTGCACTCGAACCAGTTAGAAAAAACTTAATTTCTCGTCCTTCGTCTAGAAGAGCCTGAACTGTGTTCAATAACCTTGGAATTCGTTGAATCTCGTCAATGAACACGGTTTTGGGGGTTCGACCTTCAAGGCGATTTTCAAGCTCTCCAACATGGCTTTGAAAATCAAAGTACTCCTTCTCGCTTGCAAGGTTGATGATCATGTCAGGTTTTAATTGTTTGATCAGTGTAGACTTGCCAACTTGCCGGGGCCCTAATAGCAAGATGCTCTTAGGGGAGGATTGGAGGCTCTTACCCAATAATCTGGTGTACATGTGGTTATTTTTACATACAATTTAACCGCGAGCAATACAAATTGTGAGATAGACTCACCGTTCGCCCACGACGTAGGCGACCCAGGATTCACACTCTTCACCTGTTTCAACTTGGACGAACTTGCCATCACCATCGCCGTTGCGGTCCGTGCCTTCCCAATAGACATAGGTCTTTGAAAAGCCCGCTTCGTCCATCATCTCTCGGATCTCTGGTATGGACCACATGCGCCAATCATAGGTGAAGACTCGTTCGCGTTTCTTCTCCCCTTTTCGCTTAAAGTGAATGTAGAAGAGGCCATGATTGGTGATGGGATCAAAGAATTCTTGATCCCAAAAATAACTAAAATCCTTATGAGCTGTCTCCTCTTCAATGGCGCCCATGCATTGGGATCCGCCAAAACAGTCCAAAACGGCAATGCCCTGATTCTCTAATGTGCTGTGCACTCGTTTCAGATACTTCAGTAGAAGCTTACGTGTTTTAAAAATAAAATAGGAAAAGTTCTGAGCCACGATGATGTCGGCTCGAGGAAGTTTTTTACTGAGAACATTGTTTTGAACAATGTGAACTCGTGACCTTTGATGATTGCTTAGCTGTGATTGGGAGTGCATCATTCCATATTCGATCGGCTCTGGGTCAAGGTCCACACCGTATGCTTCAAAAGACCTATGGAGCTTCACCCATTCACAACAAAGAAGGTGCGTCCCACAAAAATCCTCTCTCATTGATATGGGCTTCTTGCCACGGATCTCCTGATATACATCTCTTAAGAACTCCACATCCACATCAGGGGACTGAACTGATTTCTGATAGTAGTCATACTTATCAAAAGGTTTTAGCTTTATCTTCTTCGAATACGCTCCGCTCATCTTTTTGCTCCAGCTCAATAGTGGTTACTCAATCATGGTTTGCTGTATCATTTTGATCCGACGAAAGACCTTTTTTCTCTCCATGGGTTCGAACAAGGAGAGAGTCGTCTTTGGACTGAATCTCAATCAAATCACTGATCACATTCATGGACTCTTGAATCTCAGGACGTTTCAAATATAGGGCAAGTCGCTCCTCTTTGCTCTTGACCTTCCCCTCTTCCTTCTCTTTTTTCTCTTCCTCTTCTCGCTCTTTGAGCAACTCGCCAACCTTTACAATCTCGTCCTTCTTCTTTTCTGCCTTTACGAGACTTTCTTGAATTTTCTTAAACTCTTCATTCTGAGAGACACGAAGTCTTGACTTTTCTTTAAGAAT
Organism: Pseudomonadota bacterium; assembly: GCA_014584465.1. Classification (GTDB taxonomy): domain Bacteria; phylum Bdellovibrionota; class Bdellovibrionia; order Bdellovibrionales; family JACTMU01; genus JACTMU01. The sequence continues at coordinate 133,208 of JACTMU010000012.1, read as the reverse complement.
GGCAACTTGATGCTCATCAATCTTTCTCCACATTCCGTCGCCATTGCTTACGTAAGCCTCTTCGGACAAAAAGGGCTTTAGCTTCTTTGGCGGCAATGAGTAGTCTAAGCTCTTCTCCCCAATCTCATCGGAATCCAGTGCCGAAGGAAAGATCACATCAGAAGAGACTCCACGATGCTGTGTTGAATTTCCACCAGGCACAAAAAAGTAACCTATCGTCACTTTGAATGCGCCCAATTTTTGAGGTAGTGGGATCACCGACTGAATGCTCCCCTTGCCAAAAGTGTGATCAGCGCCCACAATGACCGCACGCCTGTAATCTTGCAAGGTTCCCGATACGATCTCTGAGGCACTCGCAGTGACACGACTTGTAAGAACCACGAGAGGTCCGTTGTAATCGACGGACTCATCTGTGTCGGCGAGCACCTTTTCACTCTTTTTGGGATTCTTACCAGACTGCTTTACCACAGCTCCCGTTTTGAAAAAGAGTCCTGAGATTGCAACAGCGTCATCAAGACTTCCCCCGCCATTTTTCGACAGGTCAAGCACGATCCCGTCCACTTTGTTCTTCTTAGCTTCAGCTAAAAGCTTCTTCATGTCAGAAGCACTTGTTCGACCTCCACTCTTAGAATCCGAGTAAAACGATGGCAGATTGAGGATTCCAATTTTGAAGGACCTCTCGCCAATCTTGCGATCAATGTAGGAGATGGCAGCAGCCTCGTCTTCAAGCTTAATCTCGTCACGAACCAATACGATGTCGAGCTTTTCCTGAGCCTTTTCCTTTTTTCTTAATACTCGTAACCGAACCTTCGTACCCTTACGCCCCCGTATCTTTCTGACGACGTCACGAAGATCCATCTCGATCACATTTTCAAACTTACCATGCTCCCCTTGCCCAACTGCAATGATCTTATCCTTGGTTTCAAGACTTCCTTGGCGATCGGCCGCACCTCCAGGTACCAATTGCTCCACAACCGTAAAACCATCTTGTTGGCTCAAAGTTGCCCCGATCCCTTCAAGACTCAGGCTCATGGAGATCTGAAAATCTTCTAGAGCATCATAGGAAAAGAAGGTCGAGTGTGGATCCAATGACCTTGCAAAGGAGTCAAGATAGGATGAGTAGAGATCTTCCTGCTTCCACTCACTGATGCGCCTTACAGTCCTCTCATAGGCACGAATGACGTGCTCTTTGGCCTCTTTGAGCTCCATGTCTGTGTTGAGATAGCTTGAGACCTGAAAGTGAATGTATTTTCTCTGATAGTTTTCCAATTCACTTTGTGAAGCAAAATAGTCTCGCTTTTTTGAGTTCAAAACCAGCGAAACGTTCTTATCAAATTTGAAATTCTTATCTAAGACTTTCTTTGCAAATTCCGCCCGGTCCGTCACCCTCTTCAAATAGAGCTTTTGAATCTCAACCAACGCTTGACAATCCGACCTCTTGTTGGATCGAAAATATTTGGTAAGCCACTGAGTGATCAGATCGATGTCGGGCTTCAAAAGGTAAATCTTGGAAGAGTCCAGACGTTTAATGAACTGATCAATGGTCCGTCGCTCCAGATTGGAGTCGAACTGACTGTAGGTCACATGCTGAGCAAGATATCCTTGAGCAATAAGGTGGAGATGTTCACACTGAAGCCCCTCATCATCTTCCTTTTTGCCCTCTGCGGCCGGTACTGTAACCGCCGTGCCAACAAGACCGATGAACAAAATCGATTGAAGAACTCCAAATGTCCACTTTCTTATGAAACTTATGAAATCGCTCTTATACATAAATTACCTTTCCTACACTGCAAAAACGAAATGGTCTTAATGAAACATCCCTAATACTTTCGGTTAGACTCGAGGAAACCTTCAATTTTATGATAATTGTCGATCTTTTGATGATCGTGCTGTCGTCGCTTTGGAGCTCTTCTTACCCTTCTTACTTGTCTTGGTGGTCCGCCCAACCTTTTTACCGGATCTCTCGACCGTTTTTTCCCCGGACTTTTCCCCAGAGGCTTTTTTTGAAGATTTTCCACTTTTTTTAGTTGCTTGACCACTCTCTTCTTTGCCACCAAGAAGTGCCAAAGCCTCTTCGAGGGTTACTTTTGTGGGATCACTCTCTTTATTCAAAGAGGCATTTGTCTTTCCACAGTTGATGTAGGGTCCGTACTTGCCATCCATCACCAAGACCTTCTCACCATTGGATGGATGAACTCCAAGTTCCTGAATCACCTTCTTTTGGCCACGTCGTCCTTTGGGCTGTCGCAACAGATGGAGCGCCTGATCTAAAGTGACCTCAAAAAGAGACTGTCCCTTTGGGATCGATCGGTACTCCCCTTTGCAAACCACATAGGGGCCAAATCGGCCGAACCCGACCTTAACAGGCTCCTTGACTTCAGGATGATCGCCCAAAGTAAGGGGAAGTTTTAAAAGCATGCAGGCCTCTTCTAAAGTGATCTCTTCGGGCTTCCTGTCAGGAGGAATCGTGGCACGTTTGATCTTTTGCTTCTCGCCATCGGAGTCCCCCAATTGAACATAGGGCCCATATCGACCGGTCAAAACATAGACCGGCAGACCACTCTCAGGATCCTTTCCAATTGCGTCAGCTCCATTGATCTTTTGATCAATCAACTTATTGGCAATCTCCGAAGTCAAATCTGCTGGCGCAACAGCATCAGGGAGCGAAGCACAAATCTCCTTGTCCCCTCTCTGAGCCGACTTGCAAACGTAGGCTCCGTAGCGACCCACGCGGAAGTTCAACTCCTCTAGACCTGGCAACTTCAAAAGTCTCGCCTCATCAGGATCAATCTTCTTTTGTTGCACCTCGACCTGATTCTTTAGCCCATCCTTTCCGAAATAGACCCCCTTCAAGTATCCAGTCCACTCAAGTTCTCCCTGGGCAATTTCATCCAGGTTACTCTCCATCTGGGAAGTAAAGCCAAGATCAACATATTGAGGTAGATGCTGGCTCAAAAGCTTCGAGACCACCATGGCTGTAAAGGTTGGGACAAGCGCATTTCCATTTTTTCGTGCATATCCGCGATCAATGATGGTGCCGATCACAGTGGCATAAGTTGATGGTCGCCCAATCCCCTCTTTTTCCATGGTCTGCACCAAGGATGCCTCTGTGAATCGCGGCGGCGGTTTGGTTTCGTGATCGGTGGCCTTGAGTGAATCGCACTTGACCTCTTCTTTAACCTTTAAAAGTGGCAAATAGGTTTCGCGCTCCTCCAAAGCTGCCTCTGGATCATCTGTTCCCTCAACGTAGGCGCGCAGAAAACCAGGAAATACAATGACCATCCCATGAGCATGAAAGACCGCCTTGTCGACCTGAAGCACAACCTTTTGCTGCTTTTGTTGGCAGTTTTCCATTTGGCTTGCAACGGTTCGCTTCCAAATCAGGTCATAAAGTTTGAACTCCTCATCAGCAAGTCCCAACTCACTGGGTGTGGCAAATCGTGTCCCTGCAGGTCGAATCGCTTCATGGGCCTCTTGAGCACCCTTTACCTTCTTCCCTGAATAGATCCGAGCCTCTTTGGGAAGGTACTCAGATCCATAAAGCTCCATCACACACTCACGGGCTGCCGTGATGGCCTGTTGTGAAAGGGCCGTTGAATCAGTTCTCATGTAGGTAATAAAACCACGTTCATAAAGTTTTTGAGCGACCTGCATGGTTTTACGTGCCGCAAATCCATACTTTCTGTTGGCCTCTTGTTGAAGAGTTGAGGTGATAAAAGGTGGTGGTGGTTTACGAGTGATGGGCTTTTCCTCAATGTCTGAGACAACCCACTTCTCTTTAAGAAGAGTCTTTGCCAACTCCTGAGCCTTTTCCTCACCCAGACTTAAGAGATCGCCCTTATCGTTCAACTTACCCGTGGTGCGATCAAAATCGCGGCTGGTCACAATGCGACGGCCATCCAAACTCACCAAACGAGCTTCAAAGAGATCCCCCTCTTTTTTGCAATTGGCCAAAACACCCCAATACTTCGATGATTCAAAGGTGATTCGCTCAAGCTCTCTCTCAACCAAAAGGCGTACGGCAACAGATTGAACTCGACCGCCGGACAAACCATAAGCGACCTTTTTCCAAATGAGCGGAGAAAGTGTATAGCCAACCAATCGGTCCAAGATCCTTCTTGCCTCTTGAGCTCGCACCAAATTCTGATCAATGGTACGAAAGCTCTTAAGCGCGTCTGAGATGGCCTCCTTTGTGATCTCGTGAAACACCATCCGTTTCACTGGAACTTTTGGCTTGAGAACTTCAACCAAGTGCCAACTGATGCTCTCTCCTTCACGGTCTTCGTCGGTTGCGAGAATCAGCTCATTCGCCCCTTCAAGGTGCTCCTTAAGGCTCTTTACAACTTTGAGTTTTGATTTTGGCACACAGTAGTAGGGTTCAAAACCGTGGTCGACATCGACACCCAACGAAGCCCAAGACTCCTTCTTATATCTTTCTGGCAAATCCTTAGCCGACTGCGGCAAGTCCCGCACATGGCCCATGCACGATTCCACCACATAATCCCCGCCCAAGAAACGTTTGATCGTCCTCGCCTTGACCGGTGACTCCACAATAACCAACTTCTTATTTCCTGTTTGCGCTCTCTTTGCCATAATCCCAATTTCGAAATTGTAAATAGAAGGTAGGCTTATAAGATGGTTTGGATAGATAGGGCAAGCAAGAGGAAATTCCAATCAACGCATGCCGTTAGGACTTAGGGTCTGTTCCATAAGATTGAGACTCGAGAAACAGAGGGAGGGGCACATGAAGTCACTGAAGGAGCTGGATGCAAGCTCCATACGATGGGTACTTACCGATATCGATGACACCCTCACCGATCATGGCAAATTGAAAAGTCCAGCCTACGATGCCCTTTGGAAACTCAATGATCACGGATTTCAGATTGTGCCCATCACCGGTCGCCCCGCGGGGTGGTGTGAAATGATAGCTCGTTTTTGGCCTGTGGATGGAGTTGTTGGTGAAAATGGAGGGCTCTATTTTCGTCAACTCAAGGGTCAGATGAAACGCGTTTATCTAGTTCAGGAAGAGTTGCGAAAGAAGAACCGCCAACTTCTTAAGAAGATCGAGGGAGAGGTGCTTAACAACATTCCAGGAGCTCAAGTGGCTTCTGATCAGTTTTGTCGACAAATGGATCTTGCCATTGATTTTTGTGAAGATGTCCCCCCACTGGATCCCAAAAGCGTGAATCAAATTGTTTCGATCTTTCAAAAACATGGCGCTCAAGCCAAAGTAAGTTCCATTCATGTCAATGGATGGTTCGGCGAGTACGACAAACTTTCGACCTGTAAGATCTATTTTCAAAATGAGCATCAACTCAATTTGGACGAATGCAAAGATCGGGTGATCTTCTGCGGCGACTCGCCAAACGATGAACCTATGTTTGGATATTTTCCGTTTTCAGTTGGCGTTGCAAATGTTCAAAACTTTGTTCACCAAATGCATCACAAGCCTCAATTTGTAACACAAAAACCAGGTGGCGAGGGCTTTGAGGAGCTCTCCAAAGTTTTGATTCAAATACGGCAGAAAAAAAACTACATATAGTCCGTTCGGAAAATTCTACGACACAACTTCCTCGTTCTTTTTCACCAGATTGAACAAAGATCTCCTCGGATTAGCTTCTGGCTAGTCCTTCGTCGATTTTTATTCAATCTGATAAAAAACACCTTCGCAATTTGCATCGCAGAATTTTCCGAACAGACTACAATTGATTTGATATGTGCCCTAATTCGTTGCTAGAATTCATCGAAATAATTTTCTACACAATGGAATTGAAATGACCGGGCGAATCTACATTTTACTGATGTTCTTGTGGCAAACAAGCGTTTCTGCCGAAACTGTTAGGGTTCTTAATTGGTGGGACTATCTTGATAAGAGAATCTTGCTCAAGCTTGAAAAATTAGGCGAGAAGATTCAAGTTGTAGAATATCGATCTAACGAAGTTGCATTAAGTAAGTTGGCGATAAAAACACATGGGTTTGATATAATCGTGGTTTCAAATTCAATATTACCAGTTCTGTTTCAATCTAAGCTAATCGACGATGTTTCGTTACGAAAATTACAAATGAAACGAGTGGATAACTACCACACCGATATCGTCGTCAAAAACAACTGCATACCGTATCTTTGGTCTTCTACCGTATACAGTTACGATTCAAGATTTGTAAAAGAAACACCGGCGTCCTTATTCCACCTCGTGAAACTCAAAGAAAATGGAATACGAATCGGTGTTATTGATGATCAACTTGAAGTGGCAACGCGTTTATTGCTTGACAATGTCAAAAGTTGTGGAAAGACGAACCCACTTAAGAACTGTGTCTCTCTGCTATCACATAATAGGAATTTTTTAAAAAAAGAGGATTTCGCATCTAGCATCGAAAACATCATTAAAAAAGGCAACTTTGCGACATACGGTTGGCAAGGAGCCTCGGCATCAGGCAATGTATCTGTTCCGTGGCTGACTTTTGCTGCTGCAAAACATCATCCGGTTGTAGGAATTGACTACGTTTGCATCACTTCCAATACAAAACAAAAGAAATCTCGTCTCATCCGAATCGTAGAGGCCATTACAGATCGTGAGAGCATTGAATGGAATATGGAAAAAACACAATATTTTTCCCCCTATCTGAACCATACCAAAGGCCTTCACCCAAAGGTGATCAAGCTTTACAGGGAAATTCTCAAGAGTGTTCAAGATTCATCTGCAGTAGAAATTCGTCCACCTGGCAACGAAGAGCTTAAGGTGCTTAATAAATGGTGGCAGTCTTTGCGCTATGAATAGACGAACTTTGAAACAAGAATTTATATCCATTCAATTTTTTGTTGGCATTCTTCCCATCAGTTTGGCGTCGTTGGTCTTTGGATATTTAATTTATAATGTTGAAACTCGTCGCAAAAATATGGTTGAATTTCAAAACCGACAAATTGTTTCTGATATTCAGAGACAGCTCACTTTTTTAGAAAACGATGCAGAGCTTTTTTTGCGATCTTCTGAAGTCACGGATTTTTTATTGGCACCCGATGTCATGCGTCCATTTCTTGAAAACCGTGTCTATGGCAGAATTACAGAATTTGTACAGAAACAATCATTACAAACGTATTGGATGCTCGTATCGAAGGATTACCAAGAGTTGATTCGAACTGGAAATTTGGGAAACGTTTCCACAGTTGACCTAGAACAAGTTTTGTTAAGAGACACTGAGCGAGCTCCTTATTCCTCTGTAAATGGATTTCTCATTCTCAAAAAGATTGTGCGTCTCGATGATCAACAGCAGTCGGGCCCTAATGCTAGAACAGTAGGTGTTCTTTTTGTTGCAATTTCCACTTCTGATTTGGAAAGTCAATTTGAGAACAAAATCTTTGTCGGCTCGTTTGAAAATCACGAACAGGTGGATTCGATTCAAATTACCATTAAGGATTCGGAAAACGGTTATATCTCTTTTTTTGGAATGCTGGGCGGCATCTTCTTGGTTACGACTCTTTCAGTTGTTTATGGAATTCACAGACTCAAAGATCTCGTTGTCAAACCTATTGAGGATCTATCCAACAAGGTGCTGCATAAGGCTCAAAGTTCGCCTTTGGAGGGTGAAAAAAATGAAATTAGAATTCTTGAAAATGCCGTTGACACATTAGAGAGAAATCTTCACGAACTTCATTTGCAAAAACTAAAATCCGAGAAAGTTTTGCTCTTGGAACAAACTGCAAGACAGGTTTCCCATGACATAAGATCACCACTTTCTGCACTTACCTTGGTTGTCAATACTCTTGACCAGGTCCCCGAAGAAAAAAGATTGCTCCTGCGTAATGCAGCTAATCGAATCAACGACATAGCAAATACACTTTTGAGTAAAGCAAAATTGACTCAACAAGGTGACAAGGAAACTTCGGCATCTGTAAAATCAACTGCCACAACAGAACTCATCCCCGTTCTTGTGGACATGCTGATTTCTGAAAAACGAGTCCAATATCGAAACCGAATGGACATTGAAATATCTTCTGATCTGAATCAATCCTATGGTTGCTTTGCTAGGATTGATCAGGTTGAATTTAAACGAGCACTGTCCAATCTCATAAACAATTCGGTTGAAGCAATTATAGATAGGCATGGAAAGATTGTTGTTCGTGTAAATGGCACAAAGAATCAAGTGCACATTAGAGTTCAAGACAACGGTGTTGGAATTCAGAAAGATGTTCTAGATAGACTCGGAGAGATGCCTGTATCTTTCGGAAAAAAAGAGAGTCAAAGCGGATCTGGGATCGGAGTTCTTCATGCGCGAAGAACCATCGAGAACATTGGAGGAACACTGAACATTCAAAGCGTACCCGGTCAGGGGACCATTGTTGACCTTCATCTTCCAAGAGCGGACTCTCCATCGTGGTTCGTAGAACAGTTAGATATGTCAAAGTACAGTCTTGTGGTCGTATTAGACGATGATCTATCGATCCACCAAGTTTGGAAAAACCGTATTCAAGGCGTACCTATTTTGAGTTTTACCTCTGGTTCGGATTTCAAAATCTGGTGCCAGACTCACGCCAAGGACCATGTCCTTTTCTTAGTTGACTTTGAGTTATTAGGACAATCAGAAAATGGCTTGGAGCTGATCCAAAAAATGGACATCTCGCACTCATCTATATTAGTCTCAAGCCAATACGAAGATGACGCCATCAAGAAAGAATCTGAAAAACTCCAAGTCCGAATGATTACGAAGGGCTAGCCAGAGGCGCTAACTCGAGGAGGCTCAACGAAGGTATAAGGAAAACTTATAGAAATCGGCAAAAATGGAATTACCGGACTGCCCCTAGATAGTGCTTGGCGCCAAGCACTAGATAGTACCTGGTGCGAGTCTTAGTTCGATTGAGGCGGTTCGGCCTGCGGGAGGATGCCCTTTGTGGTTGTGGGCATGTACTTTGCGCCCTCATCCAAGATGGCCAGATGGGCTTGAGCCAGAGCCCTAAGATTGCTTTCAAATTGAACTCGAATCTTCTTCAACTCACTGATCTCCTGATAGATTCTCTTGAGTGAGTCACGCGCATCTCGAACGATGGTTTCGGCCTTGTAGTTAGCATCATTGACGATCAACTTAGCCTCTCGTTCCGCATCGGTGCGAATTCGCTCAGCCATTTGGGTGGCTGTTTCAAGGGTCTTTTTCAGTGCCTGCTCGCGTTCTTTGAAATCTAAGACCGTAAGCTCTTTTTCACGCAAATTTTCTTTAAGAGAGTTTCTCTCTTTAATGAGATCTTCAAGCTCAGATGAGATAGATGTCAAAAAATGAGCGACCTGAGTAGGATCAAATCCCATGAACTTCCGATCGAACTCCTTGTGTGCAATGTCAATGGGCGCTATCTTCATTTCTATCTCCTGGTAGACTTTCTCCTAGAATAGAAAGAAATGAGCCCACCTTCAAGCTGCACCCCCGTGAACCTAGACCTTAGCACTACCTAGTGGGAAAACTTATGACAAATTCACCGAAATGAGGTTTCGCTCCGGCCACTACCTAATTCACGATCTCGCAAAGCCGCCTTCTCAAAGCTGATCCTGAGTGCACGCTCGACCTCGAGCTCTCGAAGAGAATCAAGACCCGCGGCGGTCACCCCCTTTTTAGAAACAATCCTCTTTTGAAGCTCAATTATGGTTGTTTGACTTTCTCCATCGGCCAACAAGGCCGCACCTAAAAAGGTTTCGACGGTCATCTTACGAGCAACGGATTCATTAAAGCCATGCTCCTCGAGCCATTCGATCCAGTACTGCATGAGTTCGAAAACAAATCCTGTTCCACTGCTGCAGGCGACCGTCAATGCTTCAAAGAGGTCTCCCTCCTCAACAGGGACCAGATAACCTAACGGCGTAAGTAGTCTCTCGATAATGTTCCTGGAATACTCCGCCCCCTCAGAGACACAATATCCAATCACCGAGCGCCGAATAAGGATCGGCGTATTGGTCATCACCCTCACAACGGCCGAACCATTTGGAAAGTAACGTTTCAGCTGTTTTAACGATATGCCGGCCGCCAGACTCACTACGATGTGAGATTTGTCAAAAAGACTGCTGATCGGCTCAAGGGCTTCGGCAAGATCCTGAGGTTTAACCGCAACAAAGACAACTTGAGCCTCCTCAACCAACTTTTCATTATTTGGCGCAGATCGAATTCCATAGAGATCCACAACCTTTTGCAACTTTCCTGGAGACCGGTTGCTCCCAATGATCTTCTCTGGGGGAACAATACTTGAATCAATAAGACCCTTGATGATCGCTTGAGCAAGATGACCCGTGCCGATGAATCCTATCTCTTGATTGCTTGAAACCATAACGACTCCTTCTGTTGTTCATCTTCGAGACCCAAAAATCTTAGTCCCAACGCGAACGATCGTGGCACCCTCTTCAATGGCCACCACGTAGTCGTCACTCGTTCCCATGGAAAGCTCGGACAACTCTTCTAGGATACCAAGAGAGTGCCCCCAAGTCTCCCTTAAAGTTCTCAATCGAGAAAAATAGAGTCGAGAATCTTCGGCCCTTTCAGAGATCGGCGGAAGCGCCATGAGGCCACAAATGCGAATCTGCGACAGTTGCAGGATCTCCCTGATCAAATCCTCACCCTGATCTGGCAAGACTCCCGATTTTGAAAGTTCACCACCAAGGTTCACCTCGATCAAAATATCTTGTGATGTACCGAGCTTGCCCGCGCACTTTGAAATCTCCCGCGCGACCTCAATGCGATCCACCGAGTGAATCAGGGTAAATTTTCCAACGATCTGCTTAACCTTGTTGGTTTGAATGTGCCCTACAAAGTGCCATTGGATTGCAAGTGCGGAAAGATCCAACATCTTTTTTTGTGCCTCTTGAACATAGTTCTCCCCAAATTCAACTTGACCGCACTCAAAGGCAGCTTGAATCGCCGATGATGCCTGCATCTTGGAAATGGCCACAAGCCGAATCTCCTGAGGTAAACGAGACACACGTCTGCAAGCATGACTGATTTCATCTTTCACAAATGAAAGTTGTTTATCTATCTGATCCTTGCCAACCATGTTCCCTCAGAAGTCTCTTGACCAATTCAATCGGTAATCCCATCACGTTTTCAACAGATCCCTCAATGGAGCTTACAAATTGGGCAGCTTTCCCTTGAATCCCGTAGGCCCCGGCTTTGTCCATAGGATCACCTGTTGTCACATACTCAGTGATCTCATCTTCTGAGAGCTGCCGAAAAGTCACAGTTGCAGTCTCTTCCGTCAACATTGGCTCTCCTTGATCAACGTCCCACAGACAAAGGGCCGTGATGACCTGGTGGGTTTTCCCGGAGAGTCTTCGCAAAAACGCCACTGCCTCATTTTGAGACCGAGGCTTACCCAGAACGCAACCCTCAACGATCACCAAAGTGTCTGCTGAAAGAACCCAATTCCCTTGTCCTTTCAGCACTTTACCCTGGTCCACGAGAGCCCTCGCCTTACGTCCTGCGATTTCTCTGATCTGTTCAATTAAACTCAGGTTTTCATTAGGAATTTCCGATACTTCTACGTAGGAAACCTGAAAGGAGATTCCTGCTTTTTCAAGAATCTCCTTTCGACGCGGTGACTTTGAGGCCAAAATGAGACGACTCATAGATGTAATAAACCATGGAGTCTATCCAAATGGGAAGTGACTTTTTCTTACTTATTGCAGGACTGCTGCTTGCGGGTTTTGCGATCTACATCTTCATCTCGACCGTCTTTCGTGAAAACCAAGAGGTGAAAGCACTCTCTTGGGCGAGCGGCAATGAACCGGTGCGCTCGAAATCCAAACTCATTGAGCTCTCCCGTCCCCTTGTTCACAACTTTACAATTCAACATGCAGCACGCATCAAAAATCCCAAATACCGTGAACGCCTCAACCATCTGATCTTAACTTCAGGACTGGGCAGTGAGCTCAACGTTGATGAGTTCATAGGGTTACAGATCCTTTGGGGCGTGATCTTTCCTATCGTACTGCTCATCCTCAATTTTGCCCTCGAGCTTGGCTATCCCTGGCCCCTTGTCTTTGTCGTTGGACTCCTTGGTTTTCAGTTGCCTAAATGGCATGCAAAAGCCCAACGCAAAAAGAGAATGCTTTCGGTGCAGATCGACCTCCCATTTTTCATTGACCTTCTTGCCTTATCAACTGAGGCTGGACTGGATTTCATTGGCTCCATTCAAAGGATCGTCGATAAGGCCGAAGAGAGTGTACTCGCAGATGAATTCAGCGTGGTCCTCAAGGATCTCAAGCTCGGTAGCTCTCGAAAAGATGCCCTTCTTGCCCTTGCCCATCGCCTTGATATGACAGAAATTCAAAGTTTTGTCACAATGCTCATTGATGCCGACGCCACCGGAGCAGGCATTGCCGGTGTCCTTAAAGATCAAAGCATCCAAATGCGTCTGAACCGATTTGTACGAGCAGAAAAAGCAGGGGCTCGAGCTTCGCAAATGATTCTAATTCCTCTCATGATTTTCATTATACCCGCCGTGTTCATCATGGTCTTTGGTCCTGTGATTCTGCAATTCTTTTACGGAGGTAAAACTCCATAATGAAACTTACAAACGTCTCAACAAACAGAGTTCTTGCAGAAAACGTGACCATGGCCTCGACCTTCTACTCCAGGCTGAAAGGGCTCCTTGGCACGTCAAATATGAGAGACCAAAGCGCTCTTTGGATTTCTCAGTGCAACAGCATCCATACATGCTTTATGAAATTTGCAATTGATGCCCTATTTGTTGACGAAAATCTCATCGTGGTTCGAGCCTATGAAAACATCAGGCCATGGCGCATGACTCGCATTTTGTTCAGAGCCAGGTCTGTCTTCGAACTTCCTGGTGGCACTCTTAAGCGTGTTCCTACCTGCAAAGGAGATCAGCTCTATGTGGGCCATTAGAATCCTTTCAGGTGAACAACGAGGACAGATCATTCCGCTCAAACCAGGCACTCTCACAATTGGCAGAGCCCAAAACTGCACCCTTCATTTCAACGAAACAGGAATCTCCAAGACGCATGCCCAAATCGAAACTTCACCCAAAGGCGTTGTGCTTGTCGATCGAAACTCAACCAATGGAACTTTTGTCAATGGAACCAAGATTCGTTCCAAACTTCTCAAGGAGGGAGATCGCTTCTCTCTCGGAGACAAGATGTTCGACCTTATTCGTCACTCAATTGCAACACTTCAGACACCGCCACCACTTGCTTCTGTTCATCAACTTCATGCGCATCCTTCTACATCGATGACATCATCCTCGCCTTCTGAAAATCCAAATGTAGCTCCTCGCATTCAGGCCATCCATGATCTTCCAAAGTTTTTCAGATACTACGTAGAGCGTGTTATGCTCCCAGGGGTCTACAAACTTGCAGATCTTGTGGAACTCAAATATGTGGTTCTTGGCATCATACTCGCTCTAGTTGTATGCGTCTCAACTCTCTCGGTCATTCCAATGATTCGAATTTCAAAGAACAGCATTGAAGTTGAAAGCCGCAGACGATCTCTCACCATAGCGACCAATCTGGCGGAAAGAAATGAACGGGCTGTACTCCAAAAGTTGGATTCCTCATTAACCACTCAAGAAGCACAGATGGAAGAGGGAGTAAAATCCCTCTATATTCTTTCCAATGCAGACGGAAGTGTGCTGGCTCCGTCACGTCTTGCTGGAACCTTTCCAAGCGAACCCTTTATTGCTCAAGCACGACGAAAAGATGTTGTTTATGTCGATCAAATTGATGATTCGACCATCGGGGCCTCAGTTCCCATCACCTATTACAGTCCTGAGCGTCAGACTCAGGAGGTGGCTGCCTATGCGATTGTCATCTACGACATGGGTTCGCTTGCCATCGATGATGGGCGAACGATGAGTCTCTTTTTTCAAACCTTGTTCATGGCAGTTCTCGTTGCGCTTTTGGCCCACTACTTTCTCTATCGATTGATTGAATATCCCTTCGTTCGCCTCAATCGTCATGTGGATTCTGCGCTCAAAAATAAAACAGAAACGATCACCATGAAGTTTCAATTTGCTCCTCTTCAAAACCTGATTTCCAACATCAATACAGCGCTTTCTCGAATGGCTCAAGGCCCAACTCAAGATGAGATGCCACTTACAGCGGTCCATGACCGGCGAGCTGAAGCCCAAAATCTTCTCCAAATTCTAGGAGCTGCCGCCCTTGCCATCTCTCCAAATGATCAAACCATCATTGGGGCCAACAGTCTCTTTGAGGCCATAACGGGAATCAACGCCCAATCGCTCGTGAATATGACCATCCAAGATTTGCCAGATCAGGCTTTGCAACAAAATGTTTCTGATCTTCTCCTCTACCTGGAGTCACAATCATCTGGGATAGCCTCTGACTCTATAGATTTTAGTGGCTCAAACTATGAAATATTTGCTCACGCCATATTTGGTGACCACAGTGTTGCATACTATATCATCACGATTCATCCAGCTGAAGATGTCGCTGGAGGGTATTCATGAGTCACGCCCTCACCCTTGCTCAACTTCAACCCAACATCATCATTGTCAATGGACCTGATCGAGGAACGAAACTCATGCTTCCAAATGATCGGCCCCTCGTGATTGGTCGAGCCAAAGAGTGCGAGATCGTTCTTAATGATAAGAAATGCAGTCGCAACCAAGCGCGCATCAACTTTGAGCAAAATCGAATTACAATCTCAAACTTAAGTGAAAAGGTACCACTTGTTGTGGACGGAAAGAGAGTGAAGAAGACCCTTCTCAATGAAGGCTCCATCATTCAAATAGGCGATACTGAACTTCGGTTTGGACTTGAATCTTCTCCTCAAGTTCCTGCTCCATTTCCATCGGCACAGGTTCACACTCCTCCCAGTCCTCTTCCTGAAACCGGTTTTGCGCCAATGCCCCCTCCACAAGTCTTCTCAGCAACGCCCGGCATGGATCTTCATTCACAGAATCCACCAAAAGTCCGTGTCAGAAAAAAGAAGAGTTCAGCGACCTTTTACTTCCTTCTGCTCGGAATTGTTGCTTTGGCCGGATGGCTCTTTACATCTCATCCAAATCCAAAAACTGAAGTTCCAATTCGAACACTGCAGCAGCAAGAAGGGGAGACTGAGGCAACTCGCTCTCAAATCGATCTCATCAAACAGCAGCGTGCTCACACAGGAAAAAATACACGCCAATATTTTGATGCCAATGCACTCTATACTCAAGGGTTTAGGGCCTATCAAAATGGAGCCTATGATGAGTCCATTGAGCTCTTTACTGCATGTCTCAATCTTTATCCTCAGCACCAGATGGCAGAGGTCTATCGAAAAAAGGCAAAGCAAAAACGTGACGAACTCATACAATACTACATGATTCGAGGTCGACAGTATCACGACCAAAACAAATTTGACTTCTGTATCTCATATTTACGAAATGTTCTCGTTATGGTTCATGATCAACAAAGTGCCATCTTTCAAGAAGCGCATCAAATGAAGATTGAGTGCGAACTTCGACTTGAAGGAGGATACTAGTGGCCGCGCTTGTCATCTTACTCAATGGCGAGACAGTTCACAAAATTGATCTCGACCCAAACAAGGAGTATCTCTTTGGCCGAAGTCAAGCCTGTGATGTCGTATTAAAGGACTATCCTGGAATTTCACGACAACACTTAAAGCTTCACTTTGTCCATCCATTTTGGGTTGCAGAATTGACCTCAAAGTTGGGCACGCTCGAACATAAGAATGAAAGGATCGAGTCCATAAATCTGGATCATGAACTTATTTTCTCGATTCCTCCCTATTCGTTTCAATTCTTTCAGGAGGAACCTTCTGTGTCACACCAGAGTGTGGGAATTGTTCCCTTAGACCAAGAATCTTTTCAAAACAAGCAAGAACCCATCTCAGCTGAAGATCTTGATCAATTTACTGCGATTCAAACACGTGCTTTTCAGGCAACATTGACTCTCTCGTCACCTCAACTATCTTCCTCACGATCGATTCGTCTTGAGGGAACTCAATGGACCGTAGGACGTGACAAAAACTGTGATCTTGTAGTCCCTGACAATCGCATCAGTCGTCGGCAATTTGAAATATCCAAGGTCAATGAAGAATATTATATAAAAGACCTTGAAAGCTCCAATGGAACAAATCTCAATGGAACAAAGATCGAACCTAATGAGCTCATTCGAATGTCCAGTGGTGATACGATCTCCACACTGGACAATGTTTTTTCATTTGAGATCAAAGATCTAAATTTTGATTCTCGAGTTGAACTTCCAGCCAACCAGTTGATCATCCCTCAATCCAACCAGCTGGCCCAATCTCAACAAGATTTTTACTCAGCATCAAACATGGGGATTGAATACCCCAATGTAAGACATGATTCCATTGCTCCTTACCCATCTCCTCGCCATCGAAAGACAAAGAAAGGGGCAAAAGACAGAGTTCTCACATTGGTCATTGTTTTGATTATTGGTGTCATTGTCTACCAAATTTTCAATGAACCCAATCCAAAGAAAGAAATCGCCAAAGATAGTAAAGATCCATTTGATCGCCTCAGTGCAAAAGATCAGTTGATTGTAATGGATACACATGCGCTTGCTAAGAAGCTTTTCACCCAGGGCAAATTTGAACTTGCAAAGTCAGAAATTGACAAAATACATCAGCTGATTGCGTCCTATAAGGATTCTAGGGAAATCGAAGGACATTGCAATCGAGCCATTGAGATACGACAGCTCCAGACACAAAATCTTCGAGCTAAAGAAGAACAGGAACGGTTGCGTATCGAAATGAATGAAGTCCTAAGCAAGTGCAAGTCAATGGCCTCCTCAACTAGATCCCTCGAGGAGATTGAATCCTGTCTCTCTTTAGTTCTTGAGAAAGATCCAGGAAACATCGAAGCCAGCCACATTCTAGAAACGGTTGAGATGAATCTTGAAAAGATTCGATTGGCAGAGATGAATGAACGCAATCGCCAAGAACAACTCATTCAATCTAAACGTGAATTTCAATCAGCAGAGAATCTTCTCGAAGCACAAAAGTATCATGAGGCCCGCTCTGCATTTTCAAAATACATTCGATCTCAGATTCCCGATGCAGGCGGATACAAAGCAAGAGCTAAACGCCATATTGCCTCAATAGATTCTCTCTTGGAAAATCGCATTTCTGAAGGTCTAAGTTCTGCACAATCCTATTTCGAGAAGGGACAGCTTAAGGAAGCAATCATTGCAGCAGATGACGTTCTAAAAGTTGACTCTAACCAAAAAAAGGCCCTCGAGATTCGAAGTCAGTCCTCATCAAAACTCAATATTATTCTAAAGGAGTTTTACGAAGACAGCATTCTACAGGAGAGCATCGGGAATGTGGATGAAGCAAAGACGATCTGGAAGAAAATCAAAGACCTCGATCTAGAGACTGGCGACTACTACAACAAGGCAAAGAAGAAACTTTCCCTCTATGGTGTGAAATGAAAATTCAAGAGCGATCTTTTGGTGGTGTCTTTTTTCGTCCGAGGCCGGAGATCTTTCTTGATTCCTCTAACTTACTCATTGTCGCAACACCTTGGGGTCTAAGAAAGACCGCAACCGAGGCAATCCAAATTATAGCTGACTATTATCTTTCTGCCAACGATGATGGAGAACTTACTTCACCATTTGGGAAGCTCTCCTGTCTTAACACAACCCTCAACAATCTTCGAACTTCGGTTCTGCTTGCAAACGAAACTCTCTATCAAAGAGTCAACTCACATGAGTATCGTTCGGGTCTTGAACTCTTTGTCTGCAGCTTGGTTTCGAAGGAACTTCAGTGGGTTCAAGTCGGTCATCCGCAACTTTTCTTGTTTCGAGACTGCACAACGCCTGTTCCTCTAGGTAGCTCGATTGATTTCTCTCTTGAATTGAGTTCTGAAACGAAACTCCTGCCACCTCTTCCACGCGATCTTATTGGCGTCGACACCTCCGCAAACCTTATCTTAAACTCATTTCGCCCCCGCAAGAGCGACAAGATTGCCCTACTTTCCCGCTCCACAGTGCCCGTCTCTTTTTTCAACTGCCCAGGAAACCTTGATTCCATAAGCCAAGTGCTCTCTTCTGATGATGCAGATCTCCCATTTTGGCTCGGCCTTATCGAGTTCTAGAAGTGTCGCCCATCCGTACAATTCTACCCGCAGATACAATCAGAACGTGCTTTGTATCCTCTTGTCTATAATTCGGCGATATTTTTTGAAACGAGGAAGATTTAAGACCATTTCTGTTCGTGTAGGATAAAATGAATCCAGTGGGATGTCCCACATTAAATTTAAGGAGAGATTGAGCAGCGATAGGTTCTTTGTGATAAGATGATCAGAATAGGACTTTATGAAATCCTCCTGATATCGAACCTCCTGATCGCTATTTGGATCTTGCTTGATCCATGTTACAAAATCTAAAAATAGACGATCTGAGCACTGTTTTGTTTCTATGTTCGACAGACGAGGCACTTTACGATTGAGAAGCTTGAGACAGGCATCCATTGGCATTTTGGCATGCTCTTCACCGAGGTTTCGTCGAGCAACATAGGTCCATATCGGCCTTGCGGCCATTTCACCAACTTCTCGAAGGGACTTCCAATCTCTGTTTTTGATCGCCAAATAGGCCCACCAGTTCAGGAGGTCTGAATCCCACGGCATTTTCTTTAGAAGCAATCGGATCTCTTTGATGATGGCTGCATGTCCATCCGTCTCATCAAAAAGCGATGCTCCGAGAACCACTTTGTCCACTGTGACATCTGATATCGCTTTCCACTTGATAAACCCCTTCTCGTCAAGAAAGAATTGAACCTCATCTAGATTTTGGCGAATGTATGGATCCTGAAGTGAAAGCGGGTTGAGCTCGAGGCGATCTATGAGCGTATTGTAGGCTTTCATATCTTGATCACAGAGAAACAGGAGGTTGTTCTTTCTTACGGCAAATCGACTCCCTCCAATTTGGTGCCATTGCGCCCATGCCGATTCAATGACAATGAGACGAGACTCATCCCAATCCGTTTCCATCTTTAGAACAGAAGGTAGCAGAGATACGACGGCAATGCTCCTTGATGGAGGCTTAGGAACAGGAGCCTCCACAATGTCAAACAGTGTTGCACCAAGATCCACCAAGCTCACGTTCTTATCGATCTTCCACTGTAAGCCCAGATCTCGTTTTTTGCGCGGAGGTTTAATGTACAAGGAGATGAGCGTGTTGTCTGCAAAGAGATTGTATCCCGTCAGATCGCCAGGACTGTCCTGACTTGGTCGACCTGTTAAACCCGTCAAGATAACATACGAAGAGTTCCAGTAATCCGACTGCTTGAGCTCCTCAATCAGATAGTAAAGTGATTCATCGAGTTCATCCAATTGCCCCTGGTAAGATCTTGGGCGTTGAATTCCAAAGTTGTCCTTCGTCGGAAAATGAGAAAATTGAAGATCTGGAACGGTGATCAGAGAAAAAAACGGAACATCCTTGGACACACCTTTGCGGAGGCTATCTAGGAAAAGATCAAATGTCTCCAGAACTGGACGATAGTAGAGTGCGGTGCTCACAGAAATGTTATCGTCAAAAGTTTCAAAGCCCTGACTTAGCCCGGACTTGCGCCAAATAGGAGGTCCTCCGGAAAAAAAGAGTGTTCGATATCCGCTCTTTGTTGCCACCTCTGTAACGGTTTCGACCTGCGACGGTAGAAATTGATTCCCATTGTGCCACACACCATGTTCATGTGGATATCTCGACGTAAGTATGGAGGTCAATGCAGATTGGGACATCGTTGAGGTCGTGTAGGCATGAGTGAATCGAACTGAGTCCTGACAAAAGACCTGAAATCCTGATCTTTTGTTTTGCCCCTGTGACTCAGTTTCACACGCGATCGAAGAGAGAGGAAGCATATCAACGGCGATCACCAAAACAGATGGGCGCTCCTCATGTCCACTTTTGCAACAGACAAGGATGAGCGACAAAATCGAGGTAACAATTCTTTTCATGAAAGATGATTTTGCCAAAGGAGTCCTGCGCGATGCAAGAACAACCGGACCTGGACCAAGCGTCATTTCATTACCTTCGGGACTGAATGGTGAAACCACCACTCCTGGGTTGACCATTGGGTGGGATCATAGCGATAATCATACTGAACCGAGAGATCTTGAGGAGTGTGACATGTTGACAGAGAAGATTTTTGCCGTTGCCCAAAATGGCGCAGAGGTTGTCCTCTGGTTTCTATTGGCTCTCAGTATCCTTAGCATTGGCATTATCCTTGAGCGCTTTTTTGCTCTTCGAACCGTAAAACGTCAGAGTGAAAGTATGCGTGTCCGTCTCCAAAGTCTCATCAGGTCCAACTCCTTGAAAGAGATTGAAGATTTGAGTCGAGATCGCGATTCACTTGAGGGTCAAGCTTTGGCGTACGGATTACGGCACATCGAGGAGAATGGTTCTGAAGGACTCTCAGAGTTTCTTACCTCCTTTGCTCTTACAGAGAAACCACCCCTCGAACGGTACCTCAACTTTCTTGCAACTGTAGGATCAAATGCTCCGTTTATTGGGCTTTTGGGAACGGTTCTGGGAATCATGAAGGCCTTCAACGATCTCAGCGTCAGCCAAGCCGCGGACAATCGTGTCGTCATGGCCGGCATCGCAGAGGCCCTCGTCGCCACTGCAGTGGGCCTTCTTGTAGCTATCCCGGCAGTCATCGCCTACAACTATTTTCAGAGACAGGTCAAATCGTCCCTTACAAGCCTTGAGAGCGTGAGAGAGCTTTGCCTTGCATACTCGAAAAAGAAGGGGAAGTGATGGCAGCTTCCTTAGGTGGCGATGCTGATGACCCAATAGCCACAATCAATGTAACTCCATTTGTGGACATCATTCTTGTGGTTCTGATCATTTTCATGGTGACGGCTCCGATGATTATGCAACCGAGCATCAATGTAAATCTCCCAGAGGCCTCTTCAGGAGAGTCCACCCTTCCGACTTCACTTCAAATCTCAATGTCTCGCGATGGAACCATCCAACTCAATGGGGCTCCCAGTGATCTAGATTCGCTTGCATCCTATGCTGAGAAGGCAGTGGCTGAAAAGCCCGACCTGCAAGCTGTCATCGCTGCCGATAAGGAGGTCCCGCATGGTCAGGTTGTCTCCGTCATCGATGCCGTAAAGCGTGCAGGAATTAAGAAGTTTGCCATCAGCATCGAACAAAAGTAGAAGTTTTCCTTATACCTTCGTTGAGCCTCCTCGAGTTAGCGCCTCTGGCTAGCCCTTCGTCGGCCCGCCTCGGTATAAGAAAAACTTATCAAAATCGATAAAAAAGCGAATTACCGGACAGCCCCTAGTTACATTTTAAGGAGATTTCGATAGACCTCTTCGGCACTTACAAAACGTAAGCCGACACAGCTGTCGCCTGAGTCGTTTCGACCGGTCCAAACGACTTTTGCATTCATCCGATGATGTTTATTGATTTGATCTAAGGTAATATTTAGAAATACAACATCTCCCGTTCGAAAGGTGCGGTCGGCAACCGCAAAGGCACCGCCCTGAGAAAGGTTCTTCAGATATGCTTTTGATTTTTTGCCATCTCCAAAGTTCTCAAGATTGGTTGTCAGATCAACGGAAAAGCGTTTATGAAATCGATGAAAGACCCGGTCGTGCGAAAGCATTTTTAGTGTCAGCGTGATCAATTCTTGGCGATCTAGAGGGTTTTGCAACATCAATGCGTTCCCAAGTCTTCGAACAAAATCGAAGTTCGCGCTTTCAACTTTGTCTACCAAGAACAGAAGTGGAACCTCTTCATTGCGCTTCCGAAAGGCCATGAGTTCCGACATGTTTTCAAGGGAAAAGAGCATTTGATCTATCAGTATGTATCGGTAGTATCCTTCGGGAAGTCGAAGGGGGTGCTCGACGGTAATCAAAGGATCAAATTGCAGATCCAAAGAAGAGAGAAGCTCTTCGATCTCCTGAAATCTATGCTGATCTGGGGTCACGATCAGTGTCTGCACCATACTCAATCTTATCGGACAAAAGCCCAAAAACATAAGGTGCCAGGCGTATTTTTCGGATGCACAGCATCCGAAAAATACGCCTGGCACCTTTGCTTCAAATTGAGACTAGCGTTCGGAGAGGGGCTTCCATTTCAAACCAGTGGCTCCAGTCCATTCGCCCCTTGGTCTGTAGATTCGATTGTTCGCATATTGCTCAAAGGCATGGGCCAACCAACCAGATACGCGAGAAACCGCAAAAATGGGGGTATAGAGATCAAGTGGGATCTTCATGCTGTAATACACCGAGGCCGAGTAGAAGTCGACGTTGGGCAACAATCCTTTTTCGTTTCGCACCGTCTGATCAATGATGTCGGACATTTCATACCATTGGGGTTGCCCAATTTGCGAACAAAGTCTTTTGCTCATATCTCGTAAAATCTTAGCCCGAGGATCGCCATTCTTGTAAACACGATGGCCAAATCCCATAATCTTCTCTTTGTTATCTAAAGCACGACGAACCCATGTCGGAGCAAGCGAAGTCTCTTTGACCTTATCCTTGAGCATCCTCATAACCTGCTCATTGGCGCCTCCATGAAGTGGTCCTTTAAGGGCACCTATGGCACTCACAACCGAGGAGTAGATGTCGCTTAGTGACGAAGCGGTCACCCTCGCCGCAAATGCGGAACAGTTGAGTTCGTGGTCTGCATGCAGAACAAGACACACATCAAAGTCTTTTACAAGAGATTCGCTGGGCTCCTCTCCCGTCAACGTATAGAGAAAGTTCCATGCTGTGCTCCTATCCTTTTTAGGAGCCACAACCTCCTTCTTCTCCCTCATTCGAGAAAACGCCGTGACCAAAAGTCCCATCTTAGCAACAAGATTGATCGCTACGTTTTTGCGGCCCTCTGGAGTATCCAACTGCGTGTTACGATCCCAAAGCGACAGCATTGAGGTGGCCGTTCGAAGCCAGGACATCGGATGAACATTCTCAGCAGGAAGTTTTTTAAGTAGCTCGACAAACTGCGGATCTAAGAACTGCAGTGTTCTTAATTCCGAAGTGAACTTTTCAAGCTCATTACGATTAGGAAGTCTCTTATTCCACAGAAGAAATACGACCTCCTCAAAAGTTGAGTTTGCAGCTAAATCTTCAATGGTGTAGCCGCAATAGCATAGTGTCGCATCCACAATCGAGGAAATGCCGGTCGTACAGGCAACAACACCCTCCAAACCCTTATCAATAGCCCCGCTATAGACCTCAGACATAACTCTTCCCCTTCAACTCGGATCTGAAATTAGAAATAGGCTAAAAACCATGAAGACCACCACGCACCACTCTTAATGTAACCCAGCGAGACTTCTTTGACAACCAGATCCGACCATCTATTTCGTCACGACCATGAGACTTCGCAGGAGAAGAGCGGCTACTCTGAAGTTCCTGCAAGCTTCAATACACGTTCGCTTGCCTCTACCACGATCAGCGTTACATCCTTCGGCAACGGTTCACCTTGAGCAAAGTTTTCTAATCGATAGAGGATCTCATTACGAAAGTCGTGAACCCCCTTTTGAGGGGCTTCAAAAATTGCCTTATAGAGACGCTCTTTGCCAAAAATTTCACCTTTTGGGTTCTTGGCCATCCAAAGCCCCTCAGACCCAAGAAGAATTCGATCTCCTGAGTCAAGACTCAACCGATGATTCACAAACTCCACCTCAGACTCACCAGAAAGTGGTGGACCATCGGAGACTAATGGCCCAAGTTGTCGATCGTTCTTCTTTTGATACAGAGCCACAAGATTTCCGACATTGGAGTACTCCATCTCAAAGCGCCCGCGATCCACCACGCCATAGAAGAGGCTCACAGATTCCATCGACCGAATGTTGGGGATAAGTTCCTTTGCGATCTGATGAAGCATCGCATTGGGATTTAGCCCCTTCCGCGCCTCAAGTGCCCCGGTCAGTCGCAGCAAGACACTTAAGAGCAACGCTGTAAGGCTGTAGCCAGTTGAATTGGCCAGAACAACCCCAAATCTCAGACGGTTTTCGTGTTCAAAGATGTCGAAGTAATCACTCCCTGATATAGGGCTAGGTATGAACTTGGTGCTAAACTCAAAGCCCGAAATGTGGGGCAACTCCGTTGGAATCAATATCTTTTGTATCACGTGTGCTACACTTAGTTCGCGAGTCACCTGGCCTACAATCTTCTCAATTCGTTGGTTCGCTTTGGTCAACTCTTCACGAAAGACCGCAAGATCCTTTTCACGATCGGCAAGCTCACATTTGAGCTCCCTAATCTCTTCGCGTAACTCATCCAGTTCCCTTTTGGACATAACAAAAACCTCGACTTTCGACGCATCCATTCTTGCAAATGGTCAACAAGCTGTGTTTTGCTCATTAGCTATGTTAACCCAGTTGCGTTCAAAAGTTCAAATTCTTAACCAAGAACTCAATAAAATTTCTACAGGCTCCACCATGGACCTTTTGCGCTGGCTGGATTCCTTTTCCGCCCTCATCACTCGACATAGTCACGACTCCAAAACGCTAAAAAAGATTCTTTTTATGGGTCATGAGATCAGTTCAGATGTCACCAACGACTCTCGACCTCCCGAAATCTTAGAATCCATAAGCTATCACCTGTTCAATGAGCAAAGGTTCAAGATATCAGATGACTCCTCAGCCTCAACTGAATCTGATTTTTTGCTTTCAGAGGTAATAAAAAACAAAGGCGGTAATGCTCGAATCGTAGGCTTGATTTACAAGGCTCTTGCGGAAAGCTTGGGAGTCTCGCTGGATCTATTGGATCTTCCTACCACCTCAATTTTGAGATATGCTTCGTCCGAAAATCTTTATTATGTCGATCTCGAAAATGAGGGATCTTTGTTGTCAAGCATTGATCTGCTTCACCGCCTCAATGGGATGAATCAATTGTCCGAGGAGCTTAATGCCTCTTATTTGGAACCCCTTCACTCACTCAATTTGGTCTTTTTTATCCTTGAAAAGCTCAGAAAACTCTACTCTCAGGCCACTTCGTATGAAAAACACCTTCTTGTACTCGACCTGCTTGTCCACGAACAGATTGCAAAGGTTCATGCGCTTGGTGAACGTGCTTTGCTTCTAGCCAAAATGGGGTTTCGTAAAGAAGCTCTTAACGATTTAAAAAGATATTTCTCTTTTCATGATATGGAGTACTCTCCTAGTGAAGTTGTAAAGACATTCAAAAAACTTCGAGCCAACGAAAGGACTCGAAGATCTAGGGATCTAATCATCATCAAATAGCAATTCGAAGAAGGAATTCTTAAGACGGGACATAGACGTCGTAACGAACCACTTTCCCCGTCAAAGAAAAACTGCACTTTCCTCCTAGAATGGGCTCCATCGCGTGTCGCTTGACTACGACTCGATTCAAGGCCACCTTAAGGGAGAGTTCCCACAATGATTCTACATCAGACTTCTCATCAAAATCTTTTGAGCCAAGCAGAGCCCTTAAAACTTGCAGCTCTTTCTTGGGAAGTGCGTTTTTCTTGGATAGAGAAAACATGGGGTCCATATAAATAACCTGAGGCCTTTCATCAATCTGCCGTAAGTAATCCGCAGAATCCATATGAACAAATTGAACAAGATCCCAAGGACCTCGTTCAACTCTTGCGCGACCAATCGCTTCCTGTGCCAACTCGAAAAGAACCTTCGATCGCTCTATGGCAAGAACGCGACATCCTTGAGCTGCAAGCGTTAGGGCATCACGTCCCAGTCCTCCCGTCACATCCAACACATTGGTGTATTTCTTTGTATCCACGGCTCGTGCAAGATCAATACGGCCTCGTTTCCACCGATTTTGGACCATCTCCTGAGAGTAATCCAGGTGTAACGTTAACGTTTCCCCTCCAAAATAGTAGAGCTTAAAGCCTGAACTAGATACCACAAGGGAGAATTCAAAGGTCTGTGGCAAATTGGAAAATTCGAGTTTCATCTCCTTGGAAAGAGAATACGCTCGGTCTTCGCAGTCCGAAGTGGCTGCGGAAACACAAATTCTCTTAGCCTCCACTCTGAGTTCCTTGAATTAAAAAGCCCACTAGAAGAGTGAAAGAGATGGAAAGATAAAAGAGCAATCCGGCCCTTTGTGTCTGTGGCAACAGAGACGAAAAACAAGAACGCGCTCGAAACACTCTCTTCAATATAGAGATGGCAAATATCAGAGAAATCAGAACTGCACTTGAAAGCGTCTCGGAGAACTCAGTGGAGATCGCCGCCAACGCAAATGAGAGTATCATGACCGCCAAAAAAAGGAGTGGAGCTCGTTTGGCACGATCAAATCCTAACAAAATCGGAAGCGATCTAAATCCCTGTTTCCACTGTCCCATCATATCAATAAGATTTTTTAGATAATGGTTAAGTGAAACCAAGGCACCGAGCCCACAGCCAATCAAAAACAAGGAAAGATCCCAGGCGTCCGCAACGACACTTGAAAAACCAATTGTTAAGGCAGGGCCCAACAACAAAAAAAGAGCAGGTTCTGCTAAGCCCCAATACTTCAGACCAAACGAAGAGGCCGAATAACTTGCGACTCCTCCTAAGCTTCCAATTCCAAAAAGGATTACAACAAGTGTTGGCTTAGACCAAATCGCATAAAGTCCCACCAATAGAGCCAACGAAAAGAAACTCCAACCGATGATGCGCACCCGTTGTGCCGTCATCCACCCCTCTTGTATAACTCGGCTCCCACGATACGGACTCAAGCCATCATAGCCCTTCATGTGGTCCCGAAAATCATTGAGAAGATGAACCGCTATGTGGAGAAAACCCACCCCTACAAGGGCCATCAACGCCAGATTCTTATGGACCTCGATGGACCTTTGCTCAAGAAAGACCCACGAGATTAAAAGCGGAAACAAACTCGTCATCAAACTTGGAACACGCACGAGCTGCATGCCTATCTTTAAAGGAGACGGACGACGGAGCTCAGAAACGGGAGCAATCTGAAAAGTGACATGCTCGTCTCCGTCTATCAAATTAAGACTCTTGACTGGTAAAGCACGATGAGTCTTAGAAAAGGTACCAAGAAGATACGCATGAAAGTTGGGGTCTCTTGGAGAAAGCGTCCTTATCTCTTCCACGCTATCTTTTTCTCCAATAAAGGTTCTGGGGAAGTTCTAAGAGATTCTCAATCAAAGACATCCCACTTTCGCACAGATGACCTTTCAGGGTCATCACATGATGGCCATAGAGTGCAATCATTCTTGTGTTCATCCTGTCAAATTCACAAAGACGATCCTGAAAGTATGACTCGCCAAGTGATGAAAACACATCACTCATGGACTGACTCTTTAGAAATTCTTGTTTCTGTACGCCAGAAAGTCTACCTGATAAAAACACTCCAAAAGAGTTGAGGTATCCTGCTTTTAGGTCACCCAAAACCATCTTCTTTTCACTATTACGAACATCAAAGTCGAGAAGATCATCTCCTCGTTGGAAGAGTTGTCCCAGAATGGTCCCAGCATTTTCAAGTGATCGCTTGACTTCAGAATCGACGCTTCCGACGGCAACAAAAGGTGCCAGAAGACACCATTTAAAAAGAGAGCCCGTCTTTAGATTGTGAACTCGATCCAAATCCTCAAGTGTGATCTCCCAATCACGAACCAAGGAGTCTTGGATCCACTCACCCTCCAGAAGATCAGAGATCATCTGACTTGTAAGCTGAATCAACTCCAGATTTCCAAAGGCCGCCAAATTGACCATGACTCGCGCCAACAGGTAATCCCCAGCAAGGACTGCATACTCTGGTGTGTATTTGAGCCATGCCGTCGTCCTATTTCTGCGAAGAGGGGAGCGATCAATTAAGTCATCATGAAGCAGTGAAGCATTGTGAATGAATTCAATAGTTTGGCAGAGGAGCATCACTGTGCTCTCCTTCAAATCGAGAGCGTCTCCCACCAAAGCAACCAGACGAGAACGTAGCCCCTTACCTCCACTAAAAAGATCATCGTACAAGAGGTTGAGTTTAGGCAAATAAGCAGGAAAGTCACCCAAGCTGTAGATCTTGATATTCTTCATACGCATGCCAAAATCAACCCCGTAACCCCTTTGCCGTCCCGCAAATCCTACCTTCTTGTTGGTGAATCGGCCTACCATATTGAAAATTGGGAGGGGAAGTCAAGGATCAAGCTGGACGTGAAGCGATTTCTTCGTTAGTCAATACAACATGGGAAAGGAGCTGTTTCGTCAAAAGTTTACTACCTCATTCTTGGATGCCGATCCAGCCGGAGTTCTTTTCTTCTCCCGCGCACTGGAAGTTGCTCACAGATGTTATGAGGGTTTTGTCACTGAGATCCTCCAATTTGAATGGACCACTTGGTTCCACAATTCATCATGGGCACTGCCTGTTGTTCATTGTGATGCCAAGTACATGAGGCCCCTCTATCCCGGGAAAAACTACGAGATTGTCCTCATGCTCAAAAACAGAGGCGGCTCCTCCTTTACCCTGCTCTACCATATCTTAGAGGGTTCTACACTTTGTGTGGAGGTCACTACAACCCACTCCTTTGTGGACAGGGTCGAAGGATCAAAGCGCCCTATCCCAAAAAAGATCGGTGACTTTTTCGCCTCGGTCGCTGCTTCAGTTTGAAACAGAGTCACATTTTAGTATAACAATATATATATTATTTAATATTTGACTAAAGTCCGAGTGCACTTTCACCGAAGAGAAGTCACGATGAGTTTGTCAAAAAGGCCATTATTGCCAAGTGAACCCAACCAAGTGCAGAAATTGCTTCCGTTTGATTTCGATCGCTATTGCGGAAGAGTGATCATTGTGGCACAAGATCGATCTCGATTTGAACCAGCCGCAGAGTTTTTAAGTGATCGCCATTGGTTCACCGTTTTGTGTGGAGATAGCAACGATCTGATTCGAGCCTTGTCGAGACGAATGCCCGACTTCATATTTGTCGCTACAGACTTTCATAATGCATTGTTGATGGAAACGATTCAATGGTTACCACGCGAAGCCAACATTAAACTTGTGGGGTTTTGCGAGAAGCTCAGTCTTGAATCCGAGAAGGAACTTGATGAAAACCCATTTGTTCAATATAAGATGTTCAAAAATGCAAGTGGACCAACCTTCTCACTAAAACTTCGAAAAATTCTTCATGATTGGTATACGAATCCATCCACCACGAAAGCAACGCTCAATTTTCTTGAATCGCTTGCACGAATTCAACGAAAGAATGGTGGTTCAAGTGATGCATTCTCTGTTCAAAATAGGGACTCTGGGGCCCGTATCGTCAGCCGCCAAACTCGTGTTTCTACCTCAAAGACCTCTGCATTGCCTCCAAAGTTTGAGTCTCGTCCACTCACCGAGACACTCGGCATGGCTTTGAATGGACTTGTCTTTCCTGAAGAAAGTCCCAATGGTTCCCTCAAGAAGGTCCTATCTTTCGAAGTCTCTCCGGTCATCTCCCAAGTGACTAAAGGATACTTGATCTTTGCAACCAACTACCTGAATGGCATCAATAAATCGCTATTTTCAAACTACAAAGGGCTTTTGATGAGGCAGGCCGCAGGAACAGATGCTCCTCTTCTCTTTGGACCAGATTTTACCATCAAATCAGATGAATTTGACTTTTTGCAATGGTCTCAGAATAGAGTCCCACATTGGGCTCACCAGGTGAAAGATCGCAGCGAGGTTGCATCTGGCATTGTTCAATTGGATTTGTCTCCACTCCCAAAACGACCACTCCCCAACGCTGATGGCAAGCTGGCATTGGATACCAATGATTTTCCAACGGATCAAATCCTCCATTTTGCGACCTATCTCTATCTCAAAGAGAACAAGCGGTACATCCCCTATTTGAAGACAGGAAGCGTCTTGGCCACTTCACAGAAGGAAAAACTCATTAAATCGAACCAGACTCTCTTCATCGATTCGCGAGATTCTGAGGCGTTCATGAATCTCTACGTTCAACATCAACTTCAGAGCCACTATCTTTCGCCAAGCAAATAGTCGTCCATTCGGAAAATTCTGAATGGACTATAACTCAATCGCATCACCATTTCGAGCGGATCATTTTTTCCCTGCCCCCTCAAGAATTTTTGGGCAGCTGTACATTTTTCGCGGATCCTTTGGATTCTTGCCTCGATAAATAACATTTGCACCAATTTCACGAGCACGCTGAATAACCAAAACATCCTTGTCGCCTGCCTTTCCATCACTATCCTTGTAGTTCTCGACCCATCGGCACTGGATGGGCTCCACGTCAACCTCTCGCACTGGTTCGCTTTCAACCATGCCAGCTTTTGCACTCCTCTCAGGACATGTACAAGAAAGCAAAGCAAGGTTTCCAAAAACAAAGAGCGCACACTTCAACCCCTGCCAACACAGTCGAGACCTCCACCGACCATAGAAACTATTCCCGCTCATGACTCACCCCCTTATTAGTGGAATCGCCCCCTCTCATCATACAGCTTCACCGTTGTTCGGCCACCCTATTTTAGTGCCTGGTGCGAAACCTCATTTCGGGAATTCACTTTTGACATTTTTGTCTCCATTGCTAATTTCAGATCGGGGTTCTAACTTCCTATCCAGATCGATGCCCTCAAAGAGTTCCGCGGACAGATCAACGACGCGGAGTTGCACTACTGGAGACTCCCTCTGAGGAACTCGGATTCATTGCCAATTCAAGAAGAATCGAGTAGTCTGTGTGGACGTTTGGGGGCCTATAGCTCAGTTGGTTAGAGCAACAGACTCATAATCTGTGGGTCCCAGGTTCAAGTCCTGGTGGGCCCATTTCTTTATGGTATTTTTTGAGTGACAATCTTGAATTTGACTCCAGAGGCTAGGGGCGATGAGTTTGATCGTTCTGTGCCCATTACGACTTACCTGTCTAGAAATCCTTTTCTTTTAGCTCCCATGGCTGGAATTACGGGGAGGATCTTTCGTTCTTTTATGAAAGAGTTGGGCGCGGGTGTATTGACCACAGAACTCGTGTCCGCATGCAGTCTACTCTATCAAAATCAACGTTCGTTCGACCTTCTTGAGTATTCTGAAATAGAGCGTCCTATAGGAGCTCAGCTCTTCGGTGAAAGGGCAGAAGATCTTGCGGAGGCCTCTCAAATTGTCTCTGATCTTGGATTTGATTTTGTAGATCTCAACTTTGGCTGCCCAGTGCCCAAGGTCGTGCGAAAGGGTGGAGGCGCTGCGATTCTTAAGGATCTCCTGCAGGTTGAAAAGATCTTTTCGGCCGTTAGGGAGCGCTCTCGCATCCCAGTGACGGCAAAGATTCGAATCGGATGGGACGAACACTCAAAGAACAGTCTCGAAGTGGCCAAGATCGCACATCAGTGTGGGCTTCTATGGCTCAGCATTCATGGTCGAACACGTTCGGCAGGGTACTCCGGAATGGTCGATTGGAACTACCTGGATTGGATATGCCATCAAAGTCCCATCCCAATCATTGGGAATGGAGATGTGGTGGATCCTGCCACAGCCGTCTCCAATCTCAAAAGAGCCCCCTATTTGGGCATCATGATCGGCCGAGGGGCCCTAAAGGATCCATGGATTTTTCAAAAGTCCCTCTCACTGTTTCAGGGGCAACCTTTACGCCCTGATCTTAACTACAAAGAACTCTTTCAGATGATCCATCTTTATCTTGAACAAGAGGTACAGGCCCATCGTGCGCTCATTCAACTCAAGAAACTCTCCTCTTGGTACTCTCACGGCTTTTCACATTCTAGCTCTTTTCGAGAAAAGATTTTCAAAGCCACCTCTATAGAAACAGCCAAGGACCTCATCTCCGACTTCTTCGAAGACAAATCTCAACAAATGAAACTGGAACCTCAACTTCCATTTGTCTCTGGTCATGGTTAGAACCTGGATCCGAAATTAGACATGGAGACAAAAATGTCAAAAGTGAATCCGCCAAAATGAAGTTTCGCGATAGGCACTAAATTACAAGACCTTCTTCGAATTCTTCTTCTGTATCTTCATCTTCAGTTTCATTTTCCTCTAGCTCTTCATCAACTTTTCCATTCCAAGGGAAATCATCGATTTCACGAAGAGTTTGATTGAACACCTCTCGACTGATTCGTTGATGGAGATAGAGTTTTCGACAAATATCTTTGACACGCTTTCGTGCAAATCGAGTCAACGCCCCCTTTTGAAAACTTACCTGATATTTCTTCGGATTCGGTAGCAGAAACGCCAAAAACGCAGACTCAAGGACTTCCAGATCATCTGGCACTTTATTAAAATAGTAGCGTGCAGCCTGTCTGATCCCAAATATCTTAGGCCCCCATTCCACAACGTTCAGATAAAGCTCAAGAATCTGATCTTTTGTGAAGCTTTTTTCTAAATGATAGGTAAGCAGAGCCTCTTTGGCCTTTCGAAGCAAACTCTTCTCGGAATTCAAAAAGGCATTCTTTACCAGTTGCTGAGAGATGGTGGACGCCCCCCTGAGCCACTTCCTTGCCTTAAAATTTGTACTCAAGCTGCTTTTGATCTCCTCAAAATCAAAACCCTCATGGTAGTAAAAGGAGGAATCTTCGGAAACAATCACAGCCTGTTTCAAATGCACGGAAATATTATTTAGCTTCACATACGAACCGCTCTTTGAGCATAGATCAACTCCATGAAGTGTGGTTTTAAAGCATGAGCGAAGTGTTTGAACCTTCGGCAACTCTCTATATTGCCAATAGAAATAGCCCCCCACCACCGACAAAGCACAAAAGATGATCAGCATTTTAAAGCGACCCTTCTTCATATAAGACCCTTCTTCTTGGACCACGCCAAACTCGCGCGAATTGCGTCTCTGGCAGGTTTAGGATTTAAGCCTAACTCGCGCTTAGCCTTTGAGTTGTCAAACCAATGAAACAGGATTGAGGTCCAAGCACTCTCACCATTTACTGGAGCCTTTCTGCCGAAACGCTCCATGAAATCTCCGAAGACTCCTAGGCTGTGAACCACTCCATTGGGTAGATAAATTCGTGGCGGATTCACCTGCGCCTCCTCGGCAATCATCGTAAAGAGCTCCTTAATGGTAAGGTTCTCACCACCCAATATATATCTTTCTCCGCTGGGAGCGCTTTTCCAAGCCGTGAAAATGGCCGCAACGACATCTTCAACAGCTATGACGTTCACCCCCCCCGACGTGTAAAATGGAAACTTGCCACGGGCTACTTTAAGTTGAACACTCCGACTCCCCTTCTTAGCGTCTCCTGCTCCGTAAATCGTTGCAGGATTCAATATCACCGCGTTCAAACCCCGACTGTTCACCGCACGTCTCACCAACTCTTCAGCTTCGCGTTTGGTCTCAAAATATCCTAGATTGAGGTGGGTCAGATTGTAGGAAGACTCCTCGTTGAGCGGCTCCCTACCATCAAAACTTGCTCCAATGGCAGTCACGGAACTCAAATGAACCAGTCGTCGAATCCTCTTCTGAAGGCAAGCCTCTACAACGTAGGAAGTGCCAAGAACATTGACTCGCTCCATAGCAAACCTCTGCTGTCGAGAATAGGCAATGACCCCAGCAAGATGAAATACGGAATCCACACCGTCCATTGCTGTTAACAACGAACTGGGTGCGGTCACATCTCCATGAGCCTTTTCATATTTCAATCCTTCCAATTCAGAAAGATCGCTCGAGTGGCGACAAAGGACCCTGACCTCAAGACCTTGGTCCAAAAGATAACGAGTCATCCAGTGCCCCAAAAAACCACTGGCGCCAGTTACAAGTACTTTTGTTGAATTCCCCATCCTAGATCCTGTTCCTGTTCAAAGGGTTTCATGTTAGATATAGAATCATCCGTGAAATGTCTACTGGAATGAACTCGAGGAGGCTCCTATGGCAACCGATTTACTCAAAAACCTCTATTTCTTCAAAGAGATGCCCCCACAGGCTCTCGAGTTGATTGAAAAAATTACAAAGGAACGACTCTATTCACCGGGTCAGGACATCTTTGCACAGGGAGACAAGGCCTCTTCACTTTTCATTGTAAAGATGGGCTCCGTTAAAATTCATCTTGAAGGTTCAGAGGGGGATGCCATTGAAATCTCAATTTTAGGTACGGGTCTTCATTTTGGAGAGATGGCATTTCTAGATGGTGAAAGCCGATCTGCCTCTGCGACAGCAGTTGAAGCTACCAAACTTTTAGAGATCAACTATGAAGGTTTGAGTTCTCTCTTAGAGAAGAATCCTACGATTGCAGCACCGTTTTATCGATCCATTGCTCAGTTCCTCTGTGGTAGGCTTCGCCATACCACCATGACGATGAGCCAGGTCAAAGACAAGTTGCTGCTTCGCCACTTTTGATCTCCATTTCTAATTTCGGATCCGGGTTAGAAACAATGTGGCTCGATCAGAGACCTTACGAAAGATCAATGCAATCGCTGTCCCCAAAGCGGCCCCTGCGCACACATCAAGAGGATAGTGGACCCCCACATAAACTCGACTGTAACTGATCAGTGCCGCCAAAAGAAAAAGTGGAAGGGCCAGTCTGGGGTAATAAAGCACAATGAGTGTTGCAACCGCAAAGGAATTGGTCGCATGGTTTGAAGGAAAACTCGGACCGACGTGCTCGGAGGTCCGAAGAATTGCATTCGTCAAATCATGATAGGGTCTCGCTCGTTCAAAGATGGGCTTAAAGATTCGGAAAGCCACCATATCTGAAATTGCCAAAACCAATGCCACCTCTAGGACAACTCGCACAGCTTTACGCCGCTGCTTGTAGATCCAAAATCCAATTCCAAGAGGGATGATCCCGTAGGTCACCCACAAAATCTTTGTAAGATCTGTCACTATTGGCATTACAATATCCAACAAGCTGTTGGTCCAGTGTTGATTGATCTTCTCAAAGAGCCATTGGTCTAAATCAAGAATCCATCTCACAAGTTCCACCACAACTTTTGAATAGTCCTCACTCCTGAGCTGTTCGACATTCACCTACAATATGTCAGAATAGAGAAGTTCGTCAAAATCAAATTGTCGTTGTCATACGAAACGCATTTTCGAGATGGCAGCCAGAGAGGTCTTTAATGGATAAAACCACGCTCTTCGGATTGACGATTGGCTTTGGAGCCGTTCTTCTAGGTCAATTCTTCGAAGGTGGTCACATAGCAGACATGATCCAAG
This sequence comes from Pseudomonadota bacterium, assembly GCA_014584465.1. Taxonomy (GTDB): domain Bacteria; phylum Bdellovibrionota; class Bdellovibrionia; order Bdellovibrionales; family JACTMU01; genus JACTMU01. The sequence continues at coordinate 98,187 of JACTMU010000012.1, read as the reverse complement.
GTACAGCCGCCCTCATTGTCTTAGGAGGCACATTTGGGGCAGTCCTAGTTTCGACCTCGCTTGAAGATTTGAAAAATGGCATTACCCTGACAAAGAGTGCTTTTTTTTGTAAGGATCACAAAATCAATGAGGTCATCTCGGACACTCTATCCGCAGTGCAAACAATGAATTCCGGGAATCTTGTGGATCTAGAAAAAAAGATTGCAACTTTTCATCATCCTGAAGTGCGCAATGTCTTTCGATTGGTTGCTGACGGAGTTGATGCTCAAGGACTTCGCGAGATTGTAGAAGCTCAAATCATTTTTGAGGAGAGTCGACTCAATGCTGGAGCAAAGATATGGAGTGATGCTGGCGGGTTTGCCCCAACCATTGGAATACTTGGAGCCGTCCTCGGCCTGATACATGTCATGGGAAATCTTTCTGATACATCAAAACTTGGCGAAGGAATTGCCGTTGCCTTTGTGGCCACCATCTATGGAGTTGCCTTTGCAAACCTCTTTTTTCTCCCTTTGGGTAATAAACTCAAAAGCGTCATTCAAAACCAACTCCTGATCAAAGAGATGGTTCTTGAGGGAGCTTTAGCTTCTCTTGAAGGAAAAACGCCCTACGTTGTGCGAGAGAAACTCAAAGCATTTCTCATACCAAGTCAAAGAGAAAAAGAGTAGTGCGAAAGAGACGTCATCACGGTGAACAGGAAAATCATGAACGCTGGCTCGTATCTTATGCTGACTTCATAACCCTACTGTTTGCCTTCTTCACAGTTCTCTATGCCATCTCCAACAAAGACCTTGAAAAGAGCAAGGAGTTTGAGGAGTCTATCAAGAGATCCTTTGCACTAATGGGGTTTGGAGGATTGCCGGAGAGCCAGAACCATGGCAATTCTGGCCCCGGTTCAACCAATGAAGGGGCTCAATTGGGAGCTTCTCTCAAGGTCGATCTGGATCTCTTTCCGAAGAAAGGGACGGGACCAAGCGAGTTGGCAGACTACCTTAAGCGACAACTTGGTGGAGCTTCGCAAGATTCACGCAAAACGGGAGAAGGCCTCTCACTCACAGTTCGCCACGATGCCATCGGTGCCCGCATATCCCTTGCCGCCTCTGCACTCTTTGACATTGGCTCTGCAAAGTTAAGACCCACTGCTCATGAAGAGCTTGAAAAGATAGCTAAGATTCTAAGTCAAGCTCCCAATAAAATCATAGTAGAGGGCCATACTGACAACCAGCCTATCTCGTCTCCAAACTACCCGAGCAATTGGGAGCTTGCTGGTGCAAGATCGGCAAAGATCGTTCGTTATCTGATCAAGTATACAGCTCTTAAGCCTTCGCAACTCGTCGTCCTTTCTTACGCCGATCAACGGCCCATCGCCACAAATGCAACCGAAGAGGGTCGCTCCAAGAATCGGAGAGTTGAGATCCTTCTCGTCACCGACGATTCTAAATAGGGGCTGTCCGGTAATTCGCTTTTTGATCGATTTCTATAAGTTTTTCTTATACCGAGGCGGGCCGACGAAGGGCTAGCCAGAGGCGCTAGGGCTAGCCAGAGGCGCTAACTCGAGGAGGCTCAACGAAGGTATAAGGAAAACTTATAGAAATCGGCAAAAATGGAATTACCGGACAGCCCCTAAATAGTGCCAGGTTCCGTTTGCTGGGCATGATGCATCAATTCCGGATGGCCCTCAACGTTTCACAGGATAAACAGGTTCGATCGCCTTGGATAGCGCTGCGTCCAGCAAACGGAACCTGGCACTTTTTGAGACGTCTTGTTGTTGACATCGTCAATTCACCCCTGTTTCACATGTAAGTATTTGATAATACGCGATATTTCATGTACACCCCGGTGCTAAGTGTGAGCAAGTTTGACACGTAGAATGGGGGCAGCCCCTCTTAAACGGGCCCGTGAGTTGGCCCATAAAGTGAATGTACAAAGCTCTAGGTAGGAAAAATCTGATTTCAAATCATATGGTTCGTCGACACTGTTTTAATTTGAGACAAGAAATAAGGGAGACGCCATGATTCGAAATGACTATCGATCAAACCAACTTCTGATTTGGGCTTGCATTCTGACCATGATCGTCTCCTATCAAAACTGTGGCGGCACCTTTGACTTCGGCGCCATAGATGCCACAAACCTCGAATTTAGAGAACCCGATCGCACAGAAGATCCAAACGGACCTCAGGCCACCGACACCCCTACTGAAGAACCTCCCGGATCAGGATCTATCGAAGAATCCTTTATCGAATTTGATCTTAAACTCAATCCTCAAACAACAGAATATCGCCCAGATGTTCACGTCACAACCATTCTTGATAACTCCTACAGCATGAAGCCAATTCAGCAGGATGTTAAGAGTGCCTTTCAAAATGTCTCAAAGATATTCAAGGGCTTTAATGGTTCCATGAGCCTCTACACGACCACTCAAGACGAAAGTGGATCTCTTCCCTCTTTTAAAAAGGACCATCAGATCTCTTATATGGACTTTTTGGGGCTGGAGTACCTGATCGACACGAGCGAATTCTATTTGATCCCCGAAGAGACTCCCTACAAACTCATTACCAGCTACTCTCTTTCGTCTCCTTTTGGAGCATCGTCGGAACTCGTATTTCGTGACTCGATGAATGACACTGAGTTTGACGATTTTACTGCCTCTTATGCGAACTCAATCGATCAACTTGATACCGATGGATCAGATCAAGAACAGGGTCTATGTACGCTCTATAGGGCCATTCAGGATTCCAAAGAGCGATATCCGGATAGCTTCCACGTGTACATTCTCGCAGCCAATGAAGATGATGTCACTTCTCCTGAAACATGTCCTGCTCAAAGTCTTCAAGAAGTACTTAAGACCCGAGTCTCGGAAGAGTCCGAGACAGAATGCACGGTTGGAGATCCTAGCTGTGAACACAATTACAAACTTAGCTATGCAGCTCACTACGATAAGTCGCTTGCTTATAAATTTCGTAAGATAAGTGAGGAGTACAACTACACACTCAACCGAAAGAATGTTTCCAACGCCCTTTCTTATAAGTTTCGATTTCACAGACAGCGCATCCGCTATAAAATCAAACAACATCTGGCAACGCTCTCCTTTGAACGCTACATTGAAAGAGACAATCTGATCATTCCTAAAGGGGTCTTAGAAGAGAAAAACTATTCACAAGGCGACGGGGCTTGCTCCGCTCTTTCAAGGAGCTGCTCTCAAAATGAGATTGATTCCCTAGGCCTAGAGCATGGCGTTGTCTCATGTGCCTACTCGTGCGCAGAGAGCGATCCCACCAATTTCAAATACACTTCCTATGAAAACCAGGGCGGCGGCACCTGTTCTGGAGATGGAATCGCAGTATCCCAATCGTGCACTTCGGCACAAAAGACCAAGGTTCTAAACGGATTGAGTTCGAACTCGCTGGGTCAGTGTGACTACTTGTGTGAAGACGCCTCGTCCGGTCAGAAGACTTTGACGTTGACAGCACCCACCACCTGTTCGGATCTATCGCGAAGTTGTTCTTCAAATGAATACTCTAAGGCCATCTCCGCAGATGGCTGGGCTCATCTAGAGACAAGTGACTTTGTGAATTGCTCCTACAGTTGCAGTGAATCGAATCAAAGTGGCTCGCTTACCTATAACAATAAGATTTTTCGATGTGATGGTGTGGCAAGTGGCGCTTCAGGGAAGACCTCTCTTACATGTACAGATTCGCAGAAGAAGAGCGTCGCCAGCTCTCTTTCTACTTCTTCAAGTACGATCAGTCCAACGGACTTAACTTCGTGCACCTACACCTGCTCTCAGACGGTCTCGTCCCGAAAGAAGAGTTTAGAAAGTCCCAGTCAATGCAAAAACTCTTCATCATGGCCCCTTGCTTGTTCTACTCAAAATGGCGGCTTCACTAAAGCTGCTTCCCTTCAAAATGTTGACCCTGGCTTTATCGTTCAAGATTCATCATGTTCCTACTCTTGTGATGAACAGACGCCCATCAATCCTTGCAATGTATCTCTCTCTGGAGGCAACTTTTGCGATGCTCAGAAATTTCCAAATGAGTACAACAGCCTTGTGGCCCAATGTCAGCTCGATGGCTATGAGCTGAATTTAGGATCTGAAAACTTTTGTTCGGTCTCATCTGTATCGAAACTCACAACAAACTACCATTACGTTGAAGACACTCAAGAGATCCTCAACAAAAGCTTTTATGATGACGAAGATGTCGTAGGCAGCCTCAAACAGAACCTTGAAGATTCTCATGGCAGTAACTTCTATGCTGGGTTCTTTGTCTATCCAGTCAATGACTCCTCCTGCAGCCCGATCACCGGACTTTCAGAAGGAGCGCGCTATGTGGAGCTGGCAGAACAAATCGGAAATCCCAATCGCTCGGGTTCGTTCCCACTTTGTCTGGAGGATTACTCAGAAAAACTAGGTTTTATCTTCAATCTTGTATCTGAGTCTATTTTACGAAGCTACCTTCTAGACATCCAAGAAGACGACCAGGTTGTTTCGGTCAGGATTGTTCGGGGGACAGGATCGACCGATACGATCGATCCCACAAACTATTCACTTGATGGAAAGATCCTCACCTTCTCATCTGAACAAATACTTCAAGATTCAACAGAGATCATTGTGAAGATCAAGCGTCCCGTCACAGTGGAAGAGAACTGATCACTCGCGAATGATGGTGACACTTTCGATTTTAACTGGATCCACAGGTTTATCCTGAGGTCCGGTCTTTACCTTTGAAATTGCTTGGACCACATCCATACCAGACACCACCTCGCCAAATACCGAGTGACGGTTGTCCAAGTGGGGAGTTGGAGCTACTGTGATAAAGAATTGGCTGCCATTTGTGTTAGGTCCCGCATTGGCCATTGAAAGAATGCCAGGCTTGTTGTGTTTGAGATCTTTATGAAACTCATCACCAAACTGATACCCAGGACCTCCTATGCCCATACCCAATGGACATCCGCCCTGAATCATAAAACCATCGATGACCCGATGGAAAATTAATCCATCGTAGAATTTTCTCTTCACTTTTTGATGAGTTTTCGGATCTTCGAACTCCTTGGTGCCCTCAGCAAGTCCCACAAAATTGTCCACCGTTTTTGGTGCCTGATCATGAAAAAGTTTAATCTTAAACTCGCCTTTATTGGTTTTCATTACTGCATACATCTGTTTTCCTCCCTTTCCCTTGTTTCCAGCACCTGACGTCTCTACACATAAACCTTGAACTCCAACACTCATAGCGAAGCAAAAGGCCAAGCACCGAACAAAATTCACCATTACAAAACCCTCCATCGTTCAAAAACTCCGATCCAGATTCAACCCGGATCCGGGTTCAAAGATCGCCTGGGTATAGTTTCCCTATCTACGAGGGTCAAGGTCTTTTAGGGTGGTTTGCACTGCTTCTAGAGCATCATGGATGGACGCTGAAAGTTCCGCCTCACTCTTTCCAAAAAGATGGGCCGTACGCTGAAACCCGCTGCTCCCCTCCATAAAGGAAGCTCCCGACTGCAGATTGGTCAGCTGATGGATTTGCTCCCATCGCCGAAATTCACCATAAAACCTTCTAAGCTCATTGCCCCTCTGCCTCCACCGAGAGGAGGCCTCTTCAAGTGTGGAGATCATCTCCAGAGTCGAAGGACCCTTAGGTAGAAGTCGATGAAGCAAGAGAGCTGTCTGCACTGAGAGTTCAATATCCAAAATGCCACCTTCAACCCGCTTGAGATCCAAGGGACCCTTGGCTTCCCCCAAGATCTTAACACGAATCTCACTGAGTCTTTTCAGATCCGTCTCACTGAGTCCCCTTTGAACAACCTCATGAGCGGGATCCCAATAGAGCTTATTCAAAGGACGGCTTTTGAGATACGCCTGCCTCTCCCATGGTTCCGATTCCTGTTGAATGTACTGCTTCCATCTTTGTTCTTCTACCAAGAGAGGGCCCGCCTTGCCCGTAGGCCGAAGACGCATATCTATAGAGTAGATCTTTCCACCTCGATGGGGTTCACTGATTCGAGAGACGAATCGACGTGCAATGCGATGATCTTTTTCTTGAGGCGGATTTGACGTTACCAAAATAAAATCGATATCTGAATGCAAACCCAGCTCCCTTCCTCCCCACTTTCCAAGAGCAACAATGTTCAAATGGGAGTTCTGATCGATCTCCTCTCGAACTCGATCAAGAAGCAATTGACAGATGTCATCGGCCATGGTCGAAAGGGCTTCGGTCAATGCTCCAACGTCTCTTTGTGCCAAAAAATGGTGGGAAATGACGAGTTCTCCTCCCAATCGTCGATCCACCATCTCTTCAAGAAATTGACCCATATCAGTTGATGGCTGCTCTTGAACTCCCAACATAAAATGATCCAGAAGTTCTGGTCTTGAGGCAAGAAGGCCCCCAAGATAGGGAGATGTTGAAAAAAACCAAGCCAGATCCCTGATCAACTTTGGCTCCCGCAGCAAAAGAGTAAAGAATGAGGCCTTCGCCCGAATTGCATGAACAAATTCATATAGAAGCGACAATCCAAGATTCTTATCCAATGGAGATTGTGCAAGCTCCTCCACAAACTGATAAAGAAACTCTCGCCTGACTCTTTCATCATGAGTCTGCCTTTGTGAACGGCTCTCTGCTGCCATCAGCTTAGGCCAGACTTCGCGCACCAGCTCTGAGGAAAAACCCAATTTTACAAGCCAAGCCTCCTGTTCCTCTTCACTCATTGGCAAATGAGAAGTTTCTATGAGAGATCCGAAAAGATGAACCAAAATTTCACATACCTTTAAGGCTCTGTTTTTAAGAGTCTCAAGAACGTCTGAGTCTGAAACCTCTTGCAGGAACAACGTATGGGTTTGCCGATCTTCTTTGATCTGAATCCAGTTCTCCCAGTGGCGAAATTCCCAATAGGTCTTCTCTAAAAACTCTCCATCCTTTGGGTCAAGAAAACCAAACTGAACAAGCGCGCGAAGTGCTTGGGTTGTCGAGACCCCTCTCACTCGCGGTTCACGTCCCCCATGAATGATCTGCAAAGAGTGAGTGTAGAGTTCAATGTCTCTTATGCCGCCTTTGTGAAGCTTTAGATGTAGAGACTCTGAATCCTTTGGCGCTTTGTTGTGAAGTTGACTTCGAATCTCTTTGAGATCTTCAACCACTGAAAAATCCAGGTGCTTCCGATAGGTGAAGCGCTCTAAAAACCTCTTCAACCGAGTGTGAATATGTTCAGATCCAATCACTGGTCTGAGCCGCACAAAGACCAGTCGTTCCCAGGTTTGGCCATAGTTCCCATAATAATCTTCCACTTGCCCCGCCGAAGAGATCAAGGGCCCCAGCCTACCACCCGGACGCAGATCCCAATCCAAACGAAAACAAAACCCAAATGAAGTTTTTTCGCTAAGAAGTCTCTGAAACCGCCGCAGTTTCTCCTCGGGAACGACCACTCGATCCTCACTCACGATCAAGAAATCGATGTCAGAACTTAGATTGAGCTCCTTAGAACCCCATTTCCCTAACGCAAAAAGGATTGCCGGAAAATCTGCCCCAAAACTCATGAGCCAAGCCTTTTGGACAATTTCATCCGTAGTCTGGGACCAAAATCGACAAACTTCTTCGGTTGTGGTTTTTTTCCAATAAGTTGCAAGAGCCGCTCGAAGCCAATGCACATTGCGCTCGAATCGCAACTGATCCAATTCATCCTGAGGCGTGGCAGATACAACTTGAAAGTAGCGATCCACCGCCGGGCAGTGCTTACGGCATTCGGAAATCTCTTCAAAAGTGAAGGACTCTAGTGATTCAACCATGACTTGCCGCTTGAACAGTGCATGGTTTTAGGGACTCTTGACCCATTTCGGCTTAAAGTAATTGAATCGATCAAAGGTGATGCGCCTCTCATTCGTCCCATCTAAATTGATAATGTAAATCTGCTTACTCCCCGTTCGATCACTCACAAACATCACATGCCGACCATCTGGAGAAAACACCGGATCCTCATTGTTGGAATATTTGTTGTTGTTCATCTTTCGAGCCGTGGTTAGACGAACCATGTTGTAGCCCGTGGAGTCCATCATAAAAATATCAAAATGCCCCTCATCAAAACCTGCAAAGAGCAACTTCTTACCGTCGGGTGACCAGGCTGGAGTGGAGTTGTAACGGCCAGCAAACGTAACCCGTTTAGCGCCAGCTCCATCTCGATTCATAATGTAAATCATTGGCCTACCACTTCGATCTGAAGAAAAAGCGATGTGATTTCCATCTGGACTCATCACCGGCTCGACGTTCATAGCTCCGCGAGGGCCAAAGGTAATGGGCCAAATCTTAGTCCCCTCCAACGTCATTCGAAAAATATCGGGATTCCCTCGCTCCGATAGAGTCAGGAGCAAACCACTTCCATCAGGCAAAAAGGAGGCACCTGAGTTGATCCCCTTTCTTGCTGATATAAGTTTACGGGTGCCCTTTTTGAGATCATATAAGAAGAGATCTGCATTCCTACTCTTCCAGTTGGGGTGGAAAACATAGGCTGTGTAGGCAATGAGATTTCCGTCGGGTGACCAGGCTGGCGAGATCGCGATCGATCGATGATCACTGATTTTAGTCAGATTGTTTCCGTCCCAATCCATCGTGTAGATCTCTTTCCACCCCTTCCCAACACGGTCTGAGGAGAGCACAACTTGGCTAAGAAACATCCCCTCTTTTCCCGTAAGCTCTTTGACCACATCATTGCTAAAGATGTGGGCAACTCGGCGCAGATCCTTCTCAGAGCCGCTGTACTTCTTACCAAAAACCAACTTGGCCCGAGGGACATAGTAGACATATGTTTCAAACTGAAGCTGTCCACTAAGAACTGTAAACCCAGATTTAATCAAAAATTCAGTCCCGATGCTCGACCAATTCTCAAAACTGAATCCTTTCGGATTTCCTGGAGCCGGTGTTAAACCAGTCTTCTGAGGGTCCTCCAAAAAAGAGTCGGGTTTCAAAAATTGAAAAAGTCCTGTGGTCTCTAGATCATTCACCACAGTCTTATAAAGTTCTGCTCCAATGGCATCATAGTTTTTAACAACAGCAGGACTTCCATGAAATTGAAAGGGTGGCACAGCAATGAGACTCTTCTTTAAGGTGGCCTCTCCCACTCGAATGTAGATCGAAGACCCCTGAGACCAAGAGGTGGTCCGCAAAAGCAGCGCAGAAATAACGACGGTGATTGAAAAGAACAAGGGCCGCCTGAGCAAACTCCTCCTCTTTTTGATGTCAGTTCCTTGAATTGTTCCTTTTAATCTACTCGGGAAAACCAAATTCAACCCCCTTGACCCCAACGATGTCGATGAATTTCTCTGGTGGTGCTGGAAAGGGGGAGGCCTTTTCAATCGTGTTCACTACCATCTGGTCATAGATCTTGTTTCCCGAACTCTGCACCATCTCCTTGCGCACCACGTAACCTTTGTCGTCCAAATAGACTCTCACGGTTGCTCTTAGATTAGCACTGCCCATCCATTGGGGCAAGACCCAGTGACCCTTTACATGACGATCCAGATCAGAAATGTAGTTGTCGTGTTGAATCTTTTGAATTCCTGTGAGCTCTGTCCCTGAAGAGAGGATGTTCCCCTTGTACTCCTGTTTCTTGGCACTTTCATTTTTTTGAAGATTTTGCTTTTTTAGGTCCTCCTCAATTCTTTGTAAAGCCTTGATCCGAGCCAAAGCCTGCTCTTTGGCCTTTTCCCTTACTATGGATTCACTTTGTCTCTTTGGTTTTGCAATTGCTTCTTTCACCACGGGTTTTGGCATTGTTTCTGCCATAGGCGGTGTTGACTCTTTGACACTTTCACTCGGTTTCTGAACCGCAGGAGATTGTTCAACTTTCTCCGGAGGAGTCCTCTTTGATTCCAAAGTCGGCTCCAGCTTGTCAGGCAGATCGACAACATCGACACGTATGGCATGTTGAAAATCGATCTTTTCGTTTGGGAAAAGTACCGTTTTCGACACAAGAAGAAGAATGATCAAGATGTGATAAAATAGGGATTGAATGATCGCCTTGGAAAACGTAGGTTCAACCATTTCCATAAAAGTTCTACTCTGTTTTTGGAAGCGTCACAAGACCAATACCGAAAATTCCAGCGGCCCTGATCTCAGCAAGAGCTTCGGCCACCACACCGTAAGGGACCTCCCGGTCGGCCTGGACGTAAATCTCCTTTTTCTGACGTGCCTCGAAGATTGCCTTGAGTTTGTTTTGCAGTTTCGACATCACAATAGGATTCTTTCCTAAAAAAATTCTAGAATCTCTTTTGATCACCACCACAAAGGGGTTTTCTTGGGTCTCTATTCCTGATGGAGCTGTCTCTGGTAGCTTAACATCGATTCCCTGTTGCATCATGGGCGCCGTGACCATGAAGATAATCAGAAGCACCAACATTACATCCACAAGGGGTGTAACGTTGATCTCACTGAGCGTAGTTTGAGAAGATGGGCTACCCATGGCCATAGATTCTCTACTCTCCGGGTTTGAAAAAGTTCCTCTTCGCAATATTGAGAAAATCGGAGGCAAAGTTGTTGAGAGCTAGAACCTCTTTCTTAACCTGGGACAGAAAATAGTTGTAGGCAACCACTGCTGGAATGGCCGCCGCCAGTCCAATTGCTGTGGCAATAAGAGCCTCTGAGATTCCTGGAGCCACCACAGCCAAATGGGCCGCTCCGGTTTGCCCGATCTTTTGAAATGCTCCCATTATCCCCCACACCGTTCCAAAGAGTCCTATGAAGGGCCCGGTGCTTCCCGTTGTGGCAAGAAGGGTGAGGTGACGTTCCATAAGAGAGGTTTCCCAGTCCACCACCTTTCTTAAAGTTCTCTCAAGATTGTCAATCCCAGTGAGATTTGGTCCAATAACGCTCAATCGTTTCTCACCTGACGTATGAGTCTCCGCCAATCTCTGAAGTTCAAGATATCCCGACTTAAAAAGTCGAGCCATATTGCTAAATGGAAACTCCGCAATCCGTTCATATATGAGGTCCAGCGAGTTGGCCTTCCAAAACTCATTGGTGAAAACGATGTTTGAGTGGCGCAATCTTTTAATTTGGCGCCTTTTAACCAAAATGATCGACCAACAGGCCACAGAGAGCACAAACAAAATCAAGAGTGTGAACTGAACAACGAGGCTGGCCTTGAGGATGGCCTCCCAACTGCTCGTATCAATCCCGATCGAAACCTGATCTGCTGCAAATGCCTCTGTAAGGAAAAAATTCATTAAGGTAGAGGCTATTACTTCTTACGGCTCAGAGCAAGCTCTCTCATGGAATGAAAAATAAAACTGGGACGAGCTGTCATAACGCCATCCACTCCTTTTTCAAAGGCAACCTTGAGCTCTTCATAACTCTCAATTGAGGAGACAAAAACAGGGAGATGGCGACGATGAAGTTCTTGAATCAAGCGATTTGAAAGAATCACCTCTTTCCCCTTGTAAAGAGGCGAAACAAAGATATCCCCTGAAATAACTGACATAGGTTCAAGGAACAATGAGGCAAAGATCATTGCACGAGTCATCTCACCCTGGCCCGTGCCGACCTTAATCTTGGGATCCAACTGCTTGATCGCAGACAAGATAAGATCATAATCGCTTTGGATGATCACTCTTGAGACCATTTGAACCGTCTTAAGCAGTTCATAGAGACGGATATGAATGTTTGGAACATTGCTTTTGATATCCAGTACAATGCGAGAGGTTCTATAACGACCAAGAGCTTCCTCAAGCAGGAGTTTCTCGCCCAGAGGATCGCCATCCTTCGTTAGACCCCGTGAAACCACAAGATCTTCCTCCTTGGTCTGATGGACATCCATCTCAAGCACAATGTCCCGACTTATCTGAAGTGCCCGATCCAATGACTCCAACGAGTGAGGCGAGAGGTCTTCGCCCGCATCGCCTCCCAGCGCAACAATGTGGAAACCCAACCGTTCGCCTGGCCCTGGAGACATGATTCCTAACGACTCTCCTTTTGAATCAAGAAAGAGAGATTCCCTCTCTTTGTAGGAGGTCTGAAAGGCCAACCATCGCAATAAAAATAGGGTGGCCGTTACCCCTAATATGGTGATCAGGCTAATCAATGCGATGTTTTTGAATGCTTTCATACTAATTTAACCATTTGAAATTTCTATTAAAACCTTAAGGGCAATCACATTAGGATAATGAAATTAAGCTTAAAATTGACTTATTTCGTTGACCATCTATCGACTCTCTCCTATCCTCGTGGCGCACAAAAAAGGGGGTTTAAAACAGTGATTCAACTGAACCGCAAATTGGAATATGGCGTCATGGCCCTAAAACATCTCTATCAAAAGGCCCCTGGTGAACTTTCTACTGCCAAGGAGATCTGCGAGAGTCAAGGCGCACCTTTTGACGCAATGTCACGCATTCTTCAAACGTTCACCCACGCTGGATGGCTCCGCTCGGAACAGGGAATCCATGGAGGCTACGCACTGATTCGAGACCTCGGCAAACTCTCCTTTTACCAGCTGGTTGAGGTGATCATGGGCAGCGCCTCCATCCTTAAATGTTCAACGCAATCCATAAACGACTCACAGAGCAGAGAGGAGCGTTGCCAGATTGCAAAGACGTGCAACATCCTCCCGAGCCTCGAATACCTCAACCGGCGTTTGGCCGAATTTTACAAAGCAATGACACTTAAGGAGCTTTTGGATGGACGATCGCCTCCATTACCTGGTCAACTTACACATCAAATGGATCCAAATGTAACAAAGAGTTGGCAGCAGTCCGTGGCTAACCTAGAGGGCACTCACTCATGAATTCCGCTATGAATCCTTTTCAAGATGATGATCAAGAGTACAAGTATGGATTTGTCACCGACATTGCGGTGGACGAAGTTCCGCTTGGACTTAACGAACAAATCATTCGAATGATCTCAGAAAAAAAGGGGGAGCCCCCCTTCATGTTGGAAAAGCGACTTAAAGCCTTCAAACAGTGGCTTGGCATGACCGAACCCAAATGGGCCCATCTTAAGTATGATCCCATTGATTTTCAAAAGATGCGATACTACTCCGCTCCCAAAAAGATGGAAGAGGGGCCAAAGCAACTGAGCGACCTTGACCCCGAACTCCTAAAGACTTTTGAGAAATTAGGAATTCCGCTTGGAGAGCAAAAAAGGCTCTCCGGCGTCGCTGTGGATGCGGTTTTTGACAGTGTCTCTGTTGGCACCACTCATCAGGAACTCTTAGAAAAGCATGGAGTTATCTTTTGTTCGATCTCGGAGGCCATTAAAAAACATCCTGACCTTATTAAGAAATATCTGGGTTCAGTGGTTCCACCGGCCGACAACTTTTATTCTGCGCTCAACAGTGCCGTCTTCACGGACGGTTCGTTTTGTTACATTCCTCCAGGGGTGAAATGTCCTGTTGACCTCTCCACCTATTTTCGAATCAATGCCCAGGACACTGGACAGTTTGAACGAACCTTGGTCATTGCCGATAAGGGAAGCTTTGTAAACTATCTTGAAGGTTGCACCGCACCCGTAAGAGACCGGAAACAGCTTCACGCTGCCGTTGTGGAACTTGTTGCCCTTGAAGATGCTGAGATTCGGTACTCAACAGTTCAGAACTGGTACACAGGGGATAAAGAGGGTCACGGCGGCGTTTATAACTTCGTAACTAAGCGAGGCAAATGTTTGGGCGCAAGATCAAAAATTTCCTGGACTCAAGTCGAATCGGGATCTGCCATCACTTGGAAATATCCAAGTTGTGTTTTGTTGGGAGATGATTCGGTGGGTGCGTTCTATTCGGTAGCCCTCACTCACGATTATATGCAAGCAGATACTGGCACAAAAATGATCCACATTGGGAAAAACACCAAGAGCACGATCATCTCTAAGGGGATCTCTTCGGGTCACTCTTCCAATGCCTATCGTGGCCTCGTCAAGGTCCTGCCTTCGGCACAAAATGCCCGTAATTTTTCACAGTGTGATTCTCTGTTGGTTGGGAATAAGTGTTTCGCCAACACCTACCCCACCATTGAGGTTCAGAATCAAAGTGCAACTTTGGAACATGAGGCCAGCACTTCGCGAATCAGCGAAGAGCAGATCTTCTACTTAAAATCAAGGGGTCTTGATACAGAGGCTGCAGTCTCTTTGATCGTCAACGGGTTCTGCAAAGAGGTGTTCAAGACCCTACCCCTAGAGTTTTCGGTGGAAGCCGTCAAACTTATTGAAATGAAATTGGAAAACAGCGTGGGCTGATATTTAATCAATCCGTTTTTCGAAAAGGAGCTAGAGATGCTCGAAATTAAAGATCTCCATGTAAAAGTAGACGGGAAAGAGATTCTCAAAGGAATCAATCTCACAATCAATCCTGGTGAAGTGCATGCCATCATGGGCCCAAACGGATCTGGTAAGAGTACGCTTGCAAAGGTGATCGCCGGTGATCCACGATATGTCGTCACAAAGGGCTCCATTGAATATAAGGTCGGCCTTCAAACTAAAAACCTTCTGGAGATGGAAACTGATGTGCGCGCCAAAGAGGGTGTTTTTCTTGCGTTTCAATACCCTATCGAAATCCCAGGGATCACCAACTTTGGCTTTCTTAAAACCTCATTCAACTCCTTATGCAAATATCACGGTAGCCCTGAGATGAATGATGAACAGTTTCGTAAACTCGTTGAAGAAAAACTTAAGATAGTAGAAATGAAACCTTCATTCCTCGAACGTCCTGTTAACTCTGGGTTTTCCGGCGGCGAAAAGAAGAGAAATGAGATCCTTCAGATGGCTCTTTTAGCACCACGCCTTGCTTTCTTAGATGAAACAGACTCTGGGCTCGACATTGATGCACTCAAAGTTGTTTCTAATGGAATCAATCGACTCAAGAGTTCAAAGAATGCCATTGTACTGGTAACCCATTATCAACGACTTCTTAATTTTATCGTTCCAGATTTTGTTCATGTTTTGGCCCATGGAAGGATCATTGAAACGGGAAAGAAAGAGTTGGCCTTAAAACTTGAAGAGCGCGGTTACGATTGGATTCAAGGCGACAAGAGCCCTGCCGACGCAGGAGGAAATGCTTAAATGGATCTTTTAAGTCCTCTCGAAGCTGCTGCCAGTTCTAAGATGCCTCCCAGCTTGCTTTGGTTACGAGATTTGCGAGAAAGAGGTGCACAGGATTTCAAACGCCTAGGCCTCCCCACAAAGAAGTGGGAGGATTGGCGACACACTCGCTTGAAAAACATTGAGAACCGATCCTACAAGTGGCCTAAACCCATAGTGGGGATGAAAGATCTCTTTGAACGACACGAGATCTTACCGTGGATCCACCGAGATGATCTTCGATTCGTCTTTCTCAACGGTCACTATTGCCACTCACTTTCTCAAACTGAGAATCTTCCCGAGGGAGTGATCCTGAGACCGCTCTCTTCCATTTTCAACTCTGATGACATCTCATCTGAGGTTCAAACGAAGATCCGAGATCATATTCAACATTTTACCCCAAGAGATTTTTCCAATCCATTTATGGCTCTCAATCTTGCCTATTTCTTTGAAGCCAGCGTCATCTGGGTTCATCAAGGAGTTCAGCTGGATAGGGCTATTCATATTGTCCACATTTCTGAAGGAGAAAACCTCTCTTCCCACTCTAAGAGTTTCATTGTACTTGAAAAAGATGCAGAGGCCACAGTTACGGAGACCCATTTTGCCATGGAATCGTCCGAGTGTCTGACCACCTCCACAATCCATGCTCAAGTTGGGACTCATGCTCAACTTCATCTCGTCAAATCTTACTCAGGAAACGAAAGCTCTGCTCATTTTGGTGAGGTCTCAGCTCATATTTTAAGGGATGGAGGCCTCAATCTCTTTGGTTTTTCAACAGGAGGAGCCTCTTCAAAGCACGACAGTTGGGTCGAACTTGCAGAAACAGGAGCCCAGGCTCAGCTTTGTGGCATCTACCTCGCAAAGGAGACGAGTCGAAGCTCTCACCAAACGACACTGATCCATAAAGCCCCTCAGACTGTGAGTCGACAGATCTATAAGGGCATTCTTGCAGATTCAACTCAATGCTCCTTTCACGGCAAGATTGTGGTTGAACCTGATTGTCCTGGCGTTGAAGCCCATCAACTCAATAAGAATCTTCTGTTGAGCCCAAGTGCAGAGGTCGACACAAGGCCCCAGCTTGAGATTGCCACTGATGATGTGAAGTGCACCCATGGAGCTACGATTGGTCAGTTGAGTGACGATGAACTCTTCTATTTTCAGAGCCGAGGGATTGATCGTGACACTTCCGTCGAGATCCTCAGCCGCTCATTCGTTGAAGAGACCCTTTTTCATTTGCCAACCAAGGAGATCCGTGACCGGGTCCACCATCTTGCAAAAGACTTTTTCTGCAATCTTAAATGGACCCGCCAGGAGAATGCATGATGAAATCTCTTTTAGATGAAGCTACACGACTTCGAGACTTCCCAGCTTTGCAACAAAAGATTTGGGGCAAAAGACTCGTCTATTTGGACAGTGCTGCAACCGCACTCAAGGCCAAACCTGTCATTGATCGTATAACAAACTTCTACAGTCTTGAGGCTTCGAACGTTCATCGAGGCGTCCATCAATTGAGCGCAAAAGCCACAGAACACTTTGAGGCCAGCCGCGAAAAGGTCGCCACGTTCATCGGCGCTCAGGATCCCTCACAAATTATCTTTACTTCGGGGACCACCGATTCCATCAATCTTGTGGCTCAGAGCTTTGGGGGAGCCTTTCTAAAGGAAGGCGATGAAGTTCTCATTACAGAAATGGAACACCACTCTAATATTGTCCCTTGGCAGATGCTTTCTGAGCGGATTGGTTGCAAGGTCCGCTTTGTTCCTTTTGATGAATTCGGTGAATTCTCAGTTTCTGATGTTGCATCTCAGATTTCACCTCACACAAAATTCCTTTCGATCACTCAATGCTCAAATGTTCTAGGAACAATCACGCCCATCAAAGAGATCATTTCCCTTGCTCATTCAAAGGGAATCCCCGTTATGGTTGACGGTGCCCAGGGAATTCAGGCGATCCCTGTCGATGTGACTGATTTGGATTGTGATTTTTATGCCTTTTCAGCCCACAAACTCTTTGGCCCCTTTGGCGTTGGCGTTCTTTACGGAAAGAGAGATCTTTTGGAAAAGATGCCACCCTATCGTGGTGGTGGATCGATGATTTCTGAAGTCACCCTGGAAGGAACCACCTACACCCATCTGCCCCACAAATTTGAAGCAGGCACACCGAACATCTCTGCAGTTATTGCAATGGCACCCACCATTGACTATGTCCAGTCCATAGGGATGGGTGCAATCAGAGAGCATAAGAGATCTCTATTGGCTCTTGCAACCGAACGTCTCAAAACCATTGAGGGCTTACGAATCCTCGGAGAGTCCTCTCACAAGGCCGCCATCATCTCGCTGGTTGTTGAAGGAACTCATCCCAACGACCTTGCAGACATTCTCGACAAAGAGGGAATCGCCGCACGCTCTGGCCACCACTGCACTCAGCCCCTTCACCGTCGAATGGGTGTCTCCACATCGTTGCGCGTCTCCTTTTCCCTCTACAACACACCTGAAGATGTCGAGGCTCTCCATAAAGGACTCTTGAAGGCCATCGAACTCGTTCGACCCTAGATTTCTTCGTCGGCCCGCCTTGGTCTACGAAAAACTTATGGTGAATTCGCTTTCTCAAGGATGCCACCCATTTCTCAATTTCTAATTTCAGATCTGGGGGGTTAGAAGATGATGCGAGGTCGTTTCCCTTTGAATTGAAACTGCATCTTTTGATTGAACGGTGAGACCGTCGATTTCAATGAACTGCTGTGAAACTGTGTTATGTTGCCACGTCGTTCTCCATTGACCCATCCATAGACTTCAAAATGGATCTGAAAATCTTCTGAAGATAGGGGCCTTACCACCATCTGCACCTCTTGTTGATCTCCGGAAAGCAGATTTCCAAGCTCTCCCTCCAATTCGCCATCCACTGCCTCCACTGCCTTATCAGGGATGATCCATTGAAAACGAGCCTCCTTAAGGTCATTCAAGATGGTGAAGCGACCGGTCAAGGTAAGGGTCTCTCCACTTGAGAGATCGGCCTTCTCCGGAGTGAGGATTTCAACCATAATGCTTCCTTGAGGTTTGTGAGGAAGCTCCTCAATTTGAGACGGCTGGCGACGCAAAATGTCTTTAACGGGAAATTGCGTTGAAACTGAAATATCTTCAAAACTCTGGTCATAGAAGAAAAAGATGAGTGGAAGAATCGAAAGCAACCAAAGAAGCGTGAGCATCCACTTCCTGTAAGATTCGCTGTGTGATGCATTGGATGTGTCAGGTTCGATGCCGTTGATTAAGGACATAGTGTTGTTCCCCCTACGGACAAACTGTAATCTTTGGTGCCTGTTCCGCTGTAGACATAAACATTGATCAAATAGACTCCGGCCGAAAGTGATGTTGTGATCACCTCACTGCCCCCATCATTGCTTTTGTTCGAATAGGCTATCGGTTCAACACCAAATGTGTATCCTTCCTCATAGATGTAGAGATCAAGATCATCCGATGAAGAGGCTGGAGAATATTCCAAGGTAAGTGCTAGATTTCCCCCACTGTGTTGATACTGAAAAAAATCATTTGTGGTCATTTGATGAGATGACGCCAAATTCTGAAGTTTTAGATAGGATGAATTGGTTTCCTGGATCGAATAATCCCCGCAACTGCCTTTTGAAATTTTTCGAGCATATTGAACTTGACTTGAATCCTGTTTTTCTAATGAATAGATTTGAGTTGCATCGGTCGCACTGGACAATTTCAATCGCTCTTCATGAAATAGACCTACATTTCGAAAATGGTTGGAACTCTCCGCAAAGGGGCCCGATAGCACAGTCCAAAGCTCTGCGAAGTCCCCTTGGACCGATTCTCCATCATCTCCACCTTGAGAAGAAACAGGATGGGGATCAATGAAGTCCCAGAAAAACCGAGTGATGGAAAATTCCCGAAAATTTCCTTCCCCTGAGAGCGCCGAGTAGTCACAACCTCCATTGGCAGAGGTACAACTGGCTTCGATATCCAAGTTGAAAAAGACTCCTTGAGTTGTTCCGCTGGGATTGCCATATGTGTCACGATAAACTGGTTCCCCAGTGATCGCAGATTGAAAAAAATTTGCCCAGCCTTCACCCCAAGCCAGTCGAGCGTCAATGACCGCATTTCCGTTGTGACTCCCTCCAGGAGAGTCGGTCTTTGAATATTGGTCCTCAATGAAGTGGCCATACTCATGAAGAATCACTGAATTGTCGTAGTGATCTGTATCCGAGTTGTCTGTGTCCCCATCCACCCCTCCAAGAATGTAGAGAGTATCCGCATCGGGCACATAAAAGCTCAGTGGTGTATTATACCCAAAATAGGTTGCCGGATTCACCCCTTTGGCCCAATAGACGGTAACTTTCGGGGCAACAGCAAAGGCCGTACATCCATGGGTCGCACAGTGAGTCGAATCTACCGTCTCTCTTAGAAACTCGTTTGCGTTGACGATCTGATCAAAGATGTTGAATGCCCCTCCTTTAAGGTTGCCTGACCCTTTTGCAATGAGATCTCCAACATCCTTACTCTCATCTGGAGTAAAGGAGACAGAAATCTCATATGGAGCACTTGAAGAGGGCGCATCCAAAACACTCGCATTTACGTAATTGTTCGAGCCCCTAGATCGTACGAGAATGGTGTGAGAACTGCTAGATTGTGGAACCGACAGCGAAAAACCCCCTGTCTCATCTGTATCACCACATTGAACAATCGTTCCAGAACCACTATTTACAACAACTTCGGCATATCGAATCGCTTTTCTATTGGTCGTATCCACAGCGCCAAGTCCCGAACTTGTCGAGGGTCGAATTTCAAATTTAGCCGTTCCTGTAATTGTAACTCCACCCGCATAGGTAATCGAATCACCACAAAGCGCCTTCTCGGGCGCTGTAGAGCCACCACCTGAATCCCCACTGTCCGGCTCAGATACGATGGAAGAACCACATCCAATCATCAGTGCTAGAAATCCAACCAAAGAAACAGATCGATACAAACTGAGCAAATCCTAATTCCTTTCATCGCAGATCAATGTTCATCTTCAAAGTCCACTGGCTCTGAGTGACCGCTCTTCCCTTTCTGTCACAACTTTCTGCCCAATCTGGAGGCGACCCTACACAACTTGCCCTTCCTCACGATGGTCCTGGCAAAAGGCGGTCAGACGCCAATCCCTACGAAGGGCTTATCGGAACAAAGCAGACTTTCGTTAGCCTTGACTTTCGAATTGGGCTTGTCTTTTTTGACTCATAATGAGACAGTTTTCGGATCGAAAGGATCCATAGTGGAAAAAGGTCTTAATTCAGACGTCTCAATCGAGGGCTTCCGATATCATCTTCAAACAGAAGATTGGGGCACCGACAATCCCTTCCTTGTCAGTCGAATCTACAAAGAGGGACAGGTGGTTCAAACTGTAAAGCGAAGCTATCGAGAGGTCTTTCGCAATGGGCCATCGTCAACTCGTGAAGCCCTACGTCTGGCTCTTCGTGCGCAGCATTTGGAAATTCTGGACCTTCTGATTTCTGGTCAACTTCCGCGCTAACCATTATCATAGATTCTATGATGATCTCATTTTCTCATGTTTACAAAACCTATCCTGGGCCCGTCCACGCACTTTCAAACGTAGATCTTCACATTGATAAAGGAGAATTCGTCTTTATCACCGGCCCCAGCGGAGCTGGAAAGACCACTCTCTTTCGTCTTCTCTCAGCGTATGACAAACCAAGTTCCGGGCAAATCAATGTTGCCGACCACCGATTGGATCACATCAAGAGATCCGACATCGCGCAATTTCGAAGAAAGATAGGAGTCGTATTCCAAGATTTCCGCCTCTTGAAAGACCGAACCGCTTATGAAAACGTAGCCCTTCCCCTTCTGATTCGAAACGCTTCGGCCGACTATATCAAACAGCGTGTCGAAAAAGTTCTTGATGATGTGGCCCTTTGGTTTAAACACGATCAGTATCCAGATCAACTTTCAGGAGGAGAGCAACAGAGGGTTGCCATTGCTCGAGCACTGATACATCAGCCTGGCCTCCTCATAGCGGATGAGCCTACAGGGAATCTTGACAATGAATTGGCCGAAGAGATCATGAAGGTTCTTGACAATGTGAACGCTCAAGGGACCACTGTATTTGTCGCAACTCACGATTTGCATCTTGTTGAAAAATTTAAGAAAAGACGAACGCTGCATCTAAAGTGCGGCAAACTGACTGATTTGACATAACATATTTATGAATTACATATCTATTAAAAGCTATTTTCGTTCCGCTGGAAGACATAAGGCGATGTATGTCGCAACTCTCTCCATTCTTTCTTTTGTCTTTCTCATCCAAACACTTTTTCTCTCGATTCGTACCAACTTCAAGAATCTCGCCAGCAGCCTAGGCCAAAGTGATCACATTGTTCTTTATCTTAAAGAAGATGTCAGTGAAGAAACGATCACTTTGGTTCGAAGTCGCCTTCAAAGCATGAATTTTTCGGAGATCAAGTTTTTTTCAAAGGAAGATGCATCTATTCAATTTGGTGAGCAGATGAAAAACTATCTTCCAGATCTTGCCAATGATCCGCACTTTAAAAATCCGTTTCCGGCAAGTTTCGATCTTCAGGTTGCAAGTCTGGCAAACATCCCCATTGATCGAGAACTTTTGGGGTCGATCTCTAAGGAGTTGATGCAGATTGAAGGAGCCTCAGACGTCTCCTACGGAGGAGACTGGATTAAAAATTATAGAGTGTTTCTCTCATTCATTTCATCTTCTGGACTCTTTATGACTCTTCTTCTTTTTGCAGCAGGTTTATTTGTTGTTGGTTTTTCAATTCAATCCTCTGTTCATCACCGACGAGAGGAGATTGAAATTCTTGAGCTGGTTGGAGCTACGAATGGAATGATACGCTTTCCCTTTGTTTTCGAGGGCGCACTGACGGGGCTCATCTCTTCTCTGATTGCACTTGGCTTAGGTTATGGTGTTTTTCGATGGTTTCAAGAGCTTGCTCAAGATCAACTGACTTTTTGGGCCTTAAGTGCCAAGACCATCTATCTTTCGCCACAGTCGGCTTTCACCATAATCATCTCAGGTGTTTTGTTGGGTGCATTTGGTTCACTTCTTTGCGTCTGGAGAATCAATACGGGTTGGGCTGCAGCTTCTCAACAACAGGGCTATTGATGAGATCTCTCTTGAATTTTTCTATCAAAAGGAGATTGGCTCTCAATGTGTGTCTGGCTCTGTTTGCATTAGGTGCAGTTGCATCGACAGTAGAGGGACCTGGTTCAAAATCACAAAGTGATCTTAACAACTTGGTCATGGATCTTTCAAAGGCAAAATCAAAGATCCATAGAGCAGATCTAGAACATCGAACTTTGCTGGGCGTTCTGTATCAAATGACCAAGCAGAAGAAAAAAATCATTCAACAGAAAGGGCATCTGATGGATGATCTTCTTGCTGCTCGGTCCAACGCAAAGAATCTAGAACAGGTCATTTCTCAATTGGAACAAAAATCAGGCGCTCAAAAGGAGAGAATTCTTAGGCGCCTTCGCACCATCCATACGATCGGGAAGACTCTTCCTCTAGAACTGCTTTTCTCCAACCATTCAATATATGAACTAGAGAAAAATCTAAAATTTCTCAAAAGTCTAACCGAGTTTGACTACGCCCTCCTCAAAAACTATCAAGAAAATATTAGTGTCATATCGACCCAAAGAAAACGTCTTGAACAAGAGATTTCCAAACTTGCTGGCTTGGAATCTTCTGTTCTTGCTGAGGAGAAGAAACTTGAAGATCAATATCTGAAGAAAAATGAACTGCTCAGGGACCTGAAGAGCAAGAGAAAAACCTATCTTTCTCAAATTCGCCAACTGAAGAGCACCGCCAAGACGGCTGGTTCAGAAAGGATTGATTATCTGATTCAACGAATGCTAGATCTCACATTCTATGAACAGAGACACCGCCTTCCATGGCCCATTGAGGCTTCGGTGACGGAAGGCTATGGTGTTCTTGTGCACCCTAAATTCAAGTACACCTTGAGTCATAAGGGCCACTACTATCAAGCCCCCATTGGGACTATGGTTCAATCTGTCTTCGATGGTCGGGTCGTATTTTATGGCTCACTTCCCGGATATGGATACTCTTTGATTGTAAGTCATGGGGATAACTATTATACTGTCTACTCAAATGATGTTGTTTCTGAGTTGAAGCGGGGAGAAATGGTTAAGGCGGGGCAGAACCTTGGTTCAGTTGGAAGCTCAAAGTATCGGCCACCTGGACTCTATTTTGAGATTCGACACTTCTCGGAACCCGAAGACCCTACGACTTGGCTTACCCAAGACCCTCTCTCTGTAACTCAATCTGACATCTCTTCGACACGAGGTTTGTAATGATTCGACCACGAAAATCCACAGTCACACTCGCTGGCATTGCTCTTGCTGGAGTGGTTTTTTTGATCACCTTTTTGAATCGAGAAAGTTTGTGGGCCGCCGCCAAGGAACGCTATTCTGCCCTCCAACTGTTCACAAAGGTTTTGAATTTGGTTCAACAATACTACGTCGAAGAGGTAGATACTGAAAAGTTGATCTATGGGGGCATAAAGGGAATGCTCAAGGAGCTTGATCCCCACACCAACTTTCTTCCTCCCGAGATCTTTAAGGAGTTTGAATCTGAAACAAGTGGAGAATTTGGTGGCCTGGGAATAGAAATTACGGTTCAAAACGGTGTGTTGACTGTGATCTCACCCATTGAAGATACTCCTGCCTGGCAGGCTGGCATTAAGTCTGGTGATAAGGTTGTTGGCATTAATGGAAATAGCACCAAAGGCATGAGCTTGGTTGAGGCTGCTAAGGAGATGCGAGGAAAAGAGGGCGACATTGTAAGACTTACGATCTTTCGTGAAGGATTTGATAAACCACAAGACATTGAGGTTAAACGAGGCATCGTAAAGATTCGGTCGGTGAAGTTCACTGATCTTTCAGATGGTTATGGCTATGCCCGCATTACCAGTTTTATTGAAAACACCCATGATGATTTGGTGAAACAACTCGATTCCTTTGAAAAGAAGTCAAAAGATATTCGAGGCCTCATCATCGACCTGCGCGGGAATCCAGGTGGACTTCTCAATCAGGCGGTGAAAATCAGTGACCTTTTTCTCGACAAAGGAGTCATTGTAACGACGATTGGACGAAATCAGAAGGAGAAAGAGATTCTCTATGCCAAGGCTGGTGGAACAAGAAACAACTTCCCAATCGTAATCTTAATGAATGAATACTCCGCAAGCGCCAGTGAAATTTTGGCAGGGGCACTGCAGGACAATAAGCGAGCCCTTATCATGGGATCTCGAAGTTTTGGCAAAGGCTCCGTTCAATCTGTGGTCCGACTCAATGATGGTTCTGGCCTAAAACTCACCGTGGCACTCTACTACACACCCAGTGGCCGATCGATCCAGGCAGAGGGGATCGTTCCAGACATAGCTTTGGACAATATTGACCCAGTTGCCTATGAGAAGGCCATCATAAAGGCTTCTACACAACGCGAAAAAGACATCGCTGGCCACTTACTCAGTGACACAGAGAAGAAGGCCACAAAGCCCCAAAAAAAGGAGGAGACCTCCACGTTCTGGTGGGTGTCATCCTCAGACACGGAAAAGCTCTCCGCTGCAAAGGAGCTTCTTAAAAAGGATTTTCAGATTCTCCAAGCCTACAACTACCTGAGGGCTTGGAAGATGATGGAGGACTACAACAATAGGGACCAGAGCGCTCAGGCTCTTTCATCCTCCTCTTCCAAAGAAGAGATCAAAAAATAGAGCTCGTGTCGATTTCACCCAGGAACTGAAGTTAGAAACGGGCTAAAATCATTGCGTTTTATCCCTATTTCGACCATTCTTCAGGGCCATATGAAACGCTTACTGGACCTTCCTTACCGGAGACTTGTTCCGGATCTTGTGGTGATTGTCATTTCAATGCACCTCAGTCTCTTTTTAAGGGTCGGATTTGCTGAATTCGTCAAGTTTCTTCCTGTTCTCCATAAGTATTTGATCCTATTTGTCGCTCTGCGAATGATCACTTTGGCTTTTTTTGGGATTTACAAGGTGGTTTGGCGATACATCTCCCTTCCTGATGCATTTAGCCTTTTTAAAGCCGTACTTCTCTCATCAAGCTTTGTGATTGCCACAAGCTACCTCATCCCACAGTTTGGAAGACTGCCGAGGTCCCTCTTCTTTATTGATTCGATCGTCGTGATGCTCCTTCTTATGGGTCTTCGCCTTGCTTGGCGACTCCACTGCGAACGTAAGACAGGCATAAGAAAACATCAACGCGCCCACGGAACTCGGACTCTCATCTATGGGGCCGGGAACAATGGTCGCACCCTCGCTGGACGCTTTCGCTCCGATGGAGATCTAAGCATCCATCTAGTGGGCTTTATTGACGATGACCCAGATAAGATCAACTCGGTCGTGGCGGGCATCAAAGTTCTAGGCACACGACATGATTTGGAAGCACTTCTTGCTCGTGAAGCGATTCAGCAGGTCATCATTGCCATTCCCCATGTGGGAGGGGAGATCATGCGCCAGATCGTAGAGACTTGCCGTAAATTTGACATCCGTCCGAAGCTGACCTCCCAACTTCGAACCGATCGTGCCAAGGATGGGGCAATCTCTATTTATCGTGATGTCGACTTGCAAGACCTCCTCAATCGACCCAGTCGGTCCGTCAATCTCGATTCAATCTCAAAGATGATCCATGGCAAATCTGTATTGGTCGTCGGCGCAGGAGGATCCATTGGCGCAGAACTGTCGCGACAAGTTGTGGCCTTTGGTGCGCGAAAAATTCTACTTTTAGATCAAAATGAGTTTAACCTCTATCAGATTGACCATGAACTGAGACTCTCAAACAACTACGAGGGAAGGGTTCTCCCACTCCTTGTGGACATTAAAGACAAGGCTTCTTTGGCTTACGAATTTCGACGCCATCAACCTGAAGTCGTACTTCATGCAGCAGCTTACAAACATGTTCATCTGGTTGAATCAAATCCCTATTCGTCCATCTTGAACAACGTTCTCGGGACCAAAAATCTCCTTGAGGTGAGCCAAGATTTCCGTGTTCCAACATTCGTTCTCATCTCTACCGATAAGGCTGTAAGACCTGGGGGAGTTATGGGCGCCACAAAGCGATGCTGCGAACTTATGGTTGCGGCTGTTGGAAAGACTCTCGGGACCAACTACTGCTCAGTGAGATTTGGAAACGTATTGGGAAGCAGTGGAAGCCTCATCCCCCTGTTGCAACAGCAGATTCGTGACGGCGGACCGGTCACGATTACCCATAAGGATATGTCTCGATATTTCATGTTGATACCAGAGGCCGTTTCCTTGGTCCTTTGCGCAGCAACACTCTCTCAGCCGGGTGACATCAGCATCCTTAGAATGGGAGAGCCGATCAAGATCGTGGAGATTGCCAAGAGCCTGATCGCCCTGATGGGACAACCCAACATTGAAATCATCTATACAGGAATTCGCCCAGGCGAAAAACTCTCTGAAGACCTCTATCTGAGTGGAAATGAACTCAAAACAGAACACCCTGACATCATGGTGCTTCCCGATTCTGAATCAACCCTGACCCACACGCATGAGAGGCACAGACATCTCTTTGAGAGGATTGAGGAGCTTGTACTGCTCTCTCAAAAACACTCCGAATTGGCGCTCACTCTCCTGAAAGAGTTAACCCAAGTCCCTAGCCAGTTCGACGAACGTTCGCACCATCACCCCTGATGCCCCCTTGGAACAGTAAGGAACTCGATTCGAAACGTTCCAGGCTGTTCCTGCAATGTCGAAGTGAGCCCACGGGACCTCTTTTCCTACAAACTGCTCGAGGAAGGCAGCCGCAGTGGAACTGCCAGCTCCCCTCTGACTGGACATATTGGAAAGATCACCAAAGGTACCCTTTATGTCTTCGACATGCTCGTCCGATAGGGGCATACGCCAAATCTTCTCCCCAGATCTGTTTGCCGCCTTCTCAATCTTCCCATTCAATTTTTCATCCCGCGTGAAGTAGCCCGTGTAGATATTTCCTAAAGCAATGGACATCGCCCCCGTCAATGTGGCTGCATCCACAATCATCGCAGGTTTTTGCTCAGAGGCGTAGGTCAAAGCATCCGCCAAGATGAGCCTCCCCTCTGCGTCGGTGTTGTTAACTTCTACACATTTTCCGTTACGAGCTACAAAGACGTCGCCTGGTTTGGTTGCGCGAGGCCCTGGCATATTTTCCGTCGCAGGAACAAAGGCGATGGCATTCACCTTGAGCCTCATCTTTGCAATGGCCCACATCGCCCCAATCACTGCACCCCCACCACACATGTCGTACTTCATCTCCTCCATGGAGGTTGAGGGTTTTAGACTGATCCCTCCAGAGTCAAATGTAAGTCCCTTGCCTACAAAACAGATCGGTTTCTTTGATGCAGCCGTTCCCTTATATTCAAGTACAATCATGCGCGGCGGCTGATCACTTCCTTGGGCAACCCCTAAAAAGGCTCCCATCTTCTCCTTCTGAATCCTGGCCCGATCCCAC
Source organism: Pseudomonadota bacterium (assembly GCA_014584465.1). GTDB lineage: Bacteria > Bdellovibrionota > Bdellovibrionia > Bdellovibrionales > JACTMU01 > JACTMU01. The sequence continues at coordinate 70,622 of JACTMU010000012.1, read as the reverse complement.
AAAGAAACCTTAAGCGGAGTCCCCTTAGAAATCTTCTGAGCCATCTCTCCCAAAATCGTAGGGGTCATCTTGTTGCCCGGAGAATCCCCAAGAAAACGTGTGATGTTGGCAGCCTCACCTAAGATCTTGCCCTGTTCAAATGCTTCCTTGATCTTCTTATCCTGTGACTTCGTTGCCACAACCGTAACGTGGCTCAGTTTTTTCCGTTTCTGAGAGCTCTTCGAAGACTTCAGCGCATCAAAGTTGTAGGAGGCAAGCGCAATGCTTTCACACAGCGCCATCATGGCCTCATCCTTTTGCTTGAAATAGGGGGCCAGAGAATCAAAGAGAACGGCCGCGCGCTCAATCTTCTGCAAGCCAAGAAGTTTGATCCCGTGCCCAATCGACCTCCGCAACACCTCACAATCTATGTTGCTAACATCTCCAAGCCCTAAAATCATCAGATGGCCAACACCATTATGATTTCGATAGAACTGAACCTCCTTAGATTGCCCCTCAATCTGTTCCCCCTCACTTTCTGATTGAACAAATCGACTCAACTCGGACGAACAGCCAGAGACTAGGACCCTCTTGTTGCTTGTCATTTTCTTCTTCGAACGACTCGAGCTCTTTTTGGTCTCTTCATATGCAACAAAAAGAATCTGAACCACTCCTGGGAGCGTTTCTTCTTTATGCATGAGGGATAATTTGATAGGATCCTGGGTATGAAGCGTCATGTTGTTTTGCTCCTTTGAAAGAGAATGAGTTTACCTCAGTGTCCCACTTATGATCAAGACTTAGGTAGTGAGCCTTCGAAATTGGCGCTAACAATCTCGTTGCACTGCACTGTTTTCGCACCACAAGGAAATTTCTTGTTTAGAGCTTTCCAAGTTTGACCGACAAGAGCTTGTCTAGTGGAGAAAAGTGACCATATTGAAAAAGCATAAGAAAGGGGAGGAAGACCGTGCCGTTGATTCCGTATGTAATAGAACAGACCAATCGAGGGGAGAGAAGCTACGACATCTACTCCCGTCTACTCAAAGATCGCATCATATTTCTGGGTTCAGCAATTGGAGATGATGTTGCCAACTCCGTCATTGCACAAATGCTCTTTTTAGAAGCAGATAATCCTGATCAGGACATTCATCTCTATATTAACTCCCCTGGGGGAAGCGTCTCAGCAGGACTTGGGATCTATGACTTTATGCAGTTTGTGAAATGCGATGTCGTTACCTATTGCATAGGAATGGCGGCAAGTATGGGGTCACTCTTGTTGTGTGGGGGAGCTGCTGGGAAACGCAACATTATGCCTCATGCAAAGGTCATGATTCATCAACCCCTGATTCAAGGCGGATTGAGTGGACAGGCCAGTGACATTGAGATTCATGCTCGTGAAATGGTTGCCACTAAAAGGAAGCTGACGGAGATTTATGCAAAACACACCTCTAAAGGTTTTGACTTTCTTACGTCCGCTATGGATCGTGATAATTTTATGACTGCAGAAGCTGCTGTGGACTTTGGACTGGTGGATCAGATTGTAACAGTACGCAAGAGTTCTCGAGGGGAGAAGGCCGAATGAATAAGAAATCAGACGGAATGAGTGGATTAAGGTGCAGCTTTTGCGGCAAGAGCCAAAAAGAGGTGAAAAAACTGATCGCGGGTCCAAGCGTCTACATTTGTGACGAGTGCATCGATCTTTGCAACGATATCATTTCTGAAGAGAAAGATCGTGAAAAGAGTGAGAAGTCGGTCTTTAGGGTCCCGCGTCCGATTGACATTATGTCTCACCTAAATGATTACGTCATCAGTCAGGTGGACGCCAAAAAGACACTTTCTGTCGCGGTCCACAACCACTACAAACGAGTTAACTCGATGCAAGGTGCAAAGAAAGATGATGTTGAATTGCAAAAGAGCAACATCTTGCTGATTGGACCTACCGGATCGGGAAAGACACTCCTTGCTCAAACAATCGCAAAAATTCTGAATGTCCCTTTTGCGATGGCAGATGCTACAACTCTGACCGAGGCTGGATATGTAGGTGAGGATGTTGAAAATGTGGTTCTTAACCTACTTCAAGCGGCAGACTATGACGTTGAACGATGCCAGCGCGGAGTCATCTACATAGATGAGATCGATAAGATCACCCGTAAATCAGAAAATCCCTCAATTACAAGAGATGTCAGTGGCGAAGGTGTTCAACAGGCGCTTCTGAAGATTCTCGAGGGAACGGTGGCCAATCTTCCACCTAAGGGCGGTCGAAAGCATCCTCAACAGGAGTTCATCCAGGTTGACACGACGAACATTCTCTTCATCTGCGGTGGAGCCTTTGTGGGCCTCGACAAGGTGATTGAAAATCGCACGACCAGTCGAGCAATGGGTATTGCTGCCAACATTCGCAACCAGTCTGAACGTCAGAGCGAAGACGAAAACCTTTTAAAGAAGGTAGAACCAGACGATTTGGTGCGTTACGGACTCATTCCGGAGTTCGTAGGCCGTCTTCCTGTTGTTGCGGTCCTCGATCCTCTCACTGAAGAGGCTCTCATTGACATATTGGTGAAACCAAAAAATGCGCTTACAAAACAGTACATGAAGCTTTTTGCTCTTGAAAATGTCGATCTCACCTTCACAGAGGAGGCTCTGACCGCCATTGCAAAAGAGTCGCTCAAACGAAAGACAGGGGCACGTGGACTCCGTGGTGTCATGGAAACCTCTATGCTGGACTTGATGTTTGAGGTCCCCTCCAGCCCCAACATCAAAGAGTGCATCATTGACAAAGAGGTCATCACTAAAAAAGAGAAACCAAAGCTCATCTATCGAACAGAGTCAGAAATGGAAGCGGCAGCCGCTGTTGCGAAAAAAGGGAGCTCTGCTGAAAGCGCTTAGCGAGGCCAAACTTTGACCTTAACGACCTAAGTAGGGGTTTCGAGTTAGCGCCTCTGGCTAGCCCTTCGTCGGCCCGCCTCGGTATAAGAAAAACTTATCAAAATCGATCAAAAAGCGAATTACCGGACAGCCCCTAAGAGTACCTGGCGCAAGACCTTCTTTCGCTCCAGACACTAGGTAGTGGCGGGCGCCCCAACGGTTTCAATTTCGGGCCTTTCATTTGGCCATAGAAAAACTTACTTGACGATTAAGCCCCCAAAAGCGAACGTGAAAGTAAGAACCCGGATAGTAAGTGGAAAGGGGTTGAGTGTGTCAGAACGGGAAAATCCTAAGAATCGAGATCAGTTGCCTTTACTCCCTTTAAGGGACCTTATCATTTTTCCTCATATGATGATTCCTCTCTTTGTTGGACGAGAGAAAAGCATCAATGCTCTTGAGGATGCCATGAGCCGCCAAAGTGACATTGTGCTCGTCGCCCAAAAAGACGCCAAAACGAACAATCCCAGCAAAGAAGACATCTATGAGGTTGGGACTGTCGGCACCATCATTCAACTTCTGCGTCTTCCTGATGGAACCGTTAAGGTTCTTGTCGAAGGAAAACGAAGAGTAAAGATTAAAGAATATCTTCCCTCGGACAACTGCTTCCTCGTTCGAATTGAAGAGCTGCCCGATATGGCATCAGACCCCGTTGAGTCTCAAGCTTTGGTTCGCTCGGTCAAGTCGACCTTTGAAACTTATGTGAAATTGAACAAACGAATTCCCCCTGAAATTCTGATGCGCGTCTCCTCGATTGAGAACTGCAGTGAACTTGCTGATATCATTGTCGCCCAGTTGAATTTGAAATTGGAAGACAAACAAAAGATCTTGGAGCTCGATGACCCTGCTCTTCGCCTTGAAAAACTTCTCAATCTTATGACGGGTGAAATCGAAATTCTTGAGGTCGAGAAGAAGATCCGTTCTCGCGTCAAGAAACAGATGGAGCGCTCACAAAAAGAGTATTATCTCAATGAGCAAATGCAGGCCATCCAGAAGGAGCTTGGAGAAAAGGATGATTACCAGGCGGAACTTCGAGAAATTGAAGAGACTGCAAAGAGCAAGAAATTAAGTAAAGAGGCTCAGGCAAAAGTTAAGAAAGAGATCAAGAAACTTAAAATGATGTCTCCTATGAGTGCTGAGGCTGCCGTCGTTCGAAACTATGTTGATTGGATTTTGGCGCTCCCGTGGCAGGATTACTCGGAGGATCACATCGACATTAAGACCGCAGAAGACATTCTCGATGAGGATCATTGGGGGCTTGAAAAGGTTAAAGAGAGAATTCTCGAGCACCTGGCTGTTCAATCGATTGCCCGTGAACAAAAGGGACCCATCTTGTGTTTTGTAGGTCCTCCAGGAGTAGGGAAGACCTCTCTAGCACGATCCATTGCCCGTTCTCTAGGCCGTCAATTTGCCCGTATTTCTCTCGGGGGAGTTCGTGATGAAGCTGAAATACGAGGCCATCGCAGAACCTACGTCGGAGCAATGCCTGGCAAGATTCTTCAATCACTTAAAAAAGTGGATAAAGGAAATCCCCTGATCCTGCTTGATGAGATCGATAAGATGAGCACCGATTTTCGCGGAGACCCCTCTTCGGCACTCTTGGAAGTCCTTGATCCAGAACAAAACTGCAATTTCCAGGATCACTATCTTGAGGTCGACTATGACCTCTCAAAGGTGATGTTCATTACGACGGCCAATTCATTGCATCCGATTCCCCGTCCCTTGCTTGATCGTATGGAAGTGATCCAGCTTGAGGGTTACATTGAAAGCGAAAAGGTCAACATTGCCAAAAAATACCTTATTCCTAAGCAGATCAAAGCTCATGGCCTAGAGGAAATGAAGGTCTCTGTAACTGAGCCCTCAATACTCCAGATCATTCGTTACTACACCAAAGAGGCTGGAGTAAGAAATCTTGAACGACAGATCGCTTCCGTTTGTAGAAAGGTTGCCAAGGAGATCGTAAAGAGCAATTTGTTACAAGAAAAGAAGAAGAATAAATCTCGTACAATCTCCCCGAAACGGGTTGTAGAGCTCTTAGGTCCCCACAAGTTCAAGTACGGAAAGATTGAGGAGGAGAATGAGATTGGTCTCACAAATGGTCTTGCCTGGACTGAAGTCGGGGGAGACCTCCTTGTGGTCGAGGTCACCGTGATGCCAGGTCAGGGGAAGTTCACAATTACAGGCCAACTGGGTGAAGTCATGAAGGAGTCTTGTTCTGCAGCGCTCAGCTACGTTCGTTCCCGAGGTCCCCTTTTTGGGTTAGATAAGGACTATTTTGGAAACATTGACATCCACATCCATGTTCCCGAGGGGGCAATCCCGAAAGATGGTCCATCGGCCGGATGCGCAATCACTACGAGCATTGTTTCCGCTGTAACGAAGATTCCGGTGAAACGAATCGTTGCAATGACTGGTGAAATTACACTTCGCGGACGTGTATTGGCCATTGGAGGTTTGAAAGAGAAGCTCCTTGCGGCTCATCGTGGGGGGATCAAAACAGTCATTATACCCAAGGAAAACAGCAAGGACCTCAGGGATATTCCGAAAGAGGTGCTCCAGAACCTAAAGGTTATGGCCGTAGACCATGTAGACCAGGTGCTGGTGAATGCGCTCGACATTAGAAATGCTAAGGAACTTTTCAAATCTCGAGGCCCACGAAGTTCTGGCATCAAACCCCAATATGCGGGGATGGCGCTGCAGCATCATTGACTTCATGTTTTAGTCTATGTAAGAAATTAAGACTCATTTTAAGAATGATTTTGGAGGCTTACATTGGTCCGGCCTAAGGATGCGGCAAACTCTTCTCTGGAGTTAGGAAAACTCTATTTCGATCGATGCGACTGCATCACTGCGATTGAACATATCAAGGTGGCTCGAAGCGAGTTTCTCGAAAGGAAAGATTTCTCCTCTTATCTAAAATGTCAGAATCTTCTATTACGTATTTATGGTGAAATGGAAGATTTCAATAACATTAACCTCCTTAAAGAGAGTTTACAGGACTTGGTGATCAATGAAGGTGTTGAGCTCAACTCTAAGACCTATTACACGCTTGGAGTCTGTGCCTGTTATAAGAATCAACCGGAAGTTGGCTTAGATTATTTTCAAAAGGCCCTCACTCTGGCTCTTGCAGATGATCTCAAAGAGGACATCTGTTATGCCATCAGCGGAATTGCGAACGTCTACTTTATCTTAGAAAAATACCCGCTTGCCCTTAAAGAGATCTATAATCTCCAAGTCTTTTTTCAAGTCCTTCCCCATAATGAACTCACACTGGCAACTCAGATTTTGAATGCACGAGTTCTTTCTCATATGGAGCGATACGATCAAGCGCTTGAGATCTTTTGGGAGTGTTATGATAAACTCAAGAGCGAAAAGAATTTACGCCTTCTTGTTCATACACTCTGGGGAATTGGCGTAACCTGCCATTTGAGTGGGGACCAGCATATGGCTAAGGTCTATTTGCAGCTGGCGGCACGACTGATCGATCCAAGCAACATGGTAAATCTGAGCAAAGAAGTTGGCAATGCCTTGCGAGAACTTGGAGTTGCCGATGGACAAGACTACGATCTGGTCCTCAAGGAGACGACCAATTCGGTGGTTGAAAAGAAGAAGGGCCCTGTCGATTTCAAAAATCAATTTATACTTCTCGATCTTCTTAAGCTTTTTATGTTCCACCCAGGAACAATCTTCTCAAAAGAGACCTTGGTCAAAAAGATCTGGAACCAGGAGTACAGCCCTGAAGTGCACGACAACAAGGTCTACGTTACAATTAAACGACTTCGCAAGATGATTGAACCCGACTTTGATAAACCCAAATACATCTTTCGCGCGAAAGATGGATATTATTTGAATAAGAACAATCGAATCTTTGTAGAACCTCACGACAAAGGAGCGCTCCAATGAGACCATTCACAAACTTACTTGCAACGATACTACTCCTGTTCGTTTTTTGGCCATCCACTGGCTCTACAAGTGCAGCAGGGCCCCAAGGCGGCGGAGGCACTTTCCCTGTAGGGACTGAGATCGATTTCCCGTGGGACGACATTGAGGGGCTATGGTACTCAAAAAACAGCTCCTCCCTCTTTCACTTTAGAATTAACGCAATCAATCCAGAAAATGGAACTCGAGTGTTGACCATCACCCACTATCTTCCCACCCATCGCGGGGATCTCAAACCTGTTGCCTCTCAACGTTGCACAGCCCGTACCGACCAAAAGGTGGTGAATTGCATGCTTGAGGGCCACAATCTATCCTACATGGTGCGTGTGAGCGCCTATCACAACACCCGCCACGATATTGATAAGGATGACACAGCCGTCATACTCACCCTGCGACCCATTGGCGGAGATGAGGATAGCGATGTCGAATTTTGGCTGAAAAAGATCGCACTTTATGACCCAGCCGATGCCTTCGAGGGTGAATCGAGGTGATTGACATAGTACCCATCCTTTTGCTATCTGTTGCTACTGCATAAGATTTTCATGATCCATAGGGCCTTAGCTCAGTTGGTAGAGCGCCACCCTTACAAGGTGGATGTCGTCAGTTCGATCCTGGCAGGCCCTACCAAACACCTCACGTTGTAATATTTCCAACGACCCCAAAAACATGCAGGCCCACAAAGTCACCCATGATATAGTTCATTCGAAAAATCCTGGCGTAAACATTCTCAAGGATCACAATGCTCAAGATCGTCCCGTATGGATCACGGAACTAGGGTGGAATTCTTCAGATCTGGGCGATGAAACTGACACTCTCCTGATATGAAGCAACAGCCCAAATGAAAGGGCTAGATAGATAAGACCTGTGGCCATTGCATTTAAAAGGCCGAAGTGATCGGCAACCCATCCCGTCACTTGGTGCATGATCATCAACAAAAGACAAATTGAGACCATCGCTGAGGCCATCATAAATTCGGACTGCTTTTGAAAGCGATGGTTGAAGAGCTCCACGGCGCACGGGAAAAAGTAGGACATCGTTAAGCCACACAACGCCAATCCTATCGGATGAATCAACAGACCGAAAACCATGGCCACAGCGGTCGTAACCAAAGAGACGATCAACCACCTCTCGACGCTTCCCCGAATCGATTTTACCGCAAAAAAGAGACGCCCTACGAGCAGGAATGCAAAAAAGAGTGTCAGATAAATGCTCGCCTCGGTAGAAGATAATCCCTGAACCTGCTCGAGATAGATCACCAGACGACTGGAGACCAGTATCTCCGCAGCCACATAAAAGGACAACATGAATCCATAGGGTTGACGGCTCAACCATGTCAATGGAGCTCTCTGCTTCTCCCTTTTCGTTTGCTCTGTGTTCACTTCATTTGTGAATGTCCATCGAAAAAAACTTGCAAGAAAGAGTAGAAAGGCCAAGAGACCAATCAACTCATAATGAACCGTCCATGAAAGGCCTGTCGCAATCGACACTTGCCACGCGATCGGAGCAAGAAATGAGGCAATCCCATAGTTTGAATGGAGCCCTGATAGAGCCCTTCGATGGTGTTTGGAGTCGGTGGCCTGAGAAGCCATGATGTTCACCAAGATCGACAGGGCTCCAGCTCCAAAGCCATACAGTCCGGCCGCAAAAAGAAACAGTGGAAATCTCGTAGTTGTTTGCGCAAAATATCCTAAGAGAAAAAACCCTATGCTTTGAATAAGGAGAAACAGCCGAAGCGATCGAATAAGACCAAAACCAGGTAGCCACCATCGAGCAAGAAGACTTGACCCAACAGCAGATAGGGCCGTCACGGAAAAGAAGAGGCTCCCATACTCATGATCCACCCCAAAGTGATTCAGAATTAGGGGAAATATAGGCCCCCTTGAATTGTCCATTAAGCCTACTGAAAACAGTGTCAGGTAGGAGAAGAGAAGCAACGTCCAGTTCATTTAAGTTCATACCTCAGACTTGAGCAAACGCTCGACACTAGAAACCTACCACATGGCCAAGAAACAGCAATGTCAAAAAAGTTGACAGTCCATAACCAATATTCAGCCATTTACGTTCAAGCTAGGTCACTCTACTCGGAGCCCTTGGCATAGTTACTGCATCCTCTCTTGCCGAGACATCCATTAGGAGTAACAGAGTGCAGACACTTAGAGCCATCCTCAATCTTAGCATACTGACAGTCCTCTCTTTTTGCCTGATCCTAGCAGGTCCACCACCTCTCTCCGCCAGCGAGCTCTACGCTCCCGATGGCATCCATGGTCCAAAAACTCCTCAAGAAAATGATGAGGGAACTAGAGGACCTTTGATTGAAAATCAGTCTCCCTTTGAAGATAACGGTGATGGCTCTCGCGGTGGCGGTGATGGTGGCGTCATCATGTGCAGCCCATCCGAGGATTCATCTTCTAGCCATAATAGTCCTGTCCTCTGGGCCTTCCCCTACGCGACCACAAAGTATCTTGAAACATCCACAATCACGACAAAAGATGGCAAGGAGATTGACTTTAAAACTTCAACAGTTCTAAAAGGCAAAAAGAAGAGGTCCTCTCCCCCGACAAGAATGAAGTATTGCATGGACACCATGTGGAAGATTCAAAAGAGGCTTCAATCTCTTTCCCGATGGTGGAGGCTTCGTCCACAACGACACAATATAGCTTTTCTTGCGAAGGAGATGGGCTCCTACCTCAAGAACCTCGAAGAACTCCCTAAAACCCAAGAGCTCACAAGAAGTGACCGCTATGAAGAAGGTTCCGTCGAAAGCATCGCTGTGAGCTATTCTCAGAAGAAAAAAATTGAGACGCCTTCCCCAAGTCCCGTCCAATTGGCAAATCACATTGATTCTCGATGCGACAGAAGCAGCTTCCAAATGGCTTTTCGAAAGAGGCAATTGGAAAGTGTGAATCCAACAACAGGTCGGATAGTAATCTCGCATGAGTATGAATACGTATCCGAGTTGCTCTCAAGACTTCAAGATGGAAACGTCGATGATTCTGAAGCAGATCTTCAGTGTTCCTTTTTGTACATCCACGAATTCTTGAGGCAATTTCTCGAGGACAGCTCGCTCATAGACTTCTATACGAAGTTCCTACATTCGGAAACTTTCTTCAGTAATGCCAAACTTGCGCGAAATCTTCTCTCTTCAAAAAATGAAGGCTATGAAGATCTAAGTAGAAACGCAGATCCGGACGACCAAATGTTTCACATTTTCAATCCATTTGGCGTTTTGAACGAGGCCTCACAAAAAACAATATGGCCGGATCTAGAGCTCTTTTTTGATTCAGGTCGCAGTTACTATCCAAACAAAAACGGACACTACATTCAACTTCTCGACATCGGTAAAGTCAATGTTGACTCTGAGATGATCTCTGTCCCCTTTCGCTTTGATGATCAAAGAGACAAGAGTCATCTACGTCGTAGAAAATACAGCACCTCAATATTTGAGTCCTGGCTCGTCCAAAATGGTCAGTCGGTAAGGAGCAAAGAGAGTAAAAAAGTCTATCAGCGAGGCGATCTCTATCTTGTCAATGGTGAAGTGGCAAAGATCATTGGATTTGGGCCCGTAAAAAAAGATAGCGGCGTTGAAGAATTTGCAATTCTTGCCTCCGGGCCGTTTGCATCCAAAAACAGGGTCCCTGAGGGCCTGCCCCTGCGCTTCGGTGATTCTGACAGATTAAATTCCAACATTTCTCTGAAATATGGAAAAAATGATCAGGACTACTTAATGGCCCTTCCCTCAACTCTAGATTTCACTGAATACAATGGAAAAGAGTATGAACTCCCCAAGGGAACACCTCAAGAAAACATAAGCCGCAACGATGGTGGCCTTGTGTACAATATGTATCGGGTTCCGCTCAAGTCACTCGGCCATGCATACGAAGTAATTGAAAGACGACCCCTCTAATGGAGAGAGAATGCCCCTTTCAATCCAGTCGGTCATCCATCGTGTGGCAGTCTGTCGCGATACACCAAGAATCTCTTCTACATCATGTTGTGAGAAGTTTCCAACTTTTCGGCTGAGATACATATAACACCCTCGATATCGAAGATTCATGGGAATGAGAAGTGTCTGTTTGTTTAACTCAAAGTTGAAGAAGAGATGATTGCCACTTCGAGAGATTGAAAAATCCTTGGCAAGCCGGTGAAGAAGGTTCTTGATTCGAGTGATTCCTACATTCATGTCAATTCGTTCATCCTGATAGACGTGATCAAATAGGGCCCATAGCGAGATCCCTAAAGAACCAGATCCGATGATTGCCAAAAGACATCGTACTTGAAGCTCAGGCAGCACATTGGGCTTTTGATCCACAGATGTTGTGTTGATCCCAGCACAGAGATCCAAAAGAGCATGCCCGTGGTGGCCATCCTTATGATCGAGGTACGAGATTGGCTCTAGAGCATTTTCACAGATTTTCCAACAGTCCCCATCAGTGCGATCAATGCGATCTTTCATCCAATTTGGAATCACATCAGGGACCGAAAATTTAGCTCCGGCCATGAGACTGTAGGGCGATTGAACGTGATGACAGCGAAGTGCAATCTGTTCTGCAATACCCGAACTGTATCCGGGGATCTGTTCGAGCCAATAGTAGATACAAATAAGGGCACGTGGCTCTGCGCTCTTCTTATGTAAGATCTCCATCGCCTCAAATAAGAACTTTCTTGCTTTATCATAGTCTTTGAGGTGAATGGAGTGAATTGCAAGAGATTCCAAAAGATAGGCATAATCTTTGTTTTTGACCTCTTCAGAGAATAGCTTGGTAGAGAGGTCAAGAGATTCTTTGCCACTATCAAACCTTCCCGCGCAGAGCAGATAGAATCCATTCACCTGATGACATATCCCTCGCATGATCGTCTCTTCCGGAGGAAGATCTTCCAAAACTTGATGGATGCAATCGATGGCCTCTTCGGTACGACCCAAAGCATTTAATGCGTCCGCCAATCCAATCTTTGTAAAGTAGGGGGGCCTCTTTAGAGATCTACCGAAATCAATAGCCAAACGATAGTTCTCTGCTGCTTCATGATATCGAAAGGTGTTGAAACAACATGAGGCAAAATAGTGGAAGTACTTCGGGAAAAAGTTCTCCATGGTGATGCCTCTTGCCTCAAATGCCTTTCGAATCTCCAAGAAGGTGCGATAAGCTAAATGCGCAACACCAACATAACTTAACATAAAGGCAAGTCGCGACTCACACTTTAATACATCCGCACTCAAAATCAAGAGCTCTTCTGATGCATGGGGCGGCCCTAAGATCCGAAGGGCGTCGTTTGAAGATCCTAGCCATAGATAAAATTCCGAGGCCTTCATAAGATCTTCATATGAATGAGGAGTTGATTTGCAGTAGCTCTTTAAGCCCTTCTTTGCCTTTTCAAACTCACCTAAAAGAATGTGATTGAGGATCTGAGACTCAAGCCGTCTCTTTTTCTCTTCTCCCATGTCAGAAGCGATCCCGCACGTACATATTCTCTAAGACGACCACGCTTTGTGGGCGTTGTCAACCGTGGCCACCTAATCCGAACTTCCAGATGCTGTCTCAGAACTACGTCCAACATGAGACAGCATCTGGAATCAAATCATGTATCAATTGACTCTTTTCCACTTAAGATGGACGGTCAATTCACATAGATACAATTTTGTGTAGGGTCCAGTAGATGGATCTCGACCCAAATCTTTGAAAGTGAATTTTGGATCAGAATTAGAGCAATCCAATCCCATCCCATCACATTTCATGATTGCTTCTTGAAGAATGCGCTCCTTGAATTCGTTCTGCTTGGTGATGTCATCTGGCCATTCAGGCGCACTTGAGCAGCCCTCGGGTGGTAGCTTGTACTGATATACATCGGACTGAGTTACAAATGAGGGAGGATTCCTCAGAGATTCGATCTCACGGCGAAGAGCATCATTCTCATCTCTTAAACTCTGAATGGTGCCTTGAAGGTTTGAGATCTGTGCAGCAAGCTGATTTTTCTGGGATTCACAACGTCCCACGGCTGCCTCAGCGGCCTCCTTTTCTCTCTGAAATTGGGTCACCCTTTGCTGACAGGCGCGCGTGGCCCTCTCAATTTCAATGGACCATTGATTTCGAATGGTTTGAACCATGCTTTCAATGGCCGAATCAACAGCTCCATTTTCCGTACTGGAAATGGCTCCTAATAGGGGTTGCGCAACGAACACGAGTAGCACCACGAACGATTTCATAAGATAACTCCTTTCTCTTTCATCTCTGGCTTTACGCCGCAACTGACCATTCTTAGGTCTTGTTGCCAATCGTACTATTTACTGTTCTCAAGCAATTTAAACGAAAACCTCTACCAAAAATAGATAGAAAATTGGGCTACCGCCTTCTTTCAGGTTCCAATCATAGCGCACTGGATTTCATTTGACCTAAAAAGTGTCTTTCTTTTTAACACTCTTTCTTTGAACAGAAGGAAATTTTTTCAAGGTTGTCGTTACCAATAGTTTTTCACACTCGGATAATCTCGGTCAAATCGAATGACAGCGGTGGTGGGCACTCCGAATTGACCCAAAGAGTTCACGGGAGCTACTTTGAGCAAGTTCGCTCCCTTTGAGAGGATGATTTCAAGTTCGGCATCTCGCACAGTCTTTTGTCTTTCATTGATTCGAATGGAATAGTGAGAGAACCAGGGCATACTGTGGCTCAAGTGAACTTTAATTCGACGTGTGGCAAAGTTGCGATGTGCACGTCTTCTATAGTCTTCGACGTCTTACCATTTGATTGGTCGTTTCGGCGCGATCGTTTCGAATCGAATCTGACACGCATTCACCGGAGCATCAATTAGCGCCTCTGGCTAGCCCTTCGTCGGCCCGCCTCGGTATAAGAAAAACTTATCAAAATCGATCAAAAAGCGAATTACCGGACAGCCCCTAAATAGATCGGCATCTGATGGGCAAATCCTTGAAACGTCAGCGAAGGCAAGAACCCTGATCTCTTGCATCCTGTTCTTCTCTTATGGTTTTGCCGCTCATAAAAGACATCCCATCCTGAAACTCTGGATTCCCAAATATATCGCCTTTCAAAATTCGCAAGAACTTTCAATCGCTCTTTCTTTCCTTTCAAATATTCAATGGTGCGATCTGAAAAAATGAGCTCCGGACGCTCACCCTCTACGATCAGTTCCGAGTATTCATTGAAACTGAGAAGCTCTCCCTTGTACCGCGCAAATGCGTGAATCTGAGGATCAACCCAAATCCACTTTGCCAACTGGTTGTCAAAATATTCCATCACCACATGACCATGGCCAGAGGAACCAAGACCTGAATTCTTTGTTAGAATGTGGAGCACTCGTGCCGGAATACCCACTGAATGACAAAGCTGAACCGTGACTGTGGCAAACTGCGCACATGAAAAGGAGTAACCTTTTTGCGCTAACTTGAGAATCGAAAGCGCATCATATTTTTTTAGAGTGGGCACAAAGTCCACATGAGACCAAGATCTAGATACAAATTTCGCAATCTCATGGACTTTATCAAAATCTCGCTTTTGCGCTGCAATCAGACGATTGATTTTGGAATAGGCCCTGAGTTCAACGATCCGTTTGTGATCACTTCGATCAAAAGGTAAGGTCGCCAAATCTGCAATTCTACTTGGCTGATTGAGTTCAGCCAAGTAGATGCGAGGCACTTCTGTGCGGCTTTTCAAGTTGGATTTTCGCTTTGGCTTGCTCAAGGTTTCCCGCCAGATAGTGCAAAAAATGCATGCACCATCCCGCCTGAAACCACCTTGTTCTCAAGTGACGAGAGTGTCATCGATTGCGCGATCAGGCGCTCTTTTACTTGAGCCGGCGAAAGAGTCGACTCCTTTGATAAAAGTAGGCCTGCCACACCACCTGCATAGGCAGCTGCCATGCTTGTCCCTGACCCCATCGTGAGACCTGTAAGACCGAAGCTCACGATCTCCACGCCAGGTGCCCCAACAGTGACGGTTGATCTTCCAAAATTTGCGAAGCCCGCAAGTTGGCCGTGTCGATCCACAGCCGTAGCGCTGATCACATTAGGAACGTTGTAGCTTGCCGGATACATTGGACGAACGTCGTTGTCGCTTCCCTCGGACCCTGCACCAGCCACAAAGAGACTTCCCTTCTCATTGGCATCCTCAATCGCACTTTGAAGTATCTCCGAATAGGATCCACCACCCCAACCATTGATCATCACGTGCGCACCCATTTGAGTTGCATAGTTAATCGATCGAACAGCATTTTCGAGCGATCCACCGCCTCCACTTGAAAGAAACTTAATGGCCATGAGCGAAACACGCCGATTCACGCCAGAGATCGCCTCGCCATTGTTGCCTTCCGCCCCGGCAATACCCGCTAAAACAGTCCCGTGGCCATGATCGTCCATAGGATCTGCATCACTGTTGGCAAAATCATAGCCATAAATATCATCAACAAAACCGTTTCCATCATCGTCCACGCCCGTCTCGCCTTCAAACTCCGCTCTGTTAATCCAAAGATTGTTTCGTAGATCAGGATGGTTTAGTAAGAGGCCAGTGTCTATGACTGCAATGACGATCTCCTTAGATCCCTCGGTAATCTCCCAGGCCTTGAGTGCTCCAATGTCCACACCAGGTTCGCCTCCGTTTTGGCCTGTGTTGTGAAGCCCCCATTGATCCTGAAACACGGGATCGCTGGGCCACTCTGCAGACTCAATTTGATAAACGTAGTTGGGCTCCACCAATTCCACTTGATCGAGTGCCTTCAATGAACTCACTACAAATTCCGATCGCTCCAACAGATTTCGCTGCACCAGATAGACGCTCTTCGTGACTCTTCGAACGTTTTGCGATCCCAGCAAATCTTGAACCTGAACTAACTGGTATTGATCTGACGAGAGCTTTACCAAAAACTCCCCTGACACAACGTTGCCAGATCGATCTATACTTTTTGCTGCCAGTAATTCATGAAAACAAAAAATAACTGTCATGATACAAAAAATCCTTTTCATAACTACCTCCCTGTTCTAAAGAGTGCAAATCGCACCGCCAATTGACATACAAGTCTTACATGTATGAAATGATAGTAAATCTTGAACTGAAGTATACTGAATAATAGTGAAATATTCTTTTCCAGAGAGATAACGTTCGCCATTGACCGTATTCTCCAATGAGATCATATAAGCAATTGTTATATTACATATATGATCTTCCTATACCCAACAGGAATCTTTTCATAATGATGAACACTGTTCGTATCAGCATCCAAAATAGCAATGGAGACAACGGTTCTCAACGGTGCGCCAGGGCAGAAGAATTTTTTTTAAGGGAAATCTTCGATTTGCTTCTTGATGATAAAGATTGATTACAAACACAGGAATGTAACCGACAAAGTAACGGCGCTTGACGGCTATGTCGATCTATAGTAATAGGGACCTTCAAGACAAGATGGGTCGTGGGATAGACTATGAATAAGTACCAAAGTTTTGTTGTTGCTACCATTCAATTTCTTTCTTTTCTAGGAAAATCAGTTTACGGACAAAGCATTCAGGCAAGCAAACCTGAAATAAGGCCTTATGTAGATTATATCAAAGTTAACGCAAAGGAACTGATTGACTACATCGTCAGCCTTTTTGATGAATTTGATGTGGTCGTCATTGCAGAGCGTGATCACAGAGAAACAACTCAATGGGACTTCATTTATCTGTTGGTAAGTGATCCAATATTTATAAAGAAAGTTGGTTTCTTGTTCACCGAATATGGATCGGTAACACAACAAGATGAACTTGATGTTTTTCTTAATTCCAAAATAATAGAGGAAATTCGAATATTGAATATTCTGAGAAATTTTATTTTATGGCCTGAGGGATGAAATCGAAATAACATTCACAACTTTCTAAGAAAGTTTTATTCATTGAACAGGTCTTTACCTGAACTGTTTGAATTACGGAAGGCGTTTGATAGTCAAATACTTGAACCAATAAGGCAATGGCTGTAATCTATTGTGATGTGAACTTTGAATCAGTGTGCTCGTCCACTCAGAAGAATGGCGCGCCCGGGATGACTCGAACACCCAACCCTCAGATCCGAAGTCTGATGCTCTATCCAATTGAGCTACGAGCGCAAGTTTGATGGATTTTGAAAGTAAAAGAAAATCGTCCTGTTGTCCAAGCTTTTTTCTCGAGTTCGTCAGGGAGCTGGGGGAGCGCCAAGATAGTCTTTGAGGCTCTCCTTGGCAAAATGAAGCTGTCTCTCCCTCTTGATCCGCTTATTCCCACATTCAGGCACAAAGGGTAGTAGTCCAAAATTGATGTTGGTCGGCTGAAAGTAGTCCCGCTCCTCTGTAATTGCCGATAGGAGTGACCCAAAGGCAGAGGCACGAGGCGGAGGAACAAGGGGGTGGCCCTGCAACTTGTCTCTTAAAAACCGCGCCACCAAGAGGCCAATGGAGGTGGACTCGAAGTAGCCCTCGACCCCAGTGATTTGACCTGCAAAGAAGAGCAGGGGATCCTTCTTGCTCGAAAGATCCTGACTTAGAACCTTTGGGGAGTGAATGTAGAGGTTGCGATGAATGCTGCCGAGCTTAAGAAACTCGGCCTCTTCCAGGCCGGGGATCATTCGAAAAACCCTCACCTGCTCTCCATAGGTCATTCGGGTCTGAAACCCAACCATATTGTATGCGGTCGCCTCTCTGTTCTCCTGACGCAGCTGCACGACAGCGAAGGGCCACCTCTTCGTCCGAGGGTTGACAAGCCCCTTCGGCGAGCAGGGTCCAAAACGCAAACTCACCGGATCACGCTCCACAAAGGTCTCAATTGGCATGCATCCTTCAAAAAAGGAGGTCTTTTCAAAATCTCTTGGGGTAACCTTTTCAGCTCGGGCAACCTCATCAGTGAAGCGAAAAAACTCCTCCTCATTCATTGGACAATTGAGATAGTCCTTGGTTCCGCGATCCCAGCGATCTCCCTGCCAAACGATCTCCATGTTGATGGAGTCACGATCAATGATTGGGGCAATCGCATCAAAAAAGTAGCAGAACTCACTCCCAAAGTGATTCTCAATGCTGTGCTGAAGACGACTTTCCGTCAGTGGACCTGTCGCAATGATCGTGGGCCGGGGCAATTGATCAAGGTCCTCAACCAACTCTCGAACAACCTCTATGTTGGGATGACTTTGAATGATCTGGGTGACTTCACCAGAGAAGAGTTCCCGATCCACAGAGAGCGCCATTCCCGCCGGGACTCGATTGCGATGGGCCACATCAAGCAAAAGTGACCCAAGCTGTTGGGCCTCCCATTTGAGCTGTCCAGAGGCCGAATAATCCGTCATACTCCCGAGTGAGTTGGAACAGACCAACTCGGCCAGTCGATCGCTGCGATGAGCTGGCGTCTGAACTTTATCCCGCATTTCAAACAGTTTAACGCGATACCCAAATTGAGCCAGCTGATAAGCGCACTCGCTCCCTGCAAGCCCTGCTCCAACGATATAAATTGTCTCATCGAATCCCATCATGTTACCTTACGTAGCAATATGGCAAAGAAAAAGCGAAACGGCTCTCTCAAGCCAGCCTCCGATCTCATACATACCATTTTGACTCAAAGCAAGTCTCCACTTGCCGATCAGTTTCAACGGTGGCGTTTGTGGAGGGATTGGCAGGAGGTTGTGGGCACAACCTGGGCCCATGCAACCCTTCCCGTCGATTGTTACAAGCGCACCCTTGTGGTGTGGGTAAAGAGCTCTTCGTGGATGCAGGAGCTCACCTTCTTTGAACAGGCCCTCAAAGAAAAGGTGAATGACCATTTGGGCTACCATTGGATTGATCGAGTTCGTTTCACTTTGGATCGAAAATCGGTCCCCGACCCCGAAGAGTGCCCCTGGAAAGAATTGGTCTAAAGGACTCGATCGTTGCCACCATCAATAGGTACTTGAGCCGCCGTCGTTTTGGCAAAGGTGGCACCTGCCATAGACAACACCATTCGAGCTACATCCGTGGAGGTCACTTCGACCTTGAGAAGGTTGTTTCGCTTGTATTCATCCACACTCATCCCGTAACTCTTGGCCCGATTTGAAAGAACTTCGGGGGTCCACAAAGCTGTGTCAAAAACGGCATTGGGATGAATCACATTGACTCGAATGCCAAGAGGGCCAAGCTCCATTGCAGCAACTCGCGCGAGCTGAGTAAGTCCTGCTTTGGCTACAGAATAGGCCGCGGCTCCAGGACCTGGAGCCGGAACATTTTTCGAACCGATGATGATCACCGAAGGCTCCCACCCCCTCTTTAAAAAAGGTATCGCATGGGTCAAACACTTTTGATGTCCTGTCAAATTGATCGAGAGGGAACGACTCCAACTCTCCTCAGAGATATCTTCAATTTTGCAACTCGCAGGAAACACGCCCGCGTTACTCACAAGAATGTCAAGACCACCAAATTGGAGTGCACCTCTCTGGAAGGCGCCCTCTATGGATTGAGAATCTGTGATGTCACAGTTGATCGCAAGGACCTTTCCCTCATCAATGGCCTTTTCAAAGACTTGATCTAGAGTTCGATCCACATCCAAAGCTAAAACCGCAGCGCCCTTTTCCACAAACATTTCCACACACCTGCGGCCAATCCCACTTGCAGCTCCCGTGACGGCAATGACCCGCCCATCAAATTCATCTTTACTTTTAAGATGACGGACCTTGGATTGTTGAAGTGACCATGTCTCAACTGCAAAGATCTCCTTCTCAGGAAGTGGTCGCCATTGATCCATGTTTTCGGCCCACTGAATGTTCAACACAGTTCTTTCCACAATCTTTTCCACAATGGACAACTTCCGTAACGTTTCGCCCGCTGAGATGGTCCCCTTTTGCGGCCAGATGCACCATCTTGGGAAACAGTCAACAGATTGAATATCTCCGCCCCCATTTCGTTTGAGATAGGCAAGATACCAAGTTTCAAAAGCATCTAGAGCCTCTTGAGGTTTTCCATGAAATCCAGCAGGCCTTATCTTCGTATGAGAGACATGGTCAGGGGTTAATGGACCCCTCTCGGCAAACTCTAAGGCTTTGGCGTTTTGAGAAAATCCACAGGCCTCTGGACTCTGATTGAGTCGCAAAAAAAAGGGCTCTCCCTTTCGTTTTGAAATCTCACGCCGAAGTTCCACAAAAGAGATAAAGCCTGCTTGATCCATGCTCTTTGAATCCGAAGTGGCGACTTGACGTCCCTTGGCTTGATCCAAATGGTCTTCTGCACGAGTCACCATGTTGATGGTTTTTTCGTAAGATTCTTTGGCATTTTCGCCAAAAGTTACAAGTCCATGACCTAGAAGAATCATGCCATCGTAACACTTCCAGTCTATATCTTTGGATCTTTGAAAGATCTTCTGAGCTAAATCAAAACCAGGGTGCTCGTAGGGAATGAAGAGAACGCGATCACCTAAAATCCTCTTTAATATCTCCTCTCCGTTTTGAATGTTTGAAAGTGTGACGATGACATCGGGATGGGTGTGATCTACATATTTGTAAGGGATCAATCCATGCATCAAAGCTTCAACTGAGGGGTTTGGGGCATTAGGATCAACCAAAAGTCTTCGAGATTCCAGAAGGAGCTCTTGCTCATCCAATTTTGGCAGCTCAAGAAATCGAAGAAGGGGTTTAAGAAGAAGGGGAGAAAATCCAAATGGTTCCATAGTCGCAAGATCTTGGCCACTTCCCTTAACGAAAAGCACCATCTCTTCTTCGCCATAGATGTTGGTTCGACTCTTCTTGACGGAAGTGTTGCCACCACCATAGATCACAAGAGAACTCTCTTGTCCAAGAAGTCGAGAGGTGTAAACCCTCAAATCAAGATCGTCTGAAAATCCATGATCGTCGCGCCACAAGCTCCTCATAGTTCACCTCTTTGGACTTTATTCAACGCACTCTTAGGTATGTGATTGACATGATGATATTTGGCAACACGCTCAAAGGGCATAACCCGATCATTCAAGGCTCCCACAAGTCGTCCCAGGGCTCCTAGAGAGACTGTAGAATAGAGATGAATCTCTGTGCCCAATCGATCATGCCCTACAGGAACAACTGCCACGTCCCCATCAAGCCCAAGTCGCTCTTTTTCTTCAATAAAGAACCTTTCGATGCGGCCAAGGTTCACCTTCTCTCCTGAAATCTTGACAATGTCATCCTTTCGACCAAAGACAGTCAGTGTCTCTCCCTTAAGTTCACCCAAATCTCCTGTGAGAAACCATTCGCCTCTTTTTGTTGGATTGAAGCAAGCCTTTTCGTTCTCAACCTGGAAGTATCCTGAAAAGAGTGAAGGCCCCCTTAAGGCAATCTCCCCATCCGATTCGATTCGAATCTCTACATGTGAAAGCACCTTCATTGATGAATCACGGCGAGGATCTTCTTGGGTGAGCAAAGAGGTTGCAACCTGAGATGCAAGCTCACTCATCCCATAGGTTGGAAGTATGGGCCAATCCAATTCACGTGCTTTCAAATAGAGCTCTTCTGAAAGCGCCGAACCTCCTACAAAAACTGCTCTTAACGACTTCGGCGCCCTGGATCGAGCACGCACCAAATCATAAAGTTGCGTGGGCACCAAAGAGGTTAAAGTCCCCCCTTGATTCTCCACAAGAGGGATGAACCCGTCGACACTCCACGCTCCGAGAGCAGCCATCTCCTCAATGACGGAGGCTCCACTCAAAAAGGCACGGGCCCAGATCGAGAGACCTCCAATATGAAAATCGGGTAAAACATTGATCCAACAATCTCGATGATCACTTTGGATATGGTCATTGACCGCCTTTGCAGAAGCTAAAATCGCTCCTTTTGACAATGCAACCCATCGTAGCTGTCTGGTTTTAGATGCCGCCTTCGTTGTTCCAGAGGTGCACAAAAAAACATGGCCCAACATTGGAGTTGCCTGCTCTAAAAGAGCGATCATTTGGCCCCTTTCAGATGGCGGCGTCCTGGGGTTTAGCAAGAACTCACTGCTTGAGGATACCCAATCGATCTCTCGTGCTGGTCTCTCCATAATGTTGGACGTCATATCAACCTCTTCCATGGCAGTTTCTCTAATGTATCATCAAAACCAAAACCCGTTCCAGATGCTGGAAGAAGACTTGGCCCACTTGTATGAACTTGTTCACTAAATTCGCTCTTCTCAAACATTTCGTGGGTTAAGAGGCCACAAACTTCATTCTGACGACCTTGTTGCTTGATTCTTGCCCCCACATAGGCCGCCGCCATCTGTCCTAACGGGTGATCCATTGAAGATGTTACAACCACGCGAGATCGAGAACCAACACAGGAGTCCTCCCATCTCCCATAAGAAGATCGTGCCGGTTTGTAAATCACCACAAACTCATTCAATGGCTCCCAGGAGGTAACGCTCGAAAAGGCACGGTCAACGGCAAATTGGAGCTTACTTGAGATGCTGAGCTCTTTCCACAAAGAGGCCTCAAATGGAGTTGGATCTTCAACAAAATCGATCTGAAGACAACTCTGTGAATTCAATTTTTCTGCAAACTCGATGAACCTCTCACCTGAAAGGGTCTCGTTGAAATCCACCCGAAGAGAGAGATCAGATTCTAAAAAACGGTCTGAAAAATTTTCCGTAAGAACATTCAACAGTTCTGACTCAAAGCTAAGATCAAATCCCATCTTAAACTTAAAGACTCGAAACTGGGCATCAACACTCTCTTCAATTTTGTTCAGGATCTTTCTCCGTTGAGCACCACTTACAATCAATTTGTGGCTCATAGGGATTTCGAGATCTGCAAAGAGACTTATCCCATCTCTACGGGCCTCCCTGTCCAGTTGGGCAAAATAGAATGAGGCCTCGAGAAGCCCGTTGGACCAGCCCTCTTTAAGTAGATTCAGTTGCTCAGAAATTGGAGCATCTCCAAACTCCTGCAACGGATGACAATCTGAAAATCCTGAACATCCACCCTGATCCTCCACTCTCAACAAAGCCCCCTGTCGAGGGTGGGTGGATTGAATTCTCGAAAGATCTCCAATCGGATGAAGCTCATAAGGGAAAAACCAGACCGATCTTATTTCATGGTCCTTCAAAGTTTGTTTGCTCTTTGGATTGGGAAAATCTGTCACGAAATCAAAAATCCAATAGAAAGAAGTGATCCAAAGATCAGGTGAAGACGTGAGGCTTCACCAAGAAAGTGGTTGTAGAGAAGGCTTGGTTCATTGACAAAGATTCGTCGAATGAGTCGTAGAGCAAGTGGCAAACTTATAAGGGGAAGAAGCGAAACCCATAGATATCCTGAGTAGAGCCAAAGAATGTTGAGGAGGTAGGGGAGAAGTACCATTGTGGCAATCTCAACTCTTGCAAACCGCACTCCAAATCGCACTGCTAAGGTTCTCTTATCCACCAACGCATCACTCTTGTGATCACGAAGATTGTTGATCGCAATGAGGACCGTTGCCAAAAGTCCAACTTGAAGGCCTGCAATGAGAGCCGGGGTCTCATAGGTTCCGGCTTGAAGATAGTAGACCCCCCCAACTGCAACCACACCAAAAAAGAGAATGACAAAGAGGTCACCAAAACCCTTGTAGGCCAATGGAAATGGTCCTCCAGTGTAGGCGTAGCCACAGATCAACGATAGAATCCCAATTGCAACGATCACCCAACCTCCGGACCACACCAGAGGTATTCCACAGAGAGTTGCCAACACGAATGAAACCCACCCTCCGATCATCACTCTTTCGGGTTTGATCAAACCATACTGAGAGACCCTCTGAGGGCCGATACGACCTTCACCATCTGCCCCCTTCTTAAAGTCGATGGCATCGTTCAGAAGATTTGTACCGATTTGAATGAACAGTGCACCCATCAAGGCACACAAAATGATCCCCCAACGAACCTCTTGATGAAAGGCAAAGATGAGGGTGGTGGCCACCATAATGGGAACCACTGAAGCCGACAATGTCTTTGGACGAAAAGCCATCCACCAAAAGGTCAACTCTCTCACTTCCACCCATCCTCTACTATGCTGTTCGCTTGGATCTTTTTGTGACCTTCATCTCTAAGGAAGCCGTGGAAAACGATGAAACTCTGGAGGCCGTTTGTCCACAAAGGCATTTCTTCCTTCCATAGCCTCTTCCGTCATGTAGTAAAGAAGAGTGGCATTTCCCGCAAGATCCAAAAGTCCCATTTGACCATCGCAATCAGCATTCATTGAAGCCTTTAAACATCTCAAGGCAAGTGGAGAGTGCTGTAAAATCTCTCGACACCACTTCAGGGTTTCCTGCTCAAGTTCTGCCACAGGAACAACCTGGTTGACCAAGCCCATTTGAAGAGCCTCATCGGCGTTGTACTGTCGGCAAAGGTACCAGATTTCTCGTGCCTTCTTTTGCCCAACAATGCGTGCAAGATAGCTGCTCCCCAACCCACCGTCAAACGAGCCCACCTTGGGGCCCGTTTGACCAAAGCGTGCATTGCTCGCAGCAATGGTTAAATCACAGACCACATGAAGCACATGGCCCCCTCCAACAGCGTAACCGGCCACCATCGCAATCACAGGTTTTGGCAAAGATCGAATCTGTTTTTGCAGATCAAGAACATTGAGCCGAGGAACCCCATCACTTCCTACATAACCTGCCTTATCCCTAATCTTTTGATCACCACCAGAACAAAAGGCTTCTCGACCCTCACCGGTCAATATGACCACACCAATGGAAGAGTCCTCCCGACAGAGTGTGAAGGCGTCTTGAAGTTCAGAAATGGTTTGGGGACGAAAGGCGTTTCGCACCTCCGGACGATTGATGGTGATCTTTGCAATTCCATCTTGGGTTTTTTCAAAACGCACATCCGAGTACTTCTTAATCTCAATCCACTCCGCGCCTAATTCCATCACTTGGTCTCTCCTTGAATCTCGCTGTGTTGCCTCTCTCATTGTTTGGTGCTGCGCACAATTAAGCCTTATAAGCGAAATGGTCGGTGGTGGCTGGTGCGCCCGGTACGAATAGCAAAGTCTAACCGGTTGTCAAGACCCGCCACTCTGAAACCCTTCTTATAGTGGCTGGCGCGAAACCTCATTTCGGTGAATTTGTCATAAGTTTTCCTTATATCTTCGTTGATCCTCCTCGAGTTAGCGCCTCTGGCTAGCCCTTCGTCGGCCCGCCTCGGTATAAGGAAAACTTATGCAAATTCACTCGAAAGCAGGTTTCACGCCAGCCACTTTATCACCATGCTGTTCGAAACTGCGCGCTACCCCCCTCGAACACTCCTTGGAAATCCGAAAAGGCTCTGTCCAAATCAGCGGTCAAAAGAACCCGAAGCTCTGAGCCCGATGGATCGGATGAAAAGGAGAAATCGTAGCTCAAATTCAAACGCTGCTCCAATCGTCCATCAAGATCCAAATTGCTCTTGATCTCAGACGAACCATGGGCTCGGTGCCACACACCTTGCAACCCAACTCTCCACCGATCCTCATCTGCACCGCGCCTCCAAGCAGGAAGACTCAACCATATGTAGGGGAGGAAATCACGCTGGTGGGCCGACCCCTTTAACGTCATCCAATTTCGAGACACCCACTCCACACCTGAAAAGAGGGTCCAATTGTGCTTAAGAAACTCACTCCATTCACCCTCGCAAAGAAAGAGCGCCCTCTCGGTCTCCACAGAGATCTCCTCTGCAATCACCGAAGGAGCTCCTGTTGCGCTCTTTGACTCCAGTTTTTGATCAAATTGAACTGCGGCGTTCAAATAAAAGGAGTCCACAAAGTAGTTCTGTCTCAAAATGATGGAGGCCAAACGCTTGCGATATCGATATTCATAGCCTCCATCAGGAAAAATCCAGTGGGTCTCGCTCTCATCTCTAAAACTGTACTGAACAAATTCACTCCTACCCGATCCCACAGGTGACCACAATCGACCCACCATGCCCCGAGAGTAGGGGAGATGGGGCGAAACAAAAGTGTCATTTCGATCGTTTCGTTGGGGACGAGTCACATCCACAAAAGTGTGAAAGAAACGAATCTGGTGAGTCGGCGAAATCGTCCACAAAAAGGCCATTCCAAGATCATTGGTGCGTTTATGAAACCCTGGTTCTCCATAAAGGGAGACACCCACACGATCGTGAGGCCAATAGACCAGCTCAATGATGGGATGAAGGATCTCCCGATCCCGACTTCGATCATCTACAAAGGTCCAGTGAAAATCAAGAGCCTCAGTAAGACCCTTTTCAAGCTTGATCCGATTGTTGATTCCAAACTCATGTTCACTCGTGCTTCCCACAGAGAGATCCAATGCATTCCTGCGAGAAATCCACTCATATTCCCACAGAAATGACTTCATGTAGGTCAATAGATCGGATTGATATTCAGAATCAAATCGAGAAATTTCGTCAAAGGACTCCTCTTCGCTCTCAGACAAAGAGGAGTACTCGGGCATAAATTCAATGGCCGAACCATGGTTCAAACTCACCACGCATACCGAACTCAAAATCAGTGGACCCATCAACTTTTTAAAACGGACTCTCATGAGTCCTAGCTAGTATGCCCTGAACGACCTGTCAATCGGTGATTTTGAATCCCCGAAGTAAGGTTGTCCTTCTCTGCTTGCCATTCTTTGTTACGATGACCTTCACGGCGTACTCTCCCTTCTTGTTGATTTTTGGGCTTTTACAAGTGACTGAATCTTTGCCTGTTCCGTCATAGTTTTCACTCACCTTGCACTTGGTTGCGTCTTTACCGTCAATCTTGACTTTTGTACTGTCCTCTCTGAAATTCTCCCCAATGATCGTAAATTCCACTTTCTCTTTTTTCTTGGCACTGTTTGGAGTGATACTCTCGATCACAGGATCCTTGTCATCATCGCTGCTTCCAGAGGTTGCTGTCTTTTCAGTAATATCAAATTTCTGATCCCATGTTGTCTCGACCTTTTGTTGTTTTCCATTCTTTGTATATCTCTTTTTAACAATCAAATCATATTCAGATGCATATTCGATCTTTGGAGTCTTGCATGTCATCGAATAGATTTCCGATCCACTTGTTGTATCTGTTTGGCCAGTCTTCGAAGCGTCTTCACAGTCTGCACTCTTTCCACCGATCTTTACATTGGTCTTCTTTTTGTTGAAGTAGAGTCCTTGAATCACAAACTCCGTCTTTGTTTTGATCTCCGCAGATGCAGGAGACACAGAGGTGATTTCTGGTGCCTTAGCCTCTTCATCAACTGTGATCTTGAACTTCTCACTCCACACCACGCTCTTCTTAACCTTGCTATTCTTATCCTTCTTGTTGTGCGTCACCTCAACCGTCACGGTGTACTCCCCCTCTTTCAATTTGGGAGTTGTGCACTTAATTACATCCTCTTTGTTCGCTCCACTCTTGTTCGTTTCACCATCTTTGGCCAACTTCGGCGTCTTGCAGTCAGCTTCTTTGGCATCGGAACCTTCACCGAAGCTCACCTTCACTGTTTTGCTAAACTCAGTTCCTTTGATCTTAAATTCTGTCTTCTCTTCGGAGGATGCAGAGCTTGGGCTTATACTTGAGATCGTGGGATCATTGTAATACTCCTCCGCACTCGAATAGGTCATCCCTTCTGAAACTGTTTTTGTACCATTCCCCTTTACAGAGACTGTGACATCATAGACACCTGCGCTTAATTTAGGGGTTTTGCATCTGATCCACTTCTCGCCACCTTCGTCTTTCTCCTCATTTTCGCTATCTGCTCCACTTTCATCATCATCTGATTTTATGCGTTTCACTTTGTCGCAGGCTGCTGTGCTTTCGCCTATTTGAACTGTCATCTTCTTCTTCTTTTTGAAACCTGTTCCATAGACCTTAAATGTGGTCCTCTTCATCGCTTCCACGATGTTAGGCTCAATCTTCGTGATCGTTAGCTCTTCTACCTGATCATCTTCTTCCGTAAAACTAAAGCCCTTCTTTTCAACAGCTTTATATTCTTTCCATTTCCCTTTCTTATTCTTTCTTTTTACAACAACTTTAACGTTGTAACTCTTGGATTTCTTGATCTTTGGAGTTTTACAGGCAACCTGGTCATCTTTTTCTGGATCTGTAGACTTTGTGACCACACACTCTGAAGAGTTTTGCCCGCCGATCTTAACCTTGGTCTTATTTTTCTGACCATTAAACCCTGTCCCCCAAACCACAAAGCTTGTCTTGGTGTTGACTCGCCCCGTGTTGGGTTCAATCCTCGTAATCGTCACCTCATCATCATCGTCGTCATCCTCCTCAACTGAATCTTCATCATCGTCGCCGTCGTCCTCCTCAACCGAATCGTCTTCGTCGTCGTCCACCACGTCTTCATCGACATCGCCACTTGTGGTCGTTCGCTCAAGATATTTAAAGGCGTCCAGTTTATTAGCGCTCCGAGTCATGCCGTCAACCTCGATTTCAACCTGAACATCCACCAACCCTATAATACTTGAGGTCGGGGCCTTACACGAAATTTCAGTTCCCGCTCCATTCACTTCACAATCCATCAATTCTGTTTCATCCTTATCGTCAACAAAGACGACATAGGTCTGGTCTGCGACGAAATTTGTTCCCTTAATCGTAATGGGAGTCTCTTCATCTGCGTACCCTTCAGCAGGAGTTACTTCAGAAATGGTCGGATCGACACCGTCATAACCTAAATAGGTGTAACCATTCTCAAGTTCGACGGTCCTATTGATGTCATCATACATAACTACAACTTTGACAGGCACCGGACCCGTGCGAGTTGATGTAGGTGGGATGCACACGATGGAGGTGCTGCTATCGACTTCGCAATCTTTAGCGGCAACTCCATCAAAATAGACTTGCGTCAGCGAGTCCCCTTGGTCATCTTCGAGCAAGAAGTTCGTCCCAGTGATCGTGACTTCAGTCTCTTGGCTGTCATAGTATCCTTGAGCTGGATCAATTTTGGTAATTGTAGGCGCCAATGCAGAATCTGGATCTTCAAAAGTGAATGCCTTTGATTTAATTGCCCTCATTTTTTCGCCACTTTCGTCATTCGCCTCCACCATGACATCTTTGCTGTCACCAACGGATATCAACGAACTGTACTCCTCATCACTCACTTTTGGGACCGTACACTCAATCTCCTCGCCATCTCCATCCTGAACAGAGCAGTTGTTCAACTCCAAAGAACCAATGGTCACACGAAGTCCATCATCTGAAAAATTTTCCCCAGTAATGAGAACCTTTCGTTTCTCCTCATTGGATTCATTATAGTACATTGAATCTGGTTCTATAGAGTCGATCATCAGACATGATTCGTCTTCGCTGCCACTTTCACAGGTGGGTCGACACTCTCCATCCTCAGAATCCTCGCAATAGGCCGCATCACCCAAATAGGTAAATCCTTCCTTTAGGACTCCCTCCACATCACCACTGTCTAAAGAGACGACAACCCTGACATCCACCTTATTGGTCTCATCCCGGTCGCTTGTAGGCGTTGTCACCTCCATCTCCTCAGAGGAGATGAATGTGATCTCATCGGCCTCATAGTCATCAAAATAGACAAGGGTCTTTCCTTCAACAAAGTTAGCCCCTTTGACTTTCACCCTTGTCTTACCATAAACAGAACCGCTGCTGGGCGAGAGTTCACCGATTCCCACACTCGTTGCTTTATTGCCGTCGATGCGAGACATAATGTAATCATTGCCACTACAGCCAAAAAGAGAGAGCAGAGGGCTCACACAGAACAGCATTGAGAGCATCTGTTTCAACTTTAAACCATATGCATTTTTCATAAAACCTCCTCTTGAACGGCAGTTCTTGCTGTCCTTTATAAAGAATCTATTTGACTCAAAATGAATTTGCGCATCGGAACGTGACGAGAATTGTCCTGCGCTATGCAATAGGAAAAGCAATCTTCGGGCCAACGCAACCTATTGAATTGTCTGCTTTTTTACGAAACCCACTGGCCAACACCTGCTGCCGTGATCATGATTTCTACAGCTCACACCGTCTCAAATTGAAAAAGGCTCGAGCGGTTTGGGGAAAACCGCTCGAGCCCCTTCTTAAATTCCACTTGATTGTCTCTATCACATGGAGACGAAGAGATCGTCCACAAGATTCACCATCTCACATCACTGTCCAGTTACTTCAATGGCCTCCAACTTAGTTGTCTGCTTCTTTCCAACCTTTACTTTGACATAATAGGTGCCGGCCTCCATCTTTTTTGATTTGCAAGTGACCGAATCGTCGCCACCGTTCGTTCCAAGCACCACTTTACACTTTTTGGCTTCTTTCTTGTCAATCCACACTCGTGTCTTGTCCACTTTAAAGTTCTTTCCATAAACCGTGAACGATGTCTTTGTCTTTTCAGGTATACTCCCTGGGTCTATTGTGGTGATCTGAAGCTTCTTGTCATCGTTTTCACCAGTGGTTCCAGAATCTTCAATCGTGAATTTATTATTCTCATTGCCATCTCCATCAGACCATACAGTATGGACTCTCTTTTGTTTACCATCCTCACGATAGCGCTTGCTCACCTTTAGATCGTAGCTCCCGGCATATTCGATGTTAGGAGTGTTGCAGGTCATCGTATAGAGCTCCGCCCCCGTTGCACCATCTTGTTCATTGGCCAATACCGCCGTACCGCACTTGGCCTCTTTGTTGCCAATCTTCACAGTCGTTTTCTTCTTATTTGCTACAAAGTAAGCTCCCTTCAGTTTAAACTCCATCTTCTCATTCACATTTGCAACACTAGGCTCAACAGACACAATGGTCGGAGCTTTGGAGCTTTCGTCCTCGGTAAACTTGAATCCATCAGCCAATTCAACCTCTCTCTTCACCTTATTTGTATCACTGTCTTTCTTGTTGTGGTTGACAGTTATCTTCACACTGTAATAACTTCCGTCGGACTTTGATGACATTTTTGGTGTCTCACATTTGATGTTGTCTTCCTTCTCTTTACCATTCTTGTTTTTTTGATCCTTCTTTGCCAAATTGGGCGTTTCACAAGTTGCGGATTTTCCTCCGATTTCCACCTTCATATTTGAACTAAAATTGGTTCCTTTGATCTTAAACTTGGTTTTTTTGTTCTCAGCAGCAACATTAGGAACGATGCTCGAAATTGTGGGTGCATTGTAGAGCTCCTCTGATTGAAACTCAAACTGCTCAGCCGCCACCACGGTCACATCCTCGCTCGCATCACTCTCTTCGGATTTGTTGCTCTTGTTGTTCTTTTTGCCCTTCTTTCCCTTTTTGCTTTTCTTAGCCTTTACTGTAACTGAGACGGAGTACTTCTCTGCACTCAGTTTGGGAGTTTTGCACCTGATCCAATCTTCATCACTGCTCTTGCTTCCATCTTCCTTCTTACCTGATTGAAGTTTAACTTTGTCGCAAGTCGCGGTCAGATCGCCAATCATGACCTCCATACGTTTTTTCTTCTTAAACCCTGTCCCAAAGACCTTGAAGGTGGTCTTCTTATTGGCCTCTCCAACCTTGGGTTCAAATTTCGTTATGGTCACATCACCAACTTCAGCCGTGGGATCTTCTATGGTAAAAGCCTCTTCTTTGGTTTCGCTTTTCTCCTCTTTCTTGCTCCCCTTTTTTGATTTTACAATGACCATCAGATCATACTCTCCAATCTCGCTGATCTTAGGAGTTTTGCACTTGATGAATCCCTCTTCGCCATCTTTGCCTTTGTGAACTTTACATTTTTTTGCAAGCTGATTCCCGATCATTACGCTTGTGCGGTTCTTTTTAAAACCTGTTCCCCAGACCTTAAAATTGATCTTGCTGTTTGTCTTCGCCGTACTGGGATCGATTTTCGAGATCGTCACCCCATCACCATTTTCGTCATCATTTTCGTCATCATCGTCATCATCGTCATCATCATCATCACCACAAGTTTCTAGGCTGGAATCGCACTCTGTGGACTCCTCTTCATACTCAAACCCATCTTGAAGAACTGCATATCGAGTCAATTCGTCATCATAAAAGACCTCAACCATGACATCCACTTTGCCTTCCATTTCCGCATCAGGCGCCTGGCAGGTGATTTTCTTACCCTCCTCCGTGATGGTGCACTCCTCCGCCTCGGTAAAATCATCCCCTTTGCCGAAGGAAACTGAGGTTTCGTCCTCAATAAAGTTAGTCCCCTCGATCACAACTTCAGTCCCAATCACCCCTTTTTCAGGAGAGATGCTTGTGATCGTTGGCGATGCTTCATCAATATAGGCGTATCCAAGTTCTTTGATAACCTCTCGCTCCACTCCGTCATCCCCCATCACAACGACTCTTACATTCACTGCTCCAATGGCTTCTAGCGGTGAAGGCGGTGTGCAATAGATTGTCGTCTCATCCTCGACCTCGCATTCAGTTGCTCGAATGTCCCCAAAGTAGACAAATGTTCGCTCATTGTCCTCATCATCATTGACAAGAAAGTTGGTCCCTTCGATTGTGACTTCGATCTCTTGATCATCCCAGTTTCCTTGTGGAGGATCAATCTTTGTGATCGTTGGGGTTAGTCCTGAAGATGAGTCCAAAAAGGTGAAGCCATCCTCGTAGATGGCCTTCCACTTTTTGCCATCAGTATCCTCAAATTCGACCAAAACGTCTTGCGTGCCTAGGCTGATTTGGCTCAATGTCGGAATCGTGCACCCAATGACGTCGACTTCGTCATCGCTATCGTATGAGTAGGAACATCCTGTGAGATCAACAGAACCAATTGCAACTCTAAGACCTTCACTTCCAAGATTTTCTCCAAAAATCGTAACACTGCGCTCTGTCGCACTGTAGATCATGGAATCTGGATCTATTTCGTATATGAACGGACATGAGTCATCATCATCCTCATCGTCACAGGTGGCGACACATTTGCCGTCCTCGCCATCCTCACAGTAGAGACCATTTGTATAGGTAAACCCACCTTTAGAGAGAACCTCGATATCTCCCGTTGGTGAAGAGACTACAACTTTTACATCGACACTGTTTGTGAAGAGCCGATCACTTGCGGGTGTTTCAACTTGAATCTCCTCAGAAGAGATGAATGTGGTGCTTTTAGCTTGGTAGTCGTCAAAGTAGACTGAGGTTTGTCCATCTACAAATCCAGATCCAGTGATTTTCACTGTGGTGCCGCCGAGATGGGATCCGCTGTCAGGTGAAAGTGAAGAGATGGATAGGCCCGATGCTTTGTCTAGACTGTTCTTGGTCATCGTGTAGTCGCTGCTGCTACAACCTAAGATGGCCATAAGAACAGACGAAGTGACAACGTAAGCAGATCCCCTTTTCAGTTGCGATAGTCGCATACCCATCTAACCCTCCCCAAGGTAATATGAGTTATTCTTTTTCCATAGCGAGAGCTATGGAACGAAACACCAAAACATTGAAAGCACATTTTCAATGCAATGGTTAAAGTCTTATTTTGGAATTAAACGTGGACTGACAGGCACATTTGAAAATGACGAGAATTGTTGTGTACCTTGTAACCTGATATAGCAAACAAGATGCCATCGTAACTAATTGAATTTGTGTCCAAAACCGATTTCACTCTGATCACCGACGCATTTGGTGATTAAAAGTTTCACACCCTTTCATGTCTCAACGTGAGACTTGAACCCGGGCTTAAGGAAGTCGAAACCCTCCAAAAAACCCCGTTGAAGCAAAATAGCTTTCATAGAAACTTTCGTGACCTTCTTCCATGGAGAGTCGAAGTGGACGCATGGGGTCTCCCTCTCGATTTGAAACAAGCGCATGGCTTGCGGTCGGAAAAAATTCAAGAAAATAACCATAGTATGAGTAATACTTTAGATCCTTGATGTGCAGACCAAGAAAGTTGAATCGATCATTTTCTTTTTCGTTGGTCGTTTGAAAATAGCGATCCTGCTGCTCCTTGTTTAAAATATAAAAACGAAACTTGTTTGGGTCTGACTCCTGTTCCTGTGTAATGCCATACTCTAAATGATCCTCAATGGAAGCCTGATGAAGGCCCAATGTTTCATCTGCAGGATCAAACTCTAGATCGATGATGCGTTCACCGGGTTCACCGCTCATAATGTCACGTAGATCTGGCAGAATGGCTGTGCTCTCTTCGGTCAGATAGAGATGGGCTTTGGAGTGTCCACTCCAGCTGTCCCAATACTTTCTCACTCGCTCGATCCATTGGTCCACGGTGAGGGGATTGAAATCTCCCCCCCAATACATCATGGGATCAATTGCGTACCAAGTTAAATTTCCATTGGCATCGGCACCACGAACAATCATTGTGACATGAAAACGCCACTCGGTTGAGGCACTTGAACTGCTCTTGAGATCCCCAACTATAAAAAGCTTTCGAATGCTCCCTCGCTCTAAACCCATGGCTCTGGCGATCAGGGCGGCCCCCATGGCACGTCCAAAACAAAAACCTATCTCCCCCGTAGGATCATACCTACGAATTCTCTGGAGGGTCGTGACCGGATTTACAATGACGCTCTTATAAAGATCTTGAATCTCTACAAAACCCAACTCCTTGACTCTCTCGGGTGAGCCAATGTAGATCTCGTCGTGCTCTTCCTGAAGAACTCTGTTGACCCGTGGATTTTCAAGAGGGACCTTTTCAAAATCTTCTGGTCCTGTGGGAATATCTGCAAACGCCGCATTCATAAAAGTAAGAACAAAGAGACAGTTCCAAGAAATGATGAAAATCTGACTTCGAATCCCCTTCATATTTCCCCCTAGCAGAAAAGGTTTCACACCTGCCCTCTACCACAGAACTTCGTCTTTTGTAAGATCCTCCACTCTGTATAGAAAGCTTTACAGAATGGCTGACGAAAATGGGCAGGTTTCGCGCCAAACACTACCTCGATGGTCGTAGAATTTTCCGAACGGACTCTATTATCGTATAATGATGAAGTGGATGTCGTTGACGTTGGTTCCAGTGGGACCTGTTTTAAGAAGTCCCCCCGTCGATTCTAAGAAGTGATAAGTGTCATTGTTTTCTAGAGAGCGCTTAGCCTGTTCCCGAATCTCTGATGAACCCAACATGGAATCGGTCACAATTCCACCAGCTGCATCTGTTGGGCCATCGGTGCCATCGGTCCCCATAGAGACAGCCTCAAACCCCCTAAACCCCTCTTCATAGAGCCGCAGCCCACACTCTACAGCAAACTCTGTGTTTCGACCACCAAAACCAGAGCCGCGAACGCGGACGGTTGTCTCTCCACCACTGATCATGCAAAATATCCCATTGAGGAGTCGATCATTGCGCAGACTCAGAAGCCTTTTAACATGGGCGGCAACAGCCTCACTGTTGAGGCCCACGACAGGTCGATCCACATGGATCACTTTATATCCAAGTCGTTCAAATGAACTGCAGAGCATCTTTAATGCAATCTCAAGATTTCCCACAATCCAGTTCTGAGCACTTACAGTGCAGGATCCCTCTTTCGGAGTTTCTGGATGAACACCCTCTCTTCCCAGTTTAAGATAATTAAGAACACTGCTGGGCATCTGTGATTCAAGTTCATAACGACGAATGGTTTCCAGACAAAATCCATAAGTTGTTCGATCAAGAACCGTTGGTCCAGATCCCACACTCCCCAAATCATCACCGACTACATCGGAAAGTATGAATACGTAGAAGGGGAGAGGAGAGACCAACTGAGCAAGCCTCCCACCTTTAACCTTGGAGAGATGCTTTCGAATGGCATTGATCTCTCGTATGTCCGCCCCAGATCTCAAAAGGGCCTCGTTGGTCTTGATCAAGTCTTCCAAGGAAACTCCATCCACCGGAGAGACCAACATCGAAGAGGCTCCTCCAGAGACAAAGGCAAAAAGCAGCACCGGCTGCCCCCGTCGCTCAAGCAGATGATTCATCAATCGATCCGTTGCCTCAACCGATTGAAGATCAGGATTGGGATGACCCGCCTCCAACACTTCAAGCGGATCGCAGGGAACCCCATGTCCATATTTGGTGATAATCTGTCCAGCCATTCTGCCACTGTAAGCTTTCGACAAAACGGGTAAAAATGCTTTTGCCATTTGAGAAGAGGCCTTTCCAAAGCCCATGATGAAAACTTCTTCGATGCCATCCAATCGAATTTCGTGAAGGTGATCAAATCCTTCAAAATAGAGAACCCCCTTACGAGCATCAAAACGACGAGAGATGATCTTTTCGACACGAATCCCCTCAAACAACTCGTGGATTGCGCGACGAGTATCGGCATGCATGGAGACTTTATTCAAATTGGTCTCAAACGACATAACCCAGACCCTCTTCGTTCTCGCTCAGATTTCTCACTCAATTCACTACAACATTATATGCCCATGTCTTGAAAGAGTCCATGATTCTAAGAAAACTATACAAATTCGAGACACTCGCCAAAAGAACAGATTCCTTAGAGTCACTCGTAGCGTTATGGTTGGCACTTGAAGCTAGCCGTATTGAACTTGCTGTACCACAGAACATCTCCACTTTGATGA
This sequence comes from Pseudomonadota bacterium, assembly GCA_014584465.1. Classification (GTDB taxonomy): domain Bacteria; phylum Bdellovibrionota; class Bdellovibrionia; order Bdellovibrionales; family JACTMU01; genus JACTMU01. The sequence continues at coordinate 34,477 of JACTMU010000012.1, read as the reverse complement.
AGGTCCAGAACAGCTTTTTTGAAGGCTGGTGATGCCGATTTGTCAATCTCACACGCAGTTACAAAAGACTTGAGTGAAAGCTCATTCTTCTTTAGTTCCAATGCGGTTTCACCCAATCCAACAAGTGCCCGAGAAGATTTGGGACTGATCATCACAGCCTTTTGAAAATAGTCAAAGGCCTCCTGATGCTTGTTGCGAGCGCGTAAAATTTGGCCAGCGCCCCACTGCGCGAAATCTGATTTTGGAAAACTCTTTGCAGCTTGCACAAGAATTTTCTCGGCTTGGTCCAGCTCTTCTGATCTTTGAAAAAGAAGACCCAAATAGACATGATTGTCCGCAACCCCTTTGGCCACATTGACAGCCTCACGGCAAGTCTTCTTTGCAGAACTCGTAAACCCATCTTCGACATAGATCTTACAGAGCTCTGTAAGATATTCGGCCTTCTTTCCAAAGTGTTCAACCATCACCTCAAGTAGAACCTTGAGTTCATATCGATTGCCTTCTGTGCGAAAGATCTTAAGGAGCTGTCGATAGGCAGGCATGTACTTGCGATTCATCTCGATCACTTCCCTAAGTTGAACGATGGCTTTGTCAACGCCACCCTTTCCAAGATAGGTCGATCGTGCAAGCCTCGTCCTGATGGACAGATTTTTCGGCTGGTGCACTTCTAAGATTTGCAGTATCTTTGTTTCATTGAAATATTGACCCGTTCGGAAGTAGGCCATGGCCAGCATGGACAGCAGCTCATCATCCAGATCTTTGATCTGATCCTCGAGCAACTTGATCACAGCCTTGTGTTGATTCTCTTTGTAGGCCCTGCGAGCCTCCTCTTTTCGGTCTTCACCTGAGGCCTCGACTTGCTTCTGATGACCCGTCTCAGGTTGAGACGGGTCATCAGCAAATGCTTCTTTGAAGAGAATAACCCCCAAGAGAATCACAAAGAACCTGAGGCAGAAACAAATCCCCCATTTTCGTCCAGGGGAGCCCATCCCAAAGCAGCCATAGTGAAATTTTTTCAGTATAATGAAAGTCATGAAAAAGTCCCTTCTTAAGTGTAACCAATTGGGCTCCATCAAGCAATGAATCGGCAGACCAGTTTCCATTTAAATTATTCTGGTCAGGCCTTTGTGGAGTACCTTCTCATGTTGATCATCATGGTAGGGATCATCGTGGGAGGACTCTATCAATTCAGCGATGCCTTTCGCAACTATGTGGCCAACTACATGGGGGAGTACTTGGCCTGTCTTCTTGAAACGGGGGAGTTGCCTGATCTTGGTATCGAGACAAAAGGCGAATGCAATGAAGCCTTTGAACCGTTTTCATTGGCAAGCGGACGACCTCCGAAAGAGGGGGCGACCACCACCCCAACGCCAGCCGGGAGTACAGACGATGGCAACTTAAGGGGTCGGGTAACCTCAGCTGGATCAGTCCCACCCGGATCCGATTTTGGACGTTCCTCCTCTACGGCCAGCTCAGAGGGAGGGGCCCCCTCGTCTTCTGTAAAGGGAGAAGCCTCAAGCGCTGGGGAGGAAAAACTTCAATATCAAGATGCGGGGTCTCGTGCACGATTTGGTGGTCAAGGCCCTGTGGGAGCACGAGCCTCTTTCAAAGAAGAAGACCTCTCAGAGGTCTATTCAAAAAAACAGGAGAAGGAAAAAAAGGCAAAAAAGAAATTGGGTGAAGTTTCAGGCGATGAACTGCGACGTCGTGTTGATCGAGTTTCATTAGATCGACCCAAGGTTGCTCCCGAAAGCGAGGATGAACCTTGGGGATTCGGAGATCTCATTCGATATCTCATCATCATTGCGATCATTCTTGCCATCGTCATCTTCTTGGGAGGTCAGGCCCTCCAGATCTCCAAAAGTTGGGACTGATGGCTCCCTTTTGTGCGTTGCATTCTCGTGTCACAACAATCAAACCGTAAAATTTTTACATCCCACTAACCCTGATAATATTTGGAAAACTCTAAATAATTGTTGAACTCTGCCTCGCATCGAGGCAAAAGCTTTACTCAGGGAGGGTCCCTACTGTGGTAGAAATCAATCGAGGACGAATTTTTACTCTTGAAGAGGCTACGAAGTTGTTGCCTGTTGTAGCACATATCACCTGTGAATCAAAACGACGGGTCCAAGTTCTTATGGATAAACTCGAGCTTGAGTCGGTCTATCACAATCGCGTCAGTTCCGAATTGGAAGACCAGATCAATCTGATCGTGGATGTATGGGCAGAAAAATTACGAAAACTGGGAGTTCGTGCCCAAGGTCTTTGGATTGCAGACTTTGACTCCGGAGATGGCTACTTTTGTTGGAAACACCCAGAGGAGAGACTCCTCTACTGGCACGGATATGACGAGGGATTCAGCGGTCGATTACCTATTGAGAGGTGGAAAGATAGGTGTCGCCATACAACTGTCAACTTGATGCGCAACAAGTCCATTCTCTTTACTTTATAACGAGGATCCTCACAATTTCCTCTGGGTTGCTAAAGAGTGGCTGGCGCCAATGTAGGTAATTTATTGTATGCGTATTGGCCTTGCTCAAATCAATTCAACACTTGGAGATTTTCGTTCGAACCGAGATAAGATTCTTGAGTTCTCCACTAAAGCTGTAGAACGACGTTGTGACCTGGTGGTTTTCCCCGAACTTGCCCTTTTTGGATACAATCCGATGGATCTTCTTGAGCGAGATTCGCTTGTTCAAGAGCAGGAGCTGGTTCTCAAATCCATGACCAAGAAATTACCGAAAGATGTGGCTGTTTTGGTGGGCTGCATTCGTAACGTCAAGACCGCCCGAGGGAAACATCTTTTAAATTCTGCCGCCCTTTTCATGCAAGGCAAATCACCACGTTTTTTTGACAAACAGCACATCCCCTATTTCGATGTCTTTGACGAATCAAGGTTCATTCTCGATGGTCCAATGGATGACCCTACTTTTGTTCTCAATAAGCAGAGAGTTCTCGTCACCATTTGTGCTGACATTTGGGGTTGGGATACCTCATTTAGAAAATCTCCCTACTCAAGCAACTGCCTGACTAAACATAATACGAGGAAGATTGATGTAGTTGTAAATCTCAGCGCGTCTCCATTTACCAACACGAAACCCATCGAACGCCTTCATTTGGCCCGAAAGGTGACACAACACTTTAAGGCTCCATTTGTTTACGTCAATATGGTGGGCGCACAAGATGAATTGATCTTTGATGGAGGAAGTTTTGCCCTCTCCTCAAAAGGAAAGGTGCTCTCTCAATCTGTGATGTTTCAAGAGGACATCAACGTGGTTGATTTTGAAACTGAAGCAGGCGGGTTTCGAGAGCAAGAGCTCAAAGGCGTTGAGATTCTCAGGCAGGCGCTCGTATTGGGAATTCGAGATTTTTGTCATAAAACAGATCATAAGTTGGTTCATCTTGGTCTTAGCGGTGGAGTTGATTCAGCACTCGTGGCTTGTTTGGCTGCGGATGCTCTTGGCCCGGATCATGTTACTTGCTTTGGTCTCCCTGGTCCCTACAGCTCCCCTGAAAGCTTGGAGTGGGCCCGAAAACTTGCACAAAATCTCGGCGTGAATTGGCATGAGGTTTCCATTTGCGACACTTATGAGAATGTTCTCGGTACTTTTTCCAAAACAATTGAGGAGCCTCCATTTGGAGTGCTTCATGAGAACCTTCAAGCCAGAATTCGTGCACTCTATTTGATGGCTTATGCCAATCATAAAAAAAGTTTGTTGCTGTCGACGGGGAACAAGTGTGAACTTGCCACAGGATACTCCACGCTCTATGGGGATCTCTGCGGAGGACTTCTACCCATTGGCGATCTTGTTAAGAGTGAGGTGTATGAACTGGCAAGACACTACAACGAGCAGTATGAACTGATCCCTAACTCCATATTGGATCGCCCACCGAGTGCAGAGCTTCGGCCAAATCAGCGCGATCAAGATACCCTGCCTTCCTATGACAAACTTGACCAGTCTGTGAAAGACCTTGTGGAGTCTTGCAAAGGGGCTTCAAATGAAACAGACCAATGGACTCTTTCGGCACTCTACCGCTCGGAGCACAAGCGGTGGCAAGCGCCTCCTGTGCTCAAGGTGACCAACCATGCCTTTGGTCGAGGTCGACGCTTCCCGATTGCCCATCGAGCCTCAACATAAATTTTGAAAAGATTTTTATCGCCAATAAAAGTTTAGATCTGAAATTAGAGCCCAGATCGGGTTACAAGAGAGAGAGCTGCAGCGGTCCGCGGGTGATCTGAGGGAAACGAAGCTCCTTCTTTCCAGAGAGCGCAATCAGGTTTTCCAAAGATCCGGTAAGATCGATCGACATCTTCTCAAGCATTCGAAGAAATAGAAATCCGCAGTAAGAGGCATCCTCCTCTGCACGATGGAATCGACCCGACTCAATTTTCAAGCTGTGCACCAAGGTCCCCAATTTGTAATTTGGAAGTCCCGGAAAAATTTTTCTTGCCATTGCACAGGTATCCAAAATCACGCCTCGTGGAGCCTTAGAGCTGTGCTTCTTGATGTCGGCAGTGAGAAATTGAACATCAAACGGAGCATTGTGGGCCACGATGATTCCATCATTGCAAAAATCCGCAAATGGATCCAGAAGCCGATCAATGGTTGGTTTCGATGAGACCATCTCATCGGTAATTCCGTTGACTCGAGAGGCCTCAGCCGGAATGGATCTTCCTGGGTTTACCAAAGTCGAAAAAACAGACTCGGGTTTTCCATCCAAAAACCTCACTGCACCAATTTCTACGATTTGATCAACACCCGGTACAATGCCCGTCGTCTCAACATCAAAAGCTATGAACTCCATATCTATTGGCTATACTGAACCTTCCTCGGGGGATCAACCTTTTTTGAAGAAGCACCCTGCCATGGGGTCTTTGGCCCTCTCACGCCAGTCACTAGTGGATATAAAATGGATTCGTGTAGATCCATGGAATCCACTTCTTCCCGTCAGGCAAGGGAAGCGTAGGAATCACCCTCACAACAAATCGGTAAACCCCTGGAGATGGAATCTCCTTGAGGAGCTCCTGAGAATGAGAGGAGTCGATGTGTTCGCCGTTGCGAAAGAGCGCAATTTCAAAATCCACCTTGGGTTTGTGGGGTAGGCGAGCATAAATCTTCATCCCAGGCGTCCAGGAGGTCTCCGCCCCCATCATGAGATCTTCCCCATTTCGTTTGAGAAGGGCAATAAATCCTTTGGGGTTGGCAAGGATGTCGAGGCTTATATAAAATCTTCCACGCACAAGGGCGTCAAGTACCTTTTGACGATCGTCACTGAGGTGTCCGGTAAGTTCAGAATCTAAAAGAATATGATTTCTCAAAAAATCAAATGAGGTCTTGTAACTCGGAAATTTGATCTGCACCTCATTCATCGGGACGGCTTTCGCGCGAGTATCATTGCCTCCAAAGCCCACAATTTTTCGACTGGCACTCAGCTCATCCCACAGAGCCAACTCTTCGAGAGGGTTTTGATAAAGGCGAATCAATGCAAGCTCGGGATTGAAGGGATAGATGAAGAAACTCCAGAGAAAAGAGATGGGAGAGGTCTCCCAAGCTTTTTCCCATACACTTTGAAGATTGACCACTTCGATCCCATCAATGCTTTTGGGGATGGGTCCGTTCCAGGCAAACTGTTTTCTTAGTGGATGGGCAAGAACAAGTGTCCCCGATTTATCTTCAGGTCTCTTTTGCGTTAATGCGTCTGCAAAGTAGAGATTCGACTCTCCGGGATGGTGAAACTGAGTTTGTGCCAAAGATCCAAAGAGAAGAAATCGTGAATCCAAATAGCTGTATTTTCCTCCAATGAGCATGAGAAGTGGTCCATAATAGCCCTCTTTCTCTTGGTGCTCCTGAAAAAAATTAAAATCTGTAATTACAATAAAATCTAGACCCGACTCCTGTGCTCCTTCTATCACTTCCTCTAATGATCCACTTCCAATAGAAGCTCGTGTTTGTATGTGGGTGACCCCTGCATAATCAAAAAATCCATCTGGGTTTTGCGGTTCAATCTCACTTTTGATGATCGAGATCTGACATTGACTGAGGAGCACTCCATAGGTGAGATAAAAGACAAGCGGCAAAGTCCAGCGAATGATCTTTCTCAAATCTTACTTACCTTCAAAATCTGAAATCGAGTGTCAATGGATTTGGTCTCTACAATGCTAAAGCCCATTTGTGACAAGACTCCTCCAACTGAGTCGCCAACTTCGATGACAAGAAAAAAGACTCTCTCTTTCGGCAGCGACTCTTCTCGAAAGTCATAAAAGTCAATCCTATTAACCCCTTTGAGTTTGTAAATGGGCCGTTTCAAGTCGTAACTCAATTGAGATGCCATCTGATAGGAACTTGCAAAAAGAGGTGAGTACTCTTGGGCAACCATTGCCACCGGGCGAAACTCATGAAACTCCTTCGTTTTAAGAAGACGGTTGTCCACGGGCAGCCACTCCAAAAGAACTTGAGTGGTTATAATCGTCACTGCAGTAATCCAAAAGATGGTTGTGACCCGGATCCAGTGAATGGATTTCGTCTTGATACTGCAAAGAGCAAATACGGCTGGATAAGCCACAATGGGCCAGTTGGCCTCAACATAACCTCGAAATGAGGTGAAAAAGAAAAAGAAGAGTGGTCCCCAAGCAAAATAGTAGAGTACATCAAGCTCTTTGAGAGCCTTCGAAACGGACTGAGCTCTTCGTAAAGCCATCACCACCACAACTGGAAAGAGCAGCAAAAGTTGAGCTCCGGCATACTCCAAGACCCACCATGCGCTCCACTCTTTGGCACCAAGTCCATGGCGAAGCTGAAACAAAAAAGAGACAAAATCATTCTTGTAGTTCCACCACAATACGGGGGTGCTAAAGATCAAACCTACTCCCACTGTTGACAACACCTTGAGCAAATGAATGTGACTCCATTTCTTTGAAAACGTAAGCCAGGTCAACAGTGTCGGCACAAATATCACCACATGATATTTGGAGCAAAAGCCAAGTCCAAGACATGCTCCTAGCCCCAGATACCAAAGAAGATGACCTTTGCGATAGGCTTGAAGGGACGTGTAGATCCCGAGCGACCAAAAGAAGGTGAGTGGGACATCTGGCGTGACGACAATGGAACCATATCCAACTAGTGGGGAAAAGAGCATCAACTCCATCCACCACGTGATCCTTTCCGTATTTATGAAGTTCCTTAATATGAGCCACCACACCAATAGAGTCAGATGACCAAGCAGGACTGCGGGCCACCTCACACTGTGGCCGAAGCCTTCAAAGATCCTTCCTGCTCGGAACAGCCACGCCACAAAGGGTGGGTGATCAAAGTAACTCATTTGGAGGTGATGAGACCAAACCCAGTAGTAGGCCTCATCGGAGACCAGTGGAAGAAAATAGGCTGCCACAAGTTTCGCAATGAGCGCCAAGGTCCAAAAAACTATAATTTTCTTCATCTTGGGAAATTGACAGTCAGCGATGAGCCTAAATTCCCCGGCACACCACGATCTTGTCCGTTGTAAATGAGAGTCACCAAGCCACCATCACTGATTCGCAGATCGATCGATCGCTTTGCCTTGACCGTCTGTATCTGCTCTGGCTTCATCGAAATCTTCTGATATCCTTCGGAGTCAATCTTAAACTCCACCGTCACATGATCAAGAGCCTCTATGATCAACTCTTGTCCCTGAATCACTGCAGGCGTCGCTGGCTGAGGTTCTTCTTGTGGGGTGGGTGTGGCTTCTGAAGTCGTGGGAGACGTTGAAGTTGTTGAAGAAGGCTGCGGTGCGGAGACTTGAGTCTCTGCCTTGGGAGTTTGTGGTGGAATCCCCGGAGAATTCATGACCTCCTTCGTTTGCCTGGTCTCCTTAGCATCCTTGGTCTCTCGTGGTTCCTTAGTCTCTCGTGGCTCCTTGGTCTCTTTGGCGTTTTTAGAACTCTCCGTCACCACAGATGGGGTGGAGGGATCTTTTTGAGTCTCTGTGTTTTGCTCAATAGGTTGAAGTTGTGAAGGCTCAACTCCCATGGGCAGCTCATCCGTACGAGAATCCTTCTCATACTTTTCAACTGTCTTTAATACCAACATGATCAATCCTAAGAGCAAAAGGGCTCCGACCCCACTCATGATCTTATGGAAAAGCGATTTGCCTTGCGGCAAAGAGAGATCAATTTTTGTAGACTCTTTCTCCTTTGAGTCTTCCTCGCCACCACCAACAGCCGAAGTGACTTCACTTTCTATCAATTCTGTTTCTGGTCGGGTTGAGCCCATTTCATCATGAAAGGTCTTCAAAACAAGATCAGTATCCAGTTTCAAATAGGCCGCGTAGGATTGAACAAATCCCCTCAAAAAAGCCTTTTGAGGTTGAGCCTTGGTGTCACCACTCTCGATCGACTCCAATATTCTCTGGCTGATCTTTGTTGCTGTCGACACATCTCGCAATGAGATCCCTTTTTCTTCGCGAGCCTTTTTTAGAATTTCTCCAGTCTCTTTCATCGATCTGCCCTAAAACAATTCACACTCTTCATTCCTTTTGAATGGCTTGCAACTGTTTACGTGCCCTCTTTACATAAGCACCTTGTGGGTACAGTTCTACAACCTCTTTAAGACGGCTGCGTGCCTTTTCGGCCTCTCCCAATCTCAAATAGGCAACACCGCTGTAGTAGTGAGGCTCGTCAAACTTCAACTCCTGGCACAGGCTTACTGCCTGATCCAGCGACTGTGAGGCTTCATCAAATCGCTTCTGTCTTAAGAGTGTCTGCCCATAGTAGTTATGTGCTAAACAGCTTCCACGATCCACTTGCAAAGCCTTCAAAAAACTCTGCTCCGCCTCCTTAAGCGATCCTTTTCGCATATAGGCCAACCCTAAATTGACCATCGCCTTATTGGGGCTCAAATAGGTCAAATCGCTGATCACTCTCTGCAGTTCTCCAATGGCCTGGTCAAAGAATCCCTCTTCAATATAAACTCTTCCCAAATTGTTGCGCGCATCTGAATAATCATCTTTCAGTGCAATTGCCTTTTTTAAATGAAAAAGGGCCTTTTTGTTCTTCTTATAGGTAAAGTAGGTGATCCCCAGGTTGTTCTGTATAAAAGGATCCTGAGGATCATTCTCTTCAGCAATCAGCAACTCCCTAAGCGCTTGGGGAAGCTTTCCCTGCACCAGGTAGGCGGTCCCCACTCGCAAGTGAAGTTGGGCAATCTCTTGCTCTTTCTTTTGCGAAGTGCCACACCCAGAAAAAGAGATCATCAACAGAGTCACGACGAGCAATCTATTCATGGCTAGAGGGTACCAAAGTCTACACCATCAAACAACAGCCATTAGAAAATCTGGTCACCTGAAAAGAAGAGAGATATCTCTCTCTTCGCGCTCTCAGGGGAGTCACTTCCATGAACTGCATTTTCGCCCACATTGTCGCCATAGAGCGCGCGGATCGTGCCCGCAGCTGCCTGTGCTGGATTTGTGGCCCCCATGATCTCGCGATTTCGCAGAACTGCATTTGGTCCTGCAAGAACCATGAGCAAAACGGGTCCTGAGGTCATAAATTCAACAAGCTCCCCAAAAAAAGGTCTGGCCTTGTGCTCAGCATAAAACTTCTCACATTGTACCCGACTAAGGTGGGTTAGCTTTGCTGCTGCGATCCTGAGTCCGTTGCTCTCAAACTGACCAATGATCTTTCCAATAACCCCTTTTTTCATAGCATTTGGCTTAATAATGCTAAACGTCAATTCTTCCATCTTAACCTCCTCTTCACGTTCTTTACATTTTACAAATTAGGCAATGGTCGTCATCAATGTCTTGCCCAACTCTGCAGGGCTTTTTGCGATCTGACAACCAGCGGACATAAGGGCCTCAAATTTCGCCTGAGCCGTTCCCTTACCTCCACTTATGATGGCTCCAGCATGTCCCATGCGCTTCCCCTTTGGAGCCGTCATCCCCGCAATAAAGGCCGTCACCGGTTTCTTAAACTCTCGCTTGATGTATTCTGCCGCTTCCTCTTCAGCCGATCCCCCAATCTCACCAATCATGATCACGGCATCGGTCTCCTCATCTCGTGCAAACATCTCAAGAACGTCAATAAATTGGGTCCCATTGACCGGATCTCCTCCGATTCCAACACAGCTGCTTTGTCCCATTCCCAACATCGTCAACTGATGAACAGCCTCATAGGTCAGGGTCCCAGAGCGGGACAAAACTCCGATCCTTCCAGGTTGATGAATCGATCCCGGCATAATTCCAATCTTACACTCCCCAGGAGTGATCACTCCGGGACAATTGGGGCCAATCAACCTCGTTTTTGTTCCCATCATGTAGCGCTTAACCCTAACCATATCCAATACGGGTATCCCTTCAGTGATGCAAACGACAAGGTCAATTTCAGCATCAACGGCCTCCATGATGGCATCCGCTGCAAAAGGCGGAGGCACGAAAATAACGGTCGCATTGGCACCGGTCTTTTTCACCGCATCCTTTACCGTATCAAAGACCGGCAGATTGAGATGAGTGCCCCCTCCCTTGCCAGGCGTGACTCCACCCACCAACTTCGTTCCATACTCAACCATCTGAGTGCAATGAAAAGTTCCTTGGGCTCCCGTAAATCCCTGGCAAATGACCTTCGTGTTTTTGTTTACAAGAATCGACATCTATCCTACCCCTTTAACACTCTCACCACTTTTTTAGCGGCATCACCAAGATCATTGGCAGCGATGATATTTAGACCACTTCGAGAAAGAATCTCTTTACCCTTTTCAACGTTCGTTCCCTCAAGTCGAACCACCAATGGAACCTTAAGGCCCACCTCTTTAGAAGCAGCAATCACCCCTTCGGCAATGATGTCGCACTTCATGATCCCACCAAAGATATTGACCAAAATGGCCTTTACATTGGGGTCTCGCAAAATGATCTTAAAGGCTTCGGTCACCTTCTCCTTGTTGGCACCACCTCCAACATCAAGAAAGTTGGCAGGACTTCCTCCCTCAATCTTAATGATGTCCATCGTGGCCATTGCAAGGCCAGCACCATTGACCAGACAACCGATCTCTCCATCAAGTTTGATAAAGGCAAGATCGAATTTGCTTGCCTCCACCTCGGCGGGATCCTCTTCACTGATGTCCCTCATTGCGAAAATGTCGGGATGTCTGTGGAGAGCATTGGAATCAAAATTCATCTTCGCATCGAGAGCGATCAGTTCACCACGTTTGGTTTCAACCAGTGGATTGATCTCCACAAGAGAACAGTCACAATCCACAAAGGCTTTATAGAGCCCCATAAAAAATCTCTCGGCCTTTAGAATCAATGGTCCCTTAAAACCCAGTGCGGTTGCAAGCTGCCTCCCCTGAAAGGGAATAAGGCCAACCGCCGGATCCACTGAGACCTTAAAAATCGCCTCAGGGTTTTTCTGAGCAACCTCTTCAATCTCCATTCCACCTTCGCGACTGACCATCACGGTCACTCGACTCGTTGCTCGATCCAAAAGGACGGCGGCGTAATACTCCTTTGCAATATCACAACCCTCTTCCACAAATACCTTTTGGACCTCTTTCCCTTCGGGGCCCGTTTGATGAGTGATCAAATTCATCCCGATCATTTTTTGCGCCAGAGTCTCGACCTCTTCGGCGGACTTTGCCAATTTCACTCCGCCACCTTTGCCGCGGCCACCTGCGTGAATCTGGGCCTTAACCACAAACAAACTGCCACCAATGTTTTTTGCTGCCGTTCGTGCTTCATCTGGCGAAAAGGCCACCTGTCCCTGTAGAGTTGGCACTTGATAGCGCCTCAATATCTCCTTTGCCTGATATTCATGAATGTTCATTACGACTCCAAATTGAGTTTTTCAAGTGCTCCTACTAGATCTTGAACTGCTTTCACAGAGTGATTTAAACCGGCCTTCTCTTTCTCATTTAACTCAACCTCAACAACGCCCTCCATGCCTTTTCCTCCAAGTTTGCAGAGGACTCCTATGAAAAGAGAGCGCACTCCATACTCACCATCCAAAAAGGCTGCACAGGGGAGGATGCGTTTTTGATCCTTAAGAATCGCTTCAGCCATTTCAACCGCACTTGCTGAAGGCGCATAGTAGGCCGAACCGGTTTTAAGATGACCGACAATCTCAGCACCACCATTGCGTGTGCGGTCCACAATTTTTTCAATCTTATCGGCTGACAACATTTGGGTTAATGGCACTCCTCCTACAGAACAGTGTCTTGGCATTGGAACCATGGTGTCACCGTGGCCACCAAGCACGAAGGCCTGGATGTCTTTCACGCTCACATTTAACTCTTCCGCAATAAAACCTCGAAATCTCGCACTGTCTAAGATTCCGGCCATCCCGACAATGCGCTCTCTAGGAAAATCTAAGACTCGCTTTGCCACCATGGCCATCGCATCCAGGGGGTTGCTCACCACGATGACCACTGAATTGGGGGAGTGTTTTCCGACCCCTTCACAAACGCTTTTCATAATCTTTGCATTGGTGGCCAAAAGGTCATCCCGACTCATCCCCGGTTTGCGTGGAATTCCTGCCGTGATGATCACCACGTCCGAATCGGCTGTATCTTTGTAGTCCGACGTCCCTACAACTTTGGAATCAAACTGTTCCACGGGAGAGGCTTGAAACAGATCAAGTGCCTTGCCTTTGGCTGCACCCTCGTTGACATCAACTAAAACAACATCTCCCAACTCTTTTGCAGCAGCCCAATGAGCACATGTTGACCCTACAAATCCAGCACCCACCACTGTGATTTTTTTTCTCTTGTGAATCATCTTTCTTACTCCTTGTTGAACTATGGCTCTGGACAGAAATTATGCAAAATTTGCATAATTTCTGTCCAGAGCCATAAAACTTCCACTACTTCATTTGCGATATAATTTCTGTGCCGAACTCAGAGCACTTCAACAGCGTTGCATTCTCCATCAATCGATGAAAATCGTAGGTTACACGTTTAGCTGCGATCGCACGTTCAAGACCCTTTTCCACCAACACGGACGCCTCTTTCCATCCCATGTATTCAAGCATCATGGCTCCAGAAAGAATCACGCTGCCAGGATTTACCTTATCCTGCCCGGCATACTTCGGTGCCGTTCCGTGGGTGGCCTCAAACACAGCGTATCCATCGCCAATGTTGGCGCCTGGGGCTATTCCCAAACCACCCACTTGAGCTGCCAGTGCATCGCTGATGTAATCTCCGTTGAGATTAGGAAGCGCCACTACGGAGTACTCTTCGGGTCGTAAGAGCACCTGTTGAAACATGTTGTCGGCAATTCGATCTTTAATGACAATTCGACCTTTTGGAGCCTTTCCCTCAAATTGATCCCAAACTTCCTGTTCCGTAATCGTAAAATCACCAAACTCCTCTTTGGCCACTTTATATCCAAAATCTCTGAAGCCTCCCTCTGTGAATTTCATAATGTTGCCCTTGTGGACCAAGGTGACACTCGAAAGTTTGTTGTCGAGCGCATATTGAATCGCCTTTCTCACCAAACGACGACTTCCAAACTCGCTGATTGGCTTGATTCCAATGGCCGAATTTTCTCGAATCGAAAAACCCAACTCCTTCACGAGCTGAATCACTCGATTGGCCCCATCAGATCCCGCAGGCCACTCAATGCCTGCGTATACATCCTCCGTATTTTCCCGAAAGATGGTCATGTTCACCTTCTCAGGATTCTTTACAGGTGAGGGCACACCCTCATACCACTTGCATGGACGAATGCAGGCATAGAGATCAAGTTCTTTGCGCAAAGCCACATTCAAGGAGCGCATCCCCTTGCCAACTGGAGTCCCCAAGGGACCCTTGATGGCTACGACAAACTCTTTGATGGCATCGAGCGTCTCATTGGGAAACCAATTCCCATCATATTTAGCCGCAGCCTTTTCCCCAGCATAAACTTCACACCAATGAATCTTCCTGCGACCCGAATAGGCTTTTGCGACTGCAGCATCAAGGACTCGCACTGAAGCTGCCCAAATATCTCCGCCCGTTCCATCACCCTCAATGAAGGGAATGATGGGCTGATCTGGTACGGCGATCTCTCCTTTCTTGTCGATTGTGATTTTTTGACCTTGCTTTGGAACCTCAATCTTTTCATACTGCGACATAGACGCCCTCTTTCAGAAGAAAAAGTTTTTTGATGTTTCGTGGTAATGCCTTACTCTTTACCGCGTTCCACTGGAACCGTCCAGAAATAAAGGCGTGAGTAAACTTGAGTTAACAGAGGCGATGAATTATGTCGTTATGCGACATTTTGCTTGAAGAGGTGACCGTTTCATTCGGCGAACATGTGATCCTGAAGAACCTCTCCATTCACGTCAAAGAGGGCGAAACTCTCGTGCTCATCGGTCCAAGCGGCATGGGAAAATCAGTGTTGCTTAAAACAATGGCAGGTCTGATCTCGCCTGACCGCGGCCGCGTGGTCATTGGCGGAGAGAATCTCGCCACTTTGACTCCCTCACAATTGAAAGCAAAACTTCGATCGATGGGAATGCTCTTTCAGAAGAATGCGCTCTTTGATTCACTCACAGTTGGAGAAAATCTTGCCTTTCCTTTGAGAGAGGCCACGACTCTTTTGGAAGCAGACATTCAAGCAAGGGTTCGTCATTTTCTTGAAGAAGTTGGAATCGCCCATGCCGAAGCTCTCTTTCCTGATGAGATCAGTGGTGGAATGCAGAAGAGACTTGGAATTGCTCGCGCTTTGGCCCTTGAACCTAAAATCATCTTTTATGATGACCCTACGGCAGGCCTTGATCCAATCACGAGTCGTAAAATCATCCAACTGATCATGAAGCTTCAAAAGGAGACCCATGCCACCGTTGTTTCTGTCACCAATGACATGAACCGCGCCTACCAGATGGCGGATCGAATTGCCATGATCGTGGATCAGGAGCTCATCCTTGGAGGTTCAGTGGAAGAGACCAAAGCTCACCGTGACCCAAGGGTTCAAAACTTCATCCGTGGAATCTGTTGAAAATGGAGCACCCCCAGCCACACTTGTTGCGCCCTCCTCTTCTTTTGAAAAAGATTCTCTTTGATCGTCTGGGTCAAAGGTTTCTCATTGTGGCTCTTTCTCTTTTTGGCTGTCTTCTGGGTTTGCTCGGCCCCTTCTTTCAACAGATTTTCATTGATCTGCTCATCAGTGAAAATGTGAACTACCCCTTGCCTTCGTTTGTGTCGTTTTTGCCCATAGAAAATCTAACTCCTGTTGCTCTTCTTTTTGGAGCCTTTTTTGCAGCTCTGAGCTCACAGGGATTGACCTTTCTAAGCTCCTTCATCGGACTTAAGGAATCCCTTCATTGTCAACATCACCTTTCTGCGCTTGCATACAGAAAAATGCTGAACCTTCGTGCTGAAGACCTTAAGAGTCGTACCACCGGAGACATGGTGGCTCTCTATGCAACCGACGTACAGAGTGCCACGGTCTTTCTGGATCAAGTGATCCCCAATGGCGCATCTGCTCTTTTCCCAATCATCTTATCTCCCATTGCACTCCATTATGCCTATGGACTCCCATTATGGGATCTTTTTATTGCCATCTCCTTTGTCTTTTTGGTGAGTACCTTTTTTGCCCGTCGACAATCGATCTTTTTTGTAAAATACAAAGAGCTTGCCGCTGAAAGAATCGGTGTGGTGAATGAGTGGATTCAAAACATCCGCACTCTTCGGATCTTGGGATGGACCAAGCCCTTTGAAGGAAAGATCAGGGAGAAACGTGAGAAGGAGGTTCAAAATCGAGTTGCGATGGTGACCAATGGGCAAACCATGAACGCCATGTCCTCATCTGCCACTTTCTTCATTAATCTCTTTGCACTCTATCTGCTGGTGCGCTCAAAACCCAAGGTCACTCCTGGTGAGTTGTTGAGCCTCCTTTGGATCCTGGCCGTCTTTCTTAACCGCCCATTTCGATCGGTCCCTTGGTTTTTCACAATGAGCTTTGATGGTTGGACCTCCGTAAAGAGGGTGTGTGCGTTTCTTAATCTGGAGCACAGTCGCACATTCGGATCTGAAGAGTCGAAGCCCCCTCAAAGTTCACTCAATCCTTCTTTGAAGAGCCCCGTCCTTGAGGTGAAGAATCTGAACCTCTCGATCGGCTCTAAAGATATTTTAAAAAACGTAGACCTAACCATCTACTCTCACGAATTTGTCGCAATTGTTGGAGAAGTTGGAAGTGGAAAGTCTCTTCTGCTCTTATCTCTCCTGGGAGAGACCAGCGCTACCTTTGATCAATATCGAATCTTCGGCGAGGAGATGGGGGAGGCGAGTCAAAAAAACCTCTGCTCCTTTTTTTCGTTTGTGCCGCAAGAGGGCTTCCTCATGAGCGCAACACTCCGGGAGAATGTCGCCTTTAACTACAATGAGTCACAGGATCACGATGACCTTCTGTTGAGCTCTTTAGTAGACGCCCACTTCAATCCTCAAGAGGAAAGTCTCCCCTTGGGACTCAGCACAGAGATCGGCGAAAGAGGGGTCAACCTTTCCGGTGGACAAAAGCAGCGTGTCAGCCTAGCGCGAGCCTCTTACTATGATCGACCGTTCATTTTACTTGATGACTCTTTGAGTGCGGTGGATGTGAGAACTGAACAGTGGATCATCAAAAATCTTCTTCGCGGAAAATGGTCTGAAAGAGCTCGCATTCTCGTCACCCACCGGCTTTCTGTTCTTAAAGAGGTTGATCGAATCTTTTTTCTAGATTCAGGTCGCCTTGTAGATCAAGGCACCTTAGAGGAACTTCTGGATCGCTGTGATCTGTTTTGCACATTTCTGGAGTCTTTGAAAAACGAAGAGGAGGCCGAGACCACCTCCACCCCTCAAGAGTCCGTCGGGATGCGACATGACGAAATCTAATCGAACGCAAAAATTCATTGTGGATGATGAGCGGTTCAGCGGTCGATACAAACAGAGTCTATTTAAGACTCTCTATTTCAGTTATCGACCCTTTTTGAAGAGAATCTCAATTCTCATGATCATAGGGTTTTTAGGTCGCGTCTTCTTTCTTCTCAATGCCAATCTCTTGGGCTATTGGATCGATTCGACCTGTGTGAGTTGTGGCCAAGAATCTTTTTTTGGTGCACTCTTTCACGGTTGGACTCCTAAGGAATTTCTGTGGACCCTGTTGATGATCAATCTACTTGGTTTTATTTTTACCCTTATCTATCGAGTCTTCTTCTCTCGATACTCTGCCCAAGCCGTCAGTCTTCTATATGATGAGGTGACCTACCGGACCTCTAGGTATCCTATCTTGTTCTTTGATCGCAATCCCGTGGGGAGGATTGTCACACGCTTTGCAAGTGA
The DNA here is from genome assembly GCA_014584465.1 of Pseudomonadota bacterium. Taxonomy (GTDB): domain Bacteria; phylum Bdellovibrionota; class Bdellovibrionia; order Bdellovibrionales; family JACTMU01; genus JACTMU01. Next base: position 17,213 of record JACTMU010000012.1, on the reverse strand, counting down.
TTTTAACAACATCTTTCGAATTTTTGGTGGTCCATTGGCCGACTTTTTGACCATTGTCTTTGACATGATCGCCATGATCATCTTGATCACACTCGCCCATCCGATCTATCTGGTCGCCGTGATTATTATGGCCGCCCTGGATTTCACAGTCTATCGTCTGAATCGAGATCGAATGCGCAAGGAAAGGCGCGCGCTCTCTTTGCTTCGCGCACCCTCGATTGCCCATTTTTCTGAGAGTGCTGTTGGCGTCTCCACCATCCGGACCTATCTGCGCCAAACACAATTTTCAGATCGATTCAAAGAACTCGATCTTGAGTTCTTAAATCAACGAATCAAAACCTTCAAGGTTCTCTCTCTTTTTTCTTACAAGATGATCGGGATGGCCTCGTTGATTTTATTTATCACTGGAATCAGCGCCTACCACCTTCAACGGTCTCATCTTGTTTCGGTGGGCTCCATTGGTGTGGCGATCACCTTCATTACAATGTCCAACAGCACACTTCAAATCTTCTTTGAGTGGCTGGCCCAGTTGGAAGAGGCTCTGACAGGGGTCGAGCGCCTGGACCACTACCTCCATCTGCCCATTGAAGCCGGCGCGACTTTACCTCCAAATGCCACATTCCCCACTCACCACTGGAAGTTTCATGACATTTCAAAACAGAGTCAAACGCAAGAGGATCACGCTAGAGTCTTGCACCCCTCGGCCGAGGTAACGATCTCACAGCTTTCATTTCGATATCAACCTCAACTCCCTTGGGTTTTGAAAAACATTGAGTTCTCAATTTCTCCTGGCGAAAAGTTTGGAATTGTCGGCAAAACAGGCTCTGGAAAATCCTCTCTCATTCAATCTCTCTATTACCTTTATCCTATTGAACAGGGTGAGATCACGATTGATGGCCATGCTCCAATCTTAGCAGAAGACCAGAAAAGCGATCCTCATCGAATTCGCCTCACCTCCTATCGACGCCTTATGAACTTTATCAGCCAAGATCCAATTCTCTTTCGCGGGACTCTTCGCGACAATCTGGTCATGGATTCAAAGGCCACCACTTCTCTTGAAGCCCTGAACCATGTTTTGCAAAAAGTTGGCCTCTTGGATTGGGTCCAAACTCTTCCCGGCCTCCATGATTTTGAAATTGAAGAGCGGGGGAAAAATCTTTCACAAGGAGAAAAGCAGCTCATCTGTATGGCACGCTGCCTTTTGCAAAACGCCCCGGTCGTGATCTTAGATGAGGCCACCTCCTCTGTTGATCCAAAGAGTGAAGAGATCATGATGCGTGCAAGTTATGACTTCTTTGCCCAAAGAACACAAATCATCATCGCTCATCGCCTTTCAACACTTGAACGGTGCGACCGAGTCCTTTGGCTCAATGAAGGCCACATCGAGATGATCGACACCGCAGACGAAGTCCTTCGTCGCTTCGAAAGGTGGTCCTAGTGGTTCAACCAGTTATTTTGTACCTGCCGCTGGTTTCCAGTGGCATTCACTTAAGAAATTTGGTTACCATTCAATTGATGTTTGCAATCCAAAGAGAGGCTCTTGTGTTTCGTGCACATCCAATGAATTTTCTGAACTGACCCGCCGCTTTAAAGGGTGCTTTCTAGAAAGATAAATTAGCCCGTTCAGTGCCAAACTTTGCGTGTGATATTGCACATTGAACCCGCAGACAAGATCAAGCGTCTCCTCTTCCACATCAAACGATTCAAAAGAATCACGGCTAGAATAGATTCCAGAAGTATCAAAATATCGATTTTGTAATGCAATATAAGGTGACAATCGCCAATGCGGCCCATCATGGACTCGTAGAGAACTTAAGAGTTGAAGCCCATGGAGATCTGATCCCTGCGTATATCCCAAGTTTAGCGTTAAAGAAGAGTGTCTTAATAACTCAAATTGAATGTGAGCAAATACTCCTCCACCATAAAGGCCGCCTCCAATTACAAAACTTCTTGGAAAAAAATCAAACTTAAATTTGTAGAGTCCCCCAGTGACAAGTTGTCCTCCAGGCCCATCGGGATATCGAACTCCTGTTTGGGGAATATAATAGTGTTGATTGGGTTGGTCATAATAGATCCAAAGTCTGATGCTCTTTTCGAAATCAACGACCTGAAGAAGAAGAGGATGGGTGTGAATCCCATCTGCCAACGTCATTCCTAAACCCATGTTGGCTACCGAGCTCGACAAAAATAGATAACACAAAATCGAAAGAAAACTTATCCTCATCACTAGCCAATGATATAAGAAGGGTAGATTTTTCACAATGATATTACTGTTCCTTCCTCATATCTAGATTGAAACCCAGATCTGAAATTCAAAGATGATCTAGAGTTTGAATGAAAGTCCTACAACATTATACCTCTTGGTATAAACAATCGCTCCTTCGAAATGATGAGTTGCAGTTTGACTGTGATAGCTTAACTTCTCAAAATCATGCCCGATATCTCTCAGTAGGGGCTGGTGCTGAAATCCAAGAAAAACGAAAAGGGTCCCACTATCATCTCTAGACCTCTTCAGCCTAAGACGCCCCAAGGCGCTATCGGCACTCGCCTACAATTTTGGTACCCTCTTACTTTTCAAGAACTTGGAACAAGATTTGATCTTGAATCTGCATTGAGCTGGGGCACTCTTCCTGGTCTTCTCCATCTTTCTTCTGATATCGACCGAAAACGTTATCTTCAATCTTATGCGCAGACCTACATTAAAGAAGAAATTCTTTCGGAACAAGTTGTCCGAAATATTGATCCCTTTCGATACTTTCTTGAAGTTGCAGGCCAGTGCAATGGTCAAATTCTCAATTATTCACGAATAAGTCGTGACCCAGGCGTTGACAAATGCTTATCGAACAATTCGGCGCTGTGGTATCAGCGGCAGAGGTTGATGACGGTGGCGGCAATTTCCACGTGCCGGCAAACGAACTTATATAAACATAGCTATTGTCTGGTCTCACCGTTATGTTTCTGATACCAAACATGTCGCCGAGATTACCGGAAATATTAGTCCACGTGTTACCACTGTCCGTTGAACGAAATATGCCATTTGCCATGCCCTTCCAGTTTGCCCTTGTACCCGCATATACAACATTCGCGTTATTAGGGTCCGTTGCTATTGTGCTCGTATTTATCTCTCCAAACTGGTCTTTTTCGATGCCATTATTGTGGTTCTTCAACACTACCGTTCCGCCATTGGCCGCCATTTTATCTATTATAAAAATCCCTTTTCCTGCAACCGCCGCATAAATCCGGTTTTCGTTTACAGGGTCAACGGCAATTTGTCTTACGCGAGTCCCGGACGGAAGGTTTAATGAAGGATATGGCGTTGTCCATGTAGCACCGGCATCGGTGGATTTATATATAGTGCTTCCGGAATATGAGTAAACTTTGTTCCCATCTCCTTTAAATACGGCGGCAACAGTCTTGCCAAGAGTCGTGTAAGTATTATTTGTCTGTATATTGGTAAATTTATAATTTCCCGCATATACAATATTGTTATTCTGTGGATGGAAAGAGATTAATAAAAAGGTTGCTGCGGCATCGCTAATCGTAGTCCAACTTGTTCCTGAATTCCTTGAGATAGCTATTATTTGCGTATTAGTACTGGAGTCGTTTGTTGCGCCAACTGCCTCAACAATAATATTGCCATTCATTGCCACGGCATTGGTTGCTTGCCTGTTGTTATGTCTGACTGTAGCTATCGATTTAAAAGTATCTTCGTTATCCTCCGTAACCATAGTACCCCAATCACCATTGGTAAAAGCCGCCCGATTATAATTGGTTGAGTCCCACCCAATCGGGCTGTAACCTTCCTGATCGCCGCCAGCCATACCCGTATACCCCGTATTTGAGTATTTCCAGGTAACGCCGCCGTCGGTGGTTTTCTTAACTTGATTGCCCCATCCAATGACCAAGGCAGTGTTTTGATTTGTTGGATGGAAGCTGATAGGCGGTGAGAGATCATCAACACCTGAAAGATTGTCCGTCCAGCCAAATACAGAGCCGGCCACCCATCCGTCTGCGTTTTGTTCATCCATATTGGTGGTCTTTGTCCAGCTTGCCCCGCCATCGCTGGTGTGATACACGTAATTTCCAAATAAACCATAAAAGGAAACTATCAGCTTGTTTGCGTTAACCGGACTCATCGCTATATCCCTGACTCGTCCGCCAGCACCAAGGGGTGTTGATAAACCATTATTTCTTGCGCTGAAATTAAGTCCACCGTCAGTAGAACGATAGACACCGCTTGATCCCTTGGCGACATACATCGTATTTGGAGTACCGGGATCAATCACAAGTTGAAATACTGTCCCAGAAGGCAGTCCTGTTCCTATCTTGGTGACAGTAGCAGACCCACCACTATCCACGACCTTATACAATCCATCGGAGGCGGATACATAGAGAACAGTATTGTCCGTAGGATGAGCGGTTATGTTGCGTAAATCCACGGTGTCAAGCACATATCCGCCACCGGATTTATTAAGAAGATTCCACGCAACCCCGCCATTCGTTGATTTTAAAATACCCTGTTTAGATGGCGCGGCATACATATTGCTCCCGGCAAAAGCAATATGAATACCACCTCTGCCACTCCTAACAAACGTTGCGTTTTTGACTAATGTCCATGTATCTCCGCCGTCTGTAGTTCTGAATATACCCTGTACAACATCAGGAACTGGAGTCCATCCGCCTGCATTTCCAATGTTGCCGCCAGCAACATAAACAATGTCTGCGTTCGTTGGGTCAATGACTACAGATATTCCTCCGCTTGCCCCGAATCCATTGGCTTTTTTATGCCAACTTGTACCCCCATCGGTGCTCTTCCAGACCTGACTTGTGTCGGTAACAAAATATGCAATATTTGGATTGGATGGAGCATAGGCAATTCCAAATATCATCTGACATCCTTCACCTCCTGCAATCCCAGCCGTTTTTTGAGCCTTCGTTCTCTTAGGCACCTGGATCCACTGATTTTCAGAGGATGTTTGATTACCATTAACGCCACCGGAAGCACCCCCAATCGGATCAGGGTCATTCCCCTCTCCATCATTGCCAGGAGGAGGCTCAGGAGTCTCACTACCATCGCCATCGACCGAAGAGCACTCTCCTTCGCAAAGAGAACTGCTTGTGCTTTCGGAGGAATTCAATGTAGTTAATGGTCTTCCGCAATTTTGATACATTGTTAAGAGTAGAAGTAATGATGACACTGTAGCGAAGGCCACAACGAAAGATCGTTTTCTTTTCGTTTTATGAAACATAAATATTCCTTTGATCCTCTATTTCATGTTGCACTTCAAAACTTGAATAACCATGATTTTCAGAATCAAATTTTTATTTTTTAAGAATAAACGTGAAATAGAGGACTCAACGAACAATTAATGACCGCTTAATAAGGCTAACATAAGAATGAATGCAATTCAAATTTTATCGCTGAAACTGTTTTAAATTGAATCAGATCCGTCAAAATTCGAAAATCACGCTACTTTTGCAATGCCCCTTCGAAATAGGATCCCGCACGAAGGCCATCGATTCACTTTAACCTCGCAACCCAACGGATCAGGCCTTTCTGCTCAGGAAGAAATGCACCATTGATGGATGACATAGCAGCGTAACGCCTTAGATCCTCTACGGCATCGACATCAAAGTTTTCCTTAATTTGTTCAATGTCTCCAAATTTTGAGATTCTGGTTACGAGCTGATCGGCTGTCTGATCCGAACCATATTCGACTTTCCTATGGCTCTCAGCAAAATTGACCCACCTATTTTCAGTAAAGTTGACCCACAAAAACGTCAGAAGAACTGGAAAACTTATAGAAATCGGCAAAAATGGAATTACCGGACAGCCCCTAGGTATGTGTTTGATGGGATCAAACTATCGCGGTGTTGAAAACTTCAACACACCGGTTTATGGAGCGCTCACGAAACAACATCTTGGGATCTTAAGTCGAGGACGATCCAAGGCACCAATATGGTAACGAAAGATCAAAAGCGTCCGGATGGAGTTACTCCACAGCACCTAAGTTAGGCCATTTCAAGGGTTTCACGAATGGCGTTGCGAATGCCCTTAAAGATTTGAAATGAGGTTCCTTGAAGCATGTAGGCAGGGGTTGTCACAATCTTGTGCTCGCGATCCGTACAGTAATCTTCGACATCACACTTTTCATGAATCGCGCCTGTCTTTGCAATCTCGGCTGCCGTCTCAAGATCATTTCCAATCGTAAGAGTCACTTTGTGCTGACCTAAAACCTTTGCCAATAGGGTGGGGGCAATGCAAATGGCACAAATGGGTTTGCCTGCTTTATAAAAGGCCTTAATCACTCGTTCAACGTCGTTTTGAACTTTACACGTTGATCCTTCCGTCGCCCAAGTAGAAAGGTGCAGGGCTGCGCCAAAGCCTCCGGGAAATATGAGCGCATCAAAATCAGTTGGGTTTAATTCACTAAGTGAATTCACGGATCCTCGGGCAATTCTCGCAGCCTCTCTCATAATGTTACGCTTTTCCCCACTCGACTCACCCGTTATGTGGTTGGTCACTGCGAAATCTTGATCTAGAGCAAAACATTTGTATTGCGCGCCATGTTCGGTCACGGCGATCAAAGTGCTTACACTCTCCGTGATCTCTGCACCGTCACGATGGCCACATCCAGAAAGTACAATTGCGACTTTTTTCATAACACCCCCCATTCTGGTTCTCACGAACATCGATACATATAGACCAACATCCTATCACATGACAAGCGTTACAGGAAGTGCCTGGCGCGAAACAACCTCAAGAAAAAGAGCTTTGAAACAATAAGGTCGAGTCCATAGGAACTTGCATTGACGTTCCACAAACAAAATTCCAAGATCCCTCTAAGAAGGGGGCCAATTTCCCTTTAAATATGGAAACTGGTGTTCTTTGAACCCTCGACTGGAGTTGAAGGTTTAAACTTAAGGAGATCATCATGAAAAAGGTTCTAGGGATTACTGCAATCGCTCTTACTTTGATTCACTGTTCCTCCAACAATGCGACCAACAGTGACACGACCTCTTCGTTCACCTTGTATGGATCGTCAACGGCGGCTCAATCTCTCTTTAGAACATCTTTGCCAAGTCCTATGGAAGGAGCAACAGTCTATCCCGGTTCCCCGACAGAACTTACGATGCAAATTTATGCCATTTGGATCAGCGCAAATACGGATTGTTCAAGCCCTGTGCTTGTTCAAGATTATGGATCCACCCCCGTATCTAAAGACATGGTGGCCAATCCGGTTCTCTTTACCGGAAGCCCCGCCAGCGGAACCTATCAATGTCTGATCATCAAGATCCGAGACACCTTCTCATTTAAACCTGACACCACTGCCGAATCCAATGTTCCTGGCGGTGTCTGTGAGGCAGGCGTGGCTCATGAGATGGACATCTATCGCGACGGAGAACCTGACGATGGTCAGTGGACCGATTTGGATGGCATTGCCATTGATGGCACTGGCTCTATGACGACAGCTGGAAATGATACGGTCTATATCTTTGCCAGTACGGATAGCACCGCCGTCACGACACGATATCCAGCCATTGCTTTGAGCTCTGCACTTGTGGTTCCTGGTGCAACTACATTTTACATCACCTTTGAGGATCAATTCTCTGTGGCCTGGCAAGGCGGAGATTGCTGGGTGGAAGCCCCCACAATGGGATTTAAATAGAGCCACTCGACTTTGATGTGTCAATGTTCACAATCTCAGTCTTCCTCAGCAAAGTGGCAGGACACGCTATGACCAGATGAGACCTCTTTGAGAAGCGGCATCTCTTGATCGCAGATGCCCTTCTTAAATTGAGGGCATCGCGTGTGAAAAGCGCAGCCCGATGGGGGGGTAATTGGGCTTGGAACATCTCCTGAGAGAATGATCCTCTGCTGTTTATCTTTGCCGTGGGGGTCGGGGACGGGAATCGCTGAGAGAAGCGCCTTGGTATAAGGGTGACTGGCTGAAAGGTAGAGATCGGTGGCGTCTGCTATCTCCACGATCTGACCCAAGTACATGACCGCCACACGATTTGAAATGTGCTCCACAACTTTCAGATCATGTGCAATGAAAAGATAGGTTAAACCCAATTTCTCCTGTAGATCCATGAGGAGATTCACAACTTGAGCCTGAACAGAGACATCAAGGGCCGAGACGGGTTCGTCGCAAACTATGAACTGAGGTTCAACGGCGAGAGCCCGTGCCACGCCAATGCGCTGCCGTTGGCCACCTGAAAATTCATGTGGGTAACGATTGAGATGCTCTCGACGTAGCCCCACAAGATCTAAGAGTTCTCCTGCGCGCTCAAGACGCTCTGATTTAGTAGAAAAAAGTTTATGAATCTCCAGTGGTTCTGAAAGAATGGCCCCCACAGTCATCCGTGGATTGAGGCTCGAATAGGGATCTTGAAAGATGATCTGCATTCGCCGTCGAAAGCCACGAAGTTCATCACCCCTGATCGTCGTAATATCATGACCATCAAAGTGAATCCGTCCTTGTGTGGGGTCAATGAGCCGAATCATGCATCGACCCAGAGTGGACTTGCCACAACCTGACTCTCCAACAAGTCCAAGTGTCTCTCCTTTTTTGATCACAAAAGAGACATCTCGTACGGCGTGAACCCCTCCAATCTCTCTTGAGAAGACTCCACCTTTAATGGGAAATCGTTTGGATAGATGATCTACAACGACCAAATTACTCAACTCAGACTCCTTGCCCGTGAGGTTGAACAGGGAAGTGGCAAGAGACATGATGATCCGTTTCGACGGGTCGAAGTCGAGGCTCCTGCTGCCGGCAAAGATCTTTGGCCGCTCCACAGCGATCTTGAAAACGACATCCCTGAGGAAGTTTGAGCATGCTCGGCACAACCCCTGGTATGGTCGCAAGTCTCTTGAGTCGTGTCTTTGAGTCAAAATGGGGAACTGAATTCAAAAGACCCTTCGTGTAGTGGTGTTGGGGACGATAAAAAATGTCATCGACACTGCCATATTCCGCAATCTTTCCTGCATACATGACCGCCACATGGTTGCAAGTTTCCGCCACCACACCCAAGTCGTGAGTGATGAGGATCATCCCTGCATCAAACTCCTTTTGTAACTTTCGAATCAGCTCTAGAATCTGAGCCTGAATGGTCACATCAAGTGCAGTTGTGGGTTCATCAGCAATGAGAAGTTTAGGGTCACAACTGAGAGCCATGGCAATCATCACTCGCTGTCTCATTCCACCAGAGAGTTGATGTGGATATTCATTTACTCTCTTTTCAGGTTCAGGAATCCCAACGAGCCTCAAAATGTCCACGGTCTTTTCATGAATCTTCGTGCGGGAGAGCCCTTTGTGATGCAAGGCTATGGCTTCAGCAATCTGATTTCCACACGTAAAAACCGGATTCAAAGAGGTCATCGGCTCCTGGAAAATCATCGCAACTTCATTTCCTCGAATGGTTCTCATCTTCTCTTCGGAATAGGTAAGGATCTCTTCGCCCTGAAATAGGATCGAACCTGACTCAATCTTTCCCGGAGGGTCAGGGATAAGCCTCATGATGGAGAGCGCTGTGACTGATTTTCCGCAACCTGACTCTCCCACAAGCCCCAAGGTTTCACCGCGATCCAACGTAAAAGAGACGTCGTCGACGGCATAGAATGATCCCTCATCCACACGAAATCCCGTTTTTAAGTTCTTTACCTCGAGCAGTCTACTCAATTTCTTCTACCCAACCCAACAAAATCACTTGTTCTTTAACTTCGGATCCAGTGCATCTCGAAGAGCATCATTAAAAAGATTAAACGATAATATCAGAAAAAACATAAATAAAGTTGCTGCCGCTAGACCCCACCAAACCCCTCGCGCAAGCTCCAACTTTGCATCGTCAATCATGAGCCCCCACGATGGAGTTCCAGGTTCTGCACCAAGACCCAAATAGCTAAGAATGACTTCGCTCTTGATCGCAAAGACAAATCCCAAACTGAATTGAATGAGAATTATGTAAAACACATTAGGGAGAATGTGCCGAAAGATTCGACGCAAATGAGAGGCCCCCAAGGCCTCCGCCGCCAGTACGTAGTCCTTCTGTCGATGTTTGAGAAATTCACCACGAATGAGGCGACACAGCCCCACCCACGAAGTGACCCCCATCGCAATCACAAGACTCTTGATCCCTCGCTCCATCACAAAGGCAAGTGCCGGAACCAAAAGAATGAAGGGAACGGAATCAATCGTTGTATAGAGCCAAACAACCATCTCGTCGATTTTACCACCAAAATATCCCGCAACGGCCCCTAGCGTGACACCAAAAAGAATTGAGATAAGGGTGGCCACAAGACCTACCATCATGGCGGTCTTAATTCCGTAGACCGCTCGCGAGAGAACATCTCTTCCAAATATATCCGTACCTAAGGGATGCTCCCAAGATGGGGGTTCATACCCTCGAGCATGATCCACAAGGTGAACCTGGGGAAGAATAAGTTCAAAACTTGCAAGAAGAGCCAGCAGACCGTAAATCATGATCACTATGAAACTGGCCACCGCCAGGCGATTTTTCACAACTCGACGGTAAGCATCCCACCATAGGGAGTTTCGATCACCCCCAATCATTTGAGCTGAACCCTTGGATCAACGAGTGCGTAAAGAAGATCAGAGAGAAGGCTAAAGACCATGTAAAGGACAGAACCAATAAAGACCATCGCCTTAATGACCGGAAAATCAGCGTTGGCTAAAGCTTGCACGAGGAGTCCGCCAATCCCCGGGATTCCAAAAAAATTTTCAACCAACAGGGATCCTGTGTACAGATAGGGCATTTGAATGACCACCACTGTGATGATCGGAATCATCGCATTTTTCAGTATGTGCTTCAAATAGATGATCCTGGTGTTTAATCCTTTGGCTTTTGCTGTTCGCACATAGTCTTGAAAGATCTCCTCCATGAAAACTGCCCGATACAAAAGGACATTGGCTCCAAGACTTACAACCACAATGCAAATCCAAGGAAGTATGAGATAGGGCCAGCGATCCACCCAACTTGCATCCCATCCAGAAATCGGAAAGAGCCCCATCTTGTATCCTAAGAGGTATTGAAAAACCATAATGTAGACCAAGTAGCTGATGCTCATAAGACCGAGACAACCCACCATGATGGATCGGTCAAAGAGTCTCCCCCGAAAAAAGGCTGAAAACATCGCAAGCACAATGCAAAGAGCAACAGAAATGAAGAAGGGGGGCACGGAGACGGAGAGGCTCGCTCCGACACCATCTACAATCAACGTTGAGATCTGTTGACGACTCGACCAACTCCGACCGAAATCCAACGACACAATCTGTTTCAGATAGAAAAAGTACTGTTGATAAAGGGGCCGATCAAGCCCAAGTTCATGGCGGATCTGTTCGATTTGAACGGCACTGGCATTTTTGCCTGCAAATTGAACTGCTGGGTCACCCCCTGCCACATTAAAAAGAGTGAAGGTTAAAAGTGTAATTCCAAAAAGAATCGGCAAAATGTAAATGGTTCGCCGTACAGTATATGCTAAGATGGCAGTTCCTCTCCGAGTTACAACTTTGCTTTCAGCTTGGCCTTCTCTTTTGTGTCCACGCGATAGTATTTGACATCATCATTAATGATCGGGTGCGGCTTGAAGTTTTTCAACCAATGGAATGAGGGAACATATCCCAGACGGTGCACTCCAAAGATCCAAGGAGCTTCTTCGACCACAATGGCTCGCATTTTCTTATAAATCGCAGTCCTTTCTTGCCCCATTGGAAGCCTCAGTGCCTTCTCATAAAGCTCATCAAACTCCTTGTTGACATAGTTGGAACCATTTGGGCCTGGGCTGACATTCTTCCCATAGAGGAGTTGATAGAAGTTCTGGCTGTCAGGATAATCCGCGTTCCATGCAATCCCCCATATTTGAGCCCTCTTTTCCTTAACCTTTGTTGTAAATTCGGGCCAGGTGTTCACACCGATTCTGATCTGAACTCCTAGAGCTGCCATCTCTTGCTTAAAATACTCAGCCACTTGGCGGGCGGTCGCTGAATTGGTCGTTTCAAAGGTAAATTCTGGAAGTCCCTTTCCCTCCGGAAAGCCCGCCTCTTTCATCAGCTCCTTGGCCTTTACAAGATCATATTTTTGGTAGGGATTTACAAAGTCCTTATCGTATCCATCAATTCCTGGAGGAACGGGACTGTGAGCGGGAATTGCGCGATTATTGTAAAACTTCTCTATTGAAATCTGAGTGTTCGTGGCCATGCTCAAGGCTTTTCGAAGAGTTTTATTCTTACCGAGCACAGGGTCTTCCATATTGAACGCCACATAGGTTAGATCTGGATATTGAGCAACATGCAGCCGCATTCCTTTTTGTTTAAGCTCTTCAGAGAGTGCTCCTCCCGATATGGCTTGATCAAAATTATCCTTAGGAATGCCCGCATAATCAAAATTCCCTTTTAGAAAGTTGAGCCAACGAGGCTGATCCTCCACAAGCTCGGTCATGACGACCTTATCTGCAAAAGGAAGTGGTTTCCCCGCATCCTCAAGGAGTCCTTGGGCGCGATCATCCGGCTCTCCTTCAGTTGGATAGGTCTGCCCCGTCCATGAAGGATTCTTCACTAAGACAATTTTATTGTTGCGAACCCAGCTCTCAAGACGAAAGGGGCCCGTTCCGACGGGATGATTGAGAATCTCTTTGTCATACTTTTCCACCGCTTCTTTTGGAACCACCGCCGTCACCACCATGGCCAAGACGTAGTGGAGTTGAAAATAGGGATGAGTGAGTTTGATGATCAGGGTCTCTGAATCGGGTGTTTGAAGTCCCTCAATCGGGGTCGAATAGTCGGCCTTTCCCTCACCAACAGCTGTTCTCCACTCATTTAATCCCTTGATATGGCCATCGAAGACCCAAAAGCCCTCACTGCGATTTCGAGGATCTGCCAATCTTCTCCAAGAGTAGACAAAGTCATTCGAGGTGATTTCACGTCCCTTCCCTTCTGGAAAACAGGGATCATCTTGGAACTTCACACCTTTTTTAAGCTTAAATGTATGCACCAAACCATCTGCTGAAACAGTGGGCATGCTGGCTGCAAGTTGCGGTATGATTTCTAATGGTCGTTTGAGATAGTGATAGGAGAGAAGTCCCTCAAATATCTGAGAGGTCACCCTACTTGAGTAGACATCCGACACATCAATAGGGTCCAGACCCTTGACGTTGGAGCTTATTACAAGATTAAGTGTGTTCTCCTCTTCGGACTTCTCCTTGGTGCACGCCACGGCCACGAGCGTGAGAGTGATGAACCCCACGCAAAAAAATAAGCTTCTTCTCAAGCTGCCTCTACCGATCGTCGTCTTCATCGTCTTCATCATCGTAGTCCTCATCAAAGTCGTCGTAATCATCTTCATCCAATTCTTCGTCGAGGTCCTCATCGTCCTCATCCATGTCTTCATCCAATTCTTCGTCGTCATAGAGTAGAGCGTCGAGCTCATCAGGATCATTGGCACGCACCTTATAGAGCCACCCCTCTCCATTGGGATCTTCGTGAATCAGACTCGGATTTTCAGACAATGCCGAATTGACCTCAACCACAACCCCCTCTATGGGGCTGTAAAGATTCACAGCACCTTCGCTTGTATAGATTTCACCACAAATCTCTTCAGATCCCACAGATTCATCCTCCTGTGGGAGAGTTACTCGAATGATCTGCCCCATGTTTTCCAGCTCGTCCTCAAAGAGACCCACCGTCACCACATCATCTTGAACATCCATCCACTGATACTCCTTATAGGAGTCAAACTTTTCCACATTCACCTCCACAACGGGAACACCTCACCCACATCGCAATGGGCACGAAACGACCCAATATCTGAATCAGTTTCGCGCCACTCACAAAATAACTCAATTCAAAGATCAAAATAGAGATAGAATTCATACGGAACGGGCCTCTGTTGCAACGGAATGATCTCACGATTCATCTTGTAATGAATCCATGAATCAATCAAGTCCGCACAAAAGACATCCGATCTCTTTAAAAAATCACAATCGCCCCTTAAGGCAATCATCGCCTCTTCTAAACTGGCAGGAACCGTAGGGACATCCTTAAGCTCTTCAGGAGACAAACCATAAATGTCTTTGTCAAGTGGATCACCGGGATCAATTTTGTTATGAATGCCGTCAATCCCAGCCATAAGAAGTGCGGCAAAGGCCAAATAGACGTTCGCGCTTGGGTCCGGAGTTCGAAATTCAAGCCTCTTGGCTTTGGGATTTGAACCCGTATTAGGGATCCGGATCGCTGCAGAACGATTCATAAAGCTGTAGGCCAAACGAACCGGCGCCTCAAACCCTGGAACCAACCTCTTGTAAGAGTTTGTGGTGGGATTTGTAAATGCGCAAAGAGCAGGACCATGCTTAATGATCCCACCAATAAAGTAGAGGGCCATTTGCGATAGGCCTGCGTAGCGATCTCCTGCAAATAGGGGTTCTCCTCCCTTCCATAGAGAAATGTGGGTGTGCATTCCCGAGCCATTGTCCCCAAAGATGGGTTTTGGCATGAAGGTCGCAGTTTTATTGTGTCGTCTGGCAACGTTTTTCACGACATATTTGAACCACATCAACTTATCTGCCATCTCAAGCATAGAGTCATATTGAATGTTGATCTCGCCCTGACCCGCCGTCGCCACTTCATGATGTTGTCGTTCCACATCGATTCCAAGCTTTTCAAGCTCCAAGCAAATCTCTGTACGAATATCATGAAGGGTGTCCGATGGAAGTGCGGGGAAATACCCCTCTTTAAAACGAGGTTTGTACCCTAAATTTCTCCCCGACTCCTCACGACCACTGTTCCAGGTGGCCTCATTGGAATCAACTTGATAGAACCCACCGTAGGGGGTCTGGTCATAACGAACATCATCAAAGATAAAAAACTCTGCCTCTGGTCCAAAAAAGGCCGTATCTGCAATGCCGGTGGATCTCATATAGGAAAGTGCTTTTCTTACAATCTGACGGGGATCTCGATTGTAGGGTTCTCCGGTCACCGGCTGTGTCACATCACAGGTGAGCGATAGGGTGGGGATCTCCATAAAAGGATCCATTTGGGCCGTGCTGGGATCGGGCTTGATCGACATGTCCGATTCATTGATGTTCTTCCAACCTCGAATTGAGCTTCCATCAAAAAGAAGGCCCGTCTCAAAACACTCTTCGTTGAGTTTGCCAAAAGGGATCGAAAAGTGTTGCCACATCCCTGGCAGATCTGAAAACTTAAAATCCACCATTCGAGCGCCATGCTTCTTGCCAAATTCCATCACCGATTTTGCCGTCTTCTTTTCCATATCTAAGGACCTCCTCATTATATTGGTCTAAATTGCCTCTTCGTCTTTTTCCCCTGTCCGTATCCTTAAGGCCGACAACACGGGAGATACAAAAACTTTGCCGTCACCAATCTTCCCCGTATGGGCCGATTTTCGAATGGCCTCCACCGCTCCGTCCACCTCGTCGTCGTTAAGAATCAACTCAATCTTTATCTTGGGAAGAAAATCAACAACATACTCGGCGCCTTTGTAGATTTCAGTACGCCCCTTTTGTCGACCAAATCCCTTAATTTCGGAAATCGAAACACCCTCAATCCCAACCTCAGACAGTGCCTCAATGACATCGTCCAATTTAAATGGCTTAATGATGGCCTCGATTTTTTTCATGAACTCACTAGGGAGCCTCCTCGAGTTAGCGCCTCTGGCTAGCCCTTCGTCGGCTCGCCTCGGTATAAGAAAAACTTATGCAAATTCACTCGAAAGCAGGTTTCGCGCCAGACACTAAGTGGTTTATCCAGTTCTATCAGAAACCCCTTGCTTGTCAATTTACGAAGATTCCCGTGGGCATGTTCCTAAGAAAAAAACTCATGTTGCCTCTGTGAGGCTCCTTTGATAAAAGAGGACCCCCAATAAGGAGAGAAGGATGTTGAATCGAGAGTGCCTTTTTGTCTATGGCTCTTTTTCTGAAGGTATGGTCCATTTCAATAAGATCTCAGAATTTATCGCTCAAACTTCTCCGGCTCGGGTGCTCGGGTCACTTTATAAGCTGAGAGTTGGATTTCCTGCCTTTTGTGATGAGGGAACGACTGTGATTCAAGGCAATGTCGTTGAGTTGGTTGACACACAACGTCTATTCCCGCTACTTGATGAATTTCACGGGGTTAACCACTCTGATCCAAAAAAGGGTGTCTACACACGTGTGCAGAAAGAGGCTTTTTTTGATGGATCCATTCCCAATATGGCGGTGTGGGTTTACTCGATCAATCCATCAAAAATTCCAAAAAGCGCGACGCTAATCGAAGATGGGAATTGGCAGCGAGTTTTCGCAAGCGAGCACCCATTAACCGAAGTTCTTACTTTGAAACAGAGAGACTATCTCCTCAAATTAGGGCAGAGCTCTGGAAGAGGCCTGGTGCCAATCGACATGCGACTCTATCGTGAGCTACTCAATCTTGAGCTTATTGAGGACAAGGGCCGAAGATTGGCCCTCACCCCACTTGGAAAAGAGCTTGTACGTTTTCTACAGTGATTTTGGACACCGCAAATGGTCGGAGGGGATCCCATGGTCTCGAACTTACGCGACGCTTCTTATTTTAGGGTGGTCTTGGTTGAACCTGAAATTCCCAACAACACTGGAAACATTGGACGTACATGTGTTGGGACCAATTCGAAGCTTGAGCTTATAGGCCCACTTGGTTTTTCAATGGGGGATCGTTATTTGAAACGAGCTGGACTCGACTATTGGCCCCACCTGCAGTGGGAACACCACCCAAGCTGGGAGCAGTGGAGTCAAGATCAGGACCTAAGTCGGGCCCTCTTTTTTTCGACCAAGGGGAAGCACTCCCTGTTTGATGCCCGTTTTAGAAAGGGGGATCTTTTGATCTTCGGTAAAGAGACGAAGGGTTTAGGGTCCGAAATTTTGGATCACTACAGGGACCAGACCTACTTCATACCGATGTTTGGCCCCATTCGAAGTTTGAACCTGGCAAATACGGTCTCGACGGTCCTCTACGAGGGCTTACGGCAAATTGGTGTGAAGCCCCAAGACTCTCTCCCTCCAGAAAACGGCTCCTTTTCCACCACAATGTAACGCCTGGACATGAGAAGTTTATAAAGATAGTATATTCGGATGTGCGCTGGGCGAAGCTCAGCCAAGCTAGCGGGTGAATTCCCGTCAAGGTAGCCCAGAAATGGGGCCTTGTATCGAGTCTTGCAAGCTGGAAGGA
>JACTMU010000052.1 GCA_014584465.1 Pseudomonadota bacterium | reverse complement strand
ACATCACTTTTTTCTCAATGCTGTAGCGACTTCCGTCAATGATCAAAGCAAGTTCTGACTGAGAAATCTCATCACACTGTGGATCACTCAAAAACAAAATGTTTGTCTTCATCGCTTCGCTTGTAAAAAGTTTTGTGCTAAGCCACAAACCACTCACCTCAGCATAGAGAACCTTAATTCGCCTCATACCTTTTCCCACAAAGATGATCACATCTCCCCGAAAGGGGTCCAAACTCATCTTGTAAGCCTCAGCAAGTAGGCCCTGATGCTGCTTACGAAAATCCACTCGATGCCTCGCAAGCCAAATCCGATGATTTCCTGATGTGGCCAACATCACTGCACCTCACATAGGTTTTGAAGCAAATTTTTGTCAACTTGACTGAGTGGGATTTCTAAAGCAATCCCGGAGGCAAAAACAATCCTCGCATTTTCATTGACCTTGCCTGCTTCTGGTCTGATCCGTAATTGCTTTGGTGGCGACATCACTTGACCCAACGTGGTTTCCTGTCTTAGCCAACTGTAGACAAGAACAGTAGAAACACCGAACCTCTCAGCAATCTTTCGAACGAATACCCCCTTAATTCGAAGCTTCTTGGCTTCGGACTTCATTCTCGCTCTGGTCATTGTTGATTTCTTATGAGTCTGTCTGGACCTGGACTGGCCGATGGCTGCATTACCATTTGGCAATTGTTTGACTTGACTGTGCATGTGAACCTCCCGTTGGTTGATGGCCAACGGGACCTGAATTCAACCTATCTCGCTACAGCACCAGATGTAGTGCTTACTTCAAATCCAGTTCAACTCTGCCAGAACTCGGAAGATCTGACACTCCTGCTGCGGGTCTCGGCGCCAAATTTATAACAAAGAAAACAAAAAGAAAGTAAGGCAATATTTCTCACATTTCTGAAATATCGCCTTGATAAACTATAAACTTGGCAATGGCAAATCAATAATAGCGACAAAGATCGCCTCTCACGAGGGATCTTTGTCTGTCACAGAAACGGCTGAACTCTTGAAAGGCGAGTGGGATTTTGAACTTGCTCTCTGATAGAATCAGTTATCGATTACAAGAAGGTTGGCCTAATTCCTGAAGAACAAGCTCACTGGCCGTAATGGATCCGACACGAATGATCTTTGTTTCCACAACAGCTGAAATCAGGCATCTTCGAGGGGGTTGCGGAGGCCTAGCCACTGAGCTGTACTTGAGTGAAATGGTAAATAGTGTTTGGCGCGAAACCTGCTTTCGAGTGAATTTGCATAAGTTTTTCTTATGCCGAGGCGGGACGACGAAGGGCTAGCCAGCGGCGCTAACTCGACGAGGCTCAACGAAGGTATAAGGAAAACTTATGACAAATTCACCGAAATGAAGTTTCGCGCCAAACACTAAATACGTTGAGAGAATTGACTTCCTTTTTCCTCATGCTCACTGATTTCAGTGATAGATCTTCGGACATTAATTCTTCGGCATTTTTCAATTCCGTTGAGTTCAATACAAAACTCAGTGCTTGTGAATTAGAAAAAACCGTAATCTTTGCCCAACTGGGGAGGGGAATCATTAATAATAAAGAAACGGCTTTCATAGTCTCTCATTTTTTAGATTCAATTAAAATAATTATCGATCAACTTTCCCCACAATAACCAGTGAGTCTTATGAGGTAAATTTGGAAGAGATTAAAGCCAAATCCTCCAAACAAGTGAATGTTTGTAAAAAAATCAAAGTGTCGACTCATTTGACAGGTACTCCTTTCAAACTGTCTAAAACCTTACAGTTGAAGATTCTTCCCTTTTCTGTTAAATTTCTGACTCCAGAAACAACAATTCTCGTTTTGAGGAGGACTCGTTTTATGAAGCCACAAATAAATCAAATAAATCGTGCTTTCACGAAAGCAAGCATCAGTGCCATGATTGGCATGTCTGTTACGTTCGCTACCGCTCAAACCACTTCGGATCGCAACGCACTTCCGGTATTGGTCAATGGAGGTTACGAGAATTTCGTGGCATCTGGATCGACCTCGCAAGGGCTTCCTGTGTTGATTGGCGGTGGCAACCACGGGTCTGGTGATTTGAGAGAAACCTTTCCTTGGGTCGATTATCAGAATGGGCAGTACCAGGTCATGGGGTTTAACGACATGACGATTGCTTTAGGCGATGATGTCTACGTATTTGCGGAAACAATGAAACACTCCCTTTCGAAGAAGATGCACTTTGAGAAAAAACTCCGAATTGAAGGAACTGGTCTTCCGGAAGAAGACCTTCTCCTCCTAAAAATGAAAGGAGTAAAGTTTACCAAAAACTCAAACCCTCAAAGCAACGTATTGATCAGTTTTGATCTTGAATTCAATACTAGCGAACCGGTTGTACGACATGAAGGAATAAGATATCCTCGTTTAATCGATTTTATAAATAACCATTATTGTGGGTCCTCACTTATTAGGGCCACCCACAGCCATCTTTGTGATCTTTTTGACTCGATTGCCGATGCCCTTCCTAAAACACCAGGTTTAACCCTTAAAGAATATTACCTTAAACTCAATCGCAGTGGCTCTTTGAGAATTACCAATTTGAATGGAAAATCGCTTGGTGATTTCCAGGTTGAATCTTTAACTGGCAGCTTAGAAAAGAGTGATATCACCGTTTTGGCCACTGCACGACCTGAACTCACCTTCCATATGCAATATGATTATGTAGCTATAATGCCAGATAGTGACAACTCTACACAATGCAACAAACCTTTCATCGGATATGTCAGCGGATTGCTCAATAAAAACACCACACTTTTTCATCCCATATTGGATACTTTCTTTTTCCTCACAAGTTCAACTGGATTTTGGATCCATCCGAGTGAGGGAAAAGCTGTTGCCGAACCCATCGCCTTTCCACCAAGTAACGTAACCCAGATCCGAAACCGTGGCGATGTTCAAACTCTAGTGAGCACACTCACTCGGCTGCCTCTCTCATCATTTGAAGTTTCCGGTCTTGGTGAACATGAGATTGCCATTGGTCCCGGCATATTCAATCGACAACTAATTCGAATAAAAAACAATCAAACTCAATGTCATTTCGGTGGCATGTTGGAGACCCAGCGGCCTATTTCGAACCACTAAATAGAGAAGCGGCGGTTTTTAGGAAGAACTCCAGAAGGCTTACATTAACCTGTGCGGTAACTTCCACAAGTTGAATCTTGATGGTTTGTTTTCTATTATCCCGTACGTAGGTCAGAGAAATGGTTTCACCAATGGGTTTGTTTTCAATAAGGCTGTAGAGATCATCATAATTGGAACATTTTTAGCCATCTATGGCTACAATGATGTCCCCAATCTTAATTCGCCCTTGCGCAACCCGTTCGGTACCACGAAGTTTTGCTTTTTCAGCCGGTGAACCGCGACTTGTCGTTCCGATGATAACTCCTTCGACATTCAAATATTTTGCAACATCTGTGATCGGCATTATTCAACCAATCTCCCGAGCAAGTTGAATTGTTTGTTCCAATGCTGATTTACGTTTGTTATAATTCGGATCGAACAACTCATCGACATTTGCCCTCAGACCGATGACGAGTTCGTCGATTGACTGCATAGAGTGACTCAATAAGAAATTTACGAATCGCTGCGCGCAAATCGCGATGACTATCGCAGCTCTTTGAAGTGAAGGAACTGCGTCTTTGTATTGGTTATTTTCCTGAGCCAATGCATAGGCAGGGGATAGGTAAGAATAGCTGCTGCCAATGACAAGAATAGAAGCGTGAAGATGATGTTGGTATTTGCGGTTTGAAGATCGGCAATGTGGAAAGATGATTTTAATGATTTAAAGAAGAGTTCTATTTGCCAGAGAAGTCTGTATAGTGGGTAAATCAGTTCTGCTGGGGCTAAGAGGTTGGTGATGTACCAGTGGTATTCTTTTGTGGTGGGATTCCAAAATCCGATAACCCTTGCTTGGAGCACTGGCTTGTAATTATGATTTAACTCGCCGATAAGTTCTACGATTTGTTATGATGCATCTGGAAATTTTCTATCGAAAAGAGTCAAGCCTTCGAAATGTTTTGGAAGTCCCTGAAGTACATTTACCACAATGATCGAGGCAGAAGATTTGACCCGTGATAAAAAAAACCACCAATTTCCTTTATCTGTGCAAGCAAAAGATAGTCCCAGTATCCCAAATCAAAGATGATGAGCTTCCCAACGAGAGATTTTAGATCAGGAAAACTCTTTCTGTCATGGCTTTTAGCCTCAGTGAGATTAAACCAATCTACTGCACCCGCTAAAAGATCAAAGCATAAATGCAGCTTGACCGTCGCTGGAGCTACATTTTTTCTAGGTGCGGGGAATGTTGATTTGGCTTTATCCGTGAGCGTAGTAGAGGTTGAGTCCAAAATGAGAATGGCAGAAACGCCTAAAGTTTTAAGGACACTTGATTCAATCATGAGCTGACAAGAGATCGACTGAATCAAAGAACATACGACTGTTTCAAGTATATCGCGAAGTTTATCTGTGTCTAAGCGTTCCTAGAATCCCCCACGACTGAGGCGGATTTGGAAGTGATCCTGAATAAGTCTTCTGAGTGATTGTAAAGAACGTTTGCCTTCTCTGTCACCCTTGAAGAAAAAGATAAGCATTGTTACGAGAGATGCATCACTGAGTTTTGATCGTCGATCGTACTTGTTTGGAAGATTGATCTTTGACTTGATGTCTTCGAGAATTTCCTTAATTTTCATTGCATATCTCCATCTAAAAAAGATCTTTACATTCTTATGATGTATGGAACAATGAAGAAATGAAAAAGTTTACACAACATTTACAAATGAAGCTTCAAAGGATTAAGAAGGCAATGGGTGATTTTGACCTTGCGGCTCCAGGTACTATCAGAACGATATACATGAAGTGTGGTAAGGCGACTTGTTCTTGTCAAAAGAACAAAAAGGATCGTCATGGACCCTACAACTTATGGGACAGAAAAGTAAATGGAAGACCCACATCAAAAATGATATCTCAAAATCAATTCAAACAAATGTCGCAATGGATTGAACAGAGAAAACGTCTTGAAAAGTTAGTGGCTCAAGCCATCGTCATCAGTCAACAGATTGCATTGGAGGAGTTTGAAACCTAGATAAAATTTGTATGTTGCTGAAAATACTCACAAATAATGCCGATCACAGATGAACTGACGGGCAAATCTGTGTCTCGTGGGACCTTCTGGGAAAGGCTGGCAACAAAGAGACTGTTTACTCTTTTGCTTGAATTAACCTTGAGGTGCATGGAAATGGCAGCTCAGGGTAGCTACCAGACAAAACAAATATCGGACCTTCTTAAGACTTTGGGCGTTAGCGGAATCCTGGTTCTTGATTCGAGCTCTATCAGCTTGCGCAACATGGCCGGGATATTCTTTCCAGGCCCACGAAGCAACGTCGCACCTGCAGTTGTCAAGTGGCATAGCTGTTTTGAACTATTCGGTGGCATCGTGAAGTGGTTCGATATCAGTCCAGGTACCAGTCACGACAGCAATCATTTTCCGGATCTGGCAACCCTTGTGGGTAAGCTGATCATGTTTGATCTCGGCTATTGGGACTACGCTTTGCTTCAGTCAATTGATGCGGTCGGTGGATTTTTTCTATCTCGAGTCAAGTCCAACGCAACCGTCTGGATTATCGATGTCGTCCACGGTTTACCAAGGACAGCTATCGGCAAGGAGTTGTTCGGACGGCGCATAGCCAAAGGCCAAAAGATTGTTGAGTTCACTGCACCACTTGGAAACTCGACCGAGCCATTGCGCGTGATTGGATTTTGGAACCATAATAAGATGATACTTACATTCTCATTTCACATGTGATAATGTTTTCCAATCAGTCATTTTTTTCCTCCATTTGTTGGAGGAGTCTTAACTCTTCTTGCCTCCGACGCAAACGCCGGGACGGTCAAACCTGTGGGAGTCGCGCCGCACAAGGCGGCGGTTTACCTGTTGGAATTAATTTTAGTCATTTTACTTTTTTTTGGAGTCATCCAGAACAGGCTCTCTATTCTTTTTTTGCAAAGAGAAAGTTTTTCTGGAGGCTGATTGCTATGCTGGTGACTGAAGACTGACGACTGATAGCTTCGTTCATATGAAAATAGATATATAAGTCCGTAAAAATTGTCTTAAAATAAGAGAGTTTTGAGGGTAGATATTAGAAGTGGGTTGAGGCCTAGCAGGGGTATTGGTCGTCGAAGCAGGCGGAGCAAAAGCCAGTTTCGTCGCCAAGGGCATGATGGAGACCCTCAAGAGAAAGGTATTCAAGTGAGTCGGCCTCCAAGAACTTACGAATCTCCTCAATGCTCTTCTGTGAAGCGATCAACTCCTCCTTTTGAGGAGTGTCGACCCCGTAAAAGCAGGGGGCGATGGTGGGTGGAGCCGAAATGCGAACATGGACCTCTTTAGCTCCAGCATGACGAATGAGAGAGATCAGCTTTTTGCTCGTTGTGCCCCGAACCAAAGAGTCATCCACGACCACCACTCTCTTTCCTCGGAGAACCTCCGTAAGGGGATTGAGTTTGATCTTAACACCAAAACTTCGAATCGATTGCTGAGGCTCGATGAAGGTTCGCCCCACATAGTGGTTGCGAATGATGCCTAATTCAAAAGGAAGTCCGCTCTCCTCGCTGTACCCGATGGCCGCTGGAACTCCGCTGTCAGGAACAGGAGTTACGAGATCGGCCTCGACTGGATGTTCACGGGCCACAATCTGACCCAAGCGCTTTCGGCTTTCATAGACGCTCAATCCAAAAACCAGAGAGTCGGGCCTTGCAAAGTAGACATGTTCAAAAATGCAACGGGCAAGCCGACCCGTCTTTTTAAGCTTAACAGAATGCTCCCCGGCCGCGTCGATCCAAAAGATCTCACCAGGCTCAATCTCGCGCACATACTTGGCACCAATCAGATCAAAGACGCACGTCTCTGAAGCAAGAACCCAACTCCGCTCACCGCTTGCGTTGGCCCTTTGACCCAAAACAAGAGGGCGAAAACCGTAGGGGTCTCGTGCGGCAATCAGACGATCCTTGGTCAATATAAGGAGAGAGTAGGCGCCTTGAAGTCTTGGCAAGGTCTCTTCCAAACAAGATATGGTATCCTCACAGGGGTGTTTGGCAATAAGATGAAGGAGCGACTCAGTGTCATTGCTCCCCTGAAAAATGGCACCGTTGTAGATGAGCTCCCTTCGAAGGGCCTCACCGTTTACGATGTTGCCATTATGGGCAACGGCGATTGCACCGCTGTAGAGTTCTGCCGTCAGTGGTTGCGCATTGATGAGGCTGTTTTGACCGGCGGTTGAGTACCTGACATGTCCGATGGCTGCAGGCCCCTGGAGACGATCCAAATCCGCCTCGGTGAAGACCTCTGCAACCAGCCCCAGACCCAAATGCCTATGGTGAATGCCTTGATCGAGAGTCACAATGCCTGCGGCCTCCTGACCCCGATGTTGAAGAGCATACAATCCAAGATAGGTCAGACGACTTGCCTCAACATCGTTCCATATTCCTACGACTCCACACTCGTCATGCCAATGCTTCAAATGTCTCTCCCCATCCCTGTTGATAACTCTTTTGGATCTCCTGAGTGGACAGAGAAATCCACTCTCCGATCTGAAGATCATCCCCGCCCACACTTCCTAAGTAGTGAGCCTCCACATGGGTCGAAAGATCTCTTAAAAAATTTCCACTCGCCTTCTCTGGAAGAACTAAAATCGCTTCATAAAGATTTTCACAAAAGAGCATCTCCTTTTGAGTGATCCCCACTCGCCCGAGATCCTCCTCCAAAATTCTACAACCTCGTTTTCGACCCATTCGCGCCAAAGTGTAGGCCAAACCAAATTTGCCAACCACCCGACTGCTCCGAATCGGAAAACGGTTTGCGATCTCAAGTGTTCTATTTACAAAAGATGCCAATTGAGTTGCATCCAACTCTCCCACACCTAATGACGAACCGCAGAGATTTTCATTCAGAGCTCCTCCCAGGGTCACTTGGGGCAACCGAATCAAAAAGATCTTATCGTCCTCAGACTCAAAGAGGTCCGATGGAATCTGATTCACACCGCTTCGCCTTAAACCCACAACTCCTGTTGCAGGTGTGGAGCTGATGTTCTTACCCAACGTTTCGTTGTAAAAGCTCACATTCCCACTGATCACCGGTGTGCCTAAAGCCTTACAAATTTCGCTCATCGCCTCAACGGAAGCCACAAACTCAGACATGATGGACTCCCGCTCCGGGTTTCCAAAATTAAGGCAATCGGTCACGGCCAGTGGCTCAAAGCCCTTAACTGCAAGCTCCAAAGCCGGATGCACAATGGCATCCATAGCGCCCACCCGTGCATCCCATCTCATCAAATAGGGGCGACATCCCAGAACCATCCCAAGACCTCGCCCGCTTGATTTCAAACGAAGGGCACCTATGGAGTGATCTGCATCCAAAACAGTCGAGGCCCCCACACGTTGGTCATATTGACGATAGATCCACGAGCGAGAGGCTCCTCGAAAATCTCGCAGGATCGTCTTTAATACTTCACTGCCGCTCTTTGATCCCAATGCCTTCTGAAGAGTGGAAAAGATCTCCTCTCTCTTTGAAACACGATTTTGAGAGGTCCATATCTTAAATGGACGCTCATAAAGTGGCGCCTCCTCCACAAGGAGGTGAGGGTCAAGAGATGTTAAGGTCTCCCCTCTCCAATGGAGTGTGACCTTTCGTTCCGAGACGACGTTTCCGATGACCGTGGCATCAAGATCCCAGCGGTCAAAAATCGACTTCAATCGATCGAACTTTTCGGGTTCACAAATGAGAAGCATCCTCTCTTGACTCTCCGAAAGGAGAACCTCTTCGGGTGACATGGATGGGTCTCGAAGTGGCACTCGATCCAGATGAATTTCAAAACCAACATTGCCCTTGGACGCCATCTCAAAACTTGAACTGGTGAGACCTGCAGCCCCCATGTCTTGAATGGCCACAACCAAATTCTCAGACATGGCCTCCAAGCACGACTCAATCAAAAGTTTCTCAAAAAAGGGATCTCCAATCTGCACATTGGGGCGTTTCTTTTCAGAGTCCTCATCAAATGACTCGCTCGCCATACTTGCCCCATGGACCCCATCACGACCTGTCTTGGCCCCAACATAGACAACATAGTTCCCAGGACCAGAAGCTTTAGATAAAAACACCTTGTCTTCGGGCTGAAAGACGCCCACGTTCATTGCATTGACGAGAATGTTGGTGTTGTAGGATGCATGAAACTCCGTCTGTCCTGTGATCGTAGGCACTCCAACGCAATTTCCATATCCGCCAATCCCCTTCACAACCCCTGCAACCAAGGCTTCCATACGGTCCGCCGTCGGCTCACCAAAACAGAGATAATCTGCAGAGGCCACGGGTCTTGCGCCCATCGTAAAAATATCTCGCAAAATACCGCCAACACCCGTCGCTGCACCCTGTGTTGGCTCGATGAAACTTGGATGGTTGTGGCTCTCCATCTTAAAGGCCACCCTCTCCCCCTCACCCAAATCGATGATCCCCGCATTTTCACCCACACTCTCGACCACTCGCACTCGAGCCGATTTAAAAGCAAATTTTTTGAGGTGCACACGCGAACTCTTGTAACTGCAGTGTTCACTCCAGAGCGCAGAGAAGAGCGCCCACTCAACCCCTTGCGGAGGACGCCCCAAAAGAGACTCGATTCGTTCATACTCGGATCGACTCAGACGATAAAATTTCAATCGTTTATCCAATTCCAAAACCATCTCCCTCAAACGTCGGATTTGAAAAAAAGTTTTCCTTGCTCACAACCCATCCACTCAGCCACAGCTCGCTCCGGATGAGACATAAGCCCCGCAACGTGACCCTCGCGGTTCATCACACCAGCCACACTCCCAAGTGAACCATTGGGATTGTTTTCATAAGTCCACCAAACTTGATTGCGATCCAAAAGTTCTTGAAGATTCTCTGTATAAAATCGACCCTCTGCATGGGCAATCGGAAGATTCAACTTTGTTCCCTTTGAAAAATGGGAGCCTCCCCAATATCGATTGGTTGCCTTAAGTGAAATGGGAGCCCACTCATCGATGAACTTCATTGATGTGTTGAGCACCAAAGCGCCAGGAAGCAGCCCCACCTCGCAAAGAATCTGAAATCCGTTGCAGATGCCAAGCACAGGCGTCCCCCGTGCGGCAGCCTCTTGAATGGATCTCATCACCGGACTTCGTGCCGCAAGTGCCCCGGCCCGTAGATAGTCACCATAGCTAAAACCACCTGCCAGGATGATTCGATCCACGCTGCGAACATCAAAGAGATCGGCATGCCAGAGCCATCTGGCTCGATGGCCCTCAGCCTCAACGGCTTCCCACACGTCACGATCGCAATTGGTCCCAGGAAACCGGACAATCCCAACCACACTACTTTTCATGAATCACTTCCAACTCGTAGCGTTCAATGAGAGGATTGTGCAAGACAAACTCGGTCATCTTTTGAGCTTGATCCAGACCGCGCCTTTCATCACTCTCATCCAAATCAATCTCAACATAACGACCCACACGACAGCAGCGAACTTTGAAGTCGTGATGCCCCAACGTCTTTTCAACAGCACGTCCTTGAGTGTCGAGCACCTCATTTCGTGGCATTATTCTCACACCAATTTTCATATCACCTCACCCCATCGACTCTGTAACAAACTGTAGACTTGTTCATAACTCTCCTTCACACGGCCCAAATCTCGACGAAAGCGATCCTTGTCCAACTTCTCATTGGTTCCCTCTTGCCACAAACGACAACTGTCCGGAGTGATCTCATCTCCCAAAACAATCTTTCCCTGTGATCTACCCATCTCCAATTTGAAGTCGATCAAACGAATTCCGACCTGCGCAAAAAAGGGAATGAGCACCTCGTTGATCGTAAGCGCCATCCGTTTGAGCTCATTGAGCTCCTGTTGATTGCTGGACGCCTTCAACATCAAGGCCTGTTCATCACTGACAAAAGGATCTCCAAGCACGTCGTTCTTGTAAAAAAACTCAACAAGCGGACGATCCAGAGGTGTCCCCTCCTCAATTTGAAACTTCTTGGCCGTGGAGCCTGCCAAAACATTTCGCACCACAACCTCAAGCAAAATCATATCGAGTTTTCGAGAAACCATCTCATGCTCACCAACATCTGAGACCCAATGGGTCTCAACCTTATTCTTTTGCAGATAACGAAAGATCAGTGAGGTGATGTTCCGATTGAGCGAGCCCTTACCCTCAAACGAACCCTTTTTGGCCGCATTGAATGCGGTCAATGAGTTCTTAAACTCAACCCACAGGAGATCACTATGATCAGACACAGAAAAAATCTTTTTTGCCTTTCCCTCATAGATCAAACTTCCCTTTTGTAAAGCCGATGATTTCATCCAAGCTTCTCCTTTTTGAACAATCCCTTAATTAATTTTTCAATCGATTCCAGATGCCTCTTCCCAGAAAAGATCTCATCAAG
Source organism: Pseudomonadota bacterium (assembly GCA_014584465.1). Lineage (GTDB taxonomy): Bacteria > Bdellovibrionota > Bdellovibrionia > Bdellovibrionales > JACTMU01 > JACTMU01. Next base: position 39,282 of record JACTMU010000052.1, on the reverse strand, counting down.
CTCTTTTTGCGAAAGCAACTTTCGAACCTCTTGATCTTCGCTCAACGCACCTTTGAGACTCTCACCCTTCTTGAGTGAGTGGCTTGATCTTTGAACCATCACGTAGGCGGCCTCTCGTGACACACCCTTTTGAACAAGCGCCAAAAGCACATGAGAGCTAAAGAGTTGACCATGAGAAAACTCCATATTCTCCCACATCCTCTCCACATCGACTTGAAGACCTTCCATCACGCCAGCCATTCGATCCACAATGTAATCGGACAAAATGAAGGCGTCTGGAAAGATCACACGCTCCACCGACGAGTGGGAGATGTCTCGCTCGTGCCACAGCGCTATGTTCTCCATGGCCGCATGACTGTAGGATCGCAAAAGCCGTGAAGCTCCTGTGATGTTCTCAGAACTGATGGGGTTCTTCTTGTGAGGCATGGCACTTGAACCCTTCTGTCCTTTAGAAAAACCTTCACACACTTCCGAAACTTCCGTTCTTTGAAGGTGACGAAGTTCTACCGACAACCGTTCGAGACCCGAACCCAAAAGGGCCAATGCAACAATCACCTCACAGTGACGATCACGTGGAACCACCTGAGTGGCCACATCTTCACAACGAAGACGCAGCCTACGAGCGACGCCCTTTTCAATTTGAGGACTCATCGCAGAGTAGGTCCCGACCGCGCCGCTGAGCTTACAGACCTTCACCTGCTCGACCGCCCTCTCCAACCGGTCGCGATTTCTTCTAAGCTCCATCAAAAATCCATAGAGCTTCAACCCAAAGGTCGTCGGTTCAGCATGCATTCCATGAGTCCGACCCGCGCACAAGGTGCTACGATGCTTTTGAATTTTTTTAAGAATCGCGCGATCAAGTTTATCGATCGATTTTTGAATCTCTTCAAAGGCCTCTGAAATGATGAGATTGAGGCCTGTATCAAGTATGTCCGAACTTGTAACTCCAAAATGGACAAACCGACCATAGGGACCAACCTCTTCAGCAACAGCAGAGACAAAAGCAATCACATCATGACGAGTTTCAGCTTCAATCTGGGTGATGCGCTCCAACTTAAAGCTCCCCTTTTTTTGGATCGCCGAAGCCGCAGCCATAGGGATCAACCCCTCTTCAGCTTGAGTCACCGCAAGCGCCTTCTCCACCTGAAGCATCTTTTCAAATCGATTCTGTTGCGACCAAACTTCGGACATTCGGGGCCGCGAGTAACGTTCAATCATACCTGAGCCTCCCCGCCCTCTTCAAGGATCTGATTCTGAAGTCCGCTCCACCACTCTATGATTTCACCTAAGATTCGATTCTGAACACGAAATTGACCAACCCAATCCAAATTAGTCCCACATTCGGGACCATCAAAGAAGAGGTTGCTCAAGAGCCTCTTTCGAAAAGATTGAAGCTCCCTTAGGTCATAGAGCGGAAATCGCGGTGGTCCAAGCTCTAGGTAGTTGTACAGATAATCTTGAGGCATCTCAACGTTCACCATGGACACACCCGGGAGCCTCTCCCGCAACATCTCCACCACTTCGTTGTAAAATTTCTCGATGTACTCCTTCTGAAATCGGGATTGAGTGGGAATTCGAATCCAAAAATCAAAGTGCCCCTTCGAGAGAGTCCTTTGCAAAATCACAAGATTGCTATGGGCCCAGGGAAGCGACAGGTTGCCAATCACCACAAACTTATCTGGAAGGGCATCGGCCACATTTCCTGTGCCAAGATCGACTCGAAAGCGCATCCAGCACCACTGTGATTCAAGATACCCATAGGGAAAGAGTTTCTTTGATGTAAACTCTGGCAGTCGATAGGTCTCTTCGCTTGAAAGAGACCAGATCCACTTCGATCCCTTCACCACACCTGACCAACCGCCGACCACCTCGGCCGAATGCAACTCGTTCTTAACCATCGAAAGATCTAAGATTGAGGAGTTTCTGTAAACATCCACCCCCAACGACTCACACCATTTCAGTGAGTCCTCGACACCCTTTCGACTGACTCTTCGAATCGAGTGGGCCGAAAAAAGTGAAAGTGGAGTACCATGGTTTAAGCCATATGCGTTCCCACAAAATGAATTTGAAGCCAATTGGTGGGCCAAGTGACCAAGCCAAGCCTGCTCAAAACCCAACTCATTGAGATGGCTCCTGAGACTCTCGGCCTCCGATTCAGAGAGCGAATCGTAGTTCTCTAGGTAGGTCCGCAAGATTGAAGGAACTTTCCACTTGTCCAACAGAAACGACGAGATGGGTCCCCTGAGCTCCAGTGGCCCTCCGGGAGGCCACACGGTAAACCCATTTTCAACTTCGTTATGAAAATCATCCTCCAAAAGACGCGCCAACTGAGAGCCTGTTAAGGCCTCTGAGCGAAAGAGTCCAACGGGACCCTCCCAATCCTCCGGGGTCCAACGCCCCATCTCTCTTGAAAGATCCACCAAAGCAACCTTGAGTCCCTGTCGCTGAAGCTCGGCGGCAAGCCAGTTTCCTCGCCCAAATATTGAAACCGCAACAACGTCATAACCCGGCAATTTTGTTTCTGTATCTGTGATGCCTTGAGCCTCCGCCACTTGCTCAGCTCCCTTTCCAACCCACAATTGTGGGTTCACCTACTCCTGATTCAATCTCTCCAAGATCTAGGACTGAAAATCCCTCCTCTTGAACAATGCTTGCCACCTTAGCTTCATGCTGTGGGTCCAAAAATAGAACGAGTCCCACGCCACAATTGAGAGTCTCAAGCATCTGTTGATCGGAGAGTCCTGATCTCTTTTGTACTTCCACAAAACCTTCGGGCCAGCTCCATGAGGGAAGATTCCACTGAGTTCCATGTGGAATCACACGCAGTCCATTTCGAATTCCTCCGCCTGTGATATGGGCCATCGCCTGAATGTAGGGGTTTACTCTCTTCGCAAGCGCCGTATAGAGTGCTGTGGGTCGAAGAAGCTCCTCTCGCCAATCATTAAGATCACTGCCAAAAACTCTTCTCAAAAGTGAAAAGCCGTTGCTATGAAACCCCGTACTTGAAACACCCAGAGCTCGACTCCCCACCTTTACGCGGTGAGATCCCAATGCCTTAGGTCGATCCACAAAGCCAACAGCAAAACCGGCACAGTCAAATTCGCCTTCCCGATAGACACCAGGCATTTCAGCTGTCTCCCCACCAATGAGGAGAACTTGTGCCGTTTGACAGGCCTCTCGCAGGCCAGCTAAAAAGCTTTTCATCTCAGGCACCCTCAATTGACCTGCAGCGTAATAGTCCAAAAAGAAGAGTGGAGTAGCTCCGCAGCAAAGAAGATCGTTAACACACATAGCTACAAGATCTTGTCCAACGGTCCCAAACTCTCCAAAGTGAACTGCCACGCTGAGCTTTGTGCCAACTCCATCGGTCGAGCTGACCAAGCAGGGATCCTGAGCCTCTTTAAACTCAGGAAAATTGGTGCTGAACAGGGCTGCAAATCCACCGATCCCCGAAACCAGGTTCTCTGTGTAGGGGGTTTTAATGGGTGGAAGCTCCTTCAGCCACTCGACCAGACGATCGCCCGCATCGATGTCAACTCCTGCGCTCTTGTAATCTAGCGGTTGCCCCTGAGACTCACCTCGCATACCTTCGCCTCCCGCCTTTGCCTTCATTGCCATTACCTTGATGGAAGCCTGGCTTTTAGCAGAGATATTTTACCTTATCAATATCTATACTGAACCATTGGCAATGACGTTCCGATAAGAGCTATGACCCGGATCTGAAATGAGAAATGAGCTAGAAGCCATGAAAGGTGCCACCTGGAAAGGAGATAGAGATGTCACAGCGCTCACAAAAGGTCACTTTCAAAGCAGGGACACTGATCATTCAAGAGAGAATGAAGTGTGACGCACTCTACATCATCGACTCAGGTCAGGTTGAAATCTACAAGATCGGAAAAAATGATCAGCGACTCCCTTTGGGGGTCATAGGATCAGGGGAATACCTTGGGGAGATGGCCCTGATCAGTGGTTCCAATCACTCAGCTTCTGCCCTTGCTCTAACAGATGTGGTTGCCCTGAAACTCTCTCGTGAAGCCATTGAAGAGCAGTTCAACCAAGCACCCCAGTGGCTTATTTCACTTGCTCGTGGACTTGCCTCTCGGCTTGCCACCATGAACAATTTTCTTCTAAGACACAATGTTGTGGATGAATCCCTCATGAACTCCATCGCCGCGATCCAATCAAAACATCAAGAATCGCCACCCTTCGATCCTGAAGAGAAACGGAATGCCGACAACGCCAAAACTCCAAAAAGTGCCAATACAGGAAACAAAAAGAAGGCCGTCTGAAAAATTTCAGTGGATCCCTAATGAAATTCCTGTGGACTCAAACGGGTCGTGTGTTGAACTTCTCTGCGCTTCATCTCAAAACGAGACAGACGTACTGATGTTTTTATTTGAAACTTACCAAAAGTCTTAACTCATTTTAAGACTTGCCGATAAGAGTCCATATGAGACTCAAAGGTCCGATTGCTCAAATGTGGATTCTCTGCACCACCATCTTATTTGCGTGCGTTTCAAAAGAGGCTCTTGCTCAAGGTCCCTTTGTTGAGGGCTCTGTTCCAGTGGCCATCTATGACGACAGTTACGATCCCTTTTCGGATTTCAGTGAATTTGAACAACAGACGGACGAGGAAGAGGACATCAATTTTTTTCGAAATGGACGCTTTTTAACAGTCGGCTTACTTCTTGGGTATCGGGGATTTACAGAGAACATGGGAAAGATCTACTCTCCTGCGGCCCATTACGGCATCTCTGCCACCTACTTCTTCAGTCTCCAATTTGCCTTAGAGTTCAGCTACCAAGTCGGAGACCATCACTGGGCCTTCAACTATGGATCTTACTCTAAGGTGGGAACCGCTGGATTTACTGATATGGGGCTTAACTTTAAGTACTACTTCAATACGGACAATGTGACCAAGGGACTTGCCGATCTCAGCCCCTACGCCAAGGTTGGTATTTCTCAGCTCTATCGAAATGTTGTCTTTACCGATCTTGGGTTTGGAAGCCCCGATTCAGCTCAAGCCGTCAATTTTGGTGCAGGACTTGAGATTCCAATCCTCAAAAACAATATGTTCATTGGAATTCAAGGACTTTACCAATACTTCTCCATGCCTGACGAGGGGATGCAGATCACCTACGAAAGCAACGGTGCGACCATCTCAACAGGTGTTGCCCCTAATGGCGACTCATTCACTCTCATGGGACTGCTTGGAATCAACTTTTAGATGACTTGAGAACTCTCTTCGTGACGGGAAGATTTTCAGGGAAAACTCCGTTTTTGAGATAGCCATCCAAAAGGGCCTGAAGCTTGGGTCGGCAGGATCCTCCGCAGGAACCCACCCCCGCCTCCGTCACGTCAAAGATCTCGTTGATGGTCCGCGCCCCCTTCTGGATCGCATCTTCGACGGCCTCACGAGAGACCGAGTTGCATAAGCAGATAGGAAACTTTTTTTGTTTTGAGTGCACGCTTATTGACCGAGATACTCAACAGAAAAGTTCTTCGCCCCGGTTTTAATATCAAGTTTGAGCCCTCGACCCTGAAAATCACCATAAAAGGATTGACTCAACCGCTCGCCCTCATCCCCATCAACTCGAAACTGAACCCACTGCCTGGATGAATCAATCACAGTGTGACTCCCCCTTGTGAATTCAAGCATACAGTTCGGTCGATTGATCTCTTTGATGGTCATACAAGTCAGAGAAAACTCCCCGGTGCGACTCACAACCTCTTTCTTGTACATACTGCCATCTGTGACGCCACCGACCATCTTGTCAAAGAGATCGGCTCCGTCACCACCGACCTCAGGAAAAAGAAAGATCTTCACCCAATTTCCATTTTCATCGAAGACCACTTCAGACTGAAAATTTCGTGTTCTCTTCATCATAAAGGTACCAAAGTCGCTTGAGCCCACCTGCTCTTCCAAAAAGTAGAAATTGGGAAGATCCCCCTCATTGTACCGACCTAGTCCGATCAAAACTCGCTTCCAACGACTTCTTGAAGATGTTCCATAACGAATGAGCCCACTAAAAAACTCGTTTTGCTGATGGACTAAACCTTGCGCCAAAATCTTGTCATCTTGAGCTCTTCGAAGCTCCACCCAGACCACCTCATGAATCTCGGAATCAACGGGACTGATCTTAAGTATTTGATCATTTCGGCCGATGCTCCACTCACCGTAAATGTCACGAGCTCCAATGGGATCTAAGAACATCGAGATGGGCCAATCCCCCCCGAGCAATCTCTGTTGCGCAGGATTTCTGTGCATCCCTTTCTGCGTTTCAACTTTTGCGTGGACCTGCTGCAAGGCCAAAGACATTGAAAAAAGCAAACCAAGAACGATCACTCGAACCATGCCTAATTTCATCTTAAATCCCCCAATAAAGAGTTGGACCATCTTACGACTGCCTGAAGACCACCTTCTTCGAGCCACTTAAGCAGTATCCCCCTTTTTTTCTCAAAATGTAAGAGGGGCGCCTCAACTCAGGTTCAATCATGCGCCGCAATCGTTTGATTGTCACATAGAGTTTGTTATCATGACGTTGAGGCTCATATTTTTCGTGCCAAATCGTCTCCACGATATTTGATTTTGAATAAACTTTCCCCGGTGATCGCGCCAGAAAATTGAGCAGCTCAAAGAGAATAAACTGACTCCGAAAGTCAATTTTCCCAAGTCGCTTCTCCAAAATGGCAGGCCCCTCAACCTGATCAATGACCAGATCGTAGTCCGTCCCGGCAACCTCATTGAGTTCGCCCATCTTCTTCTCAATTTGCTCAGCCCAGTGGGGGAGACGTTTGTGGTTCACCATAGATTGAACCGCACTGAGATAGAAGCGCGCTTCGGTGTACTCTCCCATCTCAAGATAGATGCTCCCCTTTGCATAGAGGATGTTCAGATGGGTGTAGAGACAGGGTTCAATGGCAAATAGCCTCTCGGCATCTTCAAGAGCTTCGAGGGCTTTCAAAAAAGACTTCTGATTTCGATAGATGAGAGCACGTGTGATTCGAGCCGAAATTCGCAAATCAACCCCGTCACTGATTTCATCGCAGATCTTGTCAACCTTTTCCAAAAGCTCAAGTGCCTTATCAAACTTATTCTGGTGCAAATAGACCATCGCCAACAGATTCAACGCGAGCCCTCGATCACGATGATCCTCTTTAGGAAGCGCCTTGAGCGCACGATCCACATAGGCCTCGGCCTCATCAATGCGGTTGCGATAGGCAGAACAGATTCCGAGCGCATAAAAGAGTGTGCCGGTTAACTCAATTCCCTCGCGAATCACCAGATCTGCAAGGGACTCCTTAAGCGCAGTGATCTCATCAAACTGATTCATCTCACTGTAGATTCGTAGCAACAGGGGAATGACTTTAAAGTAGACATCCCATCTCTTTTGCTTCAGAGTCTCTTCAATCTGTGGATTCAATATCTCAAGCGCCAGGTCGAACTCGTAGACTCTCATATGCAAACGAGCCAACTTCAATTGCTGTTCGAAATCGTCTCTCACGGATAATTCGCCCCTCTCAACCATCTCCCGTCCCCACCACTCTGGCTTAAGGCAAGCAGCCCGATCCACCATCAACTGGATCTGCCCCAAACCTGCCCAAAATGGCCCCTTTCGCCCACCATCAATCTTACAAAAACTTAAGGAAAGCAATCAGATATGAGCCACCCTGTCAAATTTACACAGTGCCCAGCGGGAAACCTGCATTCGCGCAAATCTCCATAAGCTTTTAGACCAACTGACCTCCAACCAAAACGGGGCCAACCCTCACCCTCTCAAAAGGGATCACCCCCTTCTCATAGAGAACGATCACGGTGCTCCCCATATGAAAGGTCCCAAGCTCCTCCCCCACTCCGATCTTAGGTTTCGCCTTATAGACCGTCTTAAACCCTTCAACGCTCTTCTGGTTGGATCGAACGGTGGGGTCAAAGGCGAGTGAAATCTGACCGACATTGGTTGCTCCAACCAAGACGACGGCGACCCGATCTCGAGCACGCTCAATCTCCACGACCACCCTCTCGTTCCTTGAAAAGAGATTTGAGATGTTCTTCACACTCCACTCATTCACCGGCCAAAGCTCCCCAGGGAGGTAGGTCACTGAACAGATTTCACCTGTCACGGGGCTGTGAACTCTGTGGTAATCGGTCGGACAGAGATAGTAGGTCAAACTCACTCCACCCTCAAAACAGTTGGCAATTTCAACACCACCTAGGAATTTCGCAATCTCGTAACACTTGCCCTTGGCCTGAATGATCGTTCCCTTCACAACCACACTGCACTGGGTAAGTCGTGAATCGGATGGGTGAACGATCTGAGCCCCCTGTGCAATGGGTCGGCATCCGGGCTTGAGTCTTCTCGTAAAGAGCTCATTGAGAGTTCGACACTCCTGAAGACTCTTTTCAGCTTCAGACATGTCAATCTTGTAATATCTCACAAAAATCTTCAAAAGAGGCACCAACAGGGGCTTGGGCCAGGGTACATCTGCCGCCTTTCCCACCACCTGACTCAATAGATTCTTGGGCAACAGATAGAGGAGTATTCCCACAATCCAACTTTTCAAACTTTCCATCCTTTCGCCCTTAAGGCCTCCCAAAAATCCACTGCGTAAAACCTATCAGAATTTCCACTGAGGGGTACTAAAAAAATTTGAGTTGCCCCGATACAATTGAAATTTTCTGGTGTAGAACTCAAACTTGCATGAGCAAGAAGATACAGGATCTCAAGGTCAAACTCGATGAGGATCTTCAAGAGAAGATTGAGCGTCTTGCCCCAGATTACTCCTCTTACCGCATTCTTCGAAAATCTCTGGATGCCCGACGAAAACATGAGATTCACTTCGTCTACTCCGTGGAGATCTTTGAAAAGGACGAACACCCCACGGAAAATGAGTTCCACTTGGAGCGCATGGACAACTACAAAGGACCTAAACCGTTGATAGTGGGAATGGGGCCGGCTGGGCTCTTTGCCGCCCTTCGATTGGCCGAGCGGGGAATCCCTTCAACCCTTATTGAGCGAGGCTCTGATGCTCAAAAAAGAATGGTGAAGATCAATCGATTTTGGCGCTACGGTGAACTTGATCCAGATGACAACGTCGCCTTTGGCGAAGGTGGCGCGGGCTTCTATTCTGATGGAAAGCTCACAACCCGTATCAAGTCACCCCATATCCCCTATGTTTTACGAAGATTTGTCGACCTGGGCGCCCCAGAAGAGATTCAATGGATGGCCAATCCCCACATTGGCTCCGATCGCATTCGAAGACTGCTCATTCCTTTTCGAAGGAGGCTCCTTGAATTGGGATGCGAGATTCATTTTCATCAGCGAGTTTCACGTGTGAACATGCAAGGTGATTCCGTATGTGGCGTAACCACAGTTGACGGGACTCAATTTCGAAGCCCCCTTGTACTTCTTGCCACAGGGCACTCCGCGCTTGATCTCTTTGAACATCTTCATGAAATTGGCGTCGCCATGGAGGGAAAATCCTTTGCCCTAGGCCTTCGCATTGAACATCCTCAGGACTTCATTGACCGATCTCAATATCGAAGTTTTGCAGGACACCCTCAACTGGAGGCGGCCAATTACCAACTCACCCACCATGACCCGCACTCTCAAATGGGAACCTACAGTTTTTGCATGTGCCCGGGTGGCTACGTCATCTCAAGTTCCAGCGAAATGGAAACGGCGGTCTGCAACGGCATGAGCAACTATCGTCGAAACTCAGGCTTTGCCAATTCGGGAATCGTGGTCACGGTGAAGGTCAACTCCAAAGATCTCTTTGGCGGGTTCAAATTGGCTCGCGCGATTGAAAAACGGGCCCGCAGTGCTGTTCAAGATGGCGGGGGACATCAACAACTCCCTGTGCAACGGGTGGTTGATTTCCTAGAAGGGAGACGAGGGCCATCGCTGCCGACCTCTTCACCCTCCGGGGTTCTGCCCGTTCGACTGGATCAGATGCTGGATCCAAAGATCACCGATCACCTCCGCCAAGGCCTCCAAGCCTTTGATCAAAAGATTGTAGGTTTCTGCTCAGAGCGGGCCCAGCTCTATGGCGTCGAATCGCGTACCTCCTGCCCCATTCGCATCTTGAGAGATCCAACGAGCTTCGAGTCTCCCTCCCACAGAGGGCTCTTTCCGGCTGGAGAGGGGGCTGGATATGCTGGTGGCATCACAAGTGCCGCTTGCGATGGCGTTCGCATCGCCGACGCACTCTACGAGCGACTCAAATAGTGCCAAGCACTATTTAGAGACTTCCAGGTCGGTTGGGCCGGATCCTTATCGTTCATACCCCGGGAAATCAAATGAGAAATTCCTTCCGTCACGACTATCCCACTGGCCATTGTCATTGACGAAGGCGAGCCCCACGCTAAGACGATTCAGAAACATTTTTCCAGGTCTTTGCCATGAAGCCCAATAAAGAAGCTCTCTCATCTCATCGGTTCCGTATTGCTCACAACCTCCAAGCATTCCAATAAGGCATCCGTTGGTCACTCGGACTTCCCAATGAGACCCAAAGTTATTCATGGGAATCAGGAGTTGTCGTTGTCCATCGTAATAATTGATCATGATCAGCACACTCACACCTGAGCTGTTGGCCAATGATCCAGTGTATTTAATATTCAGAGCAACCGCGCCGGACCCCTGCATTTGTCTCTCGATATGGGCGCCATCCATTGTCTGTGAATCGGACCAAATGGGCATATCCGACGGATAGTTGCTCGCGACAGCCCATGGAGAAAAAATCAACATGGCAAGAAGAACTGAAAAGCAGCGACTCATGATTGTGTAACACAGTTGTGAAACAGTGAAAAATCCTGATCTCAGAAAACCTCCAATGGTTCTCGGTAGAGGTTACTTTATAAACTAATAATGCCATTGCCAAAATATCTTTCTGTTCTGTTGTAAAACTTTCATCCATCTCACCCCTAACCCTCCGGACGCCCAGCACGGACGCATAAGAGAAACCTGGACTCCCACAAGACGATGCCTCTTACAGCTTCTGATCCCAATGAACTCCACATTACCTTTCAATGGACTCAACAGACTCTCAGCTGTTTCAATATGAGGCGTACTCTAGGAGCGTTTCAATAGGAAGACACGACTCCCTAGATCCGCATCTTATTACTAGTGGTTCAACCACTAGTGCCTGGCGCGAACTCAAGAGCGCCCCTGGCCCAATGGCAAATTTCATGACAATGACTAAAGATTGTTCGACCTTTGACCGATAGAGAACAAAGCCACTCCCGCAATGTGGGTTCATTGAGGCTGTACATGGTCATGCCAAACTATGGGCTGAATTGACCCAAATTGAGACCGCTGTTACGATTACGGATGGTCTGCATATGGAGAGATATTATGATTTGCTCTCGAAATCAAAACAGGACCCCGAATTTTCTGAGTCTCTTAGGTCTAGCGATCTTTTTTTCTCTGTCCCTTCATTTGGGAGGATGTTCCGAAGAGGAGACCCACGCCTCTAGAACTAACACCGGCGACGCAGAAGAAAATGTCGTTACCCAGGATTACTTCTCCGCAAAACTCACGGATGATACAGAGTTCACCTACTACTTCAATGTCAAAGATGACTTTGGTGAGGACTGCAAAATCGACTTTTCAGACCAGAACAATGACCTGACCTGCATTATTGATGTCAATGAGGGAGACCTCTACTTCTATTCAATGAAACTCCAAGTGAATGTTCCGGCCGGAATGTGCCACTTTCTGGACGTCGACAACTACTTCCATTACAACTTTGACACTGGTGTGGGACCTAGTTGGTTTGGGATCAAAAAGATCTACAACGCCGATGATGAACTCACGGGAATTGAGTGCACGCAGGATCAAACCTTGGCTACTTGGGGGGAATGCGACAGCACAAACACGACCATTGAAGCGTGGGCCAGCATGGACGGAAGTGTGGCCTGTCGATACAATCATGCGACATGGGTTGACAGCGACTATCCGAACTGTTGCATGGGAACTGGAACGATCTACACGTTGAACCAAGGCGGATCCAATAACGGCGATGCAACCACGACCCAACAGGTTTGGGGAGACTCCTGGGAGGGCTGCTTCGGTGGGCCCGCCGCACACCCTTCATGGCCTAAGACCGATTGGGGGTGGCCTGTTAGGATTCGATACGGTTCCTGGGATGAAGGAAAGAATATGAATGTTGAAATCACAAGAAATATTGCAACCCCCAACTCCCACATGAGTGTGCATAGCGCCAATTACTATGATGATGCCCCTTCCACTACAAACCTACCTCATGCGATCAGCCCAGGCACAGATCGGGGAGGCACAGTGCTGTCGAATACGCAAGATGCCTATGAGTTTCGTTGCTTAGACAAAGCGGCCGAAGTGATCAACCGAATTCGTGTCTATATTCGCGATTGGAACACCTACAGCGAGTGGCTCACTTACGGGAGTAGTTTAGGCGTAAACGGTGATCCTGATGTTAAAAGTCGAGGGATATCAGACGCAGATCGCGGTTCTGAATCTGCTGGAGATTGTCATGAAAACTACGGTATCGTAGGACCCTGCAATGACAGTTTCGATTGGGATGACGTCAATGACTATGACAGTGATAACGGTTCAACTGGATTCTTTCCAATGCAAATTGATGGCAATCAATTCTACGAGGGCAATTGGCCTGAATATGAGTCTGATCTTGAATTAGACTACTGATTCGGATGAACCATCTGTTCCATCGTCACCATCAAGATCCAGAGATAACTCATTGAACTGCGTCTTGTCGTCATCAGCCGCCAAAGTATCGAGATCGCGCTTCCCTGTGACTTGATCTTCCGTCTGATCAACCTTCCCTTGCGCATACTCAATCGAGAAATCATCGTGAGCAATACCATCCATAGATTCAGCGCTGCTTGCAGGCTCGCGGTTTTCGACGGAGGCCTCATACTTTTGAAGCCATCGAAGGTCCTTTTCTGGAAGGGTCTCTCCAAGAAGCATGGACTCGCGGAGTGATTGGGCTCGTTCGGCATCTCGTGCCATTCGCTGGCGCTGCTTCTCCTGCTCGAAAAAGTCGGACGTGGTGGTGATGGAGTCAAGTTGCTCTGAGATGTGAGTCAACTCCTCCTCTCCCACCGAATAACTGTTCTGAACCTCTTCTGAGAGCTGATGGGTAAGATCTCCCAAGAGTGGACGACTCTCCTCCTCACCAATGCCGTCAGGAAGAAGATCATCAATTTCACTTACGGAGGGAAGCTCTTTTAAATTTCGAAGTCCAAAGATCTCCAGAAACTTCCGTGTTGTACCATAGTTCATGGGTTTACCTGGAAGTTCGCTCTTACCATCAAAACAGACCAAACTCCTCTCCATTAGGCCTCGAAGAAGGTGGCCTGACTCCACCCCACGGATGGCATCAATTTCTGATTTCACTACGGGCTGTTTGTATGCCACAATCGAGAGAACCTCTAGGGCCGGTCCTGATAAACGAAAGACCTTTCCCTTTACGATCTGTTTAAGGTAGTTCATGTTATCGAGCTTCGTACGAAGTTGGTATCCACCACCAACTTCATCAAGTGAGATCCCTCTGCGTGCTCCCGCATATTCGACCTTGAGCACCTCAAGAGCATCGCGAACCATGGACGAGTTCACGTTGGTTCCTCGAAAAACCTGGCGAATCATATTCAAACTGATCGGACGATCCTGTGCAAAGAGAAGACTCTCAATGATCGACTCCACTCGCTCAGCTTCAATGAACTCCCTCTCTTCGATCTCAGCCGCCTCAAACTCTTCCAACTCCGTGCCTGCGGTCTCTACAGTCTCTCCACTATCTGCACTCTCTGACTCCTCTTTTGCCATTTCAACGGCATCGTCATCATGGACCCCTTCTTGGACCTCGCCGAAAAGATGAGAGCCACTCTCCTCAGAGTCAAATTCAATGGACTCAAATTCATCATCCTCATGAGAACCGATGTTCTCTTCGTCTCTCTCATCCTCTACGTCCATTCCCACTCATCCCCTTCCTGATCGAAATCCATCTCATCCGTGTCATCCATCTCCGTTGGATAGGCCACAATTTCATCTCTCTGATCTTCGGCCTCTGTCGCACTCTTTTCGACGTTTTCGATCGACTCACCATATTTTCCAAGATCTTCCATCTCGGCTGCAAAAATCTCCTCATCGGTCGCAGGTGCAATCAACTCATTCTCAGGAGCCTCCTCCTGTTCGGTCTCACCCGTGAGAAATTCATCATCTCCAGATGCATGACCGAAAAATGCGCTCTCCTCGCGCATCTGATGGTCATGCTCGGCTTGAGCATCCTCCATTATGTGATCGATAACTTGGTCGGCTTGTCGAGAATCAAACTCTTCAACCTGAGAGATCACATTGCCTTCAACATCTTTTTTTGTGTCGATGTAGATCATTCCCAGAGGCTCGCTTTGAAAAAGCGAGATAAACCCAAGCTTGCTCAATTCCAAAATCGAGAGAAAGGTGATCAGCACCGTCTGGGCAACCCCCTCATGAGATCGAAAAAGATCAGTAAAACGAATTCGTTCTCCCACTCGAAAGCGTCCACGAATTTCAAGAATTCGGCCGGCAATGGATTGCCCCTTAGCTGCAACATGATGAATCTTCTTGGCCATGGCCCTCATCAACGTTCGATAGGCCGAGATCAACGAGAAGAGACCGCCTTCATCAAGTACAACCTCCTCCTCCACATCAAAATCGATCTTTTGTGATCGTGCCCAAATGTCGCGACCCAAGAGAGGTCTCTCATAGAGGAGCTTGGAGGCCTCTTGAAACTTCTCATACTCCAAAAGCTTTTGGACAAGTTCACGCCGTGGATCCTCAGCCTCGATCTCTTCACCTAGTTCATTGTACTGAGGAAGCAGCATCTTCGACTTAATGTGAATCAAGGTGGCGGCCATAGCCACAAACTCTCCTGCCACTTCAAGGTCAAGATCCTTCATCAATTGAATGGCATCGAGATACTGGCGCGTAATTTCCACGATGTTGATGTCAAAGATGTCCATCTCCTCCTTACGAATCAGGTAGAGGAGAAGTCCTAAAGGACCTTCAAATTTAGGAAGTTGAACATGAAGAGCCAATCTACCTCCATCTCATCCAGGCACGCACGTCGCTTAAGGTCTTCTGAGCCTCCTCACGCGCCCTTGCATTTCCCTTGGAGATGATTGAATCAAGAGCTCCCTTATTGTTCAACAACTCTTTTTTTCGTTCTCGAGGCTGAGCTTGCCTCTCCTCGATTCTGGCCACCAAAATGGCTTTGCAGTCCCCACAACCAATGCCAGCGCTTCGACAACCCACTTCAATAGTTTGACGCTCTTCATCGCCCGTAAAGAGCTTGTGGTAGGAGTAGACCGGGCAGACCTCAGGATTTCCTGGGTCATTGCGTCGAACACGTTGTGGATCTGTCATCATCTTCTTCACGATCTTCTCAAGAGTGGACCTCTCTTCCGTCAAATGAAGGACATTGCCATAGGATTTGGACATCTTTCTCCCGTCGGTCCCCACAACCAAGGGGGTCTCCGTCAAGAGAGGATCAGGCTCAGGAAGTGCCCCTTTGTAGATACGATTGAACTTTCTCACGATCTCCCGACAGAGCTCAAGATGGGCCACCTGGTCCTTTCCTACAGGCACAACCGTTCCACGAAACAGGGCAATGTCTGCGGTCTGCAAGACAGGGTAGGCAAATCGCCCCAGATTGTAGGTGTCCGTCGCTTTGGCCTCCTCGATCGCATCCTTCCAAGTGGTCACCCTCTCAAGGGCACCCAGAGGCGCAATGTTGGACAAGATCATCAAAAGCTCAAGGGTCTCTGGGACCTGGCTTTGCACGTAGAGAACACTCTTTTCAACATCAACCCCCCAAGCGACCAGATCGGCCATGAGGTCCCTGGTCCACTCATTCATCATCGAGCTCTCGGTAAACTTGGTGGTCATTCCATGCCAGTCCATCACACCAAAATAGCACTCATAGTGATTTTGAAGATCTATCCAATTGCGAATGGCCCCGAAAAAGTTTCCAATGTGCGCAGGACCAGTGACTCGAATGCCGCTCATCACTCGTGGGCGGGCGGCTCCCTCACCTTTCTTAGAATGATTCAAAAGAGACTCCTTGCCAAAGATTCTATGGTGCGAATGGAAAAGAGAATGGGCGGTCGAATGAGCATCCCAACACCTCCAGAGACAAAGAGGACCAGAAGAAACATACTCAAAAGTGATTGATGGGTTTCTAATTTCTCATTGATCTTTTCAGGAAGAAATCTCGCAAGAATCTTACCGCCATCGAGTGGATGAATGGGAATCAAATTAAAAAAGGCCAATGCGAAATTGATCCCCACAAAGGATTGGAGAAATGCAAGAAGTGCTCCATCTGTGAAGCTGTATCTGCCTGCCGCCACAAACAAAAAAATACCCAGAGATCCAAGGATCAGATTGGAGAGCGGCCCCGCCGCCGCAATCCAAAAGAGATCGGCTCGTGGGTTTTTCAAATTTCTTTCACTCACGGGAACCGGCTTGGCCCAACCAAAGAGAAAGAAGGCTGGTTGAAAAATCATTCCCATAAGAGGAAGAACCACGGTGCCAATCAAATCGGCATGCGCCACAGGATTAAGCGTGAGCCTTCCTAACAGCTCTGCCGTTCGATCCCCTCGCTTCTTCGCCACCCATCCATGCGCAAACTCATGAAAACAGAGCGCAAAAAGAAGTGTGACATAATTGATTCCGACATAGGCCCAATTGGTTTGCATGGCCATCAAAATAGCGCCCTCTTGCCCTTTTGTCCAGAATTTGCCGTCACTAAGTGATGAATTGACCCCGGGGCTCAAACTCGCCTATTGACAAGACCAAAACACGCTTCATGCTAAATCTATGGACAGAGGGAGAAAATGTGATCTGAGAGAGTTACCTCATCAAAGCCTACGATCTACTTTTTTTGCACTCATCCTCTTATGCAACTTATGCATTCTCTTGGATCCTCACTTTGGATGGGCTGCATTTTCCAACTACAACTCCATCCTCATTGGTGACCGCGCAGCCGGTATGGGTGGAGCCTTCACCGCCCTCACCAACGATCCTGGCGGCTGCTCTTTCTACAACCCTGCCGCCTTAGCCTTGATGCATGGTCGAAGTCTCTCCGCAGCCATCAACGTCTATCACAAGTACGAGATCGATTATGGTGTCGATCAAGATTTTTCCTCAGCCCCATTTCGAGTCAATCGTGGTGCATTCAAGTCCATTCCGGCTGCAAGTGGAAGCATCGCCTCTCTCGGCCACTTTGCCTTTGGCATCTCCATTCTCGTTCCGGACTATGAGTACTTCGCCGGAGAGATTTTCGCCGATGGAACAAACACCTCATACCTTAACCTCATCGATGAATCTCTTTGGGTTGGGGGAACACTTGCACTCAATTTGACGGCCGAGGACAGCGTCGGCCTCACCATGTACTACACCTCCCGCAATTTGGTACGCACCCTCAATGACCTCTCTTTTGGACCCTCTGCCGGTGATATGTACGTGGAGGAAAAAACCTTTCACAACAACTCCATTCTCTACATTCTGGGATACCATCGAAGGATTGCACCTCGATGGACCATGGGGGTTTCCTACCGATTCCCGTCCCTTGAGGTGAGCGGGTCAGGAAGCTACTACAGTGCTCAAATCAAGACCGATCCCTACACCAAAGCGGTTCTGAGTGAAACGGGCATTGATTCAGAAACACGCATACCTGCACGCGCGGCCATTGGCATTGCTTACGAAATTCCAAAGGCATGGACCCTCTCAATGGATCTATCACATTACGCACCCGAAAATTACACTGACATTGATCTGATTCAAGCCGGTGAAAACATTGTTCACAACGAAGTGTGGAACGGAGCCCTTGGCTTTGAATACCACCTCTACGATTGGCTCCGTATGCGGTTGGGAATCTACACCAATTTCTCGTCAACACCTAAAATTGACCACAACAAAGAAGAGCGTCAGGGAGACCATGTGGACATGTGGGGCTTTTCAGCCAATCTCGCCATCTTCACAAGCGATGCGGTGAGCGTGACACTGGGAGGATACTACACCGGAGGGCGCGGTGAGAGCACACAACATCTGAATCAGGCAATCCGTGTGCTCCCAAAATCCTTTCAGACCTTCGCCTTTCTCGTAGGCTCCTCCTACTACTTCTAGCGTGAGCCAATTACAGCAACACCTCGCCCGTGTAGTCATCGATTCCATCACCATCTTCATCGACAGGCTCTTGGAAGGGCACATCGTTTGGTTCAGTTCCTACAGTAGGAGATGTTCCACCACTGTCTGATGTAGGCGGAGGTGGATCCTCAAGGACTGGATCTGTTGTGGAGCCCCCCGCACCACCATCACCCACTGTCGTATCGGCAGGTTCATCTCCGACGGATCCCCCCGCAGAATCATCTGAGCTCACAGGTGGATCAAGAATCTGCTCCACTTTTACACAATAGGTGATTAAAATCTCAGATCCTTCTTTCCCAAGATCATCCGTCAAATGGACTTCGTTGGTCTCAGCGAGATATTCAAACGGAACCTCGACACCATCCACCTTCACACTCATGTTGATCGAATCAATGTTGCTGTATTCAATAGGAAACCGGCTTCTGAGTGTAAGTTTCTTATTTACAAGAGCACCGATTGCTTCAAGACCCTCATGAAAACGTTGACCGCTCAGATCAATCGAAATCCCTTGAGCAAGCCGGATGAGATCCAGATATCCGTATCCAATCTCATTTTCTCCCCCTTGAGGAATCACAGAGTTCTCATTGTACAAGATTCCTGCAATCATAAGAGGTCGATCACCTTGAAGTTCTTTCAATCTTCCATAGAGAGACTCTGCCAAGATGTTGCCACAATCTCGCTCAAAAGCAGGTCCTTCCTTACCCTGTGGGTCAGGTTCAGGCGTCACTCCATCAGGATATCGGGCACAAATGTCGTTTTCGTCGGCAATGAAAATCACGGCAAGAGCCGCATCGGGTCGAAAGAAACCATGCGCCCGAGCTGCCGTCAACATTCCATGATCGAGAGCACGATTCAAAGAGTATAGGCCCTCCTCTCCACCATCGGAGTGGCTGTCCGTTCGAACATTGGTCAATTTGTAAACTAGCTGATCTCGAATCTCATCGAAACTCATCTCAGATGAAGCCAAAACATGTCGATCATTTTTGTACTTCCAGAGTTTTCCAGACCCTGAACCTCGGCTTCCATGCGCCAACATCACGGCCATCTGATAATCGACATCTTGTGGGAGCTCATCCACAAAGGCCCCGATTTCTCGGGCGATGGATGGACGCTCTTCTCTCAATGATCCAGAGGTGTCCGTGACAAAGAGAACATCGACCTTCTTGGTCGTTTCTTCAGCCTGCGGTTGGTAGAATGTTTGTTGATAACAACTCGATCCGCCATCAACTGAGCCATTGGTAGGTTCACTCTCTTCAACCGAATCGACACATACATTGTCTTCATCAGATTCATCGACCACCACAACTTCTGGTGGAGGATCAAACACCTGATCGAGAGCTTTCTTTTCAGTCTCTGAGGTTTTACAGCTGGTCAGCCAAGCTGCAACAAGAATCAAACTGCTCAATTTGAGACAGTTCCTTTGACCGTAGTCACATTTCATCATGAAATTCATACGTTTGTCTCCTTTCTTCGAAAACGCCCAAGTCATGTAAGGATCAAAACAATTGGAAGTGGAGATGACGTGAAGTATGCACAGGAAAAATTCGTTCGAGGCAATCACTGCATACGGGCAACTATATTGAATCGTACACAATTTCTGTCTAACGCGCCACATAATTTTAAAGATTTCTACACAACCATTCACTTTGAAACGCAACTTGAAGATTCAATGTCTGATTTTGAGACAAACACAAATCCATTCACGCGACCCCTTCGACACAAATCGTGCCTGACACAAATGATACAAAGAGGATCCCGATCAATATGAGACGCCTATGTTTTGGCTGGTGCCCGGATCGGACATTGGAAAAAGACTCGAGGAGGAGCGCAATCTATGAATCTAAGATTTGGATTTGATGAAGAGGGTGTAGCGATGCTCCCGTTTCATTATGGATCCCAGATGCTTAATGGAGGGTTGAGAGGTTCCACCTCTAAAGCTCTCAACTCTCTTCTTTTTCAAATACTCCAGCAGAAGTCGATAGCCAATCGTTGAAATGCCCAAACCCTGAATAGAGGGGTGGAGACAAAAGGTGAACCCGCCCAGCTTCTTGCCTTCATCATGAAAGCTCGCAGCCATGAAACCCAAGATCTTCTCTCCATTGTAAACACCAAGAAGTAGACCACACTCTCTCCCCACGAATGTGTTGGACTCTCGTCCGCGTCAACCCCAAAATCGCAATTGGAAGTTTATTCTTGTAAAAAAGATCAACTCTCCCACTTTTCAAAGCTCGGGTTAAGAGTGTTCGAGACTTCAAGAAAATCTTTCAAAGATCCATGAAAGAAATTCCTTCAAAAAGCCAAATACCAGAAACAAATCCCAAAAATATTCTCATAATATCATTACAAAACCGAACAATACCAAGGTGTAGTCTATGACCACGAGCAAAGGTTGATCTCAAAAGTCAACATGGTCTGAAGTTTGCATAAGGAAAAAAATATGGCACGTATCTTTTTGTTCTTATTTGTGGAGCTTATGCTCGTACTTCACTCTCATTTCGGTTTAGGGAGTGAAAAATGTTCATCTCTCTTCGCAGAGGATCAGATCTCTGCCGAGTTTCTACTTACGCGAAAACCAACGGTCCCCACTGAAAACTCTTCATACTTTCTCCTTGACTCCCACATGGCCATCATAAAAAAAATTCATATCCGCCGTGAACGACAACTCAAGTCCATCTACTTCAAAAAAGGTGACCTTGTAGTAATTTCAGACGAGCTACCTCGAAGATGGGTATCAGAAACTGGAAAGTTCGTTGACCTAGATAATTTCTTCAAGGTTCAAGCATCTCTCGAGGCTGCGTTCACCAAACGCCTTGGCGTTTCAGAACTTCATGCACGAGAACTCTCATTACGAGTCCAAAAACAAATATTCAAGACCTCGAAAATCAACTGGCGTTCCTTTGTACTTGCGATGAAAAAGGAAACCTTGGACTTTAATACCTCAAGCCATGTTTTGGAAGAGGCCTTCAATGCCATTTGGTCTAGAGTGACTCTGAACAGGGAGTATGACATACCGCTGTTGGCGGGTTATTCCAAAAACTCTCCCCTTAAGATATATATAGATCGCTCCATTCAAGATCACTACCGTCTTGACAATAATCAAGAATCCATCAATGTCCTAAAACCTCTGATCATCCATGAATCCGTCGAGAAATCGCTCATTGATGAACTCCAAATTGAGGAGGAGCTCTATCATAGAACGCACCAAATAGCTCAACGACTCGAAATGGAATCTGTGAGACTCCTCGGATACTCTTGGCGAAGATATCAGTGGACTTTGATGCGCAAACTCATCACTGATATCCTGAACAAACCTACACGAACGATCCCTCATGATTTGGATCAAACCGCAAACAAGACCATCTTTGATGAAAAAGAGATTTCAAAGATGGTCCGAAAAGCACGTTTACCCGAACTTTCCGACCTTCAAGGTAAAAGCAATTTCGAAATCGCAGACCTAGGCGTGCTCTCGATGCCTCTTCCCAACCTTTTGCACTTTCGATTCTATGACCAAAGAAGGATGGCCAAGTCTTTGGTCCGCTTTCAGGAGCATTTCGAATCTCCGATGTTCAAAGACAAAGTGTTCAGCCGTTCTGAATTTCGAAAATGGTACAAATCCAATGTCCCAAGTATCAAAAACTACTACACCTTCTGGGATGGGTTTAATTTTCCAGGAACTGTGATCCAACCCTTCTTGGCGGGCAAGTTTCCAAATCTTACCTTAGATGAGCGAATCCTCATTAGGATGTTCAAGAAGATCGGAGACAGTGATCATATCTATTTTATCGGAACAACTTTTGATCAGGATTTGAAAACTCTAGATCATGAAATCGCCCATGCTCTCTACCATTTGAATCACCGCTATCGCTCCGAGATTGATTCAATCTTGTCTCAGTACAATTTGAAGGATGTCGAAGCATGGCTCTCCAAGAAGATGGGCTATGAAGATTCCGTTCTTCATGACGAAACTCACGCTTGGATTATGCATACGGTCGAAACTATGGAAGAAGAGGGTTTCAACACCAGACCATACCAATTCCTTTCCAAAAAACTTCAACAGATCTTTCAGCGTTACCGGAGAACAATGCCATGAATCGACTGACCTACGCCATCACCCTTACATTCTGCTCGATCGCACTCCTTCTGCCACAGACGAAGGCTGATCAAGAATTCTACGACGAGGTCTATGATCACAAAGGCAATGTTCGGGCCCATTACAAGGACATCCATCCTCTTTTTTCCGGATGGTCTTCTGAGCAAGAAGAAAAATTCAAAGAAGTTACCAAGAGGGATTTTCAAAATGACAACGCCTTAGGTCCGATTCCAAGAATACTCACAGAGAGTGAGTATGCACTACTCAAAAAAGGCACTGTGCAACGGGCTAAAGCTATAGCGATGTTCCTACGTGATCACTATTCAGGCGAAAAGAAATATCTTAAAGACAACATTATCCCAGAGTCCGTCATAAAACGAATCATACAACGAAATGGTGAGGAGTCATTTGAAGACCAACTTGAACATGCCCAAATTTCCTTTCCCTATGGACCCGACATCATTCGAGATGCAGAAGGAGTATGGCGAGTGCTCGAAGACAACATTGGCTATATCGGCGGAATTGGAGACTTACTCAAAGCTCGAGAAGTTCTCTTCAATCGAATGGACTATCAAAAACAACTTGCGAATTTGGACAACCCAATGGAGTTCTTTCAGGAACTCGTCCAAAATTTCCGAGCTCAGACCAACCGCCCCAAGGATCGGATCGTTTTCTTTCTCGTGCCACCCTATCCGGACAATGAAGATTTAAGGCTTAAGAAGATCTGGAAATCACTCAATGTGGATGTCGTAACGCCCTTTACAAAGAAGAAACTGAAGGAGCGAAATGGAAAGCTCTATTTGGAATGGACGAATAAACATGGATCTCTCGTGAAAAGACGTGTCGGATATTTGATTCTCAATAGTGAGTACCATGAAGCCGATTCGAGTCACGAGGCAACAAAGAATCTCTGGCTTGTCAAAGAGGCTAAGATGCAGCTCAGCTACACAGGCAGAGATGCATTGCCAAAGAAATCAGCCTCTGCCCTCGCAAAGGCAATCGCAACTCAAACTTCAGATGGACACTTAGACTACGATAAGATTGACTTGACCCTACAAACGAAGTCCCCCTACCCCTATGATAGGATACAGAAACAGCAAGCCCGAGGGACCCCTGGCCTTACTTCGGCCGTCCTTCAGGGTAACGTGCGCACCAACTACACCCCAGGAACTGACTTCGTTGGTGACAAAGAGTTCTATCTTTTCATGGAAGATCTAATCGGGTACTACCTTGGCGAGAAGCCCATTCTTCGAAACGTTCCCACAAAGAGTCTTTACAGGGCTGAAAGAGATGGATCTTTCAGTCTAAATGAGAAGGTCTTCAAAGATTTGATTGAAAACTTGGAGCAACGAGTTGCAAAACCGGTCGATGGCCGAAGTGGAGATGGCGTCTTCATTGGCCCACGACTTCAACCGAAAGAAGTGAAACTCGCCATTGAAACAATCAAATCTGAGTATGACCGATACATCACACAGACTTTTATGCACCCTTCAGTTGTAGGAAATGACATCACGGATCTGAGGCTCATCTCTCAAGTCCAGGTAGATCCACACAATGAGGAGATTTCAGTGATTGTTTCCAATACACCTTGGTCGCGTGCCGTGCCAAGGGATGGCAACGGAAAAGTCAATCTGGGTGCACGTGGCCATGAACTCGCGGTTTTGGTCAAACATCGTCCACAAAAACCTAAACTCAAGCAGAAGGCCAACCTCATACGAACGAGTAAGTTCAAGCTACATAGGTAGGGGCTGTCCGGTAATTCCATTTTTGATCGAACAGGCACTAGATGGCCTTTTGGATGCCACTCTTTTGGCCCTTAAGCCAGGCTTGAATTTTCTGAAGAGTTTCAAAGGGAGGATTTCGATAGACTAAGGTCAATTGCCATGCGTTGCGACCCAAAATCTCTCGAATGGTATTGACCGTCATCACGGGTGGCTTGACCCCGATCAGAGAGAAGATCTTTGAGTCATAGAGGACCACATCGCCCTCTCGAAGAGCATGCTTCGCCTCTATCAAGACCCCAACATCAGAGATCTGCAGAAGATGCCCCCCGATCTCTATGACTATTTTAGAGATCGGATCATCAAATGTTTCTGGTATATCAAGGGTCAAATCAGTCCGCCCCGGATTTTTCAACAGAAGCTTCTCCACCTGTTCTAGAAAACTCTCTTTCTCAATGGGCTTTACAATATAGCCGTCAGCTCCAATGTCTATGGCCCTCTGAATGTCTCTCTTGTCCGTTCTTCCCGTCAGAAAGGCAATAGTCAGAAATTTATTTCGAAGCCCACGACGAAGTTCCGTCACCAAATTGAAACCACTCTTTCTTGGCATATTGACGTCACACAGGACGAGATCAAATCTTGCAATGTCCAGGAGATCCTGTGCCTCAAAGGCATCTCTTGCCAAAATCACCTCATGCTCATTTGTACATAGATAGGCCTTTGCAAGCATGCGAAAATCCTCATCGTCATCAATCACCAGTATGCGTGCCATGCTTCTTCCATCAATGCCTATGGTCCAATCTCTTCTACTAAATGCAACATCATTTCAAACAAAGACGACTTCAAAACGATCCAACATGTTCTTGTATTGATTGAGAAGCTCCCCCAAGGTCTTCTCATCTTTTCCATCTGCTGCTTGCTCAATTGACTTTCCAAGTTCACTGAGCTCCATGAATCCGTAACCACCACAGCTGCCCTTCATTGAGTGACCCACGCGACACAACGTCTCGTAGTCTTTACTTTTTAGAAGATTGTCGATGTGGTCTATCTCTTTCTTACGATTGTTCAAGAAGTTAGGAATCAAATCCGCAAGCTCTTTGTCGACCTCGACACGAATTTTACCGCTTTGACCGCCGTCACCCATGATCCCCCCTTACTTCTCAAGTTGATATTCTCATAGCTGTTCATAGATATCGGCAAAACTACTTAACTTTGGACTCCTCTTTGATCCAGTTCCGCAACAGCGGACTCTACAATCATTCTACAGCCCGTTCGAAAAATTCTACGACACAACTTGAGGTCTAGTTAAAAAAATGGCCTCATTTTCTTCTTTAGGAATAGGGAACATCATTCCGAAACAAACATCAGGAATCATCAAAATGAAAGTACTTATCATCGACGATAGTCCTGTCTATCGACTTGTCATTCGAAGAGAGCTCCAGCTGACCAAGGAGGACGACTATTTTGAAGCTGGCAATGGTGATGAGGGAATCAAGATCCTCCAGGAGAATCCCAAAATCAGTATCATCACTCTCGATGTTGAAATGCCCGGCATGGATGGATATGAGACGTGTCGAAGAATTCGTGAATATGAATGCTCGCTCGGTAACAGCAAAGATGGTAAGACCCGACGAACTCCCATTATTTTTTTGACTGCAACAGATACCGTAACTGGACGAGTCAAGGGTTTTGAATCTGGAGCGAGCGATTTCATCTCAAAATCTTTTCAAAAAGGTGAGCTTAGGATCGCCGTAAGAAAGATTCTCTTTCCTGAAAAACGCCTCTCAGGAGTTCGAGCTCTGATCGTAGACAGCCATAACTCTGCGCGACACATGACCTCTCATTTTTTAAGTCAAATCGGAGTTGAGGTCTTAGAAGCAAATGACGGCAAGCACGCTTACGAAATTATGGAGCAACAAGGCCATGAGCTCGATCTGTTGATCACAGAGCAAGATCTTCCAAATCTCAATGGCCAGGAGCTTTGCCGAAGAGTTCGAACGGAACTTGGTCTAAGGACGATACCGATGATCCTCGTCACTGAAGATTCGGACAGATCCAAAATGCTTGAATTTTTTCAGTCCGGTGGGACCGACTACCTTGTCAAACCCTATTTCAAAGAGGAGCTTCTTGCACGACTTCACGTTCATCTCGAAATTCAGCTTCTCTATAATAATCTGGAAAAAAACCTCATCGAGCTTCAAAATCTCGATCGACTCAAAGATCAGTTCTTGGCGGCATGCTCACATGACTTGCGGGGACCTCTCAATGGAATCTTGGGTTTTGCGGCCATATTGCTCGAGGATCCTAGTTTGAAGCCCGAACAACAAGAAGGATTGGGAATTATCAAGTCATCTGGTCTCAATCTCCTTAATCTTATCAATGACCTTCTCGACATCTCCCAAATTCAGCTTCAAAAGGAGGAGCTAAAACTCAAAGAGATCTCTTTAACTGAACTCATCCAAAAGAGCATCAACAGTTACAAAAGCATGGCTCAATCCAAATCGATCACAATCACTCAACAGGCCTCCAAGGTAGGGCAATTGGTCTATGTGGATCCTTCGGCCCTCATTCGGGTGACCAACAATCTCATTTCAAACGCTATCAAATTTACAGAGCGGAAAGGCGAGGTCAAAGTTACAGAGACCTATCATGATGACGGATCCTTCGAGTTCTCCATTAAGGACTCTGGAATTGGGATCCCTAAGGACCAGATACCAAATCTCTTTAATCAATTCAGTAAAGCTGGGCGCACAGGGACCGAGGGAGAGCAGAGCACAGGGCTAGGGCTCAACATTGTAATGGAACTCATTAAGAAACATCGAGGAACCATAGATG
This sequence comes from Pseudomonadota bacterium, assembly GCA_014584465.1. Classification (GTDB taxonomy): domain Bacteria; phylum Bdellovibrionota; class Bdellovibrionia; order Bdellovibrionales; family JACTMU01; genus JACTMU01. The sequence continues at coordinate 12,460 of JACTMU010000052.1, read as the reverse complement.
TGACGAGCGCTCCTGGGCAGGGGACCACATTTCTCATACGAATCCCCAATCTCAAACCCCACAGAGATCATATTGCCGCAGCATAGATTCAGTCAGAATGCAGTGCTTGGCGTGAAAGCTGCTTTCGAGCATGACACCAAGATCACTGCTGGCGTTGAAGAAGCCACCCCTGAGGATAGGAGAGGTCCTCTTCGGAGGAATGAGAACTCTGAATTCCTAAAGGTTTCATTCGCTTCTGAAAGAGAGTGGGATTTTCTGCTAAACTCAAAGCATCTTCAAGCTCCATGACTCCCTGTGAAACCAAACCCCAGAGAGATTGGTCAAACGACTGTCCGTACCGACCAGACCTTCCCTCGTCTATGAAGTGCTTCACTTGATCCGTCTTGCTGGGGTCTAAAATCATGCTTCTGACTTGATCGTTGTTCACCAAGATCTCAGCAAGAAGATAAGATTTTCTTTTCATCTTTTTCTCACGAAAGAGCTTCTGACTGATGATGCTCCTAAGTGCCGATGCCACCTGGCTCCGAATGTCCGACTGCTGTTCCTTATTGTACATCGCAAAGATGCGCTGAAGAGACTCTTGTGCGTCCATTGCACACAATGTTGAGAAGATCAACTTTCCTGTTTTGGCTGCGGCCAACGCGACCTCCAAAGTCGCGCGATCTCGAATCTCTCCAATCATGATGACATCTGGATCTTGTCGTAAAGCCGATCGAAGCGCTCGCGCATAACTGTTTGTATCGATTCCAATCTCTCTTTGAGAGATGAGGCTCTTTTGATCATGAATGAGATACTCTATAGGGTCTTCAAGAGTAATGATGTGTTTGTTTCTGGTTCGATTGATCAGATCGATCATGGCAGCCAGGGTGGTTGACTTGCCTGAACCAGGAGACCCACACACGAGCACCAAACCTCGATCCGCGTCTGCAATCCTTCCCACCATCGGAGGCAAGCAGAGTTCATTGATGGAGGGGACAATGTGAGAAATGGATCGAATCACCATTCCTAGCGATCCCCTTTGATGAAAGATGTTGATGCGAAACCTCCCTAAACCAGAAACACCATAGCCCACATCGATCTCTTTTTGGTTCCGCAAACTGGATAGTTGAGTTGAGTCCAAGATGGACTCCACCATAGTTTGCATCTTTTCTCTTGAAATCTTTGGCTGAGAGATGCTGATGGGCTCCAGATTGCCATTGATTCGAATTTGTGGTTGAGTCTCCACTTTAAGGTGGACATCACTTGCACTGCGAGCAGAGGCCTCATGTAAGATGTCATGCAATGTCAAACTGAACTCCTTCTCTATCATTGTGTCATTTCTAAGAATTGTGCCAAACCGACCAAAAGAGTCATTTGCGATTTCTCATCAAAAACAAAAGTCCTGGCTCGGTTTTGGGCACCTCACAATAGAGAAACGCCTCAAAATCGGAAAAGATGCACTTTTTTTGTGAGATGTAAGATCTTCTCATTTTGAAACAGAGAATTTTACTGCTATTGAGCCTTCTTTTGGGCCTCTTGAAGCAGCTCCATGCTATAAAAAACCACTTGATTTCGACCTCGACCTTTTGCCGCATAGAGGGCTTGGTCCGCCTCACTGATCAAGGACTCAACCGAGGAGCCCTCCTTGGAGACCTCCGTAACACCTATGCTGATCGTAACTGAAAGCTCTCTTCCGTCATCCATGACCTTATTGGCTGCAACGGCCTCTCGAAGTCGCTCAGCCACCTTCACCGCCCCCAACCCGTCTGTTGCAGGGCAAATGACTGCGAACTCTTCACCACCATATCGAGCAGCCACATCAGAGGTCCTCAGTGCCTCTTGAGTCACTCGGGACACCTCTTTCAAAACAAGATCGCCTGTTTGATGGCCATATTTGTCATTAAAGGATTTGAAATGATCGATGTCAAATAAGATAAGGCTCAGCGAATATCCATATCTCAGAGTCTGTTTGATCTCGGAGTTCAAAACAGAGCGGAAGTAACTTACGTTGTGAAGTCCGGTCAAGCCATCTCGAATGGAACTTTCGTAAAGTGCAGAGTTTTCCAAGATGATTCCAAGCTGACCCACAATCGAATCCATGAGATTGAGATCTTCCGGTTTTTCCACCCAACCTTCGGGAGAACCTAACATCATCACCATTCCCAAAGTGCGCCCCTTAGATTTCACAGGAATCATAACTGCATCGGCAACTTCAAAGCCTATCGACTTTTCAAAGTTTTCAAAAAAGGGCTTTTGGTAGTCCTTACGAACATAGAGTGGCCCCTCGTTGCGAAGCACCTCGCTGATCAATTCATGGGAACGATCCACGGTGAAAAGAATCTCACGCTGACCAAATCCCACATCTGCTGTTTGTGGATTGCTGTGAAATGCCTCGACCCGCAACTCTGAACCATTTCGACTCAACACAAAGAGAGTTGAATGTTTAAACCGAAAGAACGAGAAAAGCTCTCGAAAGATCGTATCAATGATCACTCCAAGATCTCCAAGAGAGCTGGTCACGTTTGCAATTCTTAGCAACATCGAAAGCTCCATAAGCTTTCTATTGAGAGCCGAACTTGTCTTTGCAAGGGCCTCAATCATGGTCTGCTTTTGTTGCATCTCCTTACGATATTTGGCCTGAAGTTTTTCCTCTAGAGTTACATCGCGAATGTAAATCAACCACAGTCCCAACTCGTCTGGCGCTTCTCCCAGTGGTTGAATTGCAACTTGCCCTTTTGCTTTTGTACCCTCTCGTGATTCAAGTATGACCTCTTGATAAGGGGTAGGCAGAATCACATCTTTAAGATCCACATTCTCAAACATCGGAGGGTCAAATTGAATCTGATCTAAAACGCTGTTGCTTCGGCGAAGCGTCCTTGAACTGACTCCGAGAAGTCCTAAAATCGCATCGTTGCAATAGATCACCTTTAGGGATTCATTCACGATCAAAACTGGACAATAGAGATTGTCAAAAAGAGAGTGGTTCACTTCTTCCATCATAGTTTCGATCAATCCAATGAGCAAGAGCAAGAGCCAAAGCCGAAACCATGGTCTGGAGCAAAAGATCCGAGACTATCGCCTCGCCTGAAACAACTCCTTGATGTTCGCCTTGGAATCGAGACGAGGCACGATGTCACTCTTCGGGCTCGTCATCAACATCGTGATCCCTGGCCCGTGACCTGCCAAAAAGGAGTCGCTGTGAATGACAATCCCTATTGAAACTGCGCCCCGCCGCAGGGCCGCACCATATCGTGTGTCATGATCTTTAATTGCGACAAAATCACCAAATCTCATCTTATCGATTTTATACTTACGTACGGCATCTTCATCGCTGGTCATGACATCATAATCTCCGTGTTTGAAATGAAGCGACCCAATTCCAGATCCCATACATTCGGCTGGAACGATCGTTGTGACGGGCACTTCAAGTTTTCCACCTCGAAGATCCTTAATCCTCATCTTCTTTAGGAGATGAGGGTCCAAATTCTGAACATGGATCGACGGATGATCCAACAGCTTCAAACCCTGTCCAATTGAGCGAATCATGATCTTATCATCATAGGTCATTTTAACTTTGACCGCCTTTGGAAACTCCACGATGAGATGCTCAGCACCTCCGTGGTGGCCAATCACATACCCCTTCTTTCCCTTTGCAGCTCCAGAGATAAGGACCGCTTCATTTCCGCAACATCCAAAGACCTGTAGACTCAAATTGGGATTCTCATACCTCTTGCTACTGTCCGAGGTCCCCATACAACTTACACTTGGCTCAATGTGATCACCCTCCCAGCCAAATGCCGAGTCTCCCACTCCCGCATTCAAGGTAATTCCCCCCATCCCAGGCACGATGAAGGGATTTCCCTGATGGTCAATCTCCCAGGAGCGAGGTGCCCAAGGGTGAATGGGCCCACATTGAAGAAGCATTTCGATCAATTGATTTTGGTTGATGCGTATCATCTTTCCTCCTCCAAGAATGGGCCAGCCACGAGCAAGTGCCGGTGTTCGTGGTTCAACCACTAGTTGGCCTCGACGGTGATCGTCAAAGTGTCGGCATAGGCTCCCGCCATTTTGTAGGAGACACTACCAATGGTTACATTCACTGGCAATCGAAAACCTCCAGAGGGATTGACTCCTGCGCCAGTGGCCACGGTGACACGGTCACCTTTACGATCAGCGCACCTTGATCATAACTAGGGGCTGTCCGGTAATTCCATTTTTGCCGATTTCTATAAGTTTTCCCCCTAACTAAAAGTTCACGCCGACACCAAATTTGCCAAGGACAATCAGTGTTGAAACTTTCGACTGACTCTCTGGATTTAAAAAGTCGATCTGTTTGAAGGTGATTCCACCCTCTCCAAAAACGTGACGACTCCAGAAGACCTTTCCATGAAAATTCAAAAGATAGTTGGTTTTGAGTTCAATCTTTCCCGTTGAAATTGCATAATATGTAAAATCGAGATCCACCCATTTGGGATATCTCAAGAAGGGAATCAGGTTGAAGAGAGAGTCAAACAACTGAGGCATCGATCTCGCCCAAAAGAACCCTCCTCCAACCATGGGAACGGATTCATTGATCTCATTTTTTGGATCTGCATAGGTGACATTTTGAACTCCTAGGATGGCTCCCCAACTCTCATCGTAACCCCAAACCCCAGGAGAAAAACGATACTTGAGGTCAAAATTGGAATGGCCAACTGAGAACTCTTCAGATTCGGTTTTGAACGGGGCAACTCCTTGAAAATGTCGCAAACCCACTCCCCATCGTTGGCGAGAAAGGTAATAACTCTCCCATCCAAAGAGTGATTCAAACCAAGAACTGAAGAAGAGTTCTCCGGCAAACGCCGCAGAACCATCGGCAATTCCTAAAACGGCACGACCGCTGAACTCATTGGAAAACCCCCTATAGAGTGTGTTGTGCGCCAACCATTTACGATTTTGAGAGTCGTGAAATTCAATGTGAGATCTGTTGGCCTCACCAGGAATCTTCGCCCAAAAGTTCCACAGATAATACTCATCTTGAACCTGTTCAATGGATTTTTCCTTTGATGAAAGGAGGACTCCGCGGGGGGCTCTGACCTTAAGTTGAGTCACCTCACTGTAGGTGGACCTTGGGCTCCTTTCATCGATAAAGACTCTCATTTTTGGTGGTGGTCCAGTGATCATCTTTTTTTGAAAGGGAATTCCCACATATCCAGGGAAAATGAAAAAACGCCTTTTGCCAGAGAGGTGGACCCGCCAGAGACTCTCCTGTCCTCCAATGGTCGGACCAAACCAATGCTCCTCAGGCTTGGCCACGGTCACAATCTTTCTTCCCATGGGTTTCTCTTTTGCAACGGTAACCCAGACCCCTTTCGGGTTCCAATCGAGATCCACGATCTCAATGGGCTTAGGTGCAGTGGCTGCCTTCAATGTAGCCCCATCTTCAAAAGTCACATCGATATCGAGACCCTTAGAACCATCTACAATAAGGCTCCCTGAAGGATCTCGAGCCGCTCCGTCAAGCACGACGGAAGCCTTACCCTTAAACTGCACAGGTTTGAGTTCCTGTTTTTCTTTTGTTTCGCTCAGTTGATAAGACTTCGAACAAAAGGTTGCTCTGTGGTCTGCTTCAACTCCCGCCACACAAAAACGAAAGGCCTCTCCCTTTTGCAAGCCTAGATTGAAGTTAAATCCGGCGATTCCATACGAGGAGCCTGCATGCCCCTGCCATCGCTGCTGAACCCTCTTCCATGTTTTTCCGCGCCTTGATCTCCTTGGATCTTCAATTCCCTTCCAAAGAGTTTCTTGCCACTCGGAAAGCTTATCTTCATCGACGTCGCGACTCCATAGGACATTTCCTTTGGAATCAACAATCGTGAGGTTTGCATCCTTAAGATGTCCCGATGGCCAATGAAAACTCAAAAGGGCAAGTTTTGTACCTTCAGCACTTTCGTTTTCTATACCTCTTTCATCAAAAAATCGAGCCGAATGGTAGCTGAGATGGAGTCCAATTGCACGAGACTCTATGACGGTGAGACCTAGCTTAAGCTTCACTCCACGGATCAGTTGATAACGAAAATAGGTTGCTTCAACCTCTTTTGAATCCACCATCCCCATAGGTTTTGAGTATGCATCCGTCTCCTCAACCTCAGTGTCTTGGGCGAATCCCATCGAAAAATAGAGTGCCATACTGAAAAAGGTGATCTTCACAAAGAAGGAGGTGGAAAATCTCCCAATCCAATGATGAATCTGCCGTTGAAGCCGTTGAAAATGCATTGTTCCTATAGGATTTGATACCTGTACGCGCTCTGTCAATATCATCTGTTCACTCATGATGAATCTGCACAAAGAGAAGGCACCTTAACTGGTCCAAAGTTGAGTTTCAAAATCTTAAATGAGAGCTCATTGGCTATCCAACAAATTGAAACTAAAATGGACTTCCTTGGATCAAAGAGTTACCGGAACGAAGTTTTTTTGAAAACACGCTCCGGAGGAGACTGAGACCCAGAACGACATGTTCTCAGAGACAAATAATTAGGAGGAGCCACCCAATGAGTCTACAGAAGATCACACTTGCAACAACACTCGCAATTTCGCTCATCACTCAACCCATCTTTGCAGTGAGCAGCCAAGAGATGGCGAAGGTCGTAAACCTTGCTGGACGTCAACGGATGTTGATCCAGAAGATGACCAAAGAGGTTCTCCTTGTTGCAAAGAGAATCAAGGCCGGAAAAAACCTCGAAGAGCTTCAAAAGACTTCTGCCCTCTTTGACAAAACCCTCAAAGGATTACTTCAAGGAGATACTGAAATGGGCCTTGTGGCTCTCAATGATCCGGAAGTGACCGCACAGCTCAAGGTGGTCGAAGATGGCTGGAAAAACTTTAAACCCCTGGTGGAGCAAGCGCTTAAAGGCAAAACTGCAGACGTGGAGTATTTGAAACAGGTGGCCACGGACAATATGCCCATTCTTAAGAACATGAATGCGGCTGTGGGGCTCATGGAAAAAGTTGCCAAAAAGCTGGGAGGCGCCTCCACCGATAGCACCCTTGCCACAACGATCAACCTTGCCGGGGCTCAGCGGATGTTGTCACAGAAGATGACGAAAGAGCTCTTGCTCATCTCACTCGAGGTGAATCCAGAGGAGAACCGCAAAGAGCTTAAAAACACAGTTGACCGCTTTGACAAGATCCTCAAGGGGCTCAAAGAGGGAGATGCCAGTGAGGGTCTTGTTGCGACGAAGGACAGCGCCATCTTGAGCCAGCTTGGAACGGTGACCAACATCTGGAAAGAGTACAAAGCCATCCTGGACCAAGTCACTTCGGCAGCCTCTGGCAGTGAAGTTCGTAAAGCTCATCTGAATGACTCCAACGAAATCAATATGAAACTTCTTGTTGAGATGAACAAGGCTGTCGAACTCTACGAAAAGAGTGCAGGTTAAGAAGGCGGTTGGCCGACGAACTCCACTTGAGATTGAAACCCGAATCTGAAATTGCCACGAGGGAATATCATGTTCCCTCGTCTCTTTTGACTTTTCGACGCTTTCTCTCTAACCAGAATTCACTGCAAGTGGATCATTTTGAGACACCCCGGTCATCTCAATCAATTTAGAATTATTTTGCAACCTGACTCCCTCTCTGACGTTTACTCTACAGAACTATCTCTGGAAAACCTGCATGCTTGGGGGAAACTTTGAGACCGAAAACAAAAACTCACTATTTCCTGATCGTTCTTCTCCTCATGGCACCCTTTTTGATCCAGTGCCAATCCTCCAGCAATGATGGGGGAGGGCTCAGCAGCCTTGGCTCAACCGGAGAGGGAGGCGATGGCACCGACACCAACGATGAGCCAGATCCCACCACTCCCGTCAATGCCGATGTCAGCGAAGATGAACTGCCGGCCTCCTGTGAAGAAGAATATAAAAATAATGGCGCCATTAAGAACGGCTACTACTACTACCTTAAGCTGCCGGACAGGGAAGATCCAATCTCCCTTCCCTGCGCTCTTGTCGATGGCGTCGTGTGGACCGGAATCACTCCCGATGCCGCCAAAAACTACTTCCAAGGAAAGATCGAGGCTGAAATTGGCGAGAAGAAAGATGATAAGGGGCCAGACAAGTACTGGACTTCGGACGATCAGCCTGTCTGCCGAAAAAAGAAGAAGAATGGCGACAACAACAGCACCTGTCACTACACCATTACACTTCCCTTTGAAATTCAAGAATTTTACTTGGAAGACTACGTGATTAAAGCTGCAGGCCCAAAGAAGAACAAACTCAAGATCGTAAGAGCCCACCGACAACTCACTTGGGATCAGGCCTGGTCTGGATACGATTCGACTGAAACTCCATCGTCAGGTGATGTCTCATTTGGAGATCCCACAGGTGGTGTCGCCGTTTCATTTGGGGAGGAGGCCAAGAAAGAAACCATCTTGGTCAAGACCAAGAAGGAGTATAAATGGCCCAAGAACAGGACAATCTATCAGTTGAAATCTAGAGGAAATCAGTTTCGCATTGGATGGGGAAATAGCAACAGCAGTGAAAGCAATAAAGGGTGGTGGTATCCATGGTGGAGTGGCGTGATCTACGTACGATAAATCTCATTGCGATCTTCTTTTTTTCGACACTTCTTCTTCAGGGATGCTCCTGCTCACGAACTTCACTCACAAACGAGAAAAGTCCATCTCAAGTTGAACCACGTTCCAAGGTGAACGCAGACTCCCCATTTGGATTTCTCTCTTCCTTCTATCATCAAGATCGAACCAACTACCCCTACACAGGCGCAACCTCAAGAAAGGATTTCTCTCAAGAGCACCCCCATGACTCTCCCTACTATTCCACAGCAATTGATGTTGGTTCAAGATGGGAACGCCTCTCCCATCCGGCCATTGATTGGGACATCGTTCAAGAGGACTCCACTGCAATCTCTCAAAAAACTTACGATTGGTCGATCTCCGACAATTTCATCAACGACGTACCTCAAGATCTCGAGCTTGTGGTGAACATCTATGCCGGTACAAATCGATTTGAGAAGGGGACTTGGCAGCTGAAAAATGAAGATGCCTATCTCGAATTTGTTCGATCTGCCATTGAGCGATATGATGGAGATGGTGTCAACGACATGCCTGGACTTCGAAAGCCGATTCTCTATTGGCAGATCGAAAATGAACCCTCGGTTCGTGCGCTTTCTCGAAGTGACTGCTCTGGGGTTCAGTGTTACGAAAGCTCCTACCAAGACCCTCAAGGGTTCGCCCATCTTCTCAACATCACCTATGAAGCCATCAAAGAGGGGAATCCTGAGATCACCGTTCTCTCTGCGGGAACGGTTCAAGGAGACTCGATCGACCAAACTGTCTTTGAGAGTTTCTGGAGTCCACTTCTTAACGAGGTAGCTGCAGACTCATCAAAAAAATATTTTGACCTCTTTGACATCCACTGGTTCAGTGATTGGAAGAGCTTTGCGGATCAATACAACCGCTACCGCGACAAGCTCGATGCGATTGGATACACAAACACTCCCATTTGGATGACGGAGAATGGATCTCCCTCGACACCGAACGATGAGGAGTGGCAGGCGGTTGATCACGTTCGAAGATTCATCTATCCGTTGGGTTTGGGGGTCAAAAAGATCTTTCGCGCTTGGGCCCTGGTCGAAGGTTGGCCCCCTTTTGATTGTCGAAACGACACGATGTTTGAGACGACCGGATTGATCTATGACGGTCATTGTGACGATGACGAGGGCTACGGCGTCAAAAAACTTGGATACTACACATACAAACTTCTGGCTCATGAACTCAACGCAACCGGCTGGGACCAAGTGAGTTTGGAAAAAGCTGATTCAGGAGGGCTATTTCTGGTCCGATTCCCTAAGAGTGACGGGTCTACAAGCTACGTGGCGTGGATCGACTCAACGGATGATTCAGAAGTTCAAACCCATACAATCTCTGTGGCGAAAGGCACCACAGCCACCTACTCCGTCACCGTTCCCACCGCTTCAAGTGGATCCGACCTCAACGCAAATGAGTATCCTAACTTCTTTGAGACTGGAACCCTCACCATCGATCAAGGCTCATTTTCGATCGACCTCACCACAAAGGCAAAACTCATCCACATCCTACCCTAACCCATATCCAGTGCCTCCCCCCAGAGAGCGTAAGACCCTACCTTATCTCGACAAAGGACTCGTACCTGATCGGCCTCCTGCCATTGACCAATGCCGTCTTGAAGGAGGGAAGATTCAAATCGTCGATGGAAAGATTCTCTTTGGAGGTCCCCTCACCAGGCAGGAACTTTTAGTGGAATTCTTGAATCTCAAGCAAAAAATCGCACTTGACATCCAGTAGTATATAAACTACTCTCAAAAAAGAGGGAATCTGCAACGATGAAAGTCCTTGTTTACGAAGACATTGATGGTCACGCACCATATTCGGTCTGGCTTAGCGATCTTCGGGACAAACAGGCGGCGGCAAAGATCGAGGTAAGAGTTCGCAGAATTCGACTCGGCAATCTGGGGCACTGGGAACCAGTTGGTGAAGGGGTTGGCGAATTGAAAGTTGATTTTGGTCCTGGGTACCGAGTGTACTTCGGGCGTATTGGGACGACCATAGTTGTGCTGCTTTGCGGAGGAGACAAGAAAACACAAAGGCGGGACATAGTTAAGGCCAAGGAATTATGGCTGGACTTTAAGGAGCGTTATCATGGCAAAGAAGACTAGGAAACCATATAGAGACCACGATAAAGATTTCGTTTCTCGACTCAAAGAACCTGAGTTCGCGTATGAATACCTTAAGGCGGCACTAGAAGAAAGCGACCTTCCAGAGGTCTTCATGGATGCTCTTAGCCACGTCGCAAAGGCGAAAGGCATTCGTCAAATTTCGACTCGAACAAAACTAAACAGAGAAAATCTATATAAACTGCTTTCCAAGGGCGGCAATCCTACGCTTTCGTCCCTGTATTCGATCCTAGATGCCTTGGGACTGAAGCTGTCCTTGGAACCAAAGAAGAAGGCTATTTAACTGTATTTCGATATATGGAGATTCACCACGAGATAAAACCAACCGACCGTCCAACATTCAGCCAACTTTATCCTGCTTTGGCCGGGTGTGACCTCAATATTATGTAGAGTTTACGCTGCCTCAGGTACCACCGGAAATCCATACTGGTCGACTTTATTCCAGAACTGCTCCCATCTTCCTTCAGTATTATTGACGGATCTTAAACTCAGCACGACCGCAGCGCCTCGAGTACCCCATTTCATTCCAGCGCCGCAGAGTCGCTGCTTCACGATGACTTTGCATGCTGCCTCAGTAACTCCGGAGCCTATTGGTAAGTTTTGTTCCACGCAACTTGCGTAGTTCATTTTGTTTTTATTGTTGGTAAAGTACGTTACCGTACTTTGAATTTTTTCTTTATCTTCTGCCAAAAAACGTTTGCCCTCACAAAAATTCTCGACTTCACTGAGAAGACGCGCTGCTGAACGATGCTTATTTTTGAGATCATGGCAAGCTTGTTCAAGCCACAATTTTTTCTCTTCGCTTTTGGACTTACCTTTGAACATGACTTCTGAGGCTTTTGCCAGATACTCCGACGCGTGCCAAAAATCTAGAACCTGAATATCGGTGCGGCTTTCTAGAAAATCCCAGTTGTCTCTTGCACCATCCGCAAGACCGATATATTTGGCTTTTGGAAAGGCAGCTTTTACACGATCAACTTCATTATTGAGTCTACTTAAAAATGTTTCTTTTCCCGACTCAGGGGCTGCGGCAGTATAAATCGTATGTTGCCTTTCGCCGTCTCTATCAAAAAATGCAATTGTGCCCACCATAGCCTGGCGGTATCCATCTTCACTCAGTAACATGCACGTGCCATCGAGTCCCACAGACACGCTGTGCACAGGCTTTTCCATCTTCGGCAATTCGTATTGCCAATCAGCCTCTTTCGCAAAAGCAACAGCGCCGATTGCATCGCAAACATTTTGCACAAAAGATCTCGCAACCTCTCGTCCATGATTCTCACCCAAATCCTTGATAACTCGCGATGATCCAAACTCAGAATATTTTGAAGACAACACTTTCGCAAATTTTGGCGTCGCCGTTAAAATGATTCTCGCATCCCGTTCCAGCGGACAAAAAATACGTCCCCCTTGGGAGCTTTGGTAAACATGCCGCTTAATTTCAGTCTCGCCATATGGCGTCTGATATGTTTTTTCGACTTTCCCTTTGCTTGTCCAATTCGAATCACCAATTTTAATGGGTGAACCATCCGTGTCAAATTGTTCAAGCACCTCACCCGTACTCAGCGATCCAGCCTCGTTGAGACATCGCTGAATTTCTTCTTCAGCTTCAAGCATTGACTTGCCATATGGAATTTTAATCTGAATAGTAAAGTCCTTCTTATTCCTGCCTACGATCTTTGCTGCGCTCATAATCCCTCCATTGAACTTCAGGTTGCGCAAAAATCTTAGCTTGAATTTTATATTTGTCTACATAATACTGAGGTCACACCCC